>NZ_OZ075067.1:2400000-3085801 GCF_964186585.1 Microbacterium sp. MM2322
GTGGTCGGCGGCCCGCCTCGCCGAGACGCGGGTCGTGGCGACGCCCGACGGCGACGGGGGGCGCGTCGCGGTCGACGTCGTCCTCGAACGAGCGGATGCCGGTGGCCGCCCCCTCACCGCCCGCCTGAGTGTGAGAGGACCCGGCATCGACGGCACCGCGACCGCCGAGTCGACACTCGGCGAGCGCGACGGCCGCGTCGAGGTGGACCTCGCCTCGGTCGAACGCTGGTGGCCGGTCGGCCACGGCGCGCAGCCGCTCTACACGGTGGACATCGCGCTCGTCGCGGACGACGCGGTGATCGACGCGACCTCCCGTCGGATCGGTTTCCGGACCGTCCAGTGGGACATCGAGCCGGATGCCGCGGGCACCCCGTACACGCTCGTCGTCAACGACCGTCCGATCTTCGTGAAGGGCGTCAACTGGATCCCCGACGACGCCCTCCCCGTGCGGGTCGACCGCGAGCGCTACGCGCGTCGCCTGCAGCAGGCGGTCGATGCGAACATCAACCTGATCCGGGTCTGGGGCGGCGGCCTGTACGAGTCCGACGATTTCTACGACCTCGCGGATGAGAAGGGGCTCCTCGTCTGGCAGGACTTCCTGTTCGCCTGCGCGGCGTACCCCGAAGAGGAGCCCCTCCGCTCCGAGATCGAAGCCGAAGCCCGCGAGAACGTCGCGCGGCTCGCGTCGCACGCCTCGCTCGCCCAGCTCGTGGGCAACAACGAGAATCTGTGGGGCTTCGAGGACTGGGGCTGGAAGCTGAGCCTCGACGGCAAGACGTGGGGCGCGACGTACTACTACGAGCTGTTCCCCGCGATCATCTCCGAACTCGCGCCTCATGTGCCGTACGCCCCCGGCAGCCCGTTCAGCCCGGAGACCGGGTGGGATGCGGCATCCGCTCGCCAGACGGGACCGCACCCGAACGACGAGCAGCACGGCAGCATGCACCTGTGGGAGCAGTGGAACAGGCGCGACTGGACCACCTATCGCGACCACACGCCGCGTTTCGTCGCCGAGTTCGGGTGGCAGGCACCGCCGGCGTGGACGACGCTCGTCGAATCGGTCGTCGATGCCCCACTGACGCCGGAGTCGCCGGGCATGATCGTCCACCAGAAGGCGACCGACGGCAACGTGAAACTCACGAACGGGCTGCTTCCCCATTTCCGGGTGCCGGCGGACATGGAGACCTGGCACTGGGCGATGCAGCTCAACCAAGCACTCGCCGTCGGCGCGGCGGTCAATCACTTCCGTTCGCACGCGCCGCACACGATGGGTGCGGTCGTGTGGCAGCTCAACGACTGCTGGCCGGTCACCTCGTGGGCCGCGATCGACGGAGCCGAGCGGGTGAAGCCCCTCTACCACGCGCTCAAGAACGCCTTCGCGCCGCGCGTCGTCACGGTGCAGCCGCGTGACGGCGGGCTGGCGGCGGTCCTGAGCAACGACACCGATGAGACCTGGAGCGTCGCACTCCGCACGCGCCGGGTGTCGTTCGCGGGCCACGAGCTCGCCGGCGCGACAACCGAGGTGACGCTCACGCCGCGGGGCACACTGACGGTGTCGATCGGCGACGCGTTCGCGACGGCGACGGATGCCGCCGACGAAGCACTCGTGCTCGATGCCGGCGAGGCCCGCGGAGTCTGGTACTTCGCCGAACCGCGCGACTCGACCCTCGGAGAGGCGGGACTGTCGGTCACGGCACAGGCCGTCGAAGGCGGCACGGAAGTCAGCATCACGGCTGAGGGCTTCGCCCGCGACGTGAGTCTGCTCGCCGACAAGGTGCACCCGTCGGCGCAGCCCGACGACGGGCTCTTCACCCTGCTCCCCGGGGAGACTCGACGCGTCGTCGTGCGTCATGACGGCGACGCCGCTCTCGACGCCGACGCGCTCTCGGACCCGCGCGTGCTGCGTTCCGCGAACCAGCTGGTGAGCGGGTGAGCCGACTCGCCCACCGACGACTACTGTCCTTAGGGCACGCAGGCAGGAACCTTCCTGCGCGAGCAGTACCGGGCCTGACGGGCACCGCCAGCGGAGGAGAACGATGAACGCGCGCCGAGTGTTGGCCATCGATGCGGGTCAGAGCGACATCAAGGTGCGGGTGAGCGATGGGCAGCGCCGGGAAGACCTGGCGTTCCACGGGATCCACACCGGGACCCCGCTGCTTCCACAGCTCGCCCAGGTGGTGAAGGACACGCTCGCACGAACGGGCGCCGAGCTCGATGTCGTGACCGCCGGCATCTCGGGGCTGACCGATCGCGATGCCGATGCCGATGCTCTGCTCGCTCTCATCCAGGGCGACGGCGTCCGCGCCACGATGCTCGCGCACGACTCGACGACGTCGTTCCTCGGCGCCCTCGGCGATCGGCATGGAGCAGTCGTCGCCGCCGGCACCGGTGTCGTCACTCTCGCCGTCGGCGAATCCGACACCGCGCGGGTCGACGGCTGGGGCTGGATCATGGGCGACGCCGGCAGCGGCTACTGGATCGGCCGCGAGGCTCTCGACGCCGTCATGCGCGCCTACGACGGACGAGGTCCCGCCACGGCTCTGACGGACGCCGCCGTCTCGCGGTGGCCGGATCTGACGCAGGCGTACATGGCACTGCAGGCCGATCACGACCGAGTGCGGGTGGTGGCTTCCCTCGCCCGCGAGGTCGCCGCGGCAGCGGATGCCGGCGATCAGGTCGCTCGGGACATCGCCCGCCGGGCGGCACACGAGCTCGCGCACAGTGCGAGAACCGCCGTCGGCCGCGTACGCACCGACGAAGCGACGTTCGACGTGTGCGCGATCGGCGGCGTGTTCTCGTCGCAGACACTTCATGCCGCCTTCGTCGATGAGCTCGATGACGGCTCCGGGCTCCGCATCGTCGCGCCGCGAGGCGTCGGCATCGACGGCGCCCTCGCGCTGGCGGAGATCACCCCCGCTCACCCGCTCGGCGCTGCCGTCCACCGCGCCGGCGCGGTCTGACCCGCAGGATCCGAACCTGCCGGGTCCTCGGCGGGTATGCCTGCCGTGCCGAGTGCAGGTGAAATGGGCTCCGACAGTGCTCTGAGGCACGGTGAGAGCCCACTGAACCTGCACCCGGCACACACGCCCGCCGCGAACGACGGATGCCGGGGCCCCGACGTCGGGCCCCGGCATCCGTCTGCCACTCCAGGGCGACTCAGACGAGAGATTCCCGCCAGGCGCGATGCAGCTGGGCGAACTTGCCCGTGCCGGCGATCAGTGCCGCGGGAACGTCGTCCTCGATCATGCGCCCGTGCTCCATGACGAGCACGCGGTCGGCGATCGCGACCGTCGAGAGGCGGTGCGCGATGATGATCGCCGTGCGGTCGGCGAGCAGGGTGCCGAGGGCGTCCTGGATCTGCCGTTCGCTCGGGATGTCGAGCGACGCCGTGGCCTCGTCGAGGATGAGAACCGCCGGGTCGGCGAGGAACGCGCGGGCGAACGAGATCAGCTGGCGCTGCCCCGCCGACACGCGGCCACCGCGCTTGTTGACGTCCGTGTCGTAGCCGTCCGGCAGCTTCTCGATGAACGCTTCCGCACCGACGGCACGCGCCGCCGCACGGATCTCGTCCATCGTCGCGTCCGGCTTTCCGAGCGCGATGTTGTCGGCCACGGTCCCACTGAACAGGTACGCCTCCTGCGTCACCATGACGATCGCGCGGCGGAGATCCTTCGGGTGGAGATCTCTCAGATCGACGCCGTCGAGCGTCACCGCACCGCGGGTGGGGTCGTAGAAACGCGCCACGAGCTTGGCGAGCGTCGACTTTCCGGCACCCGTCGTCCCCACGAGGGCGATCGTCTGCCCCGCGGGGATGTCGAGGCGGAAGTCCGGCAGGATCGTCTTCGACTCGGAGTACCCGAAGGTCACGTCGTCGAAGCTGAGGTGCCCGCGCGCCTCGCGCAGCTCGACCGGATCGGTCGGGTCGGGAACGGTCGGGTCCTCTTCGAGGACGCCCGACACCTTCTCGAGCGCCGCCGTCGCCGACTGGTAGGAGTTCAGGAAGAACGCCACCTCCTGCATGGGTGCGAAGAAGTTCCGCACGTACAGGACGGCCGACAGCAGGAAACCGAGCTCGAGAGCCCCGCTCACCACGCGCAGACCACCCCAGAGCAGCACTGCCGCGAGGGCGAAGGATGCCAGGGCCATCATCGCGGGCTCGAACGTGCCGAACAGGCGGATCGAGCGCATGTTGATGTCGCGGTAGTCGCTCGCCAGACCGCCGAACTCGCGGTCGTTCGCCGGCTCCTTGCGGAACGCCTTGACGGCGCGGACACCGGTCATCGTCTCGACGAACTTGACGATCACCTTGGCGCTCACGACGCGGGACTCGCGGTAGACGACCTGCGAGCGCAGGTAGAACCAGCGCATGAGGAAGAACAGCGGGACGCCCATGGCTGCGAGGACGAGACCGGACTGCCAGTCGAGCAGGATCAGCGCGACGAGAGTGAACCCGCCGTACAGCAGGCCCGAGACGAGCTCGTTCAGACCGCCGTCGAGCAGCTCGCGGATCGTGTCGAGGTCGCTCGTCTGTCGCGAGATGATGCGGCCCGACGTGTACGACTCGTGGAACTCGAGGCTGAGCTTCTGCGTGTGCAGGAAGATCCGCTTGCGGAGGTCCAGCATGACCGCCTGGGTCAGGCGCGCCACGACGACGGCGTACCAGCCGATGAGCGCGGCGCCGCCGATCGCGGAGATCAGGAAGATGATGACGACGACGATCGTCGGCATCCAGTCGGCTTCCTTCTGGACGGCCGGGAGCGCGTTCGCGATGCCCCAGCCGACGAGGGCGGGACCGGCGACGCGGAGGACGGTCGAGATGACCAGCACGATCCCCGCGAGGACGAGCTGCATCTTCAGCGGCGTGACGAGCGACCCGAGGAGTCGCAGCGAGCGACGCCGGATCTGCCGGCTCTCTTCGCGGGTGTAATCGGAGCGGTCTTCGCCGCTGGTGCCCGTGACGGTGCTCACAGGGACACCTCCCTCTTCTGCTGACGTTCCTGCTCGTCCTCGAGACTCGAGATGACGTGCCGGTAGTGCTCGCTGGTGCGCAGGAGCTCGGAGTGCGTGCCGACGGCGGTGATGCGTCCCTCTTCGAGGAGCGCGACGCGGTCGGCGAGTGTGACGGTGGAGGGCCGGTGCGCGACGACGAGCGCCGTCGTCTCGGCCAGGACCACACGGAGGGCGTCCTCGACGAGCGCCTCGGTGTCGACGTCGAGCGCCGACAGCGGGTCGTCGAGGACGAGGACGGCGGGACGCGCCGCGACGGCGCGCGCGAGCGCGAGGCGCTGACGCTGACCGCCCGAGAGGCTGAGCCCCTCTTCGCCGATGACGGTGTCGACGCCGTCGGGCAGGTCGTCGACGAACGCGGCCTGCGCGACCTGAAGGGCCTCGCGCATGACGCGCTCCCCCTCGGCGCTCTGCGGGTCGAGGTCCTCGCGCCCGAGCAGGACGTTCTCACGCACGGTCTGCGAGAACAGCGTCGCGTCCTCGAAAGCCATGCCGACGTGACGGCGCAGCTCGGTCAACGGCAGGTCGCGGACGTCGACGCCGTCGATCAGCACGCGACCGCCGGTGACATCGTAAAGGCGCCCGGGCAGGGTCGTGAGCGTCGTCTTGCCCGACCCCGTCAGACCGACGAGAGCCATGGTCTCGCCGGGTCGCAGCGACAGGTCGATGCCGTCGAGCAGGTCGCGCTCGGTGGCCGCGGCATCCTGATACCGGAACCGCGCCCCCTCGAAGACCAGCTCGCCGCGGGGCTCCGCGATCGAGACCGGGTTCTCGGGGTCGACGATCGTGTTCTGCTCGTCGAACACTTCGAAGATGCGGTCCGTCGCGGTGCGTGCGTCGACGAGGAACGAGAACAGGAACCCGATCGACTCGACGGGCCAGCGGAGGATCGTCGCCATCGCGAAGAAGGCGATGAGCGCGGCGGTGTCGATCTCGCCGACCGAGACGAGGTAGATGCCCGCGCCGAGGCACAGCGCGAAGGCGATGTCGGGCAGCAGCACGAGCCAGAACCAGATCCAGCCGACGGCCTTGGCCTTGCTGATCTCGGTCTCGCGCAGCGTCTCGGCCTGGCGGGTGAACTTGCGCAGGGCATGGCTGCCGCGCCCGAAGGCCTTGAGGACGCGGATGCCGTGCACCGACTCCTCGACGGCGGTCGCCAGGTCACCGGCCTGGTCCTGGCTCTGCCGTGACAGCATGCCGTAACGGTTCTCGAACACGAAGCCCGCGATCCACAGCGGTGCGGAGACGATGACGAAGATCGTGCCGAGCAGCCAGTGCCAGCTGAACAGGATCGCCGAGCCGACGACGATCGTGATCATGTTCACGACCAGCAGGACGACGCCGAACGCCATCCACCGGCGGATGAGGCCGATGTCCTGCATCATGCGGCTGAGCAGCTGGCCCGACTGCCACCGGTCGTGGAAGGCGACGGGCAGGCGCTGCAACCGTCCGTAGAAGTCGGTGCGCAGCTCGTACTCGACGGCGGTGGCGGGAGAGAGCACGAACCAGCGGCGCGCCCAGACCATGAGCGCTTCGAGCAGGCCGAGCAGCAGCACGGCGCCGCCGCCGAGGGCGATCAGCCACGGGTTGCCCGAGGCGATGGGACCGTTCGTGCCGACGATCTGCTCGAGGACGAGCGGGATGGACAGGCCCAGCAGGCTCGCGATGAGCGCGCTGAGGGCACCGAGCCCGAGACGCGGGAGCACGGGCTTCGCGAACGGGATCAGGCGGGCGAGGGAGCGGGCGGTGGACAGACGGGGATGCGTCGAGGAGGTCATGATCCTGCACAGGTGAGGAGCGGATGCCGAGGCGGCGAGGAGCGCGGCGTGGCGCGGACGATCAGGGTCGCGGTGACCCGTCGAGGGAGAACGAAGAGGTGCGCGGGAAGCTTCCGCGCGGGATCAGATCCTCGGTGTCATCCCTGACGGACGGGGCGTCCGGCGACGAGGAAGGCGGCGGACTTCGTGTAGACGATCTCCGTGGACATGGCTTCCTCCTTGATGGGGCCGGACGAGGCGCCCGCATCGCGCGGGAGCCCTCCAGGATATCCCCGTGCTTTCGCAGTAAGCAAGCGTTTACCGGAGATCTGTCTCAGATCGCCGCCTCGCGCTCCAACAGCCGCATCTTCACGTCGAGTCCCCACGCGAATCCGCCGAGTGCTCCCCCGGTGCGGAGCACCCGGTGGCAGGGGACGAACAGCGCGGGCGCGTTCCGCGCGCAGATGGATGCCGCGGCCCGAACGGCGGTCGGCGAGCCGAGGTGCGCCGCGAACTCGCCGTACGTGAGCGGACGCCCGGCCGGGATGCTGCGCAGCGCCGCCCAGCCCGCCGTCTGCATCGCCGTCCCCTGCTGCGACACCGGCACCTCGTCGATCGCGGTCAGGTCGCCGTCGTAGTAGGCGGTGACAGCGGCGGCGGAGCGGGTTCGACCCGTCGCGATGTCGGCGGGAACCCGGTCTGCGCGGAGCCGTCCGAGGATGGCCGCAGCGTCGGCGGTCCACCCCGACGCCAGTACGCGGCCGTCGTCTTCGAGAATCGTGAACGCCCCGTCGGGGGTGTCGAGGGTCTGCAGAATCGCGGTCATCGGTCGGCCTTTCGGGGTGGGGATGCGTCGCCGACCCGCCACGCCTGCGTGACGGGAGCGGCGTACCAGAGGTGAGCCATCAGGTAGCTGCGCCACGGGGCGACGCGAGCCGACCAGGCGGTGAGGCCCGCGGCATCCGCAGGGATGCCGGCGGCCGCCGCCCCTGCACGGGCGGCCACGTCACCGGGAAGCAGGACGTCGGGGTCGCCGAGCACCCGCATCCGGACGTAGTCGGCGGTCCACGGCCCGATCCCGGGGAGCGCCAGCAGCGCGGCGCGCTGCTCGTGCGTATCGTCGCCCGGGCTCATCCGCAGCGTCCCCTCGGCGAGCGCGGTCGCTGCGTGGACGATCGCGCGGATGCGCGCACCGGGACCGCGCAGCACCTCTCCCCCGCGCTCGGCGATCACCGCCGGTGTGGGGAAGAGGACCGCGGGGCCGGACGGCGTCTCGACCGGCTCGCCGAGCGCCGCGGCGAGCCTGCCCATCACCGTTCGCGCCGATGCGACGCTGATCTGCTGCCCGATCATGGCGCGGATGAGCATCTCATCCGCGTCGAGCGCCGCGGGCAACCGCACGCCGGGAACACGCTCGACGAGGGGGCGCATCTCGGGATGCCGCGACAGGGCGGCATCGATCGCGGTCGGGTCGGCGTCGAGGTCGAACAGGCGCCGCACGCGTGCGATGAGCGGGGCGAGGTCGCGGAGGGAGGTGAGCTCGGCGCGCAAGCGGAGTCGACCCGCGCCATCCTGTCGCACGGCGAACCACGCGGGCCCGCCGTCGAGTCGGATGGTCCGCGCGAACGACTGGGCGTCACCGGTCTCCACTCCCGGGATGGCGTGCGCCCGCATCCACCCGAAGAGCCCGACCGCGTCGAACGGTTCACGCAGCGGAAGCACCAGGTCGATGCGCCCCGCGGCCGTCGACGTGCCGCGGCGCCGCGCGCGCAGCTCGGTCGGCGAGAGCGAAAATACCTCGGTGATCGTGTCGTTGAACTGACGGATGCTGCCGAACCCGGCAGCGAACGCGACGTCGGCCATCGCCAGGTCGGTGTCGACGAGCAGAGTGCGTGCGGTGTGGGCGCGGTGGGCGCGGGCGAGAGCGAGCGGGCCCGCGCCGAGCTCCGTGGTGAGGAGCCGCGTCAGGTGGCGGTCGGAGTAGCCGAGCCGCGCGGCGAGCCCGGGCACGCCCTCGCGATCGACGACGCCGTCGGCGATGAGGCGCATCGCCCGCCCGGCGACGTCGCCCCGCAGATTCCACTGCGACGAGCCGGGCGTCGCCTCGGGGAGGCACCGCTTGCACGCCCGGAAACCGGCCTCGTGTGCCGCAGCGCTCGTCGGGAAGAAGCTGACGTTCGCGGCCTTCGGGGTTCTGGCCGGGCAGCTGGGACGACAGTAGATCCCGGTCGTGTGCACGGCGGTCACGAACTGGCCGTCGAAGCGCGCGTCCCGCGCGTCGATCGCGCGATACCGCTCGTCGAAGGTCATCGCCGCGATCGTCATGACCTCAGCCTGACACGTGCATCCGACACCGACTCGCGGAAATCGGACACGACGACCGGATGCCGCGCGTCAGCCCGCGGGGGTCCACCCCGAAACACCCGACAGCACCGGAGCGTCGTCGCCGTCGCGGACCGTGACCCCCGTCACGGAGGGAGCGGAGATCGTCAACCGGGGAACCGCAGCCAACGGCCGGGCGACGGCGGCCGAGACGATCGTCGATTCGATCTGAGCCAGCAGGTCGCGCGCGGTATAGACGTCCACCGTCTGCTGGAGTTTCGCGATCAGGTCGTCGCGGGCAGGATCCGCCTGTCCGACGAGACTCGCAGAGCCCTTGGTGCCCCACTGACTTGCGATCTGACCGGGCGTCTGAGGGACGCGGACGCGGCGGATGACGGCATCCCATCCGGAGCTCTTCTGTGCGGCCTCCAGGTCGTCGGTCGCGCAGTCGACGGCGTTCCAGCCGGCCTCGGCGACCCCCGCCTTGAGCGCCGTGAACGCCCCCTTCGCGAACTCGCTGTCGCGGTCGTAGAGGACGCAGATCCGAGCCCCGGCGCGGACACCCGCACCGGCGCGGTCGGCAGCGGCGTCGTCGGCGGGCTCGCCGAGCTCCTTCGCGAACCCGGAATCCTCGGTAACGATCTCGAACGCCCGCGATCCCGGCGCGGTGACCATCGATGTGGTCTTCGGGTAGGACTGCGACCACTCGCCGGCGCCGCCGGCCACCAGGTCGTCAGCGGGGATCGCGCGCAAGAAGGCAGCGCGGGCGTTCCGCTGGGCGAAGACGGCGTCGGTGCTGAGAAGCACGGTCCAGACAGTGCCGTCGTTCGTCGTCTGCACCGCGAAGTCGCGCCGCTCGCGCTCCTTCACCGGCTTGCGGTCGGCGGGAGTCGGCGTCAACGAGAGAACGTCGAGGGTGTCCCCGAGGGCAGCGAGGGGGTCCTTGCCGCGGGGGACGAGCTCGACGTCGGCGATCTGCGGCACGGCCGCTCCCCGGTACTGGGCGTTGGGCGTCAGGGTGACGCTCGCGCCGTCATCGTCGACCTTCGAGACGACGTAGGGGCCGCTCGAGAGCGCGACGCTCTCCGAGAGCTTGCCGTCCGTGAGAGCGAAGTCGGTGTTCCACACGTCCGAGACGGCAGCGAGAGCCGTCGTGTCGCGGTCGAGCACAGCACGGATGACGGCCTGCTTCGCCTCCATCGGGTCGTCCAGGTCGAACGCGCGCATTCCCACCGTGTGCGCCGGCACGTCAGCCGCGACCGCGGTCTGCCACGAGATGGTGGGTTCGGGGAAGGTGACGTCGACGGCGCGGGCGAACTCGTCGATTTTCGGCCGTTCGGCTTTCAGCGCCGCATCCGTCGGGCCGTCCTTCGCGAGCAGTCCAACGGATGCCGCCCACCCCAGCACGAGGTCGGCGGCGTCGAGCGGAATGCCGTCTGACCAGAGCGGCTCTTTCAGGTCGTAGCGAACCGTGAAGGGGTCTTTCCCGACGATCTTCACCGTGCCGAACGACTCGTCCGGCACGACTTCCCCATCGACGACATGGCCGAAGGCCGCACGCGTCACCGCGGCGATGTCCCGGTTCGCCGTCGTGGGATCAGTGGCCGCGTTGAAAGAGGTGAGCTGCCCGCCCCACCCGACGGTGACACTGCTGCCGGCGATCACCGACGGCGGCAGCGCGGGCGCACAGGCACTCAGAGCGAGGGCGGCAACCGCGAGGGCGGCAACCGCTCCGCGGCGAGAAGCACGCACGCTGGTCAGGCGCGATCGATGTCGTCGTCGAGCTCGGCCGCCATCTGGCGGTAGGGCTCGCTCTCTTCGCTCTCGAGCCAGCTCTTCGCGTATTCGATGAGCACGGCGGGCGAATCCTCCGCCTCGGCCGCGGTGGCGAACGGACCCAAGCAGTCCTCCGAGGGGCGCTCATCGTCGCGCACCACGGACTGCGTGGAAAGGTTGTACCAGTAGGTCTGCGAGGTGGTCATCGTCGCGACTCTCCGTTCGTCATCCTGATCCTAATCATCCCTTGCACACGGAACGGGCCGTGGTGCGGATCCGGAGATCGCACCACGGCCCGTGAGCCTTGCGCGGGATCAACCGCCGGCGAGCTCAGCATCCGTGTCGCGGATACGGTCGGCCATGCGGTCGAGCGCCTGAGCCATGTCGTTGACGGCCTCAGCGGCGTCGTCGAGCGACGTCGTGAGCTCCGAGTAAGCGGTCGAGTAAGCCTCGGACGCGTTCTCGGTCTTGAAGCCGTCCTGCACCAGGTCATCGATGATGCCCTGGAGTTCCTTCAGCGTGTCGGTGACGGTCTGACGACCGTCGCGCAGGCGCTGCGCCGCGCTCTCCATCTCGCTGTATGTTGCACCAAAATCGTGAGCCATGAACCCGCCTCCCAGCGTTTCGTCGTGGTGCGGGGACCTTGTCCATCCCCCCGCGTAAATGATGCTAACGAAGGAACTCGTCGTCACATATGGGGAGAACTACCCACCTTCGAGGCCCTATATTTCGCCCAGCACGAAACGAGGCGCGGATTACTGGCAGATCAGTGCGGGCGATCCTGGTTGCTCGACCGCCTGACGATCAACCTCAGGAGAACCCAGCAGTGGTCGATCAGTGACCGATGGGCCCCTGAAGATCGACCATGACCTGGATAGCCGACAGCGTCTGACGCTTCTGCAGGGTGTCGACCGTGCCAGGTCCACCCAAGGAAGGAAGGGGGACGAAGATGAACGACTCATCGTATGCGGGCGCCCCCTGCTGCTTGACCGCCTCGGGGAAGACATCCCACCCGAACTTCTCCGACAAGTAATCCGAGCCGTCCAGCTTCAACAGACCGAGGAGAGTAGCGACTTTGCCTATCCCCGTCCCGCGGTTACTCCTGAACATGAGTACGACGAGCCCGTTGAGGCTCGGCTCCCACGTGATGAGATCTCCCAGCCCGGTCACCATGACGGGGATCGCGACCCCGTCACCCTGCGTCTTACCGATGCGGTCGCCGAGCTCCGCCTCGTACACACCAGGGTTGATGACGCGGATGAAGCCCTCGCCGAACGTGCCATATCCGTACTGCTCCCAGATCTCGACGATCTCCGCGGGAACTCGGTCACGGTAGGCAGCGATCACTTCCGGCTCCACCGGCGCATGCGGGACGAAATCCTCGACCTGAAACATGGTTTCCAACCTAGAGAGGAATTCAAGGTGTGGCCGGTCAGTGCCCGATGGGCCCCTGCAGGTCGACCATGACCTGGATAGCCGACAGCGTCTGACGCTTCTGAAGAGTGTCGACGGTGCCCGGGCCACCCAAGGATGGCAAGGGAACGAAGATGAACGACTCATCGAAGTCGGGCGCGCCCTGCGCTGCAACCGCTTCGGGGAAGACGCCCCAGTTGAACTCCGAGGCCAAATGGTCCACGCCCAACGCCTCGGTGAGAAGAAGGAATGAATCGACATCCCCCAGGCCGACGCCTCTGTTCTCGCGGAAGATGAGACCCACAAGTCCACCCAGACTGGGCTCCCAGGTGATGAGATCTCCCAGCCCGGTGACCATGACGGGGATCGCCACACCGTCACCCTGGGTCTTGCCGATCCGGTCGCCGAGTTCAGCCTCATAGACCGCGGGATTGATGACGCGGATGAAACCTTGCCCGAACGTGCCGTAGCCGTACTGCTCCCAGACCTCGACCAGCTCTGCGGGAACCCGATCGCGATAGGCAGCCACGACTTCGGGTTCGACAGGTGCATGCTCGACGAAGTCCGCGATCTCGATCATGCCCACAACCTATCGACGATGACGATGGTGGTTTCGTCTCCGACTCGCGCCAGCGGACAGTCTTGACCCCGGGCGCGGCCGACTTCAGTGGCCGATGGGACCCTGCAGATCGACCATTACTTGAATGGCCGAGATGGTGGGGCGTTTCTGCAGAGTGTCGACCGTGCCCGGACCACCCAACGACGGCAGCGGGACGAAGATGAACGACTCGTCGAACGTCACGGCCCCTTGACGGGCAACTGCCTCCGGGTAGGGGTCCCACGCGAATTCTTCCTCCAGGTGCTCCGCCCCGTCGAGGCGAGTCAGGCCGAGGAAGGTCTTGGGCGAACCCAGACCCACCGTCTCGAACTTCCGGAAGAGGATCGCAACGAGTGAATCGACGCTCGGCTCCCAGGTGATGAGATCGCCCAGGGCGGTCACCATGACGGGGATCGCGATGCCGTCGCCCTGGGTTTTCCCAATCCGATCACCGAGCTCAGCCTCGAACACTGAAGGGTTGATCACGCGGATGAACCCCTCGCCGAACGTGCCGTAGCCGTATTGCTCCCAGATCTCGACGATCTCCGAGGGAACTCGGTCGCGATACGCGGCTATGACTTCCTGCGAGACCGGCGAGTGCGCGACGAAATCTTCGATCTGGACCATGGTTTTCAACTTATCTGAAGGTGACATTCATGTAGACATCGGAGAGGTCGACGCCCGGATGGGATTGGATGAACCGGACGACGGCGGCGTCGATGTCACCGACACGAGACCGCCATTGAGACCCCAGCGACGAGTTGATGCGAGCGTCGCCGACACCGGAGATGTCAGTGACGTTGCCCCCCGCGATGCCGTCCAGCCTGTGAGTGGCCGCTTGCGTCGCAAGCCATGATGACGCATTCTCCGCAGCTTCGGATCGACTCTGGCCCTGCTCACGAAGCTCCAAGATCTTCGCCTTGAGCGCAGCCGCGCGAGCGTTCTCCTGCGCCCGCAGCGAGTCGGGCGTGCGGCCGTTCTGCACGTATTCCGTACGATTACGCAGCCAGTCGGACAGCGGCATTTGCTGCAGGGCATCCATCTGCTCGTTGTACTGGCGGTCGTATTCGACCGGGTCGTGCTTCTTGTTCCGCTTGAAGGGCCGCAGCGTGACATCGAACGTGTCGATCTCCTCGACACCGTCGCGGTTGCGTCGCTGTTTGCCGCGCAAACCTCGCACCATCTCGCCGAGCTGCCGGCCGTGGACCGGGATGTCGTCCAGCGCACGCAGCATCGGCTTGATGAGTTCGTCTCCGACTCGAGCCATGTGTCAGTCCCCCGTGATGTTCAGTCCGGCGAGGTCGGCCATGAGCCGGTCCATCAACGATTCGATGTCGGCCGCGCGCAGATCGAGCTCCTCCTCGGATTGCTCGAGCGCCTGCAGGTCGGCGTAGAACTCGTCCGGGTTGCCGGCCACGGCCTCGACGACGGGAGCGTTCAGCGCCGCCATGACGACGGCGGGCAATTCATCGGCGAGCGGCTCGATGACCGTCGGCAGGATCTGGTTCAGCGCCTGCTCGATCGCGATGTCGACAGCCGCGTTCAGGAGCTTCTTCTTGATGAGGAGCATCGGGCCAGCGCCCGCCGCGGTGATCGGGTTGGTCAACATGCCGACCAGGGTGATCATCGTCGTGGTGACATCCGCGATGACCTTGATCTTCAGGCCCAGGACGACGCCGGCAGCGATGTCCATTCCCGGCGGGACGGGCCCCAACAGGTCGACGAGCTTCTGGAGGTTCTGCGATCGGTTGGTGTTCCACGCCGACACGAACGCCGGCCCCGCCTGGCCCCGCATTGCCGCGGCCAGATCGCCATTGACCTTGCGGTCGATGGCCTGCAGAGATTCCTCGAGATCGTCCCGGAAGTGAGAGACGATCTGCGCACCCCGCCGCAGTTCGTCCTCGTCGACGTCCGGCCATTCGAATCCGAGCTTCTCCATGACCCAGATCAGTTCATTCGGCAGCATCATGCCCACAGCGCATCACCTCCCCGACAAGGGTAGGCAACACGCTTCGGCTCGTACATGGGGAGAACTCCCCGTCGCGGTGACCGGTCACGCCCCCAGGGTGGTGCCCACGGCATCCGCGGACACGGCTTCACGGGCGGCAGCGCGTGTCGTCGGCACGCTCACGGCAGGCGCCTCGGCAGGTGGAACGTCCGCGACGAGAGGCATCTGCACCGTCACGGAGCGTCCCGCTTGGACGAAGATGCCTCGGCCGACCGGGAAGTCCGACCGCTTGACGCGACCGAACGCCGTCTTGAAGATCGCCTCACCGTCGTAGGTGTCGGGCTTGAGCACGATGCCCTGCCTGCCGGCCTTCCACTCTCCGAGCACACCGATGCTGCCGCTCGCGCGTGAGATTTCCGCCTCGCCGATGAGCATGTGCTCGCTGTCGTTCATGGCCTGCAGGAGCGCTCGCATGGGGCGGTCGGCGGGTCCGTCCGAGAGGTGGGGCATGTCCTCGATCACGATCAGGATGCGGCCCTCCGAGAGCTCTCGCGTGACGAGTTCCGCCAACTCGGTCGCGAGCTCCTTCTCGTCGTCGGGGCGCGTGGCGCTCTTGACCCACGGACGGAAGTCCTTGAGCTCGGACCTGCGGCTGCCGAAGTGGTAGAGCTGCACGCCCGGGTCGAAGCGCTCCATCGCGATGACGAGCGACTTGAGCCCGTTGGTGCGACCGGATGCCGGGGGCCCGGAGATCACGAACGAGCCGATCGGCTCGAAGCCGTGCGCCGACAGGGTGTCGTCGGCGACGCCGAACACCGGCATCCCGTCGACCCGTGCCGGCATGTCCGACGCGGGAACCGCCGTCGGGAGGGCTCCGATCTCGGGCAGATCGCGGACGCCCTCAGCCCTGAGCTTCGCCCCGAGCACGCCGAGAGCCTTCGTCTGCTCGACCGCGTTCGACGTCCCGCCGAGGACGGCGATCTGCGCCTCGTGTCCGTCGACGACGGCGCGTCCCGGTGCCGACTGCTCATCGAGCACGTCTCTCGGAGTGCCGAGCAGCATGTACTGCGACGGGTCGCCCATGCGCAGTACGACCTTGCGAGAGATGTTGGAGGCGACCGCGCTCGGCACCGCGTTGCCGCGGTCGGCGGTCAACACGGTGTGCACGCCGAGGGTGCGGCCTTCACCGAGGATCCGCATGAAGGTCCGGTAGAACGGCCCGCGCCCGGGCGCGACTTCCCAGTCCTTCTTGAACTCGGGGAAGTTGTCGATCAGGAGGATGATGCGCGGCAGGTTGGGATCCGCGATCTCGCGGTACTCCTGCAGCGTCGCCGCGCTCGCAGCCGAGAACGCCGTAGCGCGACGGTCCATCTCGCCGTCCAACGTGCGGAGGAGGCGCTGGATGCGCTCGACGTCGGAACCGTCCACGACGGAACCGACGTGAGGCAGCGCCGACAGCGCACCGAGCGCACCGGTGGCGAAATCGAGGCAGTAGACGTTCACACGACCGCGGTCGGGACGCATCCCCGCCGCGGTGCCGATCGTCCGGAGAACGGTCGACTTACCCGACCCCGACGTGCCGTAGACGACGAGCGAGCCGTCGCGGTCCGGCACGAAGTACGCCGGTTCCTGCAGCTGCTTCTCGGGAACGTCCATGAGGGCGATCGGGATGCGGGTGTCCCCGTCGTTCGCGAGGTCGGCGAGGTCGACGAGGGGTGACAGGTCGTCCAGCCATGGACGCCGCGGGAGTGGCAACTCGGCGAGTTCCCGCGCCGTGACGAGCGTCGACACGATGCGACGCTGGTCGTTCGGGCCGAGGTCCTCTTCGTGCGAGTCGGACTCGGCGGGCCGGTCGGGCTCCCACTCGGGGGCGGCACCGAAGCGCAGCTCGGCGACGCGCACTTCGGCGACGGTCGTCTCCTCCTGGCTCGTCCACCCGCCGGTGTAGGCGGACTGGAACGGGACGAGTCGCCCCGGCCCCGTCTTCGCGATGGCGCGCCCCGGAACGGATGCCGGGAAGCTCGCCGCCACGTCGTCGTCGACCACGTCGCGGGAGTCCGCCTCATCCGCCATGCGCAGCGCGATGCGGAGGTTCGTGTTCGCCCGCAGGTTGTCCTTGATGACGCCGGCGGGGCGCTGGGTCGCCATGATGAGGTGGATGCCGAGGGAGCGGCCGCGCTGGGCGATGTCGACCACGCCGTCCACGAACTCGGGCATCTCCGACGCGAGGGCGGCGAACTCGTCGATCACGAGGACGAGCGACGGCGGGCAGTCGGGGTCCTGCCGCTTCTCGAGCTCGAGGAGGTCCTTGGCCTTCTTGCGGTTGAGCAAGTGCTCGCGGTGCTGGAGCTCGGCGCGGAGGCTCGTCAGCGCACGGCGGACGAGGTGCGGGTTGAGGTCGGTCACGAGTCCGACGCAGTGCGGGAGATCGACGCAGTCCGCGAAGGCGGATCCGCCCTTGTAGTCGACGAAGAGGAAGGTGACGCGGTCGGGGCTGTGCGCCGCCGCCATGCCGAGCACCCAGGCCTGCAGGAACTCGGACTTACCCGAACCGGTCGTGCCGCCCACGAGGGCGTGCGGACCCTGCGTACGGAGGTCGAGCGCCATCGCATCGCTCGGCCCCTGTCCGATGATGGCGCGGAGCGTGCCGGCCTTCTTCAGACGAGGACGCGGCGTGGGCGTGCGGTCGAGGATCGTGTTGTTCTGCCGCCAGCGTTCGATGGCCGCGTTCGGGTTCTCGGCGATGGCCGGGTCGATGAGCTGGAGGAACATCACGGCGTTGGGGATGTCAGACGCGTCGTGCACGACGGTGCTCGCATCGACGACCGGCGCCAGCCGCCGGGCGAACATCTCCATGTAGGCGTTGGAGACGCCTTCCACGGCGACGTGCTCGAAACGCTCGCCGTTGCGCACGAGACCGACCCGCGCGTCGGCGAGGTCCGAGGTGAGCTCGATGAAGCTGCGGCACACGGCCGGGAGCGACTCGACGGTGTCCGAGATGAAGATCGCGTGGACACCGTGGTCCGCGCCCTTCTCGAGCACATCCGTCAGCCGACCACGGTCGACCGGAGCGTCACCGGTGACGAACACGATGACGGACACGGGAGGCGTCTTGGTGCGGTCCTCCGCGGCGCGAGCGACGTCGGTGCCGTAGAGCAGCGGATTCCAGTCGTCTTTGAAGGGTCCACGGGGTTCACCGCTGCCGCCACCGGCGGCGCGTCGGACGTACTCCTCGAGGGAGTTGAGCAGGGCGGCTCCGCTGGGGGCCGAGTCGGCGAGCGCCGCACCGCGGAACGGGCTCCGCTCGGCGGACGTGTGCGGAAGCCACTTGAGCCATTCGAGCTCGGGAGTCCACGACGAGTCCGCGAAGGCGACGGTGACGACGTCGTTCGGCGCGTGCAGACCGAAGACCTGCACGGCCACGCCGCGCATCGCGTCGGCGACCAGTCCACGGGGCCCGGCGATGCCGATCGATCCGGCAGTGGGGAACGTCTCGAAGACGGGCACATCGTCGACGGTGGCGTAGCGAAGGCGCAGTCGGTCGACACGATCGATGTATTCGGGCAGACCGTCAGGCGTCTCGGCGTCGTCGATGCCGTTCCGCGCCGGAAGCGAGCAGGTCCCGAGTCGCAGCGCCAGGAAGTTCCAGTGCTCCGGGCGCCGAGTCCAGAGCAGCGGCCCGAGCCGCATGGCCTCCTCGAAGACGTCGGCGACGGCCGGGGCCTCAGCGTTGCGGGCCGCCTCCTCCTCGGGCTTGCCGCGGAAGAAGTCCTCCTCGAGCTGCTCGAACTGGCGCTCGAACAGCAGCCGCTCGTGGTCCTCGCTCTTGCGGCTCTGCACGGACTGGTTGATGAGGTTGCCGAACGCCATGAGCGGAGTCATGACGATCAGCAGGAGCGAGCGGGGGTTGCCGTTGAGCGCGAAGAGGGCCGCACCCATGAGGATCGGGGCGACCATGATGGGCCACGGGAAGATCTTGCCGATCTTCTCGGTGGGCAGGCGCGGCGGCTTGAACCGAGTGCCGGGATAGCGCACCTCGACGCGAGGGCTGCGGTTGAAGAGCAGGCCTCCGCCGCGCTCAATGATCGGATCGTCGGCCGCAGCTCCGTCCCACGCACGCGTCAGGTACACCACGAGGGTCGTGCCGCCGATGACGAACGGGCGGCCGTCCTCGACGCGCACGCGCTGCACCTCGACACCTTCGACGAGGACACCGTTCGCCGAGTTCAGGTCGACGACCTCGGCGTAGGTCCCGACCTCGATGCGTGCGTGACGCTTCGAGACCAGCGGATCGATCAGCACGACGTCGTTGCTCGGGTCGCGTCCGATCGAGACATGACCGGCCGACAGGGCGAACTCCTGCCCGGCGAGCGGGCCCGCGATGGCGCGGAGAATGCCCACCGTCTCGCCCCGCCCCGCCCGAATGTATCCCGCACCGTAGTTGACGATGGATGCCGCGAACCCCGAGCCGATCGGAGCCTCGCCGATCGGCAGATCGTGCGGCAGCTCGACAGCGCGCGACGCCGTCGGAGGCGCCACCGAGAGGGTGAGGACGTCCTCTTCGGCGAACGTCGTGGTCCGCATCGGATCGGATGCCGCGATGTAGCGCGCGACGTCGCCGACGGTCGCCGTCGAATCCGCCGTCACGACGATGTCGACGGGGTCGTTGCCCTGACGGTGCAGGGTGAGCTTCAGCCGCATTGGTCTTCTCCGGGGGGATGGGGACGCATTCGTCGGACGGGGGCGAGCGGGGCGATCACAGCAGAACGACCTCGGCGAGGAGGTCGCCCAACCGGACGGTGTCACCGATGACGACGGACAGCGCGACCCCGGCGACCGCGGGCGTCTCCACGCCCGCGCGCACGACCGCGCTGCCGTTGGTCGACCCGCGGTCGATGACCTCGAGCCCACCACTGGTCGGGACGAGCAGAGCGTGGGTCTTCGACAGCGACCGGCTCTCATCCGTCAGCCGGGTGGGCTCCGCCCCGGGTGCAGCTGCGGGGTCGGGGTCGCGACCGACCAGGAGCGGCCCCGCCACGACGAGCGTCTCGCCCGTCTCGAAACGGAGGGCGATTCGCGACGCAGGAGCGGGCTCCGGGGCGACGGCAGGAGCGGGAGCGGGTTCCGGAGCGACCGCAGGTGCGGGTTCGGGTTCCGGAGTAGCCAGGGGTGCGGGAGCGGGCGCAGCTGCAGGAGCGGGCGCCGCCTGCGCCGGGGCCGGCGCTTCGACAGGCTCTGCGGCAACGAATCCTGCGCCCCGATCGGGAAGCGGGCTGCGGTGAGACGGGTCGACGCCGGGGGCAGCGTCGATGACACCGCTCCCTCCCGCTGCGGGAGCGTCGTTCGAGCCGTCCCGCTCCGGCGCGCCGCCCTGCGAACGTCCGACTCCGAGCACGCCGGCGCTGATGCGGTTGCCCGGCCGGTACTCGGCTGTGGCGCCGGGACGCGTGGGCGTGGCCAATGAGGGACGTTCGGCGCGCTCGAGCACGGGCTCGGCCTTCACGGTCTTTCGGGCGATCCGCATCCGCTTCTCGTCGTAGGGGTTCAATCCGCGCTTGATGTCGACGAGCCACATCCGGGCGGCACGGTCATGGAAGCCGCGCCCTCGCTCCTGCGAGTCGAAGGTGGGAGAAGCGAGGATGACCGCGGTACCGATGACGGGGATGACGCCGGCGATGCCCACGAGAAGAGCCCGAAGCAGGACGGGGCCGGCCCCGGGCCGCTCCAGGGTGCGGACGTTGACGCTCCGCAGACCCATGAAGCCTTTACCGATCG
Source organism: Microbacterium sp. MM2322 (assembly GCF_964186585.1). NCBI lineage: Bacteria > Bacillati > Actinomycetota > Actinomycetes > Micrococcales > Microbacteriaceae > Microbacterium > Microbacterium sp. MM2322. The sequence goes on from NZ_OZ075067.1 coordinate 2,420,597, forward strand.
TCAGCCCGCGACGAGCCTGCAGGATCCACTGCACGATGAGGAACGCGAGCGACAGCGCGACCGAGATGCCCGCCATGACCGCGGCGAGCACGAAGCTGGGGTGGTTGACGAGGCCGTAGGGGGAGATCGACCCGGTCGCGAGCTTCAGGAGCAACGGCAGGGCTCCCAGCCACAGCGGAAGCTGCAGGACCACCCAGATGAGGATGTCGATCACGAACGCCAGCGATCGGCGCCCGAACGGCGCGCGGATGAGGCCGAGCGCCGCTGCGTACGCCGGATCCGGCCGTCCCAGGGCGTCGACGCCGTCGGGACGGTCCTCCGGCTGATCGATCTCCCAGATCATGCCTTCGAGGCATCCGGTTCGTCACCGGGCACGAAGTAGCGTGCAGGCGACAGCCCGGTTCGGACGATCGCGTCGCCGGCAGCGTCGAGGAACTCGGTCATCGTCGCAACGCTCAGCGTTCCGGCGGGGTCCGCGATGATCACGTTGTCGACGGCCGGGAGGAGGGTCGCGGTCCCCTGCGGCCACGCCGCGAACGTCGTCGTCACTCCGGACTCGAGAATCCGGATCTTGGCGGGGGCGATGTGCACGTCGGGCCGCTGCAACGCGGCAGTCTGCACGTCGTAGGCCCGCACCGAGAACAGGCGCAGCACGCGCTCGAACCTCATCTCCAGCTCGGGCAGTCGCTCCCGCCACGGGAACGGAGCCCAGCCCTCGTCCGTCAGGACGACGGGGTGCGCGCTGACGAGCGGCCGCTCGGCCTCGTAGAGCTCCTCAGCGATATCGAGGACGCGAGCGATGGCGGTCTCGTCGTCGGCGCCCACGATGATGACGCGATCCCGCGCGTAGGGGAAGGCGACCGGCGCACCGGACAGTCCGGCCCCCGCGAGACGCGAGGGATCGAGCAGCACGGCGGCTGCGAGCGCCTCCTCGGTGATGACGAGCGAGCTTGCTCCCTCGACCGGGGTGTCCCCTGCCGCGGAGATGGCGGAACGCACGGCATCTCGGAAGTCGGCATCCGCCCCTTCGGTCTCACCCTGCGTGACGGGGGCGCGGCCGTCGCGGTGGTCGAGGCCGACGAACACCTCTCCGCCGACGTACTCCACGCGAGGGTGGTCGGCGCCGGGAGCGGTCTGCGACAGCACACCGAGCTCGCTCGCACCGTAGATCCGAAGGATCACATCGGTGGCGATTCCATCGACAGCACTCATTGGTCCAGCCCTCTCATCAGCGTTCTCACAGACTAAATCCTCGGTCGTGCTCAAAAAGGCCGACGACGTCCTGCCACGACCATCGCACGTCGATTGCGTGCGGAGGCGCGGCGGTCGGTGCACGGTGGAAGAGCCAGCCCTCAGGAACCACGTGCAACGCCAGCGATGAGGACGCACTCGTCCCGTCGCCATCCGCTCGGACGAGCGCAACAGCAACCTTTCCTGAATAAATCCAGTAGCGAACGCGAGACGCCGCGACGGCACGCAGCGCCTCCGCGTAGGCACCGATCGCGTCGTCGCGTTCCGCGTCGAGATCGAGGAGCGACCAGTTGCCTGCGCGGTTCACGCAGGCGGCGGTCAGCGCGTGCCAAAGGTCCTGCGCGTGTGGCGACGGCTCCGGCGATGTCCACGTCGCGAGCGGCACGATTCGGATCTGCCCTCGAACGAGAACCGGAATGCCGCCGGCGAGAATGCCGTCTTCGGACACGTCGAGAATTCCGTCGGGCAGGGCCTGCGCCCCGACGAGGGAGCTTTGCGCTCCTGTCGGCAGGATCGTTTCGACACTCTCATGCCCGTCCGGCTCAGATCCGCCCGCGCTCATGACGAGGTGCCCCCCAAGCTCAGGGGCCGGGAAGATCCTGGCCATCGGCTCTGGTCGAGCAGGTTGTCGCCGTTTCTCCAGCCGGTCGCGTCGTGCGGGATATCGATCACTGCTTCAGGGATGCCGCTGGGAAGATACCCCCCGGGAATCCACCTCTCGGCATCGGTTCCACCCTCGTTACCCGAGGGCAGGCTGAGCCCAGTGAGCTCGTTCGGAGCGAAGTCGCGCAATTCGACATCCGCGTCCTCGAAGAAATCAGCAGGGAGGCCGAGCGCATCCGCCAACTCGCGCGGACCGTTCACGCTGTTCATGAGCGCGTTGAGCTGATCCGTCGGGAACACGTACGCGGTATTGGTCGCTCCTCCGGGAACTTGATTGTTCCCCGGTCCCCAGTCCTGCAAGCTGCGGGTGACGTAGATCCTCGTCGCACCGTTTTCGAACTGTGCGAGGTGCCTCTCCATGTATTCCGTGGTGAGGTACTCGCCCGGCTCGGGCCTGTTCCCCTTGCCCGCGTTCACGATGGCGTCGGGTTCCCATCGACTGTCACTGCGCCAGCCGTTGCGCAGCGCCTCCGGCACGTCCGCAGCGTCGAGGTCGGTCACTCGGCCCGTCGTGTCGCCCTGCTTCTGCCCGTGCTTGCGGAACATCTCTGCGAGCTGCCGCACGTGAACCGGCATCCCGTCCAGCGAGTTCTTCAGCGGCCGGATGACTTCTCCGATTCCCATGGATCTCCCCCTCGTGAAAATGCTATCTACGCGCCTGACAGGCACATAGGTCTTGCGTACCCGCCGACCGCCCGTCTAGGTGGGCCCGCTCGCGTCGGGTCGCCGAGTGCTTCCAGCCGGAAGATCTCGAACCGACGGGTGACGGACGCGTGCCGACTCCACGTTCGTCGCAGGCGACCACGACAGGTCCACGTCGGGAATTCGCCGCGTCGGGCGGACATCGGACACCCAGCCCACGGGCACGATATGCAGTGCACTCGCGGACGCGCGCGCCGGCAAGGGCGCGCCGTGGACGACGAGGACGAGTGCGACGCCGTCGGCGCCCCACCAGTCGGCGCGCCTGACGCCATGCCGGACCAGATGCTCGCGATACGCGTTCGCGGGCGCAGTTCGGTCGAGGGCGACCGACAGGGCTGCTCCGTGGTGATACTCGCACGCGCTCCGGATGCCTTTCCAGACCTCGTTCGCCCGCTCCCGCAGAGCCGCCGCGACATCCTCGGGCTGAGCCGGCTCCCACGACAGCGGGACGATCTCCGCCTCCCCGCGGTGGATGATCGGCGTTCCCGCGATCAGCTCGTCCTCGGACGGCGCTGCGGCTCGACGGTTCACGAGCGACTCGATCGCGTCGACGATCTTGCCCGCCCTCGCGATGGCACCGTCGGCGTCCGCGGAGTGCACGCCGTTCTCGTCCACGACGTGGCCCGTGAGCCACGGCAGCCCGGTGACGGTCTCATTGGGTTCGATCATGGGTTCAGGGTTGAACCTTGCGCTGTTCCGGGCCAGAGACCCGGGTTGTCGTCACGCGCCGGCTTCGTTGCCCGAAGGTATACGGAGGTTGACGAATTCTTCAGCGGACGAATGACCTCACCGATACCCATGATTCCCTCTCATCGCACAGGCTAGCTGCGCCCGGAACACTCACCGAGGACTTGCGCCGGTCGGGCTCAGTCCCCTACGTCCGCACGTGACCAGCGAAGATCGACCGGGGCACGGCCTGTGTGGGTTCCGCTCCTGCCCGACACCCACCGCGCGGGGACGATGTGCACAGCAAGCGCCAAGTCACCGGCATCCTCATCGCCGGAACGCACGACGACGATGCCTGTCTCGTTCAGCACCCACCATTGGGCACTCCGCGCGTGCGCGCGCCGGAGGGATGCCGCGTATTCTGCGACCGGTCCGTCGCCGCGCTGCTCGATCGGGAAGGCGATCGGCCTTCCCGCCGCATACTCGAAAGCGCCGGCCAGGTCGGATGACAGCTCGTCGACTCGCCGCCGCTCCTCGCGCGGGTCGAGCCCCGACTGCCGCGGGGATGCCCCCTGCACGAACACCGGGAGGATCTTGGCCGCCTCCCGCTCGATGACCGGCACCAGCGAGGGGGCCGGTTCGAAGGTGGTGAGGGACGTCACGGTGTCCAACACCGTCGACGAGGATGCGGGCAGGTTCCACCGACCGGCATCCGTCATCGGCTCGCCGCCGGCGATGGTCGCCCGCGCGAAGTCTTCCGCCACGTCGACGGCATCGAGGTCGAAGCGGCCCAGCTCCGGGGGAGCGGATGCCTCGATCAGCGGCGCCCACTCTCCGAACGCGGGGATGTCGACCCACTGCAACTCCCCCGGCGCGGAGACCTCGACGACCAGGTCCTCGTCGATCGGCGACGATCGCGAGACGTGCGCTATCCCGTCGGTGTACCAGTGCTGGTCCACCCTGAGGAGATGCGAGTACGGGACGCGTCGCTTCGGGTCGCCCTCCGGGTAGAACAGGTCAAGGATGCGACGCCGGAAGAGCCGACCGTCCACCCTCTCCCATTCGACCTTCCTGACGGGCGTCTTATGAGGCGAGTAGAAGGTGACCGTGAACCGGTCCCGATGCAGGACGTCGACGTACCAGGCGGGCGGGGCAGCAGCATCCGTCACCGCCAGCCGACGACCCCGTTCGTACTCGTTCCGAGCTTCGGCGTCGGTGAAGAAGGGGTCGTCGCCGAGAGCTTCCAGCCGGAAGATCTCGAACCGACGGGGATAACGGACCGCGCCCGAGACGGACGAGCCGCTCACAGCTTGAAGGGCGTGTACGTGCCCCATGTCCCGCCGACGGACGGGTCTGCTCCGGTGGCGTCAGGGTGCGTGTTCATCACGCCCTCGGGAATGCCCTCCGGCAGGTAACCGCCGGGGATCCACGCCTCGTTGGCACCGGCCTCGTTGCCGCGCGGCATCCGAAGGTTGCCGTTGATGATCTCCTCATAGGTGAAGTCAGCCCGAGTGATGTCGAGGGGCTTGTCGTTGCCGTCGACGAAGAAATCCTCGCCGAGGCCGAGCATCACTCCGAGCTTCTTGGGGTTGCCGTCCGCCTGCGTGATGATGTTGTCGATCTCGGACGTCGGGAAGACGAACGTCGTGCCCTGGTTGCCCGGACCGTACTTGTCGAGGTTCTCGGTCCGGTAGAACCGCGTCGCCCCACCTTCGAAGCGCTGCAGGTGCTGCTGGATGTAGTCCGCGTCGAGGTACTCCGCCGGGTAGGGGCGGTTGGGCTTGCCCGAGCCGACCACGCGGTCGGGGGTGTGCCAGGAGTCCTTCTTCCAGCCGTCACGGAGCGCGTCGGGCACGTCGGTCGCGTCGAGGTCGTCGACACTGCTCGTGTTGCGGTTCTGCTTCTGCCCGTGCTTACGGAACATGTCGGAGAGCTGCCGGACGTGTACCGGCATCCCGTCCCACGCATTCTGCACCTGGCGGGTGACATCGCCCATCTTCATGATTTATGTAGTCCCGTCGAATCGTTCATCGCCAGTTGTATGTGTACGCCCATGCCAGCGCGTCCAGCGCTTCGGAGCTCAGTTCTGGATGCCGCTGGGCCATGGCGGACCGTGCCACCCTGCCGCCTTCGGCGAGAGTGTGCGTCGACCAATCAGGGTCGATGGCGAGGCACTCTGCCACGACGGCACGCACATCGGCCACGAGGGCGGGCCGGTCCGCGGGTGATGCGCTGATCGCGTCGTCGTCGGCGCGAGGGAGGGAGGACTCCCCTTTGCCGAGAAACGCGATGATCGCCGCGCTCAGCCCGGGGCGCGCGGTCGCCGCATCCGGCACTGTCAGTCGCCTCCGATGTTCAGACTCGCGAGGTCTGACATGAGCCGGTCGGTGAGGCCCTCGACATCCGCCGCGTGCTGTTCCATTTCGCCCTGCGCCGATTCGAGGGCCTGGAGGTCGGCGTAGAACTCTTCGGGGTCCCCCGCGACAGCTTCGACGATCGGTGAGTCGAGGGCGGACATGATGATGCCCGGCAGCTCTTCGGCCAGCGGCTGGATGACCATCGGCAGTACCTGGTTGAGCACCTGCTCCACCGCGATGTCGACCGCGGCGTTGAGCAGCTTCTTCTTGATGAGGAGCATGGGGCCGGCACCGGCGGCGGTGACCGGGTTCGTCAGCATGGCGACGAGCGTGACCATCGTGGAGGTCACGTCGACGATCACCTTGATCTTCAGCGCGGTGACGCCGGCGGCCGCGATGTCGACACCGGGCGGGACGGGGCCGAGGATGTCCATCAGCTTCTGAAGGTTCTGCGAGCGGTTGGTGTTCCACGCCCCGACGTACGCCGGACCCGCCTGACCGCGCATGGCGGCGGCGATGTCGGTGTTGACCTTGCGGTCCATCACCTGGATCTTGTTCTCGAGCTCGTCCCGGAACGTCGAGATGATCTGGCCACCCCGGCGCAGCTCGTCCTCGTCGATGTCTGGCCAATCGAAGCCGAGCTTCTCCATCACCCAGATCAGCTCGTTCGGCAACATCATTCCCATAGCGGAACCTCCCGCGACGAGAGTATGCGATCAGCCCGATCGATTTCGATGGGGAGAACTACCCTGCCCCTCACCGGCTATGATCCGGGGCCACGCGACGAGCTCAGTGGAAGAAGTGACGCTCGCCCGTGAAGTACATCGTGACCCCTGCGGCCTGCGCGGCGTCGATGACCTCCTGATCGCGCACGGATCCGCCCGGCTGGATGATCGTCGTGATCCCGGCATCCAGCAGCACCTGCGGTCCGTCCGCGAACGGGAAGAACGCATCGGATGCCGCGACCGATCCGGCAGCACGGTCACCGGCGCGCTCGACCGCGAGGCGGCACGAGTCGACGCGGTTGACCTGGCCCATGCCGATACCGACCGTCGCCGAGCTCTTGGCCAACACGATCGCGTTCGACTTGACGGCGCGGCAGCTCTTCCACGCGAACGAGAGGTTCTCGAGCTGGTCGTCGGCGGGACGCTCCCCCGAGACGAGCTGCCACGAGTCGACGAGCGATTCGATCTCGTTCGGGAACCGGTCGGCGTCCTGGAGGAGCAGACCCCCCGAGACCAGGCGGACGTCCATGGGCTCCTGGCGCCAGTCCGAAGGAAGCTGCAGCACGCGCAGGTTCTTCTTCAGTCGGAAGACCTCGAGCGCCTCAGGCTCGAAGTCGGGCGCGACGATCACCTCGGTGAAGATGTCGCGCAGGTTCTCGGCCATCTTGAGCGTCACGGTGCGGTTCGCGGCGATGACGCCGCCGAAGGCCGACACGGGGTCGCACTCGTGCGCCCGCAGGTGCGCGGAGGCGAGCGGGTCGAGCGCCTGCGGCGCTCCGATCGCGATGCCGCACGGGTTCGCGTGCTTGATGATGGCGACCGCCGGCTTGACGAGATCGAACGCGGCCCGGAGTGCGGCATCCGCGTCGACGTAGTTGTTGTAGGACATCTCCTTGCCCTGCAGCTGCGTGGCCTGCGCGATACCGTGCCCACCCACGCGCGAGTAGATCGCCGCGCGCTGGTGCGAGTTCTCGCCGTAGCGGAGGGTCGCCAGGCGCTCGGCCTTGATCGTCAGGTGCTGCGGCAGCTCGCCGTCGCCCTCGAGAGTCTCCTCGGCGAACCACGTCGCGACGGCGCGGTCGTACGCCGCCGTGTGCGCGAACGCGCGCGCCGCGAGCTCGCGGCGCTGCGCGAGCGTCGTCCCGCCCTGGCCGAGGGCGTCGACGATCGCCGGGTAGGACTCGGGCGAGACGGCGATCGCCACGTTGGCGAAGTTCTTCGCCGATGCGCGGACCATCGCGGGGCCGCCGATGTCGATCTGCTCGACGACAGCGTCGCCCTGCGCGCCGGAGGCGACGGTCTCGACGAAGGGGTAGAGGTTCACGACGACGAGCTCGAAGGGAAGGATGCCGAGTTCGCCGAGCTGGGTCTCGTGGTCCTCCAGGCGCAGGTCGGCCAGGAGGCCCGCGTGGACGCTCGGGTGGAGCGTCTTCACGCGACCGCCGAGGGACTCGGGGAAGCCCGTGACCTCGGAGACGTCCTTCACGTCGATGCCGGCGTCGCGCAGAAGCGCTGCGGAGCCGCCCGTCGAGACGATCTCGACGTCGGCTGCGGCAAGGGCCTGACCGAGCTCGAGCAGCCCGGTCTTGTCGCTCACCGAGACGAGCGCACGGCGGACGGGCACGACGTCGCGTGCACGGTAGAGGGAGGGGTCGATCTGCGGGCCGGCCATGCGGGAACTCCTCGAGTCGGGGGCGTTCGGGTGTCGGTTCAGGGGGTCAGTGCAAGCTCGCCGGTCGCGATGCGACGGACGACGTCGATGAGCAGTCGGCGTTCGACCGGCTTGATGCGCTCGTGGAGGGTGTGCTCGGTGTCGCCGGGCACGACGGGGACCCGTTCCTGGGCGAGGATCGGGCCGGTGTCGACGCCGTCGTCCACGACGATGACGCTCGCCCCGGTCTGCTCCGCGCCGGCGGCGAGTGCGTCGCGCACACCGTGCGCGCCGGGGAACTCGGGCAGGTACGCGGGGTGGGTGTTGATGAGGCGCGGCGCCCACGCCGCGACGACGGCCGCGGGCAGCAGCCGCATGAGCCCGCTCAGCACGACGAGGTCCGGCTTCCACACCTCGAGATGCGCGAGCAGTTCGTCGCCCCACGCCTCACGACTGTCGAACTCCTGGAACGGGACCATGAAGGTCGGGATGCCGTAGGTCTCGGCATGCGCGAAGCCGTCGGCCTGCCGATCGGCGCCGACGACGATCACGCGAGCGGGGAAATCGGGCTCGTTCGCGGCATCCAGAAGAGCACGCAGATTGGATCCCGTGCCCGAGATGAGAACGGCGACCGTGAGCACCGGGTCAGTCTAGCGGGGCGGTGGGGAACTCGTCGGGCGAGACCGTCCCGGCAGGCTCGCGACGCAGCTCGACCGGCGAGCTCGCGACTGGCGCGTCCCGGGTGAGGGACGGCTCCGCCGGCCGGGCGGGTTCCTCGCCGCGCGGCGACAGCAGCATGACTGCGGCGCCCACGGCGACCTCGACGGCGGCCACCAGCCCCACGAGCCAGGGCTCGGGGCCGACCTGCGCCAGCCTGCCGGGACCGATCGACCCCTGCGCCGCCCACGCGAGGACGGCGAGGAGCGCACCCGAGCCGACGGCGGTCACGCCGAGGGCGACGAGGCGCGGGCGGAGCGGCTCGGCATCCGTCTCCGAACCGATGAGCAGCGCTCCGCGCGCGACCATGCCCGCGAGCGCGCCGAGGCCGACCACGACGAGCGCCAGGAGCAACAGCCACGGCGACGTGGAATCGGGGATGACGCCCAGGACCGGGATGCCGGGCACGACCCCCAGGCTCGTGGCGGCCGGCGAGACCGCCGTTCCCGTCCCGATGGCGAAACCGGGCCCGATCGCGAATCCCGCGAACCACACGATGAGAGTGGGGAGGTAGAGGAGGCTGCCCAGAGCGAGCACCACGACACCCGGCAGGTCGGTCTGGGCCGCCTGGGTCAGCGCGATCACCTCACCGCCGCGGACGAAGAAGAGGACCGCGAGCACGACGGCTCCGAGTCCGACGATCCCGGCGACGGTGATCGCGACGCCCCGGGCACCGGCATCCACCGCGTTCTGCACGTCGTCCGGAATCCGCTCCGTGAGAGCGTCGACGATGCCGTCATCCCCCTCGTTCCACGCCCGCACGAGAGCACCGATCAGGGCGGGGACGGCGAAGACCAGCGCGGGACCGGCGATGGCGGCCCACAGGTCGACCGAGGCGACGCTCGCGCGTCCGGTGAGGGCGATCATCGTCGAGACCACCGCGACGGCAGCCGTGCCACCGAGGACTCCGGTCAGCCACGCACCGGCGCGAGCCGCGCGACCTCCCGACCGCCAGGCAGAGATCGCCGTGAACGCGGCGAGCGCTGTCGGCGCGAGCGACACGGTGAACTCGGCGCCGCCCGACGGCAGACCGCCGAGGGCGACCAGCTCTGCGGGAAGGGAGACCGCGACCGGCGCGAAGTGTCCGAGCTGCCAGATCGTCGCCGCCGCCGGCCAGAGCGCCGCCCAATCGGCATCCCCGCTCACGCCGAAGACCCACACGAGAGTGACGGGCGCGAGCACGACGCCGACGCCGACCGCGACGGCCACGAGGGCGTCGACGGCAGCGAGGAGGAAGACGAGCAGGCGATTCACAACGAACCGACCTTACCCGCGGCGGGCGCGTGCGCCCCGCTCCCGCACCGGGCGAGGCGTCAGGTGCGCAGGACCTTCTCGAGCGCCTTGCCCTTCGCCAGTTCGTCGACGAGTTTGTCGAGATAGCGGATGCGGCGCATCAGCGGGTCGTCGATCTGCTCGACGCGGACGCCGCAGACGACGCCGGTGATCTGCGCGACCGCAGGGTTGAGGTCGGCGGCGGCGAAGAACTCCGCGAAGCTCGCCCCCGTCGACACCTGCGCAGCGATCGCCTCGTCGTCGAACCCGGTGAGCCACGTCACCACCGCGTCGAGCTCGGCTTTCGTGCGCCCTTTCCGCTCCACCTTCGCGAGGTACAGCGGATAGACCGCGGCGAACGGCGTGCCGAAGATGCGGTGCATGCCGCGAGGATACGCCCCGCCCGCCGGGGCGGCGACGACCCACTACCCTCGGAGGGTGAACAGCACCACCTCCCGAACTTCCCGCGGTGCCGCAGCCCCGGCATCCTCGTCCTTCCTCGACCGCTACTTCGACATCACCGGCCGCGGTTCCACCCTCGGCACGGAGATCCGCGGCGGCATCGTCACGTTCGTGACGATGGCCTACATCGTCATCCTGAACCCGATCATCCTGTCGACCCCGGACGTCGACGGCGTGACCCTCACCGGCACCGCCGTGGCGACCTCCACGGCCTTGACCGCCGGTGTCATGACGATCCTCTTCGGGCTCGTCACGCGTCTGCCCTTCGCGTTCGCGGCGGGCCTCGGCATCAACGCGTTCCTCGCGTTCTCGGTGGTCGGTCAGGTCACGTGGGGCGAGGCGATGGCTCTCGTCGTGATCAACGGTCTGATCATCGTGCTGCTCGCCGCGACCGGCCTTCGGAAGATGATCTTCGACGCCGTCCCCGTGCAGCTGAAGCTCGCGATCACGGTCGGCATCGGCCTGTTCATCGCGTTCATCGGCTTCGTCAACGCCGGCTTCGTCACCACAACGGGCAACGCCTCTCCCCCGCTCGACCTCGGCGTCGGTGGCTCGATCACGACGATCAGCACGGTCATGTTCGTCGTCACGCTCTTCCTCTCCGGCATCCTGATGGCCCTTCGGGTGAAGGGCGCGCTCCTCATCGGTCTCGTCAGCGGCACGGTCATCAGCTACATCGTCAACGCGATCTGGCCGACCGCCCTGGGCCTCAAGGTCAGCAGGCTGGAGATCGTCGCGTTCCCGAACTTCGAGCTCGTCGGCAAGATCGACTTCGGCTTCGACTGGGCGAAGATCGGCATCGTGTCGGTCGTCATGATCGTCTTCACGCTCGTGTTCTCGAACTTCTTCGACGCGATGGGCACCATGACGGGCCTCGCGAAGGAGTCCGGCCTCGCGAACGACAAGGGCGACTTCCCGCGCATCAAGTCGGCGCTGATCGTCGAGGGCGTCGGCGCGATCGCCGGTGGTGCGACCTCGTCGTCGTCGGCCACCGTCTTCGTCGAGTCGGGATCCGGCATCGGTGAGGGCGCCCGTACGGGCCTCGCGAACGTCGTCACCGGTGTGCTGTTCCTTCTGGCCATGTTCTTCACGCCGCTCACCTCGATCGTCCCCGGCTACGTCGCCGCCGCAGCTCTCGTGCTCGTCGGTGCGCTCATGCTCGCGCAGATCAAGAACATCGACCTGACGGACTTCAACGTCCTGCTGCCGGTGTTCCTCACCGCGACGGTCATGCCGCTGACCTACTCGATCGCCAACGGCATCGGCGCCGGCTTCATCAGCTGGGTCGTCGTGAATGTCTTCGCCCGCAAGGCGAAGCAGGTTCACTGGCTGCTCTGGATCGTCGCGGCGGGCTTCGTGATCTACTTCGCCCGCGGCCCGATCGAGGCGCTCATCGGCGCCTGACCGCCGCCGCCTCGAGGTCCCGATCGGGCCGGGTATGCCTCGTGCATTCCCGGCCCGATCGGGACCTCGCGCGTTGGGGCGGTGTTCCGGGGACGCGTTGTGCCGCACGACGCGGGATGCCGCGACGCGACGGGTCCCTGGAACGCGCCGGCGGCCGCGCCGAGCCGGCCCGGCAGGCCCGGCTGCGCAGGCCTCGCGTCCCGGCATCCGCCACCCGCAGACACCTCTAGGTCCCGATCGCGCCGGGTATCGCGCGCACATTCCCGGCCGGATCGGGACCTCGGACGTGGGGGCGGCATTCCGGGGGCGCGTTATGCCGCACGACGCGGGATGCCGCGACACGACGGGTCCCTGGAGCGGGCGACACGACGCGCCCCCGGAGCGCACGCCGCGCCGCGCCGGCCACGGCCCGGCTGACCCGGCTCCGCAGGCCTCGCGTCCCGGCATCCGACCGCCCCAGAACGCCCCGAGGTCCCGATCGGGCCGGGTATCGCGCGTGCATTCCCGGCCGGATCGGGACCTCGCGCGCACCGGAGCCGCGCCGGGAACGACGAAGGGGCGGATGCCGCAGCATCCGCCCCTTCGTCGTGTGGCTTAGAGCGCCTCGATGATGGCGCGCATCAGGTCGGCGGTCTCGGACGGGGTCTTCCCGACCTTGACGCCGGCGGCCTCGAGGGCCTCCTTCTTGGCCTGTGCCGTACCGGCCGAGCCGGAGACGATGGCGCCGGCGTGGCCCATGGTCTTGCCCTCAGGTGCGGTGAAGCCGGCGACGTAGCCGACGACCGGCTTCGTCACGTGCGCCTTGATGTAGTCGGCCGCGCGCTCTTCGGCGTCGCCGCCGATCTCGCCGATCATGACGATGGCCTTGGTCTCGGGGTCGGCCTCGAACGCCTCGAGGGCGTCGATGTGCGTCGTACCGATGACCGGGTCGCCGCCGATGCCGATGGCCGTCGAGAAGCCGAGGTCACGGAGCTCGAACATCATCTGGTAGGTCAGGGTGCCCGACTTCGAGACGAGGCCGATGGGGCCCTTGCCGGTGATGTTCGCGGGCGTGATGCCGACGAGCGCCTCACCGGGCGTGATGATGCCGGGGCAGTTCGGACCGATGATGCGGGTCTTGTTGCCCTTGCTCTTGGCGTAGGCCCACGCCTCGGCGGTGTCGCCGACGGGGACGCCCTCGGTGATGACGACGAGCAGCGGGATCTCGGCGTCGATCGCCTCGATCATCGCGTCCTTCGTGAAGGCGGGCGGCACGAACGCGATGGAGACGTCCGCCCCGGTCTTCTCGATCGCCTCGGCGACCGATCCGAAGACGGGGAGAGCGACCTCGCCCTCGTGCGGCTTCTCGTGCGTGACGGTCGTGCCGGCCTTGCGGGCGTTCACGCCGCCGACGACGTTCGTCCCGGCCTTCAGCATGAGGGCGGTGTGCTTGGTGCCCTCACCGCCGGTGATGCCCTGGACGATGACCTTGGAGTCCTTGTTGAGGTAGATAGACATGTCTGTTGTCCCTGTGTCTCGGTAGTCTCGGCGCGTCTCAGGCGTTCGCCAGCTCGGCGGCCTTGTCGGCGCCCTCGTCCATACCGGCGGCGAGCGTGACGAGCGGGTGGTTGGCCTCGGCGAGGATCGCGCGACCCTCCTCGACCTGGTTGCCGTCGAGGCGGACGACGAGCGGCTTGGTCGCCGCGTCGCCGAGGATCTCGAGGGCCTTCACGATGCCCTCGGCGACCGCGACGCACGACGTGATGCCGCCGAAGACGTTGACGAAGACGCTCTTGACCTGCTCGTCGCCGAGGATGACGTCGAGACCCGACGCCATGACCTGCGCGTTCGCGCCGCCACCGATGTCGAGGAAGTTGGCGGGAGTGACGCCGCCGTGGTTCTCACCGGCGTAGGCGACGACGTCGAGGGTCGACATGACGAGGCCGGCGCCGTTTCCGATGATGCCGACCTGGCCGTCGAGCTTGACGTAGTTGAGGCCGGATGCCTTGGCCTTGGCCTCGAGCGGGTCCGCGGCGCTCTTGTCCTCGAGCTCTTCGTGCTCGGGGTGGCGCACCTCGCTGGCGTTCTCGTCGAGCGAGACCTTGCCGTCGAGGGCGACGATGTCGCCGGCGCCCGTGCGGACGAGCGGGTTGACCTCGACGAGGGTCGCACCCTCGCCCTTGTAGACGTCGTAGAGCTTGACGAAGACGTCCGAGACCTTTTCGACGAGGTCCTCGGGGAAGTTCGCCGCCTTCGCGATCTCGACGGCCTTGGCCTTGTCGATGCCCTGGAGCGGGTCGACCTCGACGCGCGCGAGCGCCTCGGGACGCTCGACGGCGAGCTCCTCGATCTCCATGCCGCCCTCGACCGAGCAGAGGCTCAGGTAGGAGCGGTTCGAGCGGTCGAGCAGCACCGAGAAGTAGAACTCCTCAGCGATGTCGGCGCCCTGGGCGATCATGACGCGCTGGACGACGTGGCCCTTGATGTCGAGGCCGAGGATGGCTTCGGCAGCGGCATACGCCTCGTCGGGGGTCTTGGCGACCTTGACGCCGCCGGCCTTGCCGCGACCTCCGGTCTTGACCTGAGCCTTGACGACGACCACGCCGCCGATCTTCTCGGCAGCCGCCTTCGCCTCCTCAGGGGTGTCGGCGATGATGCCGGCGAGCACCGGCACCTCGTACTTCTCGAACAGGTCTCGTGCCTGGTACTCGTAAAGGTCCACTGCAATCCTTCGCTGGGCGACGGCGGGGGTGACGGGCGCGGAATTATCTCGATGTCGAGAGATCGCCCGGTCGAAAAGCCTACTACCCCCGCCTGAGCACCCGAAGCCCGATCCCCTCGTTCGGCGGGGACCCGACTCATCGTCGGAGCGCGTCGGTCCAGGTCTCGCGGTGGGATCGCACATAGTCGGAGACGGATGCCCAGTGGTCGCCGTGCCCGGCCGTGAACATCGACGCCCACGGCTCGACACCGGCCGCATGGGAGCGCCGCAACAGGTCGTGCATCGCCGCCGCCCGCTCCGCCATCGCGTCCGGCAGGCCATCTCGGAGCTCGTCGTCGGCGCCGTACCCGTCGACGAACGCGGCGAGCCCCGGAGCGGCATCCGCGGGATCGGCGGATGCGTCGTTGAGTGCGAAGGCCTGCGCGGCGTAGGCGAGATCCCACAGCCGAGTGCTGGGGGCCGCGGCATCCCAGTCGATGAAGACCCACCGCTCCCCCATCACGAGGTTCCACGGCGCGAGGTCGTTGTGGCAGACGAGTTCGGAGGCGGGCGCGGGGATCGCACTCTCCCAGAGGCTGTCCTCCGGCGGCGTCCACCCGGCGCTCGCGTCGTGGATCGCTCGCACCATGGCTCCCACCCGCCCGAGCTCCGCGGGTGCCATCGTGCCGTGCATGAGCGCGAGTTCGCCGGGCACGTACTCGAGCACCTGGCGCCCCGCCTCGTCACGGCCGCGCGGCTCGGGCGCATCGATCCCGGCGGCGCGAAGTGCATGGACGTAGGCGGTGACGCTCGCCGTCGACGCCGTCCACGGCTTGCGCACGGAGTCGCCGATGCGGACGACGGCGCCGCTCGCGTTCCCGCCCGAGAGCGCCTCTTCGTGCGGCATCCGTCAGATCCAGCCGCGCTCGCGCGCCGTGATCGCAGCCTGCTGCCGCGTCGCGAGGCCGAGCTTGCCGAGGATCGACGAGACGTGGTTGCGGACGGTGCCGGCGGACAGGTGGAGGGATGCCGCGATCTCGGCGATCGTCTCCCCTCGGGCTCCCGCGCGCAGCACGTCGAGCTCGCGGTCGGTCAACGGCGAGCGCTCGTCGCTCAGAGCGTCCGCGGCGATCTCGGGGTCGACGTACCGGCGCCCCGCGGCGACCTCTCGGATGACCGCGGCGACATCGCCGGCAGGCCGGGACTTCGGGACGAAGCCGTCGACGCCCGCGCTGAGCGCGCGCCTCAGCACACCGGGGCGGGCGTGGCGGGTGACCACGACGCAGCGGGCGGGGATCCGCTGCCGGATGCGGGCGGCCGCCTCGACGCCGTCGATCCCGGGCATCTCGAGGTCGAGGAGGCAGACGTCGGGGCGGAGTTCGAGCGCACGGGCGACCGCGCTCTCGCCGTCGGCGCACTCCGCGACGACCTCGAGGTCCTCCTCGAGACCGAGCAGGGTGGCGAGCGCCGTGCGGATCATGTCCTCGTCGTCGGCGATGAGCACGCGGATCATGCGGCTTCTCCCGCGGTCGGCACCGTCTCGATGGGAACGGTCACGACGAGTTCGAATCGTGCGTCGTCGCGGCTCGACGACACGTCCCCGCCGGCGACACCCACTCGATGCGCGATGCCTTCGAGCCCGGCGCCGGCTCCGATCGTCGAGCCGGGTCCGGGGTCGTTCGCCGCGGTCAGCCGCCAGGCGTTCCCGGCCTTCTCGAGCCCGAGCCGGGCCCACTGTCCGCCGCCGTGCTTGAGGACGTTCGTCGTGCATTCGCGGATGACCGGCCCCAGCAGGTCGGCGGGAGCGGATGCCGCATCCGCCGCGACGTCGAGGGTCACCTCGAGTCCCGCAGCGCGCAGCAGGTCTGCCGCGTTGGCGAGCTCGTCGGGGAGCGGCACACCGCGGAAGCGTCCGGCGAGCGCCCGCGTGCCGTCTCGCGCCTCGTCGACGGAGGCCCGCGCCAGGGAGATCTGGCGGGCCGCGGCATCCGGGTCGCGCCCGATCATGCGCTCGGCGAGTTCGAGCTGCAGGGCGATCACCTGCAGGTGGTGGCCCTGGAGGTCGTGCAGCTCCCCGGCGAGGCGGAGGCGCTCCTGCACGGCGGCGAGGCGAGCCTCGGTGCGCCGCGCGTGATCGAGCTCGAGGACGACGTCCCACGACCAGAGCGAGAGCGCCTGGGTCGCGGGGAGCAGGATCGCGAAGAAGGCCAGCACGAAGGCGTCGCCGGTGGATGACGGGCGCACGCGTTCGAGGATCCAGAGGACCACGAGCGCGACTTCGAGGAGGACGACACCGCGCCAGCGGATGCCGGGTCCCCACCGCACGAGGCAGAGAGTCGCGCCGATGAGCGCGGCGCCGAGGAGCACCGATCCGGCGACGACCCCGAGGAGGATCGATGCGAGGATCCCCGCGACGACGGGCAGCGAGAAGAAGCGTCGGTGCCACGGAGGACTGTCGCGGTCGTCGAGGTCGCCGTCCCGGCGATAGCGCATGAGGAGGAGAACCGTCGCCGCGACGATGACCGCGGACAGACCGAGGAAGCCGACGAGAACGGGCGGGATGCGCCAGCCCCCGCGGGCGACCAGCACGACTGCTCCCCACACCACGAGCGTTCCCAGGAGGAAGAAGACCATCGACGAGGCGATGTACCAGCCGGTGGCCGTCACCCCGCGTGCGAGCGCGACGGCGGTGCGCGTCGGGGTCGGGTCGGGCATACTCACACGGCCACAGTACGACCATGACGAATGTCACCCCTCCCGGCGCCGATCCTCACGTCGGGAGGTGACGCGCTGGCACTGCCGCGGCCCGGACGAGCCGGGTGGGATGGGATCACGGCGATACGAGATCCGGTCGCCGCCTCCGAGAGGAACATCATGTCGAACCCCGTCTCCGACCTCGTCGCCGGCTTCCAGGACCTGGTGGCGCAGATGCCCGACCTGCTGCAGCCGCTCGTGGTGGCGCTCGCGGGAGCCGTGCCGTTCATCGAGGGCGAGGGGGCTGCCGCGATCGGTGTCGTCGGCGGCATCCACCCCGTCATCGCGGCCCTCTCCGGCGCGATCGGCAACTTCCTCTGCGTCACGATCGTCGTGCTGGTGACCGCGCGCGTCCGCACCGCGGTGACCACCCGTGCCGGCGCTGCGGAGAAGCCGACGTCGGCGCGCTCCGAGAAGTTCCAGAAGGCCTACCACCGCTACGGCACGCCCGGCGTCAGCCTGCTCGGCCCGCTCATCCTGCCCACGCAGTTCACGGCCGCGGCGCTCAAGGGCACCGGCGTCCCGACCCGTACGGTGCTGTTCTGGCAGGGCGCCGCGATCGTCCTCTGGACCACCCTCGTCACCCTGATCATCACGGGTGTGATCGCCGCCGCATCCTGACGTCGGCCGGCCGGTCTCCGGCGGTTCAACGACACGACACCCTCACGTCACCCGACGCGCCTACGATCGCCGGCACCCGATCCGCTTCGCCGCGCACCCCCGCGCGACGCGTACCCGTGAGGAACGCATGCGCCTTCCCATCCGCCGCCCGTCCACCGTGGTGTCGTTGTCCCTGGCCTTCGTGATCGCCGCCTGCGGGTGCGCGTTGCCGCCCCAGCCCGGCCCGCCCCAGCCCGACCCGGGCCACGGCACCGCGGCCCGGCCGTACTACAGCAGCAAGACCCCGTACGTCCCGCAAAGCACCCCGGCCGACCTCGCACCCGCGCCTGCCGGATTCGCTCCCGTGTACACGGAGTCCGTCGCCCGCCACGGATCCCGCGCCCTGTCGAGCTTCAAGTACGACTCGCTGACGACGCAGATCTGGGAGCAGGCGCGCTCGGAGGGCGCCCTCACACCCCTCGGCAAGACGCTCGGCCCCGAGGTGGCGAAACTCACGGCGGCGAACCAGAAGCTCGGCTACGGCAACCTCACCGGCCAGGGCGCGGATCAGCATCGCGGCATCGGGTCGCGCGTCGTCGAGCGGCTGCGGTCACTCTTCGGCCGCGTCGATGCCGGATCCGACACCATCGCCGTCGAGAGCTCGGGCGAGGCGCGCGCGACCGCGTCGGGCGAGGCCTTCGAGAAGGGACTCCTGGCCGCGGACCCGCGTCTCGCCTCGCATCTGCCTGCGGACATTCAGAAGGATCCGGACACCCTCTACTTCCACAAGTCGGCCGCGAACGCCGACTACCAGGCCTACGAGGACGGGCCCGCTGTCACTGCGGCGGTCGCGAGGATCACCGACCAGCCGCGCAGCCACACGGTGGCCCGTCGCACGTTGGAACGGATCTACACGCACGGCTTCGTGGACCGCCTGGCTGCGGGCCGTTACCACTTCGTCGACGGCGGCGACGGCGAGACGACCGTCGACAACGAGGTCGACGCGGCGATGATGCTCTACAACCTCTACATCATCGCGCCCGATATGACCGACGAGGTCTCCGTGGACTTCACCCGGTACATCACGAGCACCGACGCCCGCTGGTTCGCCTACCTGCTCGACGCGGAGGACTTCTACTCGAAGGGCCCCGCCTTCCGAGGCAGCGACATCACCTACCGGATGGCGACACCGCTGCTCGAGGACTTCCTCGACTCGATGGACGCGCGCCTCGCGGGATCTCACACCGCCGCCACGTTCCGTTTCGCGCACGCCGAGACGATCATCCCGTTCGCGGCGCTGCTCGGTCTGCCCGGGTCGACGCAGCAGGTCACGCCGAAGCACCCTTACACCTATGCGACGAACGCATGGCGAGGCGAGACGGTGACGCCCATGGCCGCGAACGTGCAGTGGGACGTGTTCCGCAACGCGCACGGGCGCGCGATCGTCCGCATGCTCTACAACGAGAAGGCGATCCCGTTCCGCGCCGGCTGCACCCCCATCGCGAGGGGCTCGCTCTTCTACGACGCGCGCGAGGTGCGGCGCTGCCTGACGGCGGCGCTCCCGACCGACGCGAAGCCCGTCGCGCCGCCCGCCGGCTGAGTCAGTCGACCCGTCGAAGGCCT
This sequence comes from Microbacterium sp. MM2322, assembly GCF_964186585.1. NCBI lineage: Bacteria > Bacillati > Actinomycetota > Actinomycetes > Micrococcales > Microbacteriaceae > Microbacterium > Microbacterium sp. MM2322. Next base: position 2,440,124 of record NZ_OZ075067.1, read on the forward strand.
CGCGTCGCGGGGCCTTCGATGCGATCACCGGATGCCGTGAACCGTGACGCGTGCAGCGGGCAATCCCACGTGCATTCCAGGTCGTTCCACTCGAGGACGCCCCCGAGGTGCGGGCACACCGCACTCACCGCCCGGGTCTCGCCGTCGGTCGTGGATATCCCGACCGGCCGGCCCGCGCGCTGTGCGACGACCCCCTCCCCTTCGGCGGGCTGCGGGACGGGAACGGCGTCCGCCTCGGCGCCCGCCCAGCCCTTCGCCGCGGCGATCCCGACCTTCGCGTTCTCGGCGGCACCCTGCGCGATGTCGGCGGGCATCGTGAGACGCGTGCCGAGCTGCGTCATCCACCGCGGCCGGTCGCTCATCTTCTCGCCGCGCAGCTCGCTCACGATGCGGAGCGCCGCCGCGGGCGCGTTCGTGAGCCCCCACTTCGCGTAGCCGGTCGCGAAGCGGACGCGCCCGAGCGAACGCGGCATGGTCCCGATGAAGGGGATGCGGTTGTGCGACGTGTAGTCCTGCGCCGACCAGCGGTGGGTCTCCTCCCCCACCGGCAGCGTCTGCCGAGCCCACTCGGCCAGCTCGTCGAGCATGGCCCGCTCGGAGTCGGCGCGCCCGACGGGGTGTCCCGCACCGCCGACGACGATCTGCGCGACATCCGCAGGCCCGTCGCCGGGGAGGACCGTCCGGACGGAGCGCGTGGGCTCGTCGGCGGAGAGGTACATACCGTCGGGAAGCGGTTCGGTCAGCGTGAACGAGACGCAGGCCGACCGCATCCCGCTCACCTTCGCCCAGTACAGACCACGGTCGAGGATCGGGATGCCGGTGGCCACCACGACCTGCGAGGCGAAGAGCGGCCCGCGGTCCGTCTCCACCCGGGGGTGCGGGAAGACCGTCACGCCGCTGACCTCGACCCCGAGGTGGAGGGTGCCGCCCGCCGCAACGAAGGCGTCGGCGAGCGCCGCCAGCATCCGCATCGGATCGATCGCGCGCTGGTCGTCGAGGGCGACGGCTGCGGCCATCGGGACCGCCGCGCCCCGAAGCTCCTCATCGTCCACGAGCCGCACCGCGAGACCGGCTTCGCGGGCCGCGTCGTACTCCTTCACGACGGATCCGCGCCCGTCGTCGTTCTGGGCGTACGTGTACGCGGTGCGCGCCGTCAGCGGCACGCCGAGCCGCTCGGCTGTGCCCGTCATCCACTCGACACCGTCGCGGTTCGCGTCGACATAGGCACGGACGAGGGATGCCGGGTGCCCCGACCGCAGCGACGAGAGCGTCGTCCCCTGCAGGAGCGAGACCTTGCCGGTGTTCGACCCCGACGCGAGCTCGCCGACGGCGCCCCGCTCGACGAGCGCGACGTCGACACCGGAACGGGCGAGCTCATAAGCGGTCGCGAGCCCGGTGAGGCCCGCACCCACGACGACCACCTCGTGCCGCGCGCCGGGCGCGAACGGGATGCCGGTGGTGGCGGACGAGTGCTGCTTCCAGAGCGAGGACATGAGGCGAGTCAAGGGGCCGGGCTCGGCCCCCGCACGGCCCTTGACAGAACGGGCTTCGCACTAGGCTTCCGTCCATGGCCGACGACCTCCGCCCCACGGGCAGCACAGTGGTGGCCGCGGCCCTCGCCCTGTTCGCGGAGCACGGTTACGAGCAGACCTCCGTCGAACAGATCGCGCAGTCCGCGGGCGTGTCGCGGTCGACGTTCTTCCGACAGTTCGGCGGCAAGGACGACGTCGTCTTCGCCGACCACGAGCTGTTGCTCGAGCGCCTGCGCGCCTACCTGTCCGAGACGCACGAGAACCCGTGGGCGGCGGTCTGCGAGGCGTCGGTGCAGATCTTCCGTCACTTCGCCGCCGACCCCGAGGTCGCGCGCCGCCGATACGCCGTGGTCCGCCAGGTGCCCTCCCTTCGCGACCGCGAGATCGTCACGGTGTTCCGTTACGAGCGGGTCTTCGATGAGTACCTGCGCCGGTCGGTCCCCGGGCTCGACCCGGTCGACGCCGTGGCCTTCGCCGCCGCCGTGACGGCGGTGCACAACCATGTGCTCCGCCGCCTCCTCCGCGGGTCGAAGCGGGTTCCCGCAACCGTCCTCGAAGCCGCGTACGACGAGCTGCTGCGGCGCTTCGGGGTGCACCCCGACCCGGAGCCTGCGGCGGACGACGACATCGTCGTGGCGACCTTCCCTCGACGGATGCCGCCCGCCGAGGTGGCCCGACGGCTCGGCGATCTGCGCTCCGCTACCTGAGACGGCGTTCCGCATCCGGTGGAACTGGATGCCATCGCGGCGTATCCTGGCGCGATGACCACTCCCCTGCCAGGCGGGACCTCCGGCCGCTACGACGTGCTCGGCCGTCTCGACACCGACTACTACGCCGTCTTCGCCGACGTCCCCGCCGCCGACCGCGAGGTCTGGGAGCGGGCGCAGGGTTTCGTCGACGAGATCGGCGACCGCATGCGCGACGCGTGGGATGCCGCGGACTATCCCCTCGACATCGCCGAGCGCTTCGGTGAGCTCGACCTGCTGAACGACGGCATCGATCACCCGCGGCTGACGCGCTTCTCGCCGCTGGCGGCAGGGCTCGTGAACATGGAGATCTCGCGGGGCGACGGGTCGCTCGGCACGGTCCTCGCGGTACAGGGCGGCCTCGCCCTGCGAACGCTCGCGCTCTTCGGCAGCGAGGCGCAGCAGGAGCGCTGGCTCCTGCCGGTCGCGCGTTTCGAGGTGCCCGCCGCCTTCGCTCTGACCGAGCCGGACCACGGCTCGGATTCGGTCTCGCTCGAGACCGTCGCCCGTCGCGACGGCGCCGAGTGGGTACTCCGCGGCGCGAAGAAGTGGATCGGCAACGGCGCCTCGGGCGGCATCACGTTCGTCTGGGCGCGGATCGACGCCGAGGGCGACGAGCACCACGGCGCCGTCCGCTGCTTCCTCGTCGAGCAGGACCGCCCGGGTTATACCGGCACGGTCATCGCGGGCAAGGGTTCGCTTCGCGGCATCCATCAGGCCCACATCGCGCTCGACGACGTCCGCCTTCCCGCCGATGCCGTACTGCCCGGCACCCGGACGTTCAAGGATGCCTCGACCGTCCTCTACGCGACCCGTTCCGGTGTCGCGTGGTCGGCGCTCGGCCACGCGACCGCCTGCTACGAGACGGCGCTGCAGTACGCGCAGCAGCGGATCCAGTTCGGCAAACCCCTCGCCCGGTTCCAGATGGTGCAGGAACGCCTCGCGCACATGCTCGAGGACCTCACCGCGATGCAGCTCTACTGCCGTCGCCTCGCCGACCTCGAAACCGCCGGCGGGCTCCGCCCCACGCAGGCCTCCCTCGCGAAGTTCCACAACACCCGCGCGGCACGCCGGGTTGCCGCAACCGCCCGCGACCTGCTGGGTGGCAACGGCATCCTTCTCGAGAACGGCGTCATGCAGCACATGGCCGACATCGAGGCGATCCACACCTACGAGGGGACCGAGTCGGTGCAGGCGCTCCTGCTCGGCAGGGACATCACCGGCGTGAGCGCGTTCGCCTGACCCCGTTCCCGCAAGCCCGTTCCCGCGGCAGTGCGGGCCGGGCAGGATGGGCGCATGTACGAGATCCCCGCGCCGATGCTCGCGAAGTCCGTCCCGGCCGTTCCGGATCCCGCGAAGACGGCCGGCGGCCTGCTCTACGAGCCGAAGTGGGACGGGTTCCGCGCGATCATCGGGTGGGACGGGTCGGAGGTCGAGATCGGGTCGCGCGGGTCGAAGCCGCTGACGCGATACTTCCCTGAGCTCGTCGAGGCGATCTCGCGGCTGGTGCCCGAGCCGTGCCTGCTCGACGGCGAGATCGTCGTCGCCGACGGTGAGCCGGGATCGCAGCGGCTGCACTGGGAGCAGCTGTCGCAGCGCATCCACCCCGCGGCCTCCCGCGTCACGATGCTCAGCGAGACGACACCGGCCATGTTCGTCGCCTTCGACCTCCTCGCGCGAGGCGACCGTGACCTGCGGGACGAACCGTTCTCGGAGCGCCGCGCGCAGCTCGAAGACCTGCTGGGCGGCGTACCGCATCCGATCCATCTCACCCGGACGACGACGGATCGGACCCTCGCCGAGAAGTGGCTCGCCGAGTTCGAGGGAGCGGGACTCGACGGCGTCGTCGCGAAGCCGCTCGCTCTTCCGTACGCGCCGAACAAGCGCGCCATGTTCAAGATCAAGCACGCGCGCACCGCCGACGTGGTCGCCCTCGGCTACCGCATTCACAAGAGCGGCTCGGGCGTCGGGTCGCTCCTGGTCGGGCTCTACGACGGCGACGGGAGTCTCCGCCAGGTCGGCGGCGTCGCGGCGTGGAGCAACGCGCGACGGCTCGAACTGATCGACGAGCTCGCGCCGCTGGTCGTCCGCGACGACGACGGCGAGGCAGTCACGGGCGCGTCCGATCGATCGCGTTTCACCGGGTCGAAGGACACCTCTTTCGTGCGGCTGCGCCCCGAGCGCGTCCTCGAGGTGGCCTACGACCAGCTCGAAGGCGACCGGTTCCGTCACACGGTGCAGTTCCAGCGCTGGCGGCCGGATCGGGATGCCGCATCATGCCGCTTCGACCAGCTCGAGACCGTCTCGGCCTACGATCTGGCGGACGTCCTGACCTGAGTCAAGGGGCGGTGGCGGCCGCCCCCGGATCGATAGGGTCGCAGCATGGGCCTGTTCTCGTCTTCTCCCCGCTCGGTGCGACTCGACGATGGGCGCCCCCTCCGGACTGCGGCGGTGGGCAAGCCGGCGAGCATGTGGTCCGACGGGTTCGGCACTCTCGCGACCCGCTCACTGCAGGTCATCATCGTCGCCGTGATCGCCGTGGCGTTGATCCTCGGGATGCTGCAGCTCACAGTCGTCGTCATCCCCGTCCTGCTCGCCCTCATCATCGCGTCGGCGGCGGCTCCGCTCATGGGATGGCTGCGACGCCTCGGCATCCCGTCGGTCTTCGCAACGATCCTCACCCTTCTGGCGTTCGTCGTGGTGCTGGGCGGCATCGGCTGGCTGGTCGTGAACGCCGTCCGCGATCAGTTCGATGAGCTGTCAACGCAGGCTCAGCAGGGTTTCCAGAGCGTCCTCGACTGGAGCAAGACCCTGCCGTTCGACATCGATCAGAAGCAGATCGACGAGTGGGTCGGCAGCGCGACCGACTTCCTCACGAGCGCGCAGTTCGGCTCCGGCGCCCTGGCCGGCGTGAGCGCGGTCGCGAACTTCCTCACCGGGCTCGTCCTCATGATCGTGACCCTGTTCTTCTTCCTGAAGGACGGCCCGGCGCTGTGGGAGTTCCTCATCCGCCCGTTCCGCGGCGGGAACTACGATCGAGCCGTGCGGGTCGGACACAAGACGGTGCAGACGTTCGGCGCCTATCTCCGCGGCACCGCGGCCGTCGCGGCGGTCGACGCCATCGGCATCACGATCGGTCTGTTCATCCTGCAGATCCCGCTCGCCCTGCCCCTCGGAGTGCTCGTCTTCGTGCTCGCGTTCATCCCGATCGTCGGTGCGACGGCGGCGGGCACCCTCGCCGCCCTCGTCGCGCTCGTCACGAACGACCTGGGCACCGCGATCTGGGTCGTCATCATCGTCGTGGCCGTGAACCAGCTCGAGGGCAACTTCCTGCAGCCGTTCCTCATGGGCCGTTCCATGAAGCTGCACGCCTTCGTGGTCCTGATCGCGTTGACGATCGGCACCGTGCTCGGCGGCATCGTGGGGGCGATCCTCGCCGTCCCGCTCACCGCGGCGGTCTGGGGCATCATCCAGGTGTGGGACGGACCGAACACTCCCGCCCGCTGGGCGCGAAAACGACCCGCGACCGAGGAGAAGGTCGACACCGTCACGGCCGACTGAGCCGCGTCAGTCCTTCTTCGCCCGCGACGGCTGCACGCGGGGTGGTTCGCCCGGCATCTTGGGGAACTCGGGTGGGAACGGCAGCTCGCCGAGCCCCGCGTCGAGGTCGCGCTGCCACCACTCGAGCAGCGTGTCGATGCGCCCGGGCGCGGCCTGCAGGTCCTCCCACGGATCGCCGATCGTCTGGAGTCGATCGGGCACGGTCCGAACCGTGAACGCGGTCGGGTCAACGCCGTCAGCGAGCTCGTCCCACGTGATCGGTGTCGCGACCGTCGCGCCGGGAAGCGCCCGGGGGCTGTACGCGCCCGCCATCGTGCGGTCGCGGTTCGCCTGGTTGAAGTCGATGAAGATGCGCTCGCCCCGCTCTTCCTTCCACCAGTTCGTGGTGACCTTGTCCGGCATCCGTCGTTCCAGTTCGCGACCCGCGGCGATCACGGCGTGCCGAACATCGAGGAACTCGTGCGTCGGTTCGATCGGGCAGAAGACGTGGATGCCGCGATTGCCGCTCGTCTTGAGCCAGGCTTCGAGACCCGCTTCGCGGAGGACCTCTCGCAGGGCCGGCGCGACGGCTGCCGCGTCGGCGAAGTCGGTACCGGGCTGAGGGTCGAGATCGATGCGCAGCTCGACGGGGTTATCGGTGTCGGCGGCCAGCGAGGCCCACGGATGGAAGACGACCGTGTTCATCTGCACGGCCCAGGCGATCGCGGCGGCTTCGTTCAGGACGACCTGAGGATGCCGGCGGCCGCTGTTGTACGTACACACCACCTGGTCGACGTAGTCAGGGGTGCCCTTCGGGGGATTCTTGGAGAAGAAGCTCTCCCCGTCGACGGTGTCGGGGAAGCGTTCGAGCGAGACGGGTCGGTGCCCATTCGCACGCAGGAACGGCTCGGCGACAGCGAGGACGTACTCGGCGAGCTCGTGCTTCGTGATCCCGGGCACGGGGAACACGATCCGGTTCGGGCTCGAGAGCGACAGTTCCCTGCCTCCCGGCAGCTGCAGGGTGATCCGCTCCGACGCCATGCGACCCACCATAGGCGTGAGTCACCGCGGTGGACAGGGGGTTTCAGTCCTCGTCGGACGCGTCCGCTTCCGCAGCCGCATCGACGGTTTCCGCGGCATCCGCGATCGTGATGAGCGCATCGAGCTGCTCGCGCTCGAGCCGAATCCAGGGCCCCGCCGCATCCACGAGGAATCCGCTCAGCTCGGGTTCGCTCTTGAGGGCTTCGCCGAGCTGGGCCGCGGTGAGAGGCATGGGCTGATCCTCGCGACGGAGCACGAGCACCTCGAGCGGGTGCGAGAACACCTGGAGGTAGCGGGTGCCCTCAGCCGAACGCGCCTCGGCGACGCCCATCCCCTGTCCATCAGGACGGGGGCCGGCAGCGATCCAGGCGCCGCGAGCGACGAGGGCATCGACGACGGCGCGCGCGGTCTCGGGAGTGCGCGGACCGGCGAGGAGGTTCTTGATCGTGAAGTCGGGGTCGGCCTGGTCGAGCGCCCGCGAGATGAGCCCCGTCGGCAGGACGATGCGTCGGCCCGGGCCGGCGTGGTCGAAGACGATGCCGTCGTAACCCGCGTCGACGACGTTGCGGAGCACGTTCTGGGCGGGCTGGCCGAGGATCGACGTGTTCGTGTTCTCTTCGGCGTCGGACCCGAGGCCCGCCTGGACCGCGGCGGCGCCGGTGTAGGCAAGGAGGAACTTCTTGTCGTTCATGATCGAGATCGCCAGCCGCAGCGGCTCGCCGGCGGCGACCTGCGCCTGCGCGTCACCGAGGATCCGCAGGTAGAGGGTTCCCTGCAGCGCCTGGCGCGTGACGCCGAGGATCGCCGCATTGTCGGGCTGCTCGGGCGCGTCGGCGAGAGCCGCGAGAAGGAGCGTGTTGTCGGGCATGCCCGGCCGCCCCTCGGTGCGCTCGGGCGCCGTCTCCGGAACCTTCGGCAGGCGCGGCGGCTCGGGGCGCGGCGAGGGCTGTCCGTAGGTGGAGACCGAGATCGGCACGAAGGGCACCGGTTCGGCATCCGCCTGCTCTGCCGCAACAGCCGCGCTGGCGTCCTGCTGGACGTCGGAAAGCTCCGCCTGCGCGTCGACGGGGACGTCGCCGGTCTCGTCGGAGTTCTTCTTCGGACGACGGGAGAACAGAGCCATGCGTTCAGCGTACGCGCGATGCGCCGCGGGGTGCGCAGCGCTCAGCTGAGCGCGACCCGCGAGATCGTCAGCGCTTGGACGCGCGGTACCCAGCCTTCCGGGCGGCGTCCGCGGTAGCAAAGCACTGTTCGGGGTGGGTCGCCTTGTAGAACTGACCGCCGGGCGCGTGGTAGATCCAGTCCGAGGTGTGGCGCGTGGTCTGGTTGCCCTTGATCGGGTGGCTCTTCGGGCAGGAGGTCTTGCTGATCGGCTTGGCCACCTGACTCGGGACGGTCTTGCCCTTGACGGCGGCGGTCGCCTTCGATGTGGTTGTCACCGTCGCGTAGCCGGCTTTCTTGCCGGTGACCTTGACGGTGATCTTCTTGCCCTTGACGCCAGCCGAAAGGGTGAGGGTCTTGCCGGTAGCTTTCGAGATGGCCTTGCCGTTCGCGTACCACTGGTACGACAGGCGGGTGCCCGAAGTCCAACGGCCAGGCTTCGCGGTGAGCTTCTGTCCCACCTTGGCCGTGCCGGTGATGGTCGGCGTCGCCGACAGCGACACCTTCAGGGTGGCCTTCGAGGTCTTGGTGGCGGTGACGTAGCCGGCCTTCTTGCCGGTCACCTTGACGGTGAGGGTCTTGCCTGCGAGGGATGCCGGGAGCTTGTACGACGCCTTCGTGGCGCCCTTGATGGCCTTGCCCGAAGCGAACCACTGGTAAGAGAGCTTGGTCCCCTTGGTCCACGCGCCGGGCTTGGCCGACACAGTGCCGGCAACTTTCGCGGTACCGCTGACCGACGGGGTGCCCACCTTCAGCGTCGCCGCTTTCACCACCGCGGTCTCGGCGGTGCGCTTGAACTGAAGAGCCTCGTCAGACGGGAACCCTGCCGCATCGAGGGCCGCGTAGACATCCACCGAGACTCGTTTGCCGACCGCATCCGCGCCGAGGGTGATCGACGAGGAGGCCCCATCCTGCAGGAGCGTGTCACCGGCGTACCAGGCGTAGCCGAGGTCAACTCCGGCTGGCCAGACCCCCCGCGACACGGAGAGGTTCTTGCCGAAGGCTGCCGTTCCGGAGATCACCGGGTCGCTCACGGCACCTGCCAGCGTGTCGACGTTGGCATCGACGCCGGCAACGGGCGCAGTGTCGACCTGCACCGGAGCCGAGAATTCGAGGGAGACGGCGTCGTCCCACCACTCGATCCAGCTCGTGATGCCATCGCCGTCGTCGTACCCCAGCTCGTTGAAGCCGACGCGGTATTCCCCCGCGGGGAGCTCATCGATGATGTACGTCCCGTCCGGCGCGATCCGTGCCGAGTAGGAGTAGTAGAAACCGTCACCTGTCAGTCGCCACGCGTTCGCGATGCCCTCTCCGGTGAAGATCCGATCGCCAGTGACGGTGCCGGAGATTTGCCCCGTCGGGGCCGCCTCATCGGCGACCGCCGCCTGGGGCAGGGCCCAGATCGAACCCATCAGCAGAGCCGTGCCCGTTGCGAGCGCAACCGACCGACGACGCAACGATGCGCCCATGCTTTTCCCCAGTCCCGCGACCCCCGTCGCGCGCTATCAGCAAATTCCCAGCGAATCGCTGGGCTCATTCTGACACAGCGAAAAGGCGCGACCGTGCAGTCAGAGCTTGGTGATGGGGGCGACCTTGATCAGCAACTTCTTCGGGCCCGCGGTGTCGAACCGCACGTGTGCGACGCGCTTGGCGCCCTCGCCGGTGATCATGTCGACTTTGCCCTCGCCGAAGTCGTCGTGACGGATGCGGTCGCCCGCCGTGAGCTCCATGTCGCCGTTGTCGCGGATCTTGGCCGGGATGCGGTTGGCGAACTTCGCGAGCGCGTCGGACTTCTCCCGCTTCGGCAGCGGCACGAGGTCGTCGCCGTAGCGGTTCGAGCCCGATCCCCCGAAGCGCGAACCGCCGCCACCAGGGCGCCCGTTGATCGCGCGCGACTGCATGCCGCCGCGCGAGTTCACGTCGCCCGGCGACTGACGCCAGTCGATCAGCTCGTGCGGGATCTCCTGCAGGAACCGGCTCGGCATCGCGGCCGAGACCTCGCCGAACTGCGCGCGGGTCATCGCGAGCGAGAGGTGCAGCCGCTTGCGCGCGCGGGTGAGCGCCACATAGAAGAGGCGTCGCTCCTCCTGCGGGCCTCCGGGCTCCCCCGCCGAGATCCGGTGCGGGATGAGGTCTTCCTCGACGCCCGTCACGAAAACGGCGTCGTACTCGAGGCCCTTCGCCGTGTGCATCGTCATGAGGGAGACCGACCCACTGGCGTCGTCGAGGTCGTCGGCATCCGACACCAGCGTCACTTCGGTGAGGAAGTCCAGCAGCGTGCCGTCGGGATTGTTGCGCGCGAACTCGCGCGTCACCGCGACGAGCTCGTCGAGGTTCTCGACGCGCGCCTCGTCCTGCGGATCCTTCGACATGCGGAGAACGTCGTAGTAGCCCGACTTGTTCAGGAGAACGCGGAGGCCCTCGGTGACGGACGTCGACGGAGCGATCTCGCCCGAGCTCGGGAGCATGATCTCGGATGCCTCGACGAGGACGGCATCCAGTTCGGCGATCGCCTTCTGCACCTTCGCACCCACGCCGAGCGCCGATGCGTTCGCGAGCGCGTCGCGGAAAGTGATTCCCTCGGATGCCGCGTAGCGCGCGATCGCCGTCTCGGTGACGTCGCCGATGCCCCGTCGGGGCTTGTTCAGGATGCGGCGCACCGCCATCTCATCGGCAGGGTTCGCGACCGCGATGAGGTACGCCATCGCATCCTTGATCTCGGCGCGGTCGTAGAACTTGGTGCCGCCCATGATCTTGTAGGGCACCGCCGAGCGGATGAAGATCTCTTCGAGCGCGCGCGACTGCGAGTTGGTCCGGTAGAAGACCGCCATCTGCGAGTAGTCGACGCTCTTGCGGTGCAGGGCCTCGATCTCGTCGGCCACGAATTGCGCCTCATCGTGCTGCGAGTACCCGGTGAAGCCGATGATCGGGTCACCGTCGCCCACATCGGTCCACAGCTTCTTGTCCTTGCGGTCGAAGTTGTGGCCGATGACGGCGTTCGCCGCCGACAGGATGTTCTGCGTCGAGCGGTAGTTCTGCTCGAGCAGCACGACCTTCGCGCCGGGGAAGTCGCGCTCGAACTCGCTGATGTTGCGGATGTCGGCACCACGGAAGGCATAGATCGACTGGTCCGAGTCACCGACGACGGTGAGGGACGCGCCCTCGACCTCGGGTGCCTCATCCGGCTCGAAGATCATCATCCCGCCGCTGGAGAACGCGTCGCCCGCCTTGCCGACGACCGGTCGCGTGAGCTCGTGGATGAGGGCGTACTGGGCGTGGTTCGTGTCTTGGTACTCATCGACGAGGACGTGACGGAAGCGCTTGCGGTACACGTCGGCGACGTGCGGGAAGGCGCGGAAGAGATAGACGGTCTGCGCGATGAGGTCGTCGAAGTCGAAGGCGTTCGCCTTCTGCAGCGCGCGCTGGTAGTCCGCGAAGATGTCGACGAACACCCGCTCGGCGGGGTCGCTCATGTTCGCCTGGCGTGCGTAGGACTCGGCATCCGCCAGTTCGTTCTTCAGTTTCGAGATACGACCCTGCACGGCGGCGGGCGTGAAGCCGAACGAGTCGCCCTCGTGTTCCTTCACGAGGCGCTTGACGAGCGCGCGGGAATCGCCGGAGTCGTAAATCGTGAAGCTCTTCGTGAAGCCGAACTGATCTGCCTCGCGGCGCAGGATCCGGACGCACGCGGAGTGGAACGTCGAGATCCACATGCCCTGCGCGGTGTCGCCGACGAGCTGGCGCACGCGCTCGCGCATCTCCCCCGCGGCCTTGTTCGTGAACGTGATCGCGAGGATCTGGCTGGGGTACGCCTCTCGCGTCCGCAGCAACGAGGCGATGCGGCGGGTGAGCACACTCGTCTTGCCGGAGCCTGCGCCCGCGACGATCAGCAGCGCCGGCCCCCGGTGGGTGACGGCCTCGCGCTGCGGCGGGTTGAGACCGGCCAGGAGATCTTCGTCGGGGCGGGAATCGCCCGCGGGGCGGGGCGCTCCGGCGCCGACGATGACGGGCTTGATGGAGTCGCTCATGTCCCCACGAGTCTACGTTCGCCCACCGACACCGACGCCGTCACGCCAGCGCGGCGGACACGCGCCGCGAGATGTCGGTGATCCGCCCGAGGGTCGCGGCCAGCCAGACTCCCGGCTGATGGTGCGGGTCTCCGGTCCCCTCGACAGCGGGGACGGATGCCGCGTACGCGTCGATGCTCTGCCAGGCGGCATCCACTCTCTCGCCCATCTCGTCGTCGACGGGCGGCGTCGCCATGAGTTCCGCGACGCGACGGAGCGCGGCTTCCAGCAGCGCGGGATCGCCGTGCCGCTCGTCGAGCCGATCATGCTGCGCGAGGACGTCGAGCAGGTCGCGGGTCAGGTACGTCGCCCGCTCGAGGCCCCACCACCGCTGGGCGTTCTCGTCCCGCACGCCGCCGATCCCGCGCGCACGGATGTTCGCTCGTTCGGACCGCGACGCTTCATCCACGTCGGCGGCGACGGCCATCGCCATCTCGGCGAGCGCATCGCCGTCCTCGCGCAGGCTTCCGGCGTCAGGTTCGCCCTCCCCCGCAGAGTCCGCCGCACGATCGAGCGCGGCCACCACCGCGGCCCGCAGCTCCGACAGCCGGTCGCGCGCCGACTGCAGGTAGAGCGGCGGGACGAGCACGACGTTCGCGACGACCCCCACGAGGACCCCGAACGCCATCGTCGCGAGGTACGACGACGAGAACCCGTCCGGATCGTTCTTGCTGAGCAGCAGGACGAAGAGTCCGGCGAGCGCGACCCAGTCCCGACCGACGCCGAGGGCACGGATGCCGCCGAGCGCCACTCCGACGAGGACGACGAGCGCGAGCCCCGCGATCCCCGGCGTCCCTGCGGCGACGAGGGCCAGCCCGCCGAAGCCGATCGCGATGCCGCAGGCGAGACCGATGAGCGATTGGATGCCGGCGCGCAACGAATCCGCGACGGTCGGATACATGCTGACGAGCACACCGAGGGGCGCATAGTAGGAGTACTCGGCGTCAGCGAAGGGCACCAGGGGTGCGAAGAACCAGGCGATCGCCGCCGCGACGGCCGTCTTCAGCGCCAGGATCAGCCGTCGCGTGGTGAAGACGTCGCCACCGGCACGGCGAATGCCCAGCGCCACTTGGGCGGCCGTCAGTCGGGGCGGGGTGCGAGACACCCGGGCACGCTATGCGCGCGGCCCCAGTCCGCGGGGCCCCCTTGCGTCCGCGCTCCCGTCGTCGTAGGCGGGTCAGCTGACGAGTGTCCGCGACCGGGCGGGGAAGCTCGCTCGAGGAGCCGCGATGGCCCGGTGCGAGAGGGACGACGCGGAGCGCGACCACGGCGCGAGAGCGACCAGTCCACGGCGGGAACGCGGCAGCATCCCCACGGCGAACAGGGCGGCCATCGCCGCCGGACCGACGGGTCCGACCGCCGCCGCGAGCGAACCGGAAGCGAGGACGGCGCCGACAGCGAGCACCGGCACGAGGATCAGCTCGTCGCGGAGCAGTGCCGCCGTTCCCGTGGCGCCGCGGCGGGAGGCCGTCTTCGGCGTCACCCAGAACGTCGCCCGTCGACCGAGAACGGTGCGGACGACGGCGGCGAGGACGACGAAAGTCGTCGATGCGTACAGCAGACCCGCCGTGAGGGCGAACGCGACGCCGGCCGCCATGCGCTGCGTGCGCGCCCGGCGGACCGCTTCGGGCAGAAGCGGGGCGGCCGCGGCGAGCGCGGACACGAGCATCACCCAGACGGGCGGGGGCGTCCCGGTTCCGGCCAGCGCCGCTCCGGCAACGAGGGTCGCGGCACCGGCGAGCGCGGTGACGGGGACGAGGGCGGTCTCGAGCGCGAGGTCGAGGCCTTCGCGGAGGCCGAGCCCCCGCATCCGTCCGGGGTGACGGAGGAACTCGACGGCGCCTTCGGCCGTCTTGCGCATCTGCACGCGGAACGCGGCGTAGTCGATCGGGTAGTCCTCGGTGAAGGCGGCCTCGACGTCGACGATCCGCCAGCCGCGACGGCGGAGCTGCACGGTCATCGCGAGGTCCTCTGCGACGGCTTCGGGGAATCCTGCGACGTCCTCGATGGCCGCGGCACGGACGAGCGCGCCGCGTCCGAGGAAGGCGGTGACGCCGTGGGCGCCACGTCCCCCGCGGGTGACCCCGAGGTGGGTCGCGAGCAGGGGACCGAAGTAGCGTGCGAAGCGACTTCGCCCGGGGGATGCCGCGGGTGACGCCTGTGCGACCGCCACTGTCGAGTCGGTGAGAGCCCTGCGGCAGATCCGGGCCACGCCGGGTTCGAGGACGACGTCGCTGTCGCAGATGAGGAACGCGTCGTAGCGTCCGCGGAGTTCCGCGATGCCCGCGTTGAGGTTGCCGGCTTTGAACCCGGACCGTTCGGCGCGGCGGATGACCTGCCAGCCCCGGGCTGCGGCGAGGGCGTCGACCTGCGCGATCGCGTCGAGATCGCGTGAGTCATCGAGGAGGACGACGTCGACGGGGATGTCCTGGTGCGAGCTGCGGATGATCGCGACCGCGTCGAGGTCGTCGCAGACGCAGACGAGCACGGCGATCCGGTCGGGACCGCTCCCGGTGCCGTGGGCGCCCGTCGGGCGGGGAGCTTTCGAGCGCAGCCACAGCGCCGCAGCCCGGCCGCCCGCGACCCACGTGAGGGCGCTCGCGATGGCGAAGACGACCGGGAGCACCGAGCCCTGGCTCCCGGCCCAGGCGAAGAGGGGCACAGCGAGGGCGATCCAGACCGCGACGACGAGGACTGTCGATGCGCGAACCAGAAGTCGTCTAATCACATACGGAGTATATGTATACATGGAATCGTTTTTCGTGGATGTCGTCGTGATTCGTCGGCCCCGGATCATCAGAGGAGCCGCCGTTCCGACGCCCACGCCGTGAGTTCGTGGCGCGACGACAGCTGCAACTTCCGCAGCACCGAGGAGACATGGGTCTCGACGGTCTTCACCGAGATGTAGAGCTCCCGCGCGACCTCCTTGTAGGAGAAGCCGCGCGCAATGAGGCGCATGACCTCCTGCTCGCGCCGCGACAGCCGGTCCAGCTCGTCGTCGACGGCGGCCGTCTCCCCCGCCGCGGCACCGAAGGCGTCGAGGACGAACCCCGCCAGACGTGGCGAGAACACGGCATCCCCACCGGCCACGGCGTGGACCGCTCGACTCACGTCGGCACCCGACGAGCCCTTCGTGATGTAGCCGCGCGCGCCGGCGCGGATCACGCGCACGACATCGGCCGCGGCATCCGACACGCTCAGCGCGAGGAAACGCGTCGCGGTCCCGGCGGAACCGAGGATGACGGCCTCGCCGCCGAGCGCGTCGGCGGCGCCGTCCGCGCCCGGGAGATGCACGTCGAGGAGCACCACGTCGGGGCGTTCGGACGCGATGACCGCAACGGCGCTCTCGACGTCGGCCGCCTCGCCGACGACGTGGACCGAGGAGTCGAGGTCGGCCCGCAGCCCCGACCGGAAGATCGAATGGTCATCGACGATCACGACCCGCAAGGGAGCCGCCTCAGTCACGCCGCGCACCTGCCGTCGGGAGACTCAGGCGCACTTCGGTCCCCGAGACGTCCGGCACCGAGCGGATGACGGCGGTGCCGCCGGACCGCCGCATCCGCCCCACGATCGACTCGCGCACACCCCAGCGGTCGGCCGGAACGGCGGCGGGATCGAACCCGGCGCCGCGGTCGCGGATGAAGACGTCGACAGCCGATGCCGCCCCCTCGATGTACACCGAGATCTCGCCCCCCGCGTGGCGGGCCGCATTGAGCATCGCCTCGCGGGCTGCGGCGGCGAGCTCGCCGCTCGCGCGCTCGGTCGACGTGCCCGTCGAGACGACCTCGATGCGCACCGGGAAGTCGAGCTCCAACGCCCCCGCGTAGTCACGCAGATCGGTGGGGAGATCACTGTCGGCCGGGGAGTCGCCGTCGTAGAGCCAGGCGCGCAGTTCCCGCTCCTGCGCCCGCGCGATGCGCGACACCTCGCTCGACGCACCCGAGCGGTTCTGGATCAGGGCGAGCGTCTGCAGGACCGAGTCGTGGAGGTGAGCCGCCATCGCCGAGCGCTGCTCGTCGCGCACCCGTCCGATGCGCTCGTCGACCAGGTGACGCCAGGCCTGCAGAAGAGCGGATGCCGCGATGGCCGCGGCGCCGGCGACGGGGAGGAGGAGTTCGCCGATGACGGCCCGCCCGCCTCGCACGTCGGCGGTGCCGGCGACCGCGACGAACACCACGGCGAGCGCGACAGCCGCGAGCACGCGAACGACCATCGCATGCCGCGGACCACGCGACGGGTCGACGCGGTCGATGCCGCCCGCCCACACCCCCGCGGCGGTCGCCAGCAGCGTCGCAGCCCACACCCATGGGACGGTCGGCCAGAAGCGCAGGCCGTACCCCGTCGTCTCGGTGAAGTACAGGTCCAGGTACACGGACGAGGTCGCGCGCGCCGCGGACAGCACGCCGGCGAGGCCGACGCCCGCGCCCGTGAGAAGCAGCCATGCAACCGGTACGCGGCGTTCCGTGGCTCCGTCGCCGGCGCGGAGCGGCATGAACAGCCAGCACCACACATAGAAGAGGAGTCCCGCCCCGGCGAAAGCCGTGGCCACCGCCAGCAGAAGGCGCACCCGCGTCACGGAGACGCCGAAGTGGTCGGCGAGGCCCGCAGCGACGCCGGTCACGGCCATCGTCCGCGGCCGCGTGAGCGGGATGCGGGTGGGCCGCCGGTTCGGGCGCGCCGGCCGGAGCGGGCGGGCCGCGGCATCCGTGACGGTCGCAAGGGAGGACATGTCCACATCAAACCACCGGGGTCCACCGGCGGACATCATCCGGAAGAGTGATCAGGGATGGATCAGGGTCACCCCTGATGGTGGAGGATGCCGGACCCCGGCATTCTCGGAATATGTCCTCCCCGCCGCCTTTCGCTCCGCCCGCCGCGCCTCCTCGGGAGGGCGTCGCCGACCGCTTCTTCGGCTGGACGTCGCGCCTCGGTTTCGTCCGCTTCGACGGCTGGTTCGGTGGGGTGGCCGCCGGGGCCGCCGCGCGGTGGGCCGTCGATCCGCTGATCGTGCGCGGCATCCTCGTCGTCCTCGCGATCCTGGGATTCCCCGTGGCCCTCGTCTACGGCGTCGCGTGGGCGGTCCTCCCCGATGCGTCAGGCCGGATCCCGGGGCTCGAAGCGCGGTATCGCCGGTTCCATTCGGGCCAGGTGGGCGCGCTGCTCTTCATCGCGGCATCCTTCGTCCCCGCCCCCCTCCCGCAGCTTTTCGGGATCCCCACCCTCGCTCTGCTCGGCGGGGCGTACTTCGGCGACATCGTGGGCGTGGCCCTGGGGCTCACGGTCGCCGCGATCATCGTCGCGAGCGTCGTGGTGCTCGCGGTCGGGAGGCGAGGCCCTCGATCGGTTGTGCCCACGGTGGGCGACCCGGCCCCCGTCGCAACCGACGAGGCCAAGGGGGCGCCGACCGAGGCGCCCCTCGAACCCGACGCCCCCTCCGACACCGCGAGCGACGACGACCTCGCGCGGTGGCGCGAGCAGCACGCAGCGTGGAAAGTCCAGGATCAGGCGTGGCGGCGAGATCAGCAGGATGCCGCCCGCGCCGCGCGGGACCAGCTGCGACGCGAGCGCCAGGAGAGCGCCGCGGCCTTCGCCGCGGAAGCCGCCGCCCGTCGTCGCGAGCGTCATGCGACGGCGCCCCGTGCTCCGTTCGCCTTCGTGGCGCTCGCGATGGGTGCCGCGGTGATCGTGGGGACGATCGCCGCGCTGTCGACGACGGGGGCCGATCCGGTGGCGGCGGGTCTGTTCGTCGCGGCCCTCGTACTGGCGGGGGCGATGACCGTCGCCGGCGCGCTACGGCGCCGCAGCGGGTTCCTCGCCTTCGTGACGGGCCTCGCGCTGGTCGCGGGCGTCGGCGCATCCGCTCTCACGATCGGGCGGGATCTGCACGTCGGGCACTGGAACATCTCGAACGTCGCCGGGCCGTTCCACCAGGGCGCCGACACGTTCGTGCAGCCGTGGGGGGACCTGATGATCTCACTGCAGAACACGGGAGTGGACGGCGCCATGCACATCGACAAGCGGTCGGGAGGGACGGGCGTCTCCGTCAACGACGACGTCCGCGTGGATGTCGAGATCATCACCGACAGCGCCTCGATCTACGTTTCGACCCCCTCCGAGGGCTTCGTCACCCTCGACGAACTCGATGGTGTCGCCCGAGCGCCCCTCGGAGACGGTCGCACTCGCTACACGCTCAGCGTCGGCGACACCTCCTCCCCCCGCACGACGCAGGCACTCGTGATCGAGCAGGAGTTCGGCTACATCGACTTCACCCTCGAGTCCGACCTCACCCCCGAAGGGTCCTCCTGATGACCGCCACGCCCACCGCCGACCTCGAGCTCCTCTCGGTCGACGACCCCTCCGCATCCCCCTCGACCTCCGTCGCGACAGGTCCGCGCGTCCGCTGGGCGGCCATCGTCTGGGGGCTCACGTTCGCGGCCATCGCCGCCGGCGGGTTCGCCGTCGCCTCCTCTCCCGCCGCAATGGCGTGGCTGATCGATGCTGTCGCCGATGCCGAACTGACCACGGCGATTGCCGCCTGCCTCTTCCTCGTCGGGGGGCTCGTCACCATCGCCGGGGTCGCCGGCCTCCTGCGCCGTGCGCAGCGTTCACTCGAGGGTCGGCGCATGCATCAATCAGAGCCGGAGTCAACCCGCCAGACGTGAGGACGCCCCGGCCCCTACGGTCATGACGTCGCCTTACCCCGGGCGGCGTTCGGACGGATGCCGTGCATCCGCAGTACCCGCAGGAGTGGCCGTGGCAGATCCGTCCGACGAGCCTGTCACGACAGGAATGCTCGACGGCCGATACGTCCTCGCCGACTGCGTCGGCCAGGGGGGCATGGCCCGGGTCTATCGGGCTGAGGACGTCGTTCTCGGCCGCACCGTCGCGATCAAGATCATGCGCTCCGAGGCCGAGAACCCGGCGATCCTCCCCCGAGCGCGTACCGAGATGTCGCTCCTCGCGTCGCTCAACCATCCCTCTCTCGTGACCCTCTTCGACGCGAAGATCGTTCCCGGTCAGCCCGAGTACCTCGTCATGGAGTTCGTCGAGGGACAATCGCTGGCCGTCGCGTTGCAGACCGGACCACTGGATGCCGCCGAGACGGCCGGTCTGGTCGGCGAGATCGCGGCCGGGCTCGAAGTCGTCCACCGTTCCGGGATCGTCCACCGCGACGTGAAACCCTCCAACGTGCTCCTCGCACCGCCGACGATCCCCGGTCGCAGGCACGGTGCGAAGCTCGCCGACTTCGGGGTCGCCTATCTCGCCGACAGCACCCGACACACGACCCCCGGGACCGTGATCGGCACCGCTGCCTACCTGGCCCCCGAGCAGGTGCGCGGCGAACCCGCCGGTCCACCCGCCGACGTGTACGCGCTGGGCCTGCTGGCTCTGGAGACGATCACCGGCGACCGGGCGTTCCCGGAGGCATCCGGGATCGGACGCGTCATGGCTCGCCTGGTGGAGACACCGGACGTCCCCTCCTGGCTCGGACCGGAGTGGTCGGCCCTCCTGCGCGAGATGATCGCGCGAGACCCCGCGGAGCGTCCCACCGCAGGGCAGGTCGCGCACCGGGCACGCTCGTTGCCGACCGACATCGTCCGGATGCCTCGACCCGCGGTCGCGGCGATCGATCAGGAGACGCAGGCTCTCGACCTCGGGTACGCAGCGGCGCCGGTGGAGGCGGTCGGTGCACCCGCGGTCTCGCCGCTCGACGCGCAGGCCTCCCGCCGGGCGGCGCGGACGCGGAGGCGATCGCGGCACTCACGCACATGGATCCTCACGGGAGCCGCGGGCGTGGTCGTCGCCGCCCACATTGCGATCGGGGCGTGGTGGGCGAACGGCGCTCCGGGCCAGCAACCTGCCCCCGAGCAGACTGTGAGCGAGCCGACGAGCCCGGCGCCGGCGGAGCTCGTCGTGGATGACGGCGAGCAGGGTCTGGTGCCCCTGAACACCACCGATACCGTCGACACCGTTGCCGAGAACGACCCCGTCGTCCCCGACACCGCGACCGCGGAGACGAACGGAACCGGAGACGAATCTGCGATCGAGACGCCGGGGTCCACCGGAGCGGACAAGACCGCCGACCGACCCGCACGCGAGAACGCCAACGAGAAGGCTCAGGACCACGCGAACGAGAATTCTGCCGTCCGCGGCGGCTCGTCCAACAGCAAGGGCAACGGCAACGGCAACGGCAAGAACGACTGAGCCTCCGTCATACGCCGACACCGCGCGTCATCTCCGGTCATCACACCAGGGGACGTCCGAGGGTCGGGATAGCGTGAGGCCATCGCGACGGTCCGGGTGGTCCCGGGCACCGGGTCATACCGGATGTGCAGCGGGTTCGACTCCCGCCGTCGCGTCGACGACGGCGTGCGAGCGTCCGGCGTTGGCCATCCTCGCTGAGACGAGGCAGGCCACGGAGTCACCCTTCGATGGCGGTCAGGCCACACCCCTCAGATCCGGGGCGAGGCCGGCATCGTCGAGCTCGGCCCAGAGCTCATCGGGAATCGCGGACGCGCGCCGCTCGATGCTGCTCTCGACGTGCGCGACGCTGCGCATCCCGATGACGGTCGAGACGACGGCAGGATGCCGGAGCGGATACTGCACCGCCGCGGACGGCAGATCGACGTCATGGGCTCGGCAGATCGCGGCGAGCCGCTCCGCCCGCTCACGGACGGCGTCGGAGGCCGGGGCGTAGTCGAAGTGCGCGTCGGGCTGGATCTGAGCGGAGCTCAGCAGACCGGAGTTGTAGACGCCCGCTGCGACGATCGCGACGCCCCGCCGGAGGGCGAGGGGCATCAGATCGGCGAGAGCCGTCTGATCCAGGAGCGTAAGCCGACCGGCCAGCATCACCACGTCGATGTCGTGCGCGTCGATGAACCGCGCCGGCATGGCCGACTGGTTCATGCCCGCCCCGATGGCACGGATGACGCCCTGTTCCCGAAGTTCGATGAGCGCCGGGATCGCCTCACGAGTGGCCTGCTCTTCGTGCTCGTCGGGATCGTGCAGGTACACGATGTCGATCCGGTCCGTGTCGAGGCGGGCGAGGCTGGCCTCGATCGAGCGCTTCACACCGTCGGCTGAGAAGTCCCACTCACGACGGACGGATGCCGGGACCACGAAACCCTGATCGTCCTGACGGTCCGCCGTCTCGGGGCTGTCTACGAGCAGTCGGCCGACCTTCGTCGAGATGACGACGTCATCGCGCGGCGTTCCGGCCAGCGCAGCGCCCAGCCGACGTTCGGAGAGGCCGAGGCCGTAGTGCGGAGCGGTGTCGAAGTACGTCACACCCGCGGCCAGGGCTGCATGCACCGCTGCGGTCGACTCATCATCGGTCGTCTGACGATTGAGGTTGCCCAATTGCGCGGCGCCGAAACCGACATCGCTGACGGGGAGCTTCTCCCTGATGGATCGCGTGGCAAGAGAGGGGGCGGTCATCGGGTCCCGGTTTCTTCCGTATCGGCCGAACGGGCGGTGGGGGATCAGGTCGTCTGGATGGCCACGCCGATTCGTTAGCTGTACGAGCCGAACCTATCAGCGTGACAGCGTCGACCCGCTGCCACCCGTCAGAGCCCCGGGTAGCGTTCGCCGACGGGGACCTCGACCGTGAGGACATTGCCGGGCTGCGCGAGCGGGCACGCCCAGGCCGGGTCGTACGCGCACGACGGGTTGTAGGCGAAGTTGAAGTCGAGCACGATCGTGCCGGCCGCGGCATCCGATCCGAGGTCCGCGCCCTTGATCGTGTCGATGAGGTAGCGACCACCGCCGTACGTGCCGTTCGCACGTCCGGCGAGCGCGTCCCGCACGGGGATGAAGAGACCGCCGCCGTATGTGGTCAAACGCCAGACGTCCAGGGTGCCCACCTCCGGGACGTCGACGAGGGCGATCCGCTCGAACGGAACCACCCCGTCCGTTCCCGTCGCGAACTCGAATCCGCCGGGCTCCGCTGCGAGAAGCGGCAGCTCGAAACGCCAGGCGGGGTCGTAGGGCGCAATCGGCACCCCGGTGAACTCGGGGCGCACGTCTGGCAAGAGCGGAGTCGCCGGGTGCGTCGCGAGCATCTCGTCGCGTCCGCGCTGCCACAGCGCGTGGCCTTCCTCCGGGGTCACCGCCCGCACATCGGCGTAGAGGGCGAAGACGCGGCGACGCCAGTCGACGACGTCGGCGGCGGTCCGGGCAGCCGTGGGGATCATCGGCTCAGGCTACGCGCTCCTGCCGCCTCACGGGCCTGGGCAACCGCTGACCCCTCTCCCCCGACACGCGCCGCGCGCGTAGCCTCGCGGGAGGAGGTGCTCCATGCGTACACATCCCTCGACGTTCGCGGCGGCAATCGTGCTCGCCGGCCTCACCCTCACCGCCTGCGCGACGGAAGGAACCGCCATGCCCGAGTCCGATGGCTCCACCCCGTCGAGCCGCCCACCGTTCCGCACGGCCAGTCCGGCTCCGCTCACCCCTCCCGGAGCCCCTGCGGAGGTCCCCGAGGCGAAATGGGCTGCGCTCGTCTCGGACCTCGCCGCCCGGGGCGTCTCCGGCGACCCGACCCTCGTCTCCGCGGAGCGTGTCGAGTTCGCCAATGGCTCCCTCGGATGCCCGCAGCCCGGCATGTCGTACACCCAGGCGCTTGTGAACGGGTACCGCATCGTCGTTCGGACCGACGATCGCACGTTCGACTACCGCTTCGGCCGTGGCGACGAGCCCCGCCTCTGCGAGCGCTGACCACGGATGCCGAAAGGGGCGGCGCGTCGTGTGACGCACCGCCCCTTCGAGCACCCGAGTGTTACTGGGTCTTCACGAGCAGCGCCTCGTCGGCACCCGACGCGTTGTCGACGACGACGACCATCGCGCCGAGCGGCTTCTGAGCCGCATAGGCCGAGGCACTGGTCCGCACCGTCACCGATGCCTTCCCGCCCTTCGGAACGACCTCGTACTGGCCGTTGCTGAAGGCGGGCTTGCTCGGGTCGTACGTAGCCGTCCCGGCGAACGCATCGCTCCCGTCGGTGGTCCCGCTGAACGACTGCACCGAGTAGGTGAACGGCCCCGTGATGCCCAGGTCGGCGAGGTTCACCGGCAGCAGGATGGTGCTGCTGTCCGTGGGCGCCTGGGAGAGGAATCCGCTCGGAACGAGCTCGCCGGTCTTGACGTTCTGGACGAACACCTCGGCCACCCCGTCGACGTCCCCGGCGCGCACCGCACCGGAGTCGTACGACAGGACCACCCAGTCGGGCTTGCCGTCGCGGTCCGAATCGATCACGACGTCGAACTCGTTGGACGCCGCGTTAGACCACCGCGAGAACGTGTTGATCGCGAACACCGCGAGCGGGTCACCCTCGGCCGTCGCGAACGACTGCACACCGGCGGCACGCAGGTCGTACCCGGTGTCGGTGATCGCCTTCGGAGCATCCCGCTTGTCCGACAGCCCCCACGTGTAGACGTCGGCGGCGGCGTCCAGCGCACCCTCGCGGTTGCGCAGTTCGAGGGCGCGGTCGCCGTCGGTGACACGTCCACGGGTGCTCAGCGCCCCCTTCACCGTCACGTCGCTGTTGGAGCGCGGGACGAGGAGGTAGGGCACGCGCAGTGTCGAGCCCGCGGCCGTGAGCACAACGTCTCCCGAGACCTCCGAGAACGAGAACTGGTCGTCGCCGTCCAGCGAGCTGGGAACCGACGAGGCCGGGATCGAGACG
This sequence comes from Microbacterium sp. MM2322, assembly GCF_964186585.1. NCBI lineage: Bacteria > Bacillati > Actinomycetota > Actinomycetes > Micrococcales > Microbacteriaceae > Microbacterium > Microbacterium sp. MM2322. The sequence goes on from NZ_OZ075067.1 coordinate 2,463,892, forward strand.
GAGACGTTCACGGTCTTGGTGCGTCCGGGGCGGACGGTGACCGACTTCGTGTTCGTCGTGACCTTGGCCTTGAGCGACTGCGCGGACGGCGCCGTCGAGACGCGGTACGTCACCGGCTTCGTGCCGTCATTGCGGACCGTGACCTTCTTCGTCCCGCCGAGCGTGTCCGTCGACTCGTCGAAGCCGAAGCTCAGAGCCGCTTCGCGCATGCGACCGCTGTCGGTGCGGAAGCTGTCTCCGGTCGCCGTCACCTTCGTCGCCACGGCCTGCGCCGTGTCGACGAGGCCGACACCACCACGGGTCGGATCGATCCCGGCGACGCCCTTCGGGTCGGCGGTGGAGACGAGAGCTGCCGAGATCTGCTCGGTGTCCCAGGTGGGGTGCGCCTGGACGGTGAGAGCAGCGACGCCGGCCACGTGGGGTGCGGCCATCGACGTTCCCGACAGCACCGCCGAGTCGCTTCCCGTGCCGACGGCGACGGAAGAGATCGACACTCCCGGAGCCGCGACGTCGGGGCTGATCGAGCTGTCGCCGCTGCGAGGTCCGGAGGAGCTGAACGACGCGTAGCCGCGGAAGGCGGGGTTCGCGATCTCCTGGGCCTTCACCGTCACGGCCGCGCCGTTCACGAAGGCGGCACCGGCGGAGGATCGGACGCCGAAGAACGGGATCGTCACCTCGTAGGGGGTCGCGTCGTCAGGGTTCTCGGTGATGGCGCCCTCGTACGGCGGAAGGTCGTTGGTCGAGTTGACCATGACAGCAGCTGCCGCGCCGGCCTGCTGCGCGAAGATCGCCTTCGCGGCACGCGCGCAGGTCCCGCGAGTCGACACCGCGATCTGGTTGCCGCCCTTTGCGACTCCGACGCGGGTGTAGTCGGATGCCGCGCATCCGAGCGACTCGTCCGCGGCGGTCGCGGGGTCGTCGGTGAGCCGCACGACCTTCAGCGTGCCGAGGCCCGTGAGCGACGCGCCGTTGGCGTTGATCGCTTCGACGGCCTTGCCGCCGACGGTGAGCGCTGCGCCGGGGAACGACGCGGTGCTGTCGACCGCGGATACGGCGATCACACCGTCACCGCTGCCCGGGGAGCCGGTGAGGTAGGGGCTCGGGCCGGAGTTGCCGGCGGATGCCACCACGACGACGCCCGCGCCCACGGCGTTGGCTGCCGCGACGGCGCTCGGGTCGTCTCCGGTGCCGAACGAGGAGCCCAGCGACATGTTGATGACGTCCATGCCGTTGTCGACGGCCCAGTCGATGGCCTGGATGGTCATCTCCGTCGAGCCGTCGCAGCCGAACACGCGAACGGCGTAGAGGTCGGCCTGGGGGGCGACGCCGGGGCCGATGCCGAAGTCCACCGAGGGGGTCTTGGCGTTGTAGGGGCCCTTGTATGTCGACCCGTCGGGCAGGACGCCTGAGCCGCCGGTCGTGCCCGCGACGTGCGAGCCGTGGCCTTCGCAGTCGAGCGGGTTGGAGTCGGGCTTCGGGACCAGCGCGTCGCCGGTACCGGCGGGGTCGTAGTCGTCGCCGACGAGGTCGATGCCGCCCTTGACGCGGGGAGCCTTCGGGCCGAACAGGGCCGGGTCGGCCGGCTGATCGGATGCCGCGGCTGCCGCTTCGTACGCGGCGGCGGTTCCGGGCCCGCCGAATCCGGCGTGCGTGTAGTCGATGCCGGTGTCGATGATGGCGACCTTGACGTTCTTGCCCGTGTATCCGGTGCTCTGCCACACCTGGGGGACGCCGAGGAAGGGAACCGAGACGGCGTTGTCGAGCTCGTGGCGGACGACGGGGTGGACGGCGACGACACCGGGAAGCGCGGCGACGTCATCGAGCTGCGCGGTGGGGACGGTGGCCTGGATGCCGTTGTAGGCGGACTGCATCTGCGCGCGGATCTTCCCGCCGCGCTGGGTGATGCCGGAGCGGATCGCGTCCTGCGCCGCCTTGAGGTCCTTCTTCACATCGGTGCGCTCGCGCTTGCTGAGCGAACGCCCTTCTTCCGCTTCGACGACGGCGACGGGGTCGCCCTCCATCTCGATCACGACCGAGACCTGCCGGTCGGGATCGATCGCCGCAGCCGAGAACGAGCTGTCGATCGCTCCGCTCGACGTGCTGCGCTCGAATCGCGCGGTGGGGTCGTCGTCGGGTGTCGCGGCGAGAGCCGCGGTCGTGGGCAGCGAGAGCGCGAGGACGCCCGCGACCGCCAGTATGCGTCGGTGCAAGGGGGACCGCCTTTCCTTCTGGGAAGAGCGCTCGGCACAGAACTGACGATTCATCCGAGTCGGATGCAGCGGCCGAGGCTGATAGGAGGCTATGCACCCCCTGTCGATCCCCCAAGAGGAAGATGCTCAGATGAGAGGATCCTCACGCTCGTTCAGGCGATGCGGGTCCCCGGCGGAAGGCGACGTGCCGGCGTGCGGGTGCGCGAGACGGCCCCCCACATGAGGAGCGCTGCGACGATCACCTGCCCTCCCAGACCGACGAACCAGATCGGCACAGTCGAGGCGTCCACCTCTTCCGGTGTGGCCCCGGACTGATCGGGATCGCAGTCGCTGTAGACGTAGTCGAGATCCGGGGCGATCTGAGACTGCCTCACGGCGTATTTCACCTGGCCGAAGAGGTCCTCCGGGTAGCCCTGACTGTTGAAGCCGGTCGGCGTCGCGTCGGCGAGGATGACGAACGGGTTCGCCGCGAGCACCCACCACACGTAGTCGAAGCGCGGCACCCGCGACGTCGTGGGCTGACCGTCGTCGCGGCAGACCTGCTCCGCGGGGGTGGACGCGCAATTCGAGGAGCCGTCTATGCAGAGCGGTGCCCCGGTGGTCTCGTCGTACTGGAGCGCCTCGTAGCGCTCCACGCGTTCCGAGGAGAAGCTCGCTCCGATCAATCCGAACGCGATCGGAGTGCCGATCGTGAGCGCCGCCACGACGAGGTAGGTCGCTGCGACCGAGAAGAGCGGACGGGCGAGCACACCGCTGATGGCCGTTCCGATGGCGGCGACGACGCCCGTCTCGATCACCAGGATCGCCGTCGATGCGACCACGGTGATCGGCTGCACCCCACCGCCGAAGGTGGCGATGACGAGGAAGGGCACCGCGACGGCGGCGAAGGTCAGTCCGGTCAGCCATGCGGCGAGGAACTTCCCGAGGACGATCTCGAGCGTCGTGGCCTGGGTGACCTGGAGCGGTGCGAGGGTCGCGGCATCCCGATCGCCGTTGATCGAATTGCCGCTGAGGGTGGGCGACACGAGAACGACCAGCAGAAGGGTCACGAGGACGACGACGGAGTACACACCGGGACCGGTGTCCTCCTGCCATGTGAACGAGAGGAAGGCGAGCGCCGTCGTCCCGACGAGGACGAGGGCGAAGACGCCGAGCAGGACGTACCAGGAGACGGTCCGGATGCGCTGGGTCAGATCGAGCCGGGCGATGGTCCACAGGCGCGAGGCGTTCATCGCGCACCTCCTTCGAGGTCGAGGAAGGTGTGTTCCAGGATGCCGCTGGCCGCCGAGAACTCCGCGACCGGCAGGCCTGCCGAGACGAGGGCGGTGAGGCCCGCCGCGGCCGCGGCGTCGCCCGCGAAGCTCAGGAGGACGTCGCGCCGGTCGACGGGGATCGTCGCGACGTCGAGCCCGAGTGCCTGGGCGACGGGGAGCGCGGCAGCGACGGCATCCCGGTCGGCGAGACGCACCCGCCAGGTGCGCGCACGCCCCGCCGCCTCTGCGACCCGCTCCGAACTGACCGTCTCCCCCTGCATCATGAAGACGGCATCGTCGACGACCTCTTCGAGCTCGGAGAGGATGTGGCTGGAGACGAGCACGGTGCGTCCCTCCGCCGCGAGGGAACGCAGCAGCAGACGCAGATCGATGCGCGCCTGCGGATCCAACCCGGATGCCGGCTCATCGAGCAGCAGCACGCGCGGGTCGTGCACGAGCGCGCGAGCGAGACCGAGGCGCTGCTTCTGCCCCCGCGAGAGCACACGCGCGGGGGCGTCGCCGAGCGTCTCGAGACCCACTGTCGTGAGCAGCTCCGAGGCGCGCGACACCGCTGCGGCCTGGCTCAGCCCGGAGAGCCGTCCCGTGACGGTGATCGTCTCGCGCGCGGAGAGCGACGGCCACGCGCCGAGGCTGTCCGGCATCCAGCCGAGCTGCGCGCGCGCTTTCGCGGGCTCGGCGACCGGATCCACCCCGGCGATGCGGATCGTGCCCGCGTCCGGCGCGAGAAGGGAGGCCAGCATGAGCAGCAGGGTCGTCTTGCCCGCGCCGTTGGGTCCCACGAGTCCGGTGACTGCGCCTTCGGGCGCCTGGAAGGTGACGTCGCGGACGGCGTGGACGTTCCCGAAGGATCGTCGCACCCCCTCGGCGACGATGCCGGCACTAGTCATAGGGCTCACCCTAGGGGGTAGCTGTGTCCGATCCGGGAACGGTGCGCCATGCCCGGAGGTTCAGGAGTCCGAACACCAGCAGAAGCGCGGACGCGCCCACGGGCGCCCACAGAGCGGTCGCCGAACCCGCGGACTCCGCCAGCGAGCCGACCACCATGCTCGACAGCGCCTGCCCGACGACGACCGATGAGCCGAGCACCGCCATGACGGTGGCCTCCCGCCCGCGCGGCGAGCGCGCCGCCGCGAGCGCGTAGAGGGTCGCGAGCGTCGGACCGATGCCGCAGCCGGCGAGCGCGAGGGCCCACCCCATCGACACCGCCCCGGTGGCGCCGGCGGCGAGGACCGCGCCGACGACGAGGACGGCCGTGAACGCGATCCACCGCCACGGCAGCGAGAAGCGGCGCGGCAGGATCCCGACGGCGAGGGCGAGGACCGCCGACCCGATTCCCATGATCCCGTAGAGGATGCCGGTCTGCTCCGGGAATCCGCCCTCGTCCGCGAACGCGGTGAGCGAGGTCAGCATCGAGCCGAAGAAGAGGCCGGTCGCGAAAGTGCCTCCGGCGGCCAGCAGGATGCCGGGCCGCGCGATGCTCCGCGCGGGCTCGCGCTCGGCCGCCCCATCTGCGTAGCCCGCGGTGCGCGCCGTCGGGTGCAGGGCGAAGGCGGTGACGAACACGAGAGTCAGACCGGCGGCGGCGAGAACCGGAGCGGCCGGCGTCGCAGCGATGGCGACGACCCCGACGAGGACCGGGCCGAAGACGAAGACGATCTCGTCGACGGCGGACTCGTAACCCATCGTCGACTCCTGGAGCCGCCCGCGGGCGCCCCCGGCGAGCCGCATCCGTCCGATCGCACCGACGAGGCGCGCGCGCGACATCGGGGACACCTGAGGGGCCGTGGCGCCGGCGAGCGCGGAAACGAGCAAGACCAGGCCCTCGGGGGTGTCGCCGTAGGCCACGGCGACGAGTGCGACGAGGACGGCGCTCTGGACGAGCGCCGCGAGGAGCAGAACGGGCCGCTGACCCCATCGGTCGGCGGCGGCGCCGATGAGCGGGCCGGTGGCGATCGTGCCGAGACCGACCATCGCCGACGTGAGCCCGCCGACGGCGAGCGATCCGCGGGCGTCGACCACCATCGTGAGAACGCCGACCACGATCATCGCGTAGGGCAGTCGCGCGATCAGGGCGATGGCGAAGTAGCTGACCCCGATACTCGCAGCCAGGGTGCGGACCGGGCTACCGCTCTCCGCGGGGCGCACCGGAGTGGAATCGGTGAGGGGCATGTGTGACCTCCGTGTAGACGAGGCGTCGTGCCGCCTTGACTCTCCACGGATCAGGTAGTTACACGGGGTGCTGGCGCACCGGCATCCATTCTACCGATCGGTGCCTGAGCGTCCGAAGAACGCGACCCCCAGGTCGGCGTGGTCGACGAAGACCCCGTCGACGCCGGCATCCGCGATCCGCTGCCACTCCCCCTCCCAATCCCCGAACGCGGCTTTCGCCCGCCCGCGACGGAAAGGAACGGAGAGGAACGCGTTCTCGGGCCGGCACGTCCACGTGTAGACCTCGAGCCCACGCCCCTGGGCGGCGGCGACGATGCCGTCGTCCTCGAGGATGACGCGCTTGTCGAGGCTGATGCCGTCGACCTCGTGGGCGAGCCGGTCGAGCCCTGCGTGGGTCAGCTGATCCGCGTACGTCGGGGCGTCCGCTCCGCGCGTCGCGACGAGATCGTGCGGCCGGCCCTCGGCTTCGAGGAGGTAGATGTAGCGGGCCCGGATGCCGCGGTCCCGCATCCGCTGCAGGATGCCCTGCTCGAACGACTCGATCACGAGCGGGTGGTTGCCGGCATCCCATCCCGCGCGGCGCAGCTCCGCGTCGAGCAATGCCGCCACGTCGTAACCCAGCGAGGCGAAGTAGGTGGCGTGCTTGACCTCGAGGACGACGCCGATCCCCCGACCCTCACGCCGTCCAGCCGTCGCCACGAGGTCGAGGAGATCGCGCAGCCGCAGGATCGGCAGTCGATCGTCGAACTCGGCGCTCCGCGGGCGCAGCTTCGGCAGCCGCTCCCGGCAGCGGAGGGTGGCGAGCTCCTCCCAGGTGAAGTCCTCCACGAACCAGCCGGTCAGAGGTTCGCCGTCGACGTGTTTCGTCGTGCGCCGCGATGCGAACTCCGGATGCCGCGCCACGTCCGTCGTCGAACCGATCTCGTTCTCGTGCCGGATGACCGCGACGGCGTCTTTCGTGAACACGACATCCGGTTCGACCGCATCGACACCGAGGTCGAGCGCCAGCTCGTACGAGGCCAGAGAATGCTCGGGACGATACCCCGGTGCGCCTCGGTGGCCGATGACGAGCGGGCGCGTGCGAGACATGCGCTCAGGCTACCCAGCGGGTGCGTGCCCGAATGCCCTGCCGACGACGGCGTAAGAGCCTCATAGTCCTCTCACAGCGGGGCTCCCCTCGCGCGGAATCACGGTCGGATACGCTGGATCGACAGCATCGCGCTGTGAGTCGACTTTTGGAGTGAGACACACAATGGCAGCGTCCGGCAATTTCGCCTTCAACAATCCGGTCTTTCAGGAGCAGCGCCCCGGCCTGACTCCCCCGGCCGCCCAGACGAACAACGCGGCAGCCTCGCACCAGGCCGCCGACGTCGCGTCGAACGCCCGGCTCGAGGGGATGTACGCGGCTCCGACCGCGTCGTCCGCCAACACCGGCCGCATGACGGTCGAGGACACCGTCGTCAAGACAGCGGGTCTGTTCGGCATCCTTCTCGTCACCGCTCTGGTGGGCTGGTTCTGGACCCTCGGCGGTTCGCTCATGCCGACCCAGGTCGAGCCGGGCAGCCTCACGATGGCACCGTGGATCATCGGCGCGTTCGTCGGGTTCATCCTCGCCCTGGTCATCACCTTCACCTCCCGCAAGAAGGTGCGCCCCGCACTCATCTGGGCGTACGCGGCGGCTGAGGGTCTGTTCGTCGGTGGTATCTCCGCGTTCTTCGAGTTCATCTGGCCCGGCGTCGTCCTGCAGGCCACCGTCGCGACCCTCGTCGTCGTCGGTGTGACCCTCGCTCTCTTCGCCAGCGGCAAGGTCCGCGTGACCAAGAAGGCCAACAAGATCTTCATGATCGCGATGGTCAGCTACATGGTCTTCGCCCTCGTGAACCTCGTTCTCATGTGGACGGGCGTCACGAACGGCGCCTTCGGTCTTTACTCGATGAAGGTCGCCGGCATCCCCCTCGGCCTCATCATCGGCCTCCTGGTCGTCCTGATGGCGGCGTACTCGCTGGTGCAGGACTTCGACCTCGTGCAGCAGGGCGCCCGCAACGGCGCTCCCCGCGAGTTCGGCTGGATCGGCGCCTTCGGCATCATGGTCACGGTCGTCTGGCTGTACGTCGAGATCCTCCGCATGATCGCCATCCTGCGAGGCAGTAACTGATCGCACCGCGTCATACGACGCTCAGTCAGGAGGGCAGGCGGAGGACCGCGATGGTGCCCCGCGTCGGGGACGACTCCAGCGAGACGTTCGCACCGTAGGCATCCGCGAGCGACGCTGCATTGGAGAGTCCGATGCCGGTGCCCGGGATCGCCGCTTCGTGGGCGTAGGGAGCACGGTAGAAGCGCTCGAACGCGTGGAGCCGCTCTTGCTCGGTCATCCCGACGCCGTGATCCGCGACGGTCACAACGATGTCGCGGCCATCCTCGTGTGCTGACACGACGATCGTTTCTCCGCCGACAGGGGTGAACTCGACGGCGTTCCGCAGCAGCTCTTCGAGGATCGACGACAGGTCGCGGACGGCGATGCGGGCGGCGCGCTCCGGCATCGGTCCGATCCGGATGCCGATCCCCCGCTCCAGCGCGCGTGCGGCGACCTCCGTCACGGCGTGCCTCACGACCGGTCCGACGTGCGAGGCACCGGAGCGCGCTTCGACGTCCCGGGACGTCTGGCCCGCGGCGATGAGGCGCTCGACGAGGCGCAGCAGCCGCTCCGCCGACCGCTCGACGGCCTCCCAGCGCTCGGTCTCGGCGGAGCCGTTCATGAGGGCGATGTCGGTGTGCCCGAGGATGACGGTGAGCGGGGTGCGGAACTCGTGGCCGACCGTACTGAGGAAGCGGTCGCGGACCTCGACAGCGTTCACCAGATCGGTGACGTCTTGCCCGACGATCACGATGCCGACCTCGTCGCCGCCGGCGACGACGGGGCGGACGATGACCTGCATGACGCGACGGGGATCTCCACCGAACTCGACCGTGCGGGGCGCGGCGAAGTCACCCGAACGGACTCGCTCGACGAAGTCCGCAGACGTCGCCTCCGCCGGCATCGACGGGTCGGCGCGCCAGATGAGCGACGCGAACCCGTCCCGGTCGACGTCGTCGATGCCAGACCTGCCGCTGATCTCAGCGGCAACGGCGTTCAGGAGAATGGCCCGGCCGTCCGGCCCGAAGACAGCGACGGCGTTGTCGGTCGCGTCGAGCGTCGCTCGCAGCATGGCCGTGTCGCGACCCGAGAGGCGCAGGGCATGGTCGAGCTCCGTCGACACGCTCTGCATCGTGGCGCGCATGCGGGCGAGGTCGCGAGCGACGAGACTCACGGTGACAGCGACGAGGGCGCTGATGATCGGCAGCGCGACGACGGAGACGATCTCACTGGCGCTGTCGAATCCCCCACTGCTCAGCGCATGCGTGATCGGCCCGAGTGCGGTGAGCACCACGCCCACCGCCGTCACCACCGGCGGGAACGCGAACGCGAGCCATCCCAGCGGGAAGATGATCAGCATCGACGCGGAGGGCAGCACGTCGGTGCCGCCGTCTCGCAACGGGACGCAGGCGACGATCTGCAACAGCGGGACAGCGGCAAGCCACTGGGTGTTCCGCGTCGGCTGAACGAGCCAGACAGCCGTCATCGCTGCCGTGCTGAGGACGATGACGCCGAAACCGGCGAGCAGGAGCGGGGTGACCCGCGCGCCGTCGATGGTCCCCAGGACGAGGACGACGATGAGACTGGCAGCCGCCAGCAGGAACTGCGCGTACGGCTGCGTGCGCGAACGCTCGATCAACGCCTCACCCCCTCCTCAGTCGGCGGTGCAGAAAGGGGCCGGGTCCCGCGCTCACTCTGGCCGTGCGGCCCGCTCCCTGTCAAGTGGCGCAGGAGCGGGCCATCACGGTGGTGAGGTTCGGGGCTCACTCCCACTCGATGGTCCCCGGGGGCTTCGACGTCACGTCGAGCACCACCCGGTTGACCTCGCGCACCTCGTTGGTGATGCGGTTGCTGATCTTCGAGAGGACGTCGTACGGCAGACGCGTCCAGTCCGCGGTCATCGCGTCCTCGCTCGACACGGGACGAAGGACGATCGGATGCCCGTAGGTCCGGCCGTCCCCCTGCACACCGACCGAGCGAACGTCGGCCAGGAGCACGACGGGACACTGCCAGATCTCTCCGTCGAGTCCCGCCTTCGTCAGCTCCGCGCGGGCGATGGCGTCGGCGTCACGCAGGATCTCGAGGCGGTCAGCGGTGACCTCGCCCACGATGCGGATTCCGAGGCCGGGCCCCGGAAACGGCTGGCGACCGACGATCGCCTCCGGCAGCCCGAGCTCTCGCCCGATCGCGCGGACCTCGTCCTTGAACAGGGTCCGGAGCGGCTCGACGAGCGCGAACTGCAGGTCTTCGGGAAGGCCGCCCACGTTGTGGTGGCTCTTGATGTTGGCCGTGCCGCTGCCACCACCGGACTCGACGACGTCCGGGTACAGCGTCCCCTGCACGAGGAAGCCGATCGGATCGCCGTCAGCCGCAGCCTCGGCGATGAGATCGGCCTGGACCTTCTCGAAGGCGCGGATGAACTCGCGTCCGATGATCTTGCGCTTCTGCTCCGGGTCGCTGACGCCCGCGAGCGCGTCAAGGAAGGTCTCCCGGGCATCGACGGTGATGAGACGGACTCCGGTGGACGCGACGTAATCGTTCTCGACCTGCTCGCGCTCGCCCTTACGGAGGAGACCGTGATCGATGAAGACCGCAGTGAGCTGATCGCCGACGGCCTTGTGGACGAGTGCCGTCGAGACAGCGGAATCCACGCCACCCGACAGAGCCGAGATCACGCGACCGCGACCGACCTGGGCGCGGATCTTCTCGATCTGCTCCGCGATCACGTTGTCGCTGTTCCAGTCGGCGGGCAGGCCCGCCGCCTTGTGCAGGAAGTTCTCGAGCACGCGCTGCCCGTGGTCGGAGTGCTTGACCTCCGGGTGCCACTGCACCCCGTAGAGCTTGCGGGCATCGTTCGCGAAGGCAGCGACCGGTGTGACCGCCGTGCGGGCGAGGACGTCGAACCCGTCGGGAGCGGCGCTGACCTGGTCGCCGTGGCTCATCCAGACGTTCTGATCGACCGGCTGCCCAGCGAGGAGGACGTTGTCGGTGACGATCGTGGCATCCGTCGCGCCGTACTCACGGAGCCCGGTGTTCGCGACCTCGCCGCCGAGGGTCTTCGCCATGACCTGGAAGCCGTAACAGATGCCGAGCGTGGGCACGCCGAGATCGAAGACCGCGGCATCCAGCTGGGGGGCTCCCTCTTCGTAGACCGACGAGGGCCCGCCCGAGAGGATGATCCCGACCGGGTTCTTCTCGGCGATCTCTGCGGCGGTCGCAGTGTGGGGCACCAGTTCGCTGTAGACGCCGGCTTCGCGGACCCGGCGCGCGATCAGCTGCGCGTACTGGGCTCCGAAGTCGACGACCAGTACGGGGCGCTGGGAGGTTTCGGTCTGCTCTGTCACCGGGTCTCCGTGGGGGTTTCGAGGGGGGTGGATGCGGCGGCTTCCCGCTCAGCCAGGTACTGCCTGACCTCGCGAGCGACCTTCGCCTCCATGAAGAAGGACAGGAGGGGCACGATGCCGCCGAGGGCCAGGACGATGAAGCGCGGGAAACGCCACCGCATGAGGCTCCAGACTCGGAAGCACGCGAAAAGGTACACGACGTAGAACCAGCCGTGCACGATGAGGATCGCGAGCGAGACGTTGACGCCGTCGCCCGTCGACACGATGTCGCAGGTGTTCGTCGCAGGAACGAAGAGCGAGAACCACTGGCAATCGGGACCGGGGATCGCGGTCGCGAACCACAGGAGCCCGCCGGATCCGCCGGCGAAGAGCTCGACGTGGATCGGGGTGTACTTGAGGATCATCTCGGCGACCAGCAGAAGCAGGCCGACACCGGTGATGATCGAGGCGATCTGATAGAACTTCAGGGCGCCGCGGATCGCCGGAAAAGTGGCGAGTTTGGGCTGGACGGGCATGGCTCCCAGTCTACGGGCGCGGCGAGGGCTGCTCGGTGCGGTCGGCGTCGACATCACCCTCGGTGAGGGCTTCGACTTCCTTCTCCCAGGCGTCTCGAGCAAGGCGGTACCACATGTAGAACGCGAACCCCGCGAACACCGCCCACTCGATGGCATAGAAGATGTTCAGCCAGTTGACGGAGGACAGCTCCGCGGGCGCCGGCGAATGGATCACACGGAGGCCGCCGAAGGACTCTGCGGATACGAGGTAAGGACGGTAGACGTCGACCCCCTCGGCATCCTGCCACTGCGAGAGCAACATCGCGGGTGACATGGCGCTGATCTCGAACGGGTCGCCGCCGCGCGGCGGCTCCTTGGCGCCTTCATCGGAGATGAGGCGTCCGGTCAGGTCCACCTTCTCGGGGGCCGCACCGTTGAGGGTGGATGCCGCGGCATCCGCCGTCGTTCGGTCGGGGCTGAAACCGACGGCCACAGCCAAGGACGCGGGCCCGTCGAGGCCTTTGGTCGACGAATCGACGCGGAGTTGTCCGGCGACCCAGAACCCGGGCTCGCCGTCGTCGTATCGCGAGGTGATCACGCGGAAGTCGCCCGCGACGAATGAACCCGCGACGTCGACACGCTGACCCACGAGCGGCTCGGCCAGGTACTCCCCCGGTGTGACGACGTCGCCGAGAGGACGCATCTGCTCGGTCATCCCTGCGGCGGGCGGGTCGGTGTCGATGGCGTTACCCAGCTGCCACTGCCCGAGCCACGCGAAGATCCCCGCAACCAGGAGGGCAAGCCCCAGCATCCCGATCCAGAACGGTCGGACCATCACTTCCCGCAACGTGGGCGGGAAGACCTCGGGGAGATCCTCGGCGGTGCGAGCGCTGGTCATCAGTGCGACGACGCGTACGGCGCGACCACGACCTCGACGCGCTGGAACTCCTTGAGGTCGGAATACCCGGTCGTCGCCATGGACTTGCGAAGCGCACCGATGAGGTTGGCGGTGCCGTCGGAGACCGGCGCCGGGCCGTACAGGATCTCCTCGAGCGGCGAGACCTGCGCGACTTCGACACGGGTTCCGCGCGGCAGCTTGGCGTGGTGCGCCTCCGGTCCCCAGTGGAATCCGCGACCGGGCGCGTCGGTGGCGCGAGCAAGCGCGACGCCGAGCATGACCGCGTCCGCGCCCATGGCGAGCGCCTTCACGATGTCACCCGAGGTACCCACTCCCCCGTCTGCGATGACGTGCACGTAACGGCCGCCCGACTCGTCGAGGTAGTCGCGGCGCGCGCCGGCGACGTCCGCGACGGCAGTGGCCATCGGCGCGTGGAGCCCGAGAGTGGCACGGGTAGTGGATGCCGCTCCCCCACCGAATCCGACGAGCACGCCCGCCGCACCGGTGCGCATGAGGTGCAACGCGGCCGTATAGGTCGATGCGCCGCCCACGATGACGGGAACGTCGAGGTCGTAGATGAACTTCTTGAGGTTCAGCGGCTCGGTCTCGCTGGACACGTGCTCGGCGGATACGGTCGTGCCGCGGATGACGAACAAGTCGACGCCGGCCGCGACGACGGTCTCGTAAAGGTCCTGGGTGCGTTGGGGCGTAAGAGCACCCGCCACGGTGACGCCCGCGGCGCGGATCTCCGCCAGCCGGTCGCGTACCAGCTCGGGTTTGATCGGCGCCGAGTACAGCTCCTGCATGCGGCGCGTCGCACCGTCCGCGGGCAGCGCAGCGATCTCCGTGAGAAGCGGTTCGGGGTCGTCGTACCGGGTCCAGAGCCCCTCGAGGTCGAGCACCCCGAGCCCGCCGAGCTGGCCCAGCATGATCGCCGTGCGGGGGCTCATGACGGAGTCCATCGGCGCCCCCAGGACGGGAATCCCGAAGCTGTACGCGTCGATCGACCAGGTCGTCGAGACGTCCTCGGGGTTGCGCGTGCGCCGCGAGGGCACCACGGCGATGTCGTCGAAGGCGTATGCGCGACGTGCGCGCTTGGCGCGGCCGAGCTCGATTTCCATGGTCACCGTTCCAGCCTACCGTCGAGCCCTCGCCCCCGCCCCGCCGCTCACCTGGCTCTGCTCACGCGCTTCTCGTCCCAGACCGGCGCATCCGACTCGTACACCTCCCCATCGGACCCGAACACGAGGAACCTGTCGAAAAAGCGGGCGAACCAGCGGTCGTGCGTGACGGCGAGCACCGTGCCTTCGAACGAGGTGAGGGCGCTTTCGAGCGACTCCGCCGAGACGAGGTCGAGGTTGTCGGTCGGTTCGTCGAGCAGCAGCAGAGTCGCTCCCGAGAGCTCCAGCAGAAGGATCTGAAAACGGTCCTGCTGGCCTCCCGACAGGTTGTCGAACGTCTGCTCCGCCTGCGCGACGAGCCCGTAGCGGTCGAGGGCAGAGCTGGCAGCATCGCGCGGCATCCCGCTCCGTCGGTCATCGCCCCGGTGAAGGATGTCGAGGAGCGGTTTTCCGCTGAACTCGGGATGCCGGTGCGTCTGCGCGAACCACCCCGACACCACCCGGGCTCCGAGAGTCACACGCGCCTCATGATCCACAGGCTCCAGCGCGATGGCGGCATCCGTCACATGTCCTCGGATCGAGTCTGGTTCGGTGCCACCCGCCGCGAGGAGACGCAGAAAGTGCGACTTGCCCGACCCGTTCGATCCGAGGACCGCGATCCGGTCGCCGAACCAGACCTCGACATCGAACGGACGCATGAGACCGGTCAGCTCGAGGCTCTCGGCGACCACGGCCCGCTTTCCCGTGCGCGCGCCGCGAAGACGAAGATCGAGCTTCTGCTCCGTGGGCCGAGCCTCGGGAGGACCGGCCTCTTCGAACTTGCGCAGTCTCGTTTGTGCGGCTCGATACCGTGAGGCGAACTCATCGCTCGCGGCAGCCTTCACCTTCATGTCGGCCACGAACTTCTTCAGAGCCACGTGCTGCTCGTCCCACCTCCGCCGCAGCTCGTCGAGGCGCGACATCCGCTCGTCCCGGGACTGCTGGTAGGTTCCGAACCCACCGCCGTGGACCCACGCGGTACTTCCCGCAGCGCCGGCCTCGAGGGTGACGATCCTGTCAGCAGCCCGTGCCAGCAGTTCCCGATCGTGCGAGATCAGCAGAACGGTCTTGGCTGTCTCGCGCAGGCGTTCCTCCAGCCAACGCTTTCCGGGGACGTCGAGGTAGTTGTCCGGCTCGTCGAGGACGAGCACGGGATCAGAGCCACGCAGCAGGGCCTCGAGAGCGAGGCACTTCTGCTCGCCGCCCGAGAGCGTGACGAGCTCGCGGTACCGCGCTCTGTCGAACGGCGTGCCGAGTGCCGCGATCGTGCAGGTGTCCCAGACGGTCTCGTATTCGTATCCCCCGGCGTCCGCGTAGTCCGCAAGAGCGGATGCGTAGCGCAGCTGAGAATCGAGCACGTCGTTGTCGATCAGCGCATTCTCGGCCGTCTCCAATTCGCGGGCGGCGCGGGCAATGCGGGCGGGAGACACTTCGATCAAGAGGTCGTGAACAGTCTGGCCGTCGCCGCCGTGGCCGACGAACTGATCCATCACACCGAGCGACCCGTCGACGGAGACGACACCCCCGTGAGGCGTGAGGTCGCCGCGGACGACCCGCATCAGTGTGGTCTTGCCGGCGCCATTCTGGTCGATGAGCGCTGTCGTCTTGCCGGACGGCACCCGGAAAGACACGTCGTTGAGGAGACGACGCCCGTCGGGGAGGGTGAAAGAGACGTTCTGAACGTCGATGTGAGACACGATATGGTCCTTCCGCTCCCAGAGCGGAGCCGACCAGACTATCGAAGAATGTCCCATGCGCGCACACGAGAGTGCGCGTTAACCACGAAAGCCCCGACCAGCATTGGTCGGGGCTTTCGATCGAAAGAAGTCCGGCGGTGTCCTACTCTCCCACAGGGTCCCCCCTGCAGTACCATCGGCGCTGTGAGGCTTAGCTTCCGGGTTCGGAATGTAACCGGGCGTTTCCCTCACGCTATGGCCGCCGAAACACTATTGATGTTTCAATCTGCACAACGATTAAACGTTATGCGGTTCTCGACCGTACATCGAGAACCACTCAGTGGACGCAAGCACCTAAACGGTGTGTTATCAAGTCATCGGCTTATTAGTACCGGTCAGCTTCACGTGTTACCACGCTTCCACATCCGGCCTATCAACCCAG
Organism: Microbacterium sp. MM2322; assembly: GCF_964186585.1. Lineage (NCBI taxonomy): Bacteria > Bacillati > Actinomycetota > Actinomycetes > Micrococcales > Microbacteriaceae > Microbacterium > Microbacterium sp. MM2322. The sequence continues at coordinate 2,479,693 of NZ_OZ075067.1, forward strand.
TAGTCTGGCTGGGAGCCTCTCACCCGAAGGTATGGAAATCTCATCTTGAGGCCGGCTTCCCGCTTAGATGCTTTCAGCGGTTATCCATCCCGAACGTAGCTAACCAGCGGTGCTCTTGGCAGAACAACTGGCACACCAGAGGTTCGTCCAACCCGGTCCTCTCGTACTAGGGTCAGATCCTCTCAAATTTCCTACGCGCGCAGCGGATAGGGACCGAACTGTCTCACGACGTTCTAAACCCAGCTCGCGTACCGCTTTAATGGGCGAACAGCCCAACCCTTGGGACCTACTCCAGCCCCAGGATGCGACGAGCCGACATCGAGGTGCCAAACCATGCCGTCGATATGGACTCTTGGGCAAGATCAGCCTGTTATCCCCGAGGTACCTTTTATCCGTTGAGCGACAGCGCTTCCACAAGCCACTGCCGGATCACTAGTCCCGACTTTCGTCCCTGCTCGACCTGTCAGTCTCACAGTCAAGCTCCCTTGTGCACTTACACTCGCCACCTGATTGCCAACCAGGTTGAGGGAACCTTTGGGCGCCTCCGTTACTTTTTGGGAGGCAACCGCCCCAGTTAAACTACCCACCATGCACTGTCCCTGAACCGGATTACGGTTCGAAGTTAGATATCCAGAGTGACCAGAGTGGTATTTCAACAATGACTCCACGGTAACTGGCGTCACCGCTTCAAAGTCTCCCACCTATCCTACACAAGCCACACCGAACACCAATACAAAGCTATAGTAAAGGTCACGGGGTCTTTCCGTCCTGCTGCGCGTAACGAGCATCTTTACTCGTAATGCAATTTCGCCGAGTTCGCGGTTGAGACAGTTGGGAAGTCGTTACGCCATTCGTGCAGGTCGGAACTTACCCGACAAGGAATTTCGCTACCTTAGGATGGTTATAGTTACCACCGCCGTTTACTGGGGCTTAAATTCTCAGCTTCGCCTTGCGGCTAACCGGTCCTCTTAACCTTCCAGCACCGGGCAGGCGTCAGTCCGTATACATCGTCTTGCGACTTGGCACGGACCTGTGTTTTTAGTAAACAGTCGCTACCCACTAGTCTCTGCGGCCTCCACGCCCTTTCGGAGTAAATCCTAATAAGCGGAAGGCCCCCCTTCTCCCGAAGTTACGGGGGCATTTTGCCGAGTTCCTTAACCACGATTCTCTCGATCTCCTTGGTATTCTCTACCTGACCACCTGAGTCGGTTTGGGGTACGGGCGGCTTGAACCTCGCGTCGATGCTTTTCTTGGCAGCATAGGATCACCCACTTTTTATCCGCATCGTGTCTCAGCCTATGTGAGAGACGGATTTGCCTATCTCTCGGCCTACGCACTTGCCCCGGGACAACCATCGCCCGGGATGGGCTACCTTCCTGCGTCACACCTGTTAATACGCTAGCCGCACCAGAACGGGGTCGAGCGTTAGACCGGCCGGCTTCACCCCGAAGGGATCCACTCAGCCGGGTTAGGACTCTTAGCACCACTGGATTAGCTTGGGCGGTTCTTCGCCGGTACGGGAATATCAACCCGTTGTCCATCGACTACGCCTGTCGGCCTCGCCTTAGGTCCCGACTTACCCAGGGAAGATTAGCTTGACCCTGGAACCCTTGGTCTTTCGGAGGACGTGTTTCTCACACGTCTTTCGCTACTCATGCCTGCATTCTCACTCGTGTAGCCTCCACGGCTGGTTCACACCGCCGCTTCGCTGGCCACACGACGCTCTCCTACCCATCAACCCGGCTGGACCACGAAGGCCTACCAATAATGTCAATGCCACAGCTTCGGTGGCGTGCTTGAGCCCCGTTACATTGTCGGCGCGGAATCACTTGACCAGTGAGCTATTACGCACTCTTTCAAGGGTGGCTGCTTCTAAGCCAACCTCCTGGTTGTCAAGGCAACTCCACATCCTTTCCCACTTAGCACGCGCTTTGGGACCTTAGATGGTGGTCTGGGTTGTTTCCCTCTCGACTATGAAGCTTATCCCCCACAGTCTCACTGCTGCGCTCTCACTTACCGGCATTCGGAGTTTGGCTGACGTCAGTAACCTTGTAGGGCCCATCGGCCATCCAGTAGCTCTACCTCCGGCAAGAAACACGCAACGCTGCACCTAAATGCATTTCGGAGAGAACCAGCTATCACGAAGTTTGATTGGCCTTTCACCCCTATCCACAGCTCATCCCCTCAGTTTTCAACCTAAGTGGGTTCGGTCCTCCACGACGTCTTACCGTCGCTTCAACCTGGCCATGGATAGATCACTTCGCTTCGGGTCTAGGACATGCGACTGAATCGCCCTATTCAGACTCGCTTTCGCTACGGCTACCCCTCACGGGTTAACCTCGCCACATATCGCTAACTCGCAGGCTCATTCTTCAAAAGGCACGCTGTCACCCCTACTAAGGAGGCTCCAACGGTTTGTAAGCAAACGGTTTCAGGTACTATTTCACTCCCCTCCCGGGGTACTTTTCACCTTTCCCTCACGGTACTTGTCCGCTATCGGTCATCTGGGAGTATTTAGGCTTATCAGGTGGTCCTGACAGATTCACACGGGATTTCTCGGGCCCCGTGCTACTTGGGATACTCTTCGCGTCAAGAGAGGCATTTCGACTACGGGGTTGGCACCCTCTATGACCCGCCTTTCAATGCGGTTCGTCTATACCTTCTTGTAACGCCGACAGATCGGCAGAACTGTCTGAAAAGTCCCACAACCCCGAATACGCAACTCCTGCCGGATATCACACGTACTCGGTTTAGCCTGTTCCGGTTTCGCTCGCCACTACTAACGGAATCGCGGTTGCTTTCTCTTCCTGTGGGTACTGAGATGTTTCACTTCCCCACGTTCCCTCTACCCGCCCTATATATTCAGGCGGGAGTCACTAGGTCGGCACGCCGCCCAGCGGGGTTTCCCCATTCGGACACCCTCGGATCAAAACTTGCTTATCAGTTCCCCGAGGCTTATCGCAGATTGCTACGTCCTTCTTCGGCTCCAGATGCCAAGGCATCCACCGTTTGCTCTTAAAGACTTGAAATCACATGAGTTGAATCGTCAATCGAAATTGACTAATGATCTTTAAGATCATCTTTCTGAACCGATCAAAGATCAGTTCAAAGATGCTCGCGTCCACTGTGTAGTTCTCAAAGTACGGGCGGTACCCTCCCCACGCCGGCAACACCGACACAGAAAAGGCCCTGAGGTTCGTCATGCCACAACCCGAAGGTCACAACACATCCGGTCCCTCAGGACCCAACAGCGTGCATGTGCAAGAAGCCTCACCCCGAACCGTTCCAGACCCGAAGGCCGTACTAAATTCGAAGGTCACCCTCCCACACCTCGTCAAATGTTCCACCCATGAGCTCCCAGCGAGAACATTCGTCTCGATCTGGGTTCTGGAAGACCGAAGTCTTCAGATGCTCCTTAGAAAGGAGGTGATCCAGCCGCACCTTCCGGTACGGCTACCTTGTTACGACTTAGTCCTAATTACCGATCCCACCTTCGACGGCTCCCTCCACAAGGGTTGGGCCACCGGCTTCAGGTGTTACCGACTTTCATGACTTGACGGGCGGTGTGTACAAGACCCGGGAACGTATTCACCGCAGCGTTGCTGATCTGCGATTACTAGCGACTCCGACTTCATGAGGTCGAGTTGCAGACCTCAATCCGAACTGGGACCGGCTTTTTGGGATTCGCTCCACCTCGCGGTATTGCAGCCCTTTGTACCGGCCATTGTAGCATGCGTGAAGCCCAAGACATAAGGGGCATGATGATTTGACGTCATCCCCACCTTCCTCCGAGTTGACCCCGGCAGTATCCCATGAGTTCCCACCATTACGTGCTGGCAACATAGAACGAGGGTTGCGCTCGTTGCGGGACTTAACCCAACATCTCACGACACGAGCTGACGACAACCATGCACCACCTGTTTACGAGTGTCCAAAGAGTTGACCATTTCTGGCCCGTTCTCGTATATGTCAAGCCTTGGTAAGGTTCTTCGCGTTGCATCGAATTAATCCGCATGCTCCGCCGCTTGTGCGGGTCCCCGTCAATTCCTTTGAGTTTTAGCCTTGCGGCCGTACTCCCCAGGCGGGGAACTTAATGCGTTAGCTGCGTCACGGAATCCGTGGAATGGACCCCACAACTAGTTCCCAACGTTTACGGGGTGGACTACCAGGGTATCTAAGCCTGTTTGCTCCCCACCCTTTCGCTCCTCAGCGTCAGTAACGGCCCAGAGATCTGCCTTCGCCATCGGTGTTCCTCCTGATATCTGCGCATTCCACCGCTACACCAGGAATTCCAATCTCCCCTACCGCACTCTAGTCTGCCCGTACCCACTGCAGACCCGAGGTTGAGCCTCGGGATTTCACAGCAGACGCGACAAACCGCCTACGAGCTCTTTACGCCCAATAATTCCGGATAACGCTTGCGCCCTACGTATTACCGCGGCTGCTGGCACGTAGTTAGCCGGCGCTTTTTCTGCAGGTACCGTCACTTTCGCTTCTTCCCTGCTAAAAGAGGTTTACAACCCGAAGGCCGTCATCCCTCACGCGGCGTTGCTGCATCAGGCTTTCGCCCATTGTGCAATATTCCCCACTGCTGCCTCCCGTAGGAGTCTGGGCCGTGTCTCAGTCCCAGTGTGGCCGGTCACCCTCTCAGGCCGGCTACCCGTCGACGCCTTGGTGAGCCATTACCTCACCAACAAGCTGATAGGCCGTGAGCCCATCCCAGACCGAAAAATCTTTCCAACTGCTGACCATGCGGTCGCAGCTCATATCCAGTATTAGACGCCGTTTCCAGCGCTTATCCCAGAGTCAGGGGCAGGTTGCTCACGTGTTACTCACCCGTTCGCCACTGATCCACAGAGCAAGCTCTGCTTCACCGTTCGACTTGCATGTGTTAAGCACGCCGCCAGCGTTCATCCTGAGCCAGGATCAAACTCTCCGTAAAAGAAAAATACTGACAACGACCGGAATAGGCCGAAGCAGCGAGTTTGAACTGACCAAACAGATAAATCATTGCTGACTATCTAATGCCGACTTCCCGGAAGAAGCCGGACTTTGATCCAAAGGAATCTCACCCAGCCGAAACTGGGTAGAGGTTATTTGGCATTTGACAAGTGCACGCTGTTGAGTTCTCAAGGATCGGATGCTCCCACACCACCCGCAAGGGCTTCGTAGTGAGGCAACTTCTCTACCTTAGGACGAGTCTCGCAGAACCGTCAAACCCGACACGCCGTGAATCTCGAGAGATTCTCGTGTGCGGTTGGCGGCAAAGAGAGCACGTCCCGCGGCCCACGTCCTAGATCTGCGATCAGACCCAATCGCAGAGCGACTGTTTCTTATCGGAGTGGGGTGGTTCGCCATCTTGAGGGCGGCGGGCCTTTCGGCCTCTCGCTCTTCCCTGTGGGGCGAACAAGTAATAAGTTACGCGGGGATCCGGGGGCGGGCAAATCTGGCCCGCATCCCGGGCGTGTCGAGCCCGCAGGCCCGCTCAGCGCTTGTAGTTCGGGGCCTCGACGACGATCTGGACGTCGTGCGGGTGGGACTCCTTGAGCCCGGCCGAGGTGATGCGCACGAACTTGCCGCGAGCCTTCAACTCATCCACAGTGCGGGCGCCCACGTAGAACATCGACTGCCGGAGTCCACCGACGAGCTGATAGGCGACGGCGGAGACCGGGCCGCGGTACGCGACCTGCCCTTCGATGCCCTCGGGGATCAGCTTGTCGTCGCTCGGAACGTCGGCCTGGAAGTAGCGGTCCTTCGAGTATGAGGTCTTCTTCCCTCGGGTCTGGAGTGCACCGAGGGAGCCCATCCCCCGGTAGAGCTTGAACTGCTTACCGCCCTGGAACACCACTTCACCCGGGGACTCGTCCGTACCGGCGAGGAGCGAGCCCAGCATCACGGTGTCGGCACCGGCGACGAGTGCTTTCGCAATGTCACCGGAGTACTGCAGTCCGCCGTCCGCGATGATCGGGACCCCCGCTTCTCGAGCGGCGAGGGATGCCTCGTAGATCGCGGTCACCTGAGGAACGCCCACACCCGCGACGACGCGCGTCGTGCAGATGGAGCCCGGGCCGACACCGACCTTCACGGCATCCACCCCTGCATCGATGAGAGCCTGCGCTCCTTCGCGGGTCGCGACATTGCCGCCGATCACGTCGATGTGGGCGAAGGACTCGTCTGCCTTGATCCGCTTGACCATGTCGATGACACCGGCCGACTGTCCGTTGGCCGTGTCGACCACGATGACGTCGACACCGGCATCCCGCAACGCTTCGGCGCGCTCCCACGCGTCCCCGAAGAAGCCGATCGCCGCGCCGACGCGTAGCCGGCCCTGGTCGTCCTTCGTCGCGAGGGGGTACTTCTCGCTCTTGTCGAAGTCCTTGATCGTGATGAGCCCGGCGAGCTTGCCCTCGTCGTCGAGGAGCGGCAATTTCTCGACCCGGTGGTGGGCGAAGAGAGCGATCACCTCGTTGGCGCCGATCCCCACGCGGCCGGTGACCAGACCGTCGCTGGTCATGACGTCGCGCACCTTCGTGGTCTGGCGTTCGAAGCCGGACACGAAACGCATGTCGCGGTTGGTGACGATGCCGACGAGCTTGCCCTCGTCGTCGATGACGGGGAGCCCCGAGATGCGGTATTGGCCGCAGAGATTATCGACTTCTTCGATGGTGGCGTCGGGCGTCGTCGTGATGGGGTCGGTAATCATGCCCGACTCACTGCGCTTCACGCGGTCGACCATCTTCGCCTGATCGACGATGGAGAGGTTGCGGTGGATGACGCCGATGCCACCCTCGCGAGCGATGGCGATGGCCAAGCGCGCTTCTGTGACGGTGTCCATCGCTGCCGAGATAAGAGGAGTCGCGACGGTGATGCGTCGCGTGACCCGTGAAGAGGTGTCCGCCTCGGACGGGATGACATCCGTGTGGCCGGGCAACAGCAGGACGTCGTCATACGTCAGTCCCACGAATCCGAACGGGTCGTTGTGCTCGCTCATGCGCGCTCCTTCTCGATCACGTCGATTCTAAGCGCCGAGGGCCGCGTGGTATTCCCGTGCGGCACTCCCGCAGAGCCACCAATCGCCGCTCCGCCTTCGCACCCGAGTTGCGCCTCCGAAACACGCAGGCAACAATCAACCAATACGTTCAGGTGTCGCCGAAGCCACCGAACACTGGTACCCCTCGGCGCGTTCGACCACTCAACTCAGGAGGTGCCAGTGGCGATCACCCCGACGACGCGCACTGTCCGTCGCCCGGGGCGGATGACACGTCGCGTGTCCGCCCTCGCCGCGTTACTCTTCGCGGCGATCGTGCTCCTCGTAGCGATGCCCGCTGCGGCGTTCGCTGCGGCCCCCGACACTCCGGGAGCCGACCAGGAGAAGACCTCTTTCTACTTCGCGGGCGTCATCACTTTCGACGATAAGCCTGTGCCCGACGTGTCCATCTCCGTCGAGGGCGGTGCCGCCTTCGAGGCGACCACTATCACCGACGCCGACGGTCGCTGGCGCCTGTATGTCCCCGAGAAGGATGAATACACGTTGACCGTGGACGAGTCGACGCTCCCGAAGGGTGTCATCGTCGAGGGCGATTCCGCCTCGCAGAAGGTGGAGTTCGGACTCACCGGGTCGAAGATCGTCAACCTCTTCCTCGGGGAAGGTCAGCGACAAACGCAATCTTTCGCCGATCAGCTCGCATCCCGGTTGTTCAACGGCGTGAACTTCGGCCTCCTGCTGGCTCTCGCCGCGATGGGCGCAGCTCTGATCTACGGGACCACGGGACTCTCCAACTTCGCGCACGGTGAGCTGGTGACGTGGGGCGCGCTGATCGCGATGGTCTTCAGCACCATGTGGCAGTTGCCGCTCTGGCTGGGCGTCGGTGCTGCGGTACTGGGAGGTGCCGCCCTCGGATTGGCGTCAGACGCCGCCATCTGGCGACCACTCCGCCGCAGAGGCCTGGGCGTCGTTCAGCTCATGATCGTCAGCATCGGGCTATCGCTCGCCCTGCGATACACCTATCAGTTCGTCGTCGGCGGTTCGACGTACCAACTCCCCGGCGCGAGTCCTGCACCGATCCAACTGGGACCGATCTCGGTCTCCTACATCGACTTGATCAGCATGGGCGTAAGCATCATCGTGATCCTGGGTGTCGCGTACTTCTTGCTCGGCACCCGCATCGGCAAGGCGACGCGTGCCATCTCCGACAATCCGCAGCTCGCTGCCGCGTCCGGTATCAACGTCGACCGCGTCGTGCGGATCGTCTGGATCCTTGCCGGCGTGCTCGCTGCCCTCTCGGGCGTGCTTTGGGCTTACTTCCGCCCTGGCGTCAAGTGGGATATGGGCACCCAGATGTTGCTCCTGATCTTTGCGGCGATCACGCTCGGCGGGCTCGGCACCGCCTTCGGCGCACTCCTCGGATCCCTCATCGTCGGAATCGTTGTCGAGACGTCGACGCTGTGGATTCCTTCAGACCTGAAGTACGCGGGCGCGCTCGTCGTACTCATCCTCATCCTGCTCGTGCGACCACAGGGTCTGCTGGGCCGTAAAGAGAGATTGGGGTAGCCCATGGACTGGGGTGCCATCGTCGGAAACACGCTCAGCTATCTGCTGAGCCCCATCACCATCGCCTACGCCCTCGCGGCGACCGGATTGGCCGTACATTTCGGCTACGCAGGTCTCCTCAACTTCGGCATGGCCGGCTTCATGGCATTGGGTGGCTACGGCTACGCGATCTCTGTGCTCAGCTTCGGCCTGCCGTGGTGGCTGGGGATGCTCATCGGGCTGCTCCTCGCAGCAATCTTCGCCCTCGTCCTCGGAATCCCGACGCTGCGTCTGCGTGCGGACTACCTCGCCATCGTGACAATCGCGGCGGCCGAGATCGTTCGCCTCCTGTTCACCACTCAGCTCTTCGACGAGTACACGAACTCTGCGGACGGGCTCGGCAACTATCACGGCGGATTCCGTGACGCCAATCCGTTCCCCGATGGCTCTTACGGGTTCGGGCCGTGGACGTTCAATGCCGATGGCCTGTGGGTGCGGGTGTTCGGTCTGCTCATGCTCGCCATCGCCCTGTTCGTCGTCTGGTCGCTCGTGCGAAGCCCCTGGGGCCGAGTGCTGAAGGGCATCCGCGAAGACGAGGACGCGGTCCGTGCACTCGGGAAGAACGTCTTCGCCTACAAAATGCAGGCACTCGTGGTGGGCGGGGTCATCGGCGCCCTCGGCGGAATCGTGTTCGTCCTCCCCTCAGCGGTTGTCCCCTCGAGCTACACGACATCGCTGACGTTCTTCCTGTGGACGGTCCTTCTGCTAGGCGGCGCCGCTACGATCATGGGCCCCTCGATCGGAGCTGTCCTCTTCTGGATGGTGATGGCGCTGCTCGGCAATATGCTGCCCGAACTCGCCGAGCAGGGGCTCCTTCCGATGACGAGCATTCAAGCGGGCACGCTCCGCTTCATCCTCGTGGGACTCGCGCTGATGCTGCTGGTCATCTTCCGACCGCAGGGCCTTCTCGGCGACAAGAAGGAGATGACCTTTGTCAAGTGATCTGACACCCGACAACCCCGCGGCAGCGGCGTCACCGACCGGCTCGGTTCGACGCCCAAAGACCGCGGGCCTTGCCAAGGGGGACAACGTTCCGGGCGTCGCGAAGAACGATCCCATCCTGGTGATCGATGACGTCCAGCGCCGCTTCGGCGGGCTCACTGCGGTGGATGTCCAGCACCTCGAGATTCCCCGCAACGCCATCACCGCGTTGATTGGACCGAATGGCGCAGGCAAGACAACGCTGTTCAACCTGCTATGCGGCTTCGACAAGCCGAACAGCGGCCGCTGGTCCTACGACGGGAAGAACCTCGCCGGCATCCCCGCCTTCAAGGTGGCTCGCATGGGGCAGGTGCGCACATTCCAGCTGACGAAGGCGCTCGCTCTCTTGACGGTGCTCGAGAACATGAAGCTCGGTGCACCCGGACAGCGCGGCGAGAAGTTCTGGCAGAGCTTTGTACCGCGCGTGTGGCGTCCGCAGGAGAAGCAGATCGAGGAGAAGGCTCGCGGTCTCCTCGCACGCTTCAAGCTCGACACCAAGGAAAAGGACTTCGCGGCCAGCCTCTCCGGCGGCCAGCGGAAGCTCCTGGAAATGGCGCGCGCACTCATGAGCGACCCCAACCTGGTCATGCTCGACGAGCCGATGGCTGGCGTGAACCCTGCCCTGACGCAGTCTCTCCTCGACCACATCATGGACCTCAAAGAGCTCGGCATGACGGTGCTCTTCGTCGAGCATGACATGCACATGGTGCGCCACATCGCCGACTGGGTCGTCGTCATGGCTGAGGGCAAGGTCGTCGCAGAGGGCCCGCCGGACACTGTCATGCAGGACAAGGCGGTCATCGACGCGTACCTCGGTAGCCATCAGGATGTCGACCTGGGAGTCGTGACGGGCCGAGTCCCCGGCGAAATCGACGAGTCTGCGCGCGAGATGCTCGCAGAGATCGAAGAAGTGGAGGCGTCCTCGAGCACGGACGCCGAGAAAGAGGACAAATGACCGAGGCATCAGGAGTGGCGTCTCCGCAGGCCGGGCCGATTGACCAGCGCGAGCTCGTCGTCGAGGTCAAAGACCTGCTCGCCGGTTATCTACCTGGCATCAACATCATCAACAACGCCAATTTGATCGCCCGCAAGGGTGAACTCATCGGCATCATCGGTCCGAACGGCGCGGGTAAGTCAACCCTGCTCAAAGCCATCTTCGGCATGGTTAAGGTTCGTGGCGGCGAGATCAACGTCGACGGCGAGAGCATCATCGGGTTGAAGTCCGACAGCCTTGTCCGCCGCGGTGTCGCGTTCGTGCCGCAGACGAACAACGTCTTCCCCTCGCTCTCGATTGAGGAAAACCTGCAGATGGGTCTGTATCAGCGGCCCAGCGCGTACAAAGAGCGGCTGGAGTTCGTCACATCGATCTTCGCCGAACTCGGCAAGCGTCTGAAGCAGCGCGCCGGCTCCCTTTCGGGCGGCGAGCGTCAGATGGTGGCGATGTCGCGGGCCCTCATGATGAACCCGTCTGTCCTGCTACTCGACGAGCCGAGCGCCGGCCTCTCCCCCGTGCGCCAGGACGACGCTTTCATTCGCGTCTCCGACATCAACAAGGCCGGCGTCACGACGATCATGGTCGAGCAGAACGCCCGCCGCTGTCTGCAGATCTGCGACCGCGGCTACGTACTGGACCAGGGACGCGACGCCTATGAGGGCACCGGCCGCGAGCTACTCAACGACCCCAAGGTGATCGGGCTGTACCTGGGCACCCTCGGCACTGACTGATTCCTGTCACGAAGCCCCCGCAGCTCCGGCTGGCGGGGGTTTCGTCGATCTCAGGCATCTGCACGCGCGGACCCGGGCAAAAGGACAGCGCCCGGGGGATGCCCCCGGGCGCTGTCCTCAATGATGCGCGATCAGTTGATGCGCGTGTGGGTGTTGTCGGCCCCGTACTGGAAGATGCCGATGGTCGCCTCAGTCGGGTCGCCGTTCTCGTCGAACGTGACCGGGCCGGAGTAGCCGTCGTAGTCGGCTGTACCGCCATCGAGGATGATGTCGGCGCAGTCGGCGAACGTCGTGCACTTTTCTCCCTCGCCGCTACCGCCGGAGACTTCCTGAAGCTTGCCGGCGATCGCGGTGCCCGTCGTGTCGTTGGCAGCGAGGGCGCCGAGCGCGAGGAGCACAGCTGCGTCGTACGACTCAGCCGCGTAGGACTGGTCCTCGAGCTCGCTGTTGCCTGCAGCGGTCCACGCAGTGTTCAGACGCTCGACGAAGTCGTCCTCGAGCACGGGTCCGGGCGTCGTGCCCTGAGCGCCCTCGAGCGAGACGCTGACGTCCTTGCCCCACTGCTTGAGGTTTCCGTCGACGAGGTAGAAGTTCTTCGCGTCCTGGCCCGCGTTGACCAGCAGGGGCGCGATGGTCGCGAACTCATCGAACGTGATTGCGACGATAGCGTCGGGGTTCTCCGCAGCAACCGTTGCCACCTGCGCGTCGAACGAGGTGTCACCCGTGTTGAACGACGACTCCGCGACGACCTTGCCGCCGGTTCCCTCGAACACTTCCTTCACCACGTTGCGCAGGCCCGTGCCGTACGCGTCGTTGATGTAGATGATGCCGATCGTGCTCTTGCCGTCTTCCGCGATCTTGTTCGCGAGTACCTCACCCTGGAGCAAATCGCTGGGAGCGGTACGCCAGTAGAGGTTGTCATCGTCCCACGTGGTGAAGTCGGGCGACGTGTTGGCGGGCGAGAACGTGATGACACCCTCGGACACATTGCTGTCCAGGAAGAGCTTCGTCACGCCGGATGCCGCGGCACCGATCATCGCCGACACGCCCTCGTTCTGAAGGCGGGGAACCGTAGTCTCGAAAGCTTTGTTGTCGGTGTCGCCCGAGTCTCCGGTGCTCAGGTCGACGGTGATGCCCTTCTTGGCTTCGTTGATCTCGTTCACCGCGAGGAGCACACCAGCCTCTTCAGGCGGGCCGAGGAACGCGAGGCTGCCCGTCTGCGGCAGGACCGTGCCGATCTTGAGTGTCAGGTCTTCGCGCTCCATGGCGGGACCGCTCGACGAAGACGACGCCGGGGCGGCGGGAGAACCGGCGCAGCCGGCGAGGACGAGGGCGGTCGCGCTGGCGAGGGCGATGCCGCCCATGGCTTTTGCGACGCGCGATCGGGTGAAGACGCTCATTGTGCTCCTTGCTGTGGTGGCACGGATCGGATCGGGTCCGGCCCGGTGTGATCAACCTAGCGGGACGCTCGTCTCCTCGATGTTGCCGTTCGTTAACGATGTGTAACGAGGTGGATGCGCTCCCATGGCTACGCCCGTGCCGAACTCCGGCGCACGCGTAGCCATGGAAGCGGCGGCCTCAATGCGAATAGCTGAAGTACCAACCCTCGTGTCCGCGGAACTCATCCACAAGGAAACACGAACCCACCGTGTGACCCGCTCTCTGGATTATTCGCCGATCAGACTGACACAACGACAGCGTTATGTAGGGCCCCGCTGTCCCTGAGTGGGCTGACGCTGCTGTCGCGGGCAACAGTGATAGAACAGCCGCACCGGCGACAGCGAGAGCTGTAAGACGTGCAGATCGTTTGATGGACATGGATCGGACCCCCTGTGATCGGGTCGGCCGTCTGGCCGATTCTCCCGCACAGTCCAGCACACCGTGTTGCCGGGGCACATTAGAAGTTCTTCAAGCGGCATCCAGCCCGATTCAGACCGGGCCGGGAACGGATGTCACCGCACGGGCACGCTGGCGCCGCGAAATGACGAGCGAATCGACGGCGAAGACGGCGATGGCGATCCACACGAGACCGAACCCGATCCAGCGCTCGAAGGGCATCGGCTCGCCGAGGATGAGAACGCCCGTGAGGAACTGCATGATCGGCGCGATGAACTGCAGGATGCCGACGACGGTCAGGCTCGTGCGCCGCGCACCGGCGGAGAAGAACAGGAGCGGGATGGCGGTGACCGCACCCGCCAGCAGAAGGAGCACGGTGTGCGGTGCGCCCTCGCGGCCCATCGTCAGGCCGGAAGCCACCCCGACGACGATGAGCTGGATGACGGCGATCGGAATGAGCCAGAAGGATTCGAGCGTGAGGCCACTGACGGCATCCACCGAGGGTCCGATGCGCTTCTTCACCAGTCCGTAGGTCGCGAAGCTGGCAGCGAGGCCGAGCGCGATCCACGGCACGGAGCCGACGGCGACGATGATGACGACGACCGCGAGGCCGGCGATGCCGACGGCGATCCACTGGGCGAGACGCAGTCGTTCCTTCAGCACGATGACACCGAGGAGGACGGTCGCGATCGGGTTGATGAAGTAGCCCAGGCTCGTCTCGACGACGTGGCCCGACAGCGTGCCGATCAGGAAGAGCTGCCAGTTGACGTAGATGAGGAGGCCCGCGAGGAGCGTCCACAGCATCAGTCGGCGGTCACGGAGGATGACGCGCATCCGCCCCCAGCCGCGCGTGATCGCGAGCAGCGCGACGCAGAAGACGAGGCTCAGCAGGATGCGCCAGCCGACGACCTCCCACGGGGTGGTGGGAGCGAGGCTGACGAAGTACAGCGGCAGGAACCCCCAGAGCACGTAGGCGCTGAACACGAAGATCCCGCCGAGGGAGCGTTCGCGGGCGGCCTGCTCGGGTGTCATGAGCACAAGCCTACGACGGTCATGACACCAACACGGCGCCGAAGACTGCCGACCTCCGCTCGGATCCTGCCAGCGCCGCGGGAAAGCCGAAGGGCCCGGATGCCGAAGCATCCGGGCCCTTCAGAAGGTGCTGAACGTCAGCGGACGACGACCGCCAGGACGTCGCGAGCCGACAGCACGAGGAACTCGTCAGCACCGAACTTCACCTCGGTGCCGCCGTACTTGCTGTACAGGACGCGGTCGCCGACGGCGACGTCGAGCGGAACACGGTTGCCGTTGTCGTCGATGCGACCGGGGCCAACGGCCACGACCTCGCCCTCCTGGGGCTTCTCCTTGGCAGTGTCAGGGATGACCAGGCCACTCGCGGTGGTCTGCTCGGCCTCGACCTGCTTGATGACGATGCGGTCTTCGAGCGGCTTGATGGAAACCGACACGGTCTACCTCTTTCTTGCTGGTGGGGTCCTGCTTCAAGACTCATCAGCACTCGGTTACCGAGAGTGCTAACGAAAGTCTAGGGCGCGGCTGGCACTCATGCAACGCGAGTGCCAACAGAGCTCCGGAGGTCGCAACGCCTAGGCTGGCCGGATGGAACAGGCCGAGCTGACCGCCCTCCTGACCCCGCAGGGATTGCGCATGGTGGACGAGGTCGGACCCCTGGCATCCACCGCCGAGGTCGCTGCCGCCGTCTCGCGCCTACGGGCCGCAGGCCACTCCCCCGACCTCGTGTCCGCGGTCGTCGGGCAGGCCCACCTGCGGGTGCGCGCGGCGAGCAAGTTCGGACCGTTCGCAGACCGCATGCTTTTCACCCGGGCAGGACTCGAGCAGGCGACACGACTCGAGGTCGCCGC
This sequence comes from Microbacterium sp. MM2322, assembly GCF_964186585.1. Lineage (NCBI taxonomy): Bacteria > Bacillati > Actinomycetota > Actinomycetes > Micrococcales > Microbacteriaceae > Microbacterium > Microbacterium sp. MM2322. The sequence goes on from NZ_OZ075067.1 coordinate 2,494,705, forward strand.
GCGTCACGCGGGGCGGTTCCGGGATGCCGGGGCGCACCGCGTCGCAGATCTCGGCTGCGGCATCGGCGGCGACGCTCTGGGCCTGGCCGGCCTCGGACTCGACGTGCTCGCGGTCGACGCCGACGAGACGACGGCGGCCCTCGCGGCGTACAACCTCGCGCCGTTCGGCGACGCCATCACCGTGCGGCACGGCAGCGCGGAGGACACCGACCTCGACGGGTGGGATGCCGTCTGGCTCGACCCCGCCCGCCGCACCGCCGGGCACACCGAGACGACGCGCACCGCGCCCGGGGACTGGTCGCCGTCCCTGGACTGGGCGTTCACTCTGGCGGAGCGGATGCCGGTGGGCATCAAGCTCGGTCCCGGACTCGACCGCGGCATGATCCCCGACGGCGTCGAGGCGCAGTGGATCAGCGTCGACGGATCGACGATCGAGCTCGTCCTCTGGTCGGGATCGCTCCGGCGTGACGGCGTGCGCCGGTCTGCGCTCGTCATCCGTGGGGGCGCGGCTGCGGAGCTCACGTCGGCCGGTGACACAGAAGACGAGCCGGTCCGCGCGCTCGGCGCGTTCGTCCACGAACCGGAGGGCGCCGTCATCCGCGCTCGCCTCATCGGCGATGTGGCGCGGAGCCTCGACGCCGGGATGCTCGGCGGCGGCACGGCCTACCTCACGTCAGACACTCCGCTCACCAACCCGTTCGTCCAGTCGTTCCGCGTGCGCGAGGTGCTGCCGCTCAAGCCCGCTGCGATCAGCGCGGCGCTGCGGAAAGCCGATGTCGGCACCGTCGAGATCAAGAAGCGCGGCGTGGACGTGGACCCGGCGCAGTTCCGGAAGAAGCTCGCGCTGCGAGGGCCGGCATCCGCCACTCTCCTCCTGACCCGGATCGGCGAGGGGCGAGACGAGAAGCGGGTCGCCCTGCTCGCAGACCGGGTGTAGCCGGCGGGTTCAGCCGCGCGTCAGCCGACTGAGGCGAAAAAAGCGGGAGCCGCCTCATCGCACAATGCGGGGATATCGTGTTCCCAGGCGCCTGTTCTGAAGCCGGACACGCTAGGGCGTGTTGCTAAACCCTCGAGTGAGTGGCTGGAGCGATTGTTGATGGGTGTCGCGTGATGTGATTTCTGACGAAGTCTGGGCTGCGATCGGTTCGCTCTTCCCCCGTGCGAGGGCGACAGGTCGGCCGCCGGTGGACCGTCGTATGGTGGTGGAGGCGACGGCGTGGCGGTTCCGCACCGGTGCGCCGTGGCGGGACGTACCGGAGCGATTCGGGAACTGGAACACGATTTACAAGAACTTCAACGGCTGGGCTGAGCAGGGCGTCTGGGCAAGCGTGCTCGAGAAGATGCAGTCTCTCGCGCAGCAGGCTGGTGACGTGGATTGGGTCGCCTCGATCGACTCGACAATCGTTCGCGTGCACCAGCATGGGGCGACGCTTCCGCGCACCACAGGGGGCTCCTCAGAACTACAAGAAGTTCGGCGATGAGCCGCCCGATCATGCGATTGGACGTTCCCGGGGCGGTTTGACGACGAAGAACCACTTGGTCTGTGATGGGAAGGGCCGCGCTCTCGCGTTCATTCTGACTCCGGGTCAAACTGCCGACACGATCATGCTGGGCGCGACGCTTGAACAGATCCGCGTGCCGGCCGGTCGAGGTCGTCCGCGGCCCCGTCCGGACCGGGTGATGGCGGACAAGGGTTACCCGTCCAGAGCGAACCGTGCTTGGCTGCGGACACGCGGGATCGCGGCGACGATCCCGGAACGCGACGATCAGATCACTCATCGTCGTAAGCGCCGCGGGCGGCCGATCGACTTCGGCGACGAGCAGCGCAGCCGCTACCGCGGCCGTAACGTTGTCGAGCGATGCTTCAACAAGCTCAAGCAATGGCGGGGCATCGCGATGAGGTCAGACAAGCTCGCCCGCAACTACCACGCCGGACTCTGCCTCGCCTCTACCCTGCACTGGCTGAGCTCGCGTGCGATCATTTCTCATGCCGTCCTTCCCAGGGAACCTTCCCGCCGCGCCGAACCGTAAACCGGACATCGATGACGACTTCAGCACCGGACTGAGCTCGGAACGATGGGTTGCAAGCTATCTGCCGCAGTGGACGACCGCAGAGCGGGCGCGCGCACACTACGAAATCGTTGCCGCCGGGATCGAGCTGCGGATCGACGCTGACCAGCCCGATTGGCGCCTCGAAGATGCGCCTCTACGTGTCTCAAACCTGCAGACCGGCGTCTATTCCGGGCCGGTCGGCTCCTCGATCGGGACGCATCGCCACCGCACCGATCTCGACGTGCGTACCGAGACACCACAGAGCCTCCTGTTTGCACCGTCACGCGGGCGGGCGGAAATCACCGTCTCCGCGACCCGAGCCGCCAACTGCATGCTCGCGGCATGGCTCGTCGGAACCGAACACCGATCCCCGACAGAGTCCGGCGAGATCTGCATCTTCGAGATCGACGCCGACGCCATCGGGGAAACCACCATCGCCCGCACCGGCATCAAAGCACACCACGACCCGGACCTGACCACCGACATGGCCGAGGTCGTCGTCCCCCTAGACGCCTCTTCGCCCCACACCTGGACGGTGGTCTGGGGCGAAGGCGAGACCGTGATCGGATGCGAAGGCCGCACGCTTCGACGGATCGCGCAGGCCCCCGACTATCCGCTGTTCCTTATGATCGACCTCTTCGAGATCGGACCACGCGAAGGCAGTTACCCAAAGTCCGCCACAATCCACCACGTCCGCGCATGGCGGTAGACCGCGACCGATCGCGGTTTAGCAACACGGCCTAGATGACAACCCCTGCCACCCGACCCGTTTCGAGCAGCCATTGATCTAGTCGTTCCGCCTGGTGAGCGGCGCTAGGTGAATGTTGCTCCGAGACCGGATGGGACAGGACGAACACTGCCGCGACCCCAGACACGACGTATCGTGCGAAATCCCTCCGACTAACGTGCATGCCTGTCACCCCCTCAACTCTAAAATCGCGAGTTCCTCACTCGGCAGCTCACGCGATGCCAGCTCTTGGAGCGCATCGATCAGGCCGCCCGTGGCGGGAACAGAGCATCCCTTATCTTCGAAGAAGATGTGCCCTCGAGCCACATACACGTCAGTGGGCTCGGGCTCCTTAGCGCCGTCGCTGCTCTGGGAGTCCTCCCAGGTCAAGTACAACCCGCCGGGCAGGCCGTCGTCCTGAGTCGCTGTGCAGTCGGCTATCGCAACGGCATCAGAGATGAGGGACACGAACTTTTCACGCTCGTCGCCACGGAGTGTGAAGGCCGCTCCTTCGCGGCCAGAGTAGACGCCGGAGCGAACTTCCAGCGATGACCCGCCAGCGCCGCTCGAATGGCCGCTGCTTCCCGCACAACCCGAGAGCGCCAAAACGAACAAGAACGAACACGTCCCGACGATGTAAGCCTTATGTGACGAAGTCATGGTTTTAGTTGATCGTCTTCCTACTCTGACCTTTTCCCCTATATGCGCCACAGTAGAGCGAATACGGCCCTCGGTCCGCGGCGGTTGGGGAGGTGATTTTGTCTCCGGAGTTGTCGTAGTTTCGAGCATTGGTCTGGCCAGGCTTGTGGCACCAGTAACCCGAAACGCACCGCCTCCAAAAGTGATAGTCGGTCCCTGGCCAAATGGCTAGCGCAATGCGGATGCTTTCAGAAGAACACGCGCCATCGTAGCCATCCCTGGAGATCGCACTTTCTAAAGCACCCTCGGTGAGCGAGGTGAACATCGCGCCCGCCGCGCGTCAGCCGAAGAGGGCACCCTGAGACGCGGCCCACCACAGCCAGCCAGCGCTGTACACCAGCGAGGCGAGGCTGAGCCCGAGGCCCCAGAAGGCGGTCTCGCGCTTCTCCCACGGGCGCCGGAGCGCGAGGACAGCGAGCACGACGCCGATCAGGCCGATGGGGAACCCCCACCCGACGAAGCAGGCGAGCACGAGGCCGAGCGTGCCGAACAGGAGCGACCAGCCCGCGCTCCGCGGGAGGGCCGGCGGACGGCGGATCCACTGCGCCTCGGGCGCGACCACCGCATCGGGTTCCGGATGGATCGCGAGGGGAGGCGCGATGGGAAGCGGCTGCGTCAACTCGCGTCGGAATCCACCTCGGTGCGCCCCCGGAAGGGCGGAGTCGGTCGGCGGGTGGGCGACGTCATCCGAGGCCGGCTCGACAGCCGGCACCCGGCCCGGTGCGGGGGGAGGCGGCATCCGCTCGTCGGTCATGAGGACGCCGCCACCTGGATCGTCGTGACCGGCAGAGTGGAGTCCGCGCCGAAGGCGAGCGTCGAGGCGGGACGTCCGCTCGTGATGAGCTCCGACGCGAGCGCGGCGATCATCGCGCCGTTGTCGGTGCAGAGCGACAGCGGCGGGATACGGACGGCGACGCCGGCGGCCTCGGCTCGCTCGAGCGCGACGTCACGGAGGCGCTTGTTCGCGATCACGCCGCCGCCGAGGAGCAGCCGGGGAACGCCGTGACGCGCACACGCGTCGAGGGCCTTGGTGACGAGCACATCGACGACCGCTTCGCGGAAGGATGCCGCGACGTCGGGCACCGACAGGGGCTCCCCCGTCGCCTCGTGCTGCTCGACCCACCGGGCGACCGCGGTCTTGAGGCCCGAGAACGAGAAGTCGTAACGGTGCTCCGCCATGTCCGAGGCACGCGACATCCCTCGCGGAAAGCGGATCGCGCTCGGATCGCCGGTCGCGGCGGCACGGTCGATCTCAGGACCGCCGGGGTAGGGCAGTCCGAGGATGCGGGCGATCTTGTCGAAGGCTTCGCCGGCGGCGTCATCCATCGTCTCGCCGAGGAGCTCGACGTCGGAGACGAGATCGCGGACGAGGAGGAGCGACGTGTGCCCGCCGCTGACGAGGAGAGCGACGGTCGGGTACTCGACCTCGTCGCCGGTGAGGATGTCGGCGGCGATGTGACCGACGAGGTGGTTCACGGCGAAGAGCGGCTTGTCGAGGCTGACGGCGAGCGCCTTCGCGGCACCGACGCCGACCATCAGGGCGCCGGCGAGACCGGGTCCGCTCGTGACGGCGACCGCGTCGATGTCGGCGAGGGTGACCTGCGCCTCGGCGAGCGCCGCCTCGATGGCGGGCTGCAGCGCCTCGAGGTGGGCGCGGGCCGCCACCTCGGGCACGACGCCGCCATAGCGGGAGTGCTCGTCCATGGAGCTGGCGATCGTGTTGGACAGGAGCGTCCGCCCGCGGACGATGCCGATACCGGTCTCGTCGCAGCTCGTCTCGATGCCGAGCACCAATGGTTCGTGTGCCAGGGGTTCGTGTGCCAGGGGTTCGTGCGCCATGTCAGCACCAGCCCTTCTCGGCTGTCGGGGCGGCCGTGACGCGCGCTTCCCAGGCGACGAGGTTCAGCTGCATGACGATCGCGTCGACGTCGTCGGGCTGGTAGTACCGGGGGCGACGGCCGACCTCGGCGAAGCCCTCCGACACGTACAGCGCCGTGGCACCGGGGTTGTCGGCACGCACCTCGAGGAACATCTCCCGGGCGCCGCGGGAGCGCGCTGTCGCGAGGAGTTCCCGCAGCAGTGCGCGCCCGCGGCCGTGGCCCCGGGCATCCTCGGCGATCGCGATGGTCTGGATGTCGGCATCCGCTGCGCCCTCGACGGCACGGACGCCGCCGTAGCCGACGAGGCGACCGGCCTCGACATCGACGACGTAGCGGCCGTGGGGTGAGGCGAGTTCGCCCGCCATGAGCGCTTCGCTCCAGGCGTCGGTGGGGAAGGACGCGCGCTCGAGACGCATGATGTCGTCGAGGTCGGCGGATGTCGCGGTGCGGAGGGTCACTGGCCGACCTTCTTCCGCGGGCCGGGCATCGTGACGTCGGGGGCCCGCAGGTACAGCGGCTCGCCGATGTCCTCGATGCGAGCGGCGGCGACGGCGCGGGCTGCGACCAGGGCGACCATCGCTCCCGGGATCGCGGTCGTGTCGCGCCGCTCGGCCCCGTGCTCGGCGAGCGCGGCGTCGATGTCGTCGCGCTTCACGAGGGATTCCTCGGTGACGCGCACCGGGAGGCCGTCGTCGTCGATCCCCTCGTAGACGGTGAAGGCGAACTCGCGCCGGCGCGCGTCGGTGACGACCGCGAACCGGGGGACGTCGGCGAACGGGTCGGCCAGCAGCACCGCGAGGGCCGCCGCGTCGTGGCTTCGCACGGGAACGACCGGGATGCCGCGGCCCAGGGCGAACGCACGTGCCGCCGCGATGCCGACCCGCAACCCCGTGAACGGGCCGGGGCCCATGCCCGCAGCGACGTGGGTCAGGGTGACGGGTTCGGGGGCGCCGGTCGCACCGATCGGGCCGTGCGCGGCATCCGTCAACACCGTCTGCAGGAGCGACCCGATGATCTCGGCGTGACCGAGCGGGTCCGCGCTGGCGGCCTCTGCTCGCACCGCACCGTCGGCGTCGGTCACGGCGACGGCCGTGCCGAGGGAGGTGTCGATGCCGAGGATCACAGGGTCAAGGGTATCCGGGAGCGCGCGGAGGAGCCGCGGTCAGGGTCGCCGGGTGACGGTGACGATGCGGGGGGCGGCGTCTTCGAGCTCGGCGGCGTAGTGACCGGTGGTGCCGCAGGCGTTGTCGACGCCGGTGCCGCTCCAGCCGCGCTCGATCTCGAGCTCCCACCAGGTGTCGACGAGACCGTCGACCATGCCCCGCCCCCACTCGACGATCGTGACGGCATTGTCGGGGTCGAGACCGAGGTCGTCCAGCTCGGCCGGCGAGCCGAGTCGGTAAGCGTCGACGTGAACGAGCGGCGGGCCGCCGACCTCGGACGGGTGCGTGCGGGCGATGACGAACGTGGGGCTCTGCACGGGACCGCGGATGCCGAGGCCCTCGCCGATCCCGCGGGTCAGGGTCGTCTTGCCCGCGCCGAGCGGACCGGTCAGGACGATCAGGTCGCCGGCGCGCAGCACGGCGCCGAGGTCGCGGCCGAGTGCTTCCATGTCCTCGGGGGAGGCGATCTCGCGGCGCCCCTCGAACTGCTCGATGCCGGTCATGACCGCACCTCTCGTCGCGGCACGCGCGGGCCGATGCGCGTGACGATCTCGTAGTTGATGGTGCTGGCGGCCTCGGCCCAGTCGGTCGCCGCGGGCACGCCCGTCGCGGGGTCGCCGAACAGCACGGCTTCGTCGCCGACTGCGACCGGCTCGTCGCCGACGTCGACGACGAACTGGTCCATCGCGATACGTCCCGCGACGGGGAAGGTGCGGCCGTTGATGGAGACGGGACCGGAACCGGATGCCGCGCGCGGCACCCCGTCGGCGTAGCCGATCGAGATGAGGGCGAGTGTCGACTCCCGCTCGGTGCGGTGCAGGTACCCGTAGGACACACCCTGCCCCGCGGGCACGCGGCGGACGGCGGCGACCGCGGCTCGGAGGGTCATGGCGGGGCGAAGTCCGAGGTCTGCCGAGGAACGGTCGTCGAAGGGCGACAGACCGTAGATCGCGACGCCGAGACGGACGCAGCCGAGGCGGGCCTCCGGGAGGCCGATCGCGGCGTGGGAGGCGGCGATGTGCCGGAGCGGTGGGCGGAGACCGGCGGACTCGGCGGCGGCCTGCGCGACCGTGAAGCGCGAGAGCGCGGTGCGGTCGTCGTCCGGCGAGGTGTTGGAGAGGTGACTGAAGATGCCGAGGACCCGGATGACGCCCTCTCGCTCGAACTCGGCCGCCTCCGCGAATACACGGCCGTAATCGGCCGGTGCGACGCCGTTGCGGCTGAGGCCAGTCTCGACCTTGAGCTGCACGATCACCGGCCGGTCCACGGACCCGGCGCGAGCGGCGGCGCGGAGCTGCTCGAGACTCGAAACACCGAGCTCGATGTGGGCGGCAGCGGCGTCGGCGAAATCGACGCCCGGCGCGTGCAGCCAGGCGAGCACGGGCGCGTCGATGCCGGCATCCCGCAGTTGGAGGGCCTCGGGGATGTCGGCCACCGCCAGACGGGCCGCTCCCCCGGCGAGCGCCGCGCGCCCGGAGCGCTCCGCGCCGTGTCCGTAGCCGTCGGCCTTGACCACGGCGATGACCTCGGACGCCGTCAGACGCGCGAGGTGGCGGACGTTGTGCTCGATGGCGCCGACGTCGATGACCGCCTCACGAGCGACGCCCTCCGGCATCCGGTTGGGGAGGGGCATCCGGTTGGGGAGGGGCATCCGGTCGGGGCGGGGCATCCGGCTCATGCGTGCGCCTCGGCGATGACGTAGGCCGTCGCGAGTCCCGCGTCGTGCGAGAGCGACAGGTGGACGGTCGTGATGCCGCGACCGGCGACGGTGGCAGCCGTCTCTCCCGACAGCGCGAAGACGGGGCGGCCCGAGGGCTCGGAGGCCACCTCGATGTCGGTCCAGTGGACGCCGTCGGATCCGCCCAGGGCCTTGATGAGCGCTTCCTTCGCGGCGTAACGCGCGGCGAGGGAGCGCGGTTTGAGGGTCTGCTCGGATGCCGTGAACAACCGTTCCATGAGCTTCGGTGTGCGCGCGATCGAGCTCTCGAAACGCGGGATGTCGACGAGGTCGACACCGATTCCGATGATCATGTCGCCTCCTGTCGCCGTGCTCTACGGCATCAGATCAGGATATCCGCGCGGGTCGGACAGGCGCGTCGCGGCGGGGTGGACCGTACTCCGGAGAATCGCAGGGCGCGCAACCCGCGACCCGCGCAGATCCGGGGTTCCTGGCGGACGACCCGGGATCCATCCGGAGAACGGCCCGCAGGAGGCGCCCGCGGGTCCGCTGCGGGGTCGCCGCAGGTCCGCTGCGGGTCCGCCGCGGGGCGTGCCCGGCGCGTCGGTCAGCCGATGGCGAGGCGGACGACGCGCTCGACGGCGTCGAGGCCCGGCGAGAGCTGCTGGTCGGAGCGGACGTAGGTCTCGCGGGAGCGTCCGTAGGGGTCGACGACGTCGTCGTCGGTGGGATCTGCGGGCGGGAAGACGAGGCCGCGCTGTCCGCCGATCACGGCGAGCGCACCGCGCAGCCGCTCCCGCGCGTCGGCACCGGTCGCACCGGCACGGATCGCCTCGTCGGAGGTCGCGGCGGCGAGCCGCTCGAACTCGCGGATCGTGAACGTCGCGCGCAGCTTCGCGGGCGCGAGCTCGACGATGGCGCGGCGGTGGTCGCGATCCATCGCGAGCACGAGATCCGGCTCCTGCAGGAGCTTCTCGGTGAGGTACCGCGAGCCGTGGGCGGCGACGCGGTCGGCGGGCACGCCGTGGCCGAGGGCGAGCTCGGCGGCTTCGCGCGGCATCCGATCATCGGCGCGGGCGCGGACACCTGCGCTCGTGGCCTCGACCCCGAGCTCGCCGAGACGCTGCTGCAGCACCAGCGCCGCCAGCGGCGAGCGGCAGATGTTGCCCGTGCAGACGGTGAGGATCTGGATCACGCGGTGCCCTTTCGAACGGATGCCGCGGCTCGCCCCTCACCGACGTCACCACCGTGGTGCGTGGCGGAACGGCGGCGCTGCGGCGGGATGCGGACGGGCACCGATACGGTAGGGCCCGTGCAGGATCAGCTTAGCGACGGCCACTCGTCCCCCACCGCGGACACTGCCGCTGCGCCGTCCGGGGCCGAGGAGGGCGTCCGGCCGCACCGCGGTCGACGTCGCCGGCGCACGGACTGGCGCTTGGGCGGCACGGCCGTTCGCGCGTGGAACGGCTCCGTCCTGATCGTCGCGCTCGTCGCTCTCGGTGCGGCGATCTTCACGGGATCGCTCGTGAACCTGCTGTGGGAGTCGCCCTGGGCTCCGCTGGCGTCGACCGCGGTGCTCTGGGTCGGCATGATCGTCCCCGTCGCCGTCGCGTTCCGTCGAGGGCGCCCCGCGGGGCTCCTCCGGTTCCGGCCTGCCGACCTGGTCTACGGTCTCGCGCTGGGACTGGGGCTCCGCGTCATCGACGGCTGGGTGACGGATGCCGCTTCTCGCCCTCTCCCCACGGCCGACATGACGCCGTCGTGGCTGCTGACGGATGCCGTCCCCGCCGGTCTCGTCGGCCCCGTGCTCGAGGAGTTCCTCTTTCGCACGGTGATCCTGATCGCGGTCTACTCGCTGCTCCGCCGACCCGCGGGTCGGCCCGCGGCGGCCGTTGCCGCCATCCTGGTGTCGACGGCGACGTTCATCCTCATCCACGTCGTCGACGGATCGCTGCCGCTCGGCGAGTCGATCTCGGTGGGCGCCGTCGGGCTCGTGTGCGCCACCCTCGTCATCCTCACGGGACGCATCTGGGGGGCGGTGCTGGTGCACATCGTCTACAACGCGACCATGCTCCTGCTGATCGCAGCGGGCGCGGCCCTCTCCGGCGGGCAGTGACCCCACCCGCCGGAGCACCGACTCTGCGTCAGGGGCGGCCCATGCCGTAGTAGGTCCACCCGGCGGCGCGCCACGCGACGGGGTCGAGCGCGTTCCGCCCATCCACGACGATGCGGCCCGCGGCGAGGCTGGCGGCGTGCTCTGGGCTGAGGTCGCGGCGGTACTCGTCCCACTCGGTGACGAGGATGACGGCGTCGGCACCACGCAGCGCCTCATCCCGGTCGGCGACGTAGGTCAGCTGAGGGTGCTGGCGACGGGCGTTGTTGATCGCTTCGGGGTCGGTGAGCGAGACGTTGGCGCCGAGCTCGTGCAGGCGCACGGCGACATCGAGGCCGGGAGAGTCGCGGATGTCGTCGGAATGGGGCTTGAACGCGGCACCGAGAACCGTGACGTTCTTGCCGTGGACGTTGCCGCCCAGCCCTTCGACGACGAGCTCCACCGCACGCTCGCGGCGTCGCATGTTGATCTGGTCGACCTCGCGGAGGAACGCGACCGACTCGCCGCGGCCGAGCTCTTCGGCGCGAGCGGAGAACGCGCGGATGTCCTTCGGCAGGCATCCGCCGCCGAAGCCGATTCCCGCGCCGAGGAAGCGACGGCCGATGCGGGCATCGTGACCGATCGCATCGGCGAGCATCGTGACGTCGGCCCCGGCGACCTCGGCGATCTCGGCCATGGCGTTGATGAAGCTGATCTTGGTCGCGAGGAACGCGTTGGCGGACACCTTGACGAGCTCGGCGGTCGCGTAGTCGGTGACGATGAAGGGCGTGCCCTTCGCGACCGAGGGGTGGTACACCTCGCGCAGCACGTCGGCCGCCCGCTCGCCCTCGGCCCCGGCGGGGACGCCGGCGACGAGACGGTCGGGGTCGATCGTGTCCTGGACGGCGAAGCCCTCGCGCAGGAACTCGGGGTTCCACACCAGGGTCGCCCCGGTGTCGCTGACGCGCGGGGCGAGGGATGCCGCGGTGCCGACCGGCACGGTCGACTTGCCCGCGACGAGGTCGCCTTCGGAGAGGTGGGGCAGGAGGGCGTCGATGGCCGCGTTGACGTAGGTGAGATCCGCGGCGTAGCCGCCCTTCACCTGGGGCGTGCCGACACCGACGAAGTGGACTGCGGCGCCGGCCGCGGCGGCGAAGTCGGTGGTGAAGGACAGTCGCCCCGAGGCGATCCCGTCGGCGAGGATCTCGGACAGTCCGGGCTCGAAGAACGGCGCCTGGCCCGACGCGAGAGTCGCGATCTTGCGCTCGTCGACGTCGATTCCGACCACCTCGTGGCCGATCGAGGCCATGGCGGCGGCATGCACGGCGCCGAGGTAGCCGCATCCGATGACAGAAAGTCGCATTGAAAGTCCTTCCACATACGGGCGCCGTGTCGTCAACGCCCCGGTCGTGTCTACCAGATTCCCGCGTCGGCAACTTTTCGGGCCGGCGTCGCAGAGGCACCGTTCCCGGTGGGCGCACAGCCGGAATGGCCTCGACGGAGTGCTCGACGCGGGAGGCCGCGGTCGATATTGTGAGCGCGAGCACCGCCTCTCCACTCCGACCTCACCCGAAGAGGACGTCACGATGAGCACCTCCGCAGAGGGTCTCTCCGAGGCCGGATCCGTCCTGCCCCCGACCCCAGCAGCACCGAAGTACACCCCAGAGGATCGCGTTGCCCCTGAGGATGCCTCGCTCCTCTGGCCCGACGCACACCTCCTCGCCGAGCCGCCCCCGGGGTACCAGCCGCTCGAGATGCCGGCCGCGTGGGAGCCGGAGCCGGTGCAAGCGCCGTCACCCGAACCGTGGCCGTACGCGCCCTACGCGCCGACATCCCACCAGGCGCCTGCGCCCGAGCCGCCGCCTGCGCCGGCGCGCGGGCCGGTGGCGGGATACGTCATCTCCGCGCCGCACGAGGGCACCGGATCCGTCCCGGTTCAGCGAGCTGCGGCGGGCAGGCACGCGTTGCGAAGCTTCCGCGACCTCCGCTCCGGACCCCTCGCGGGGCGAGATTTCGCCTCGATGCGAGAGTTCGCCGTCGCTGCTGTGCTCGAGGCGGGGTACGCCGAAGCGGATGTCGCCCGCCTTTTCCGTTTCGCGCCGTGGCAGCTGCACGCATGGGTCGACGAAGCGCGGGGCGCCTCGTTCGGTCCGGGCGAGAGCCCGGCCTGACTCACTCGACCGTGACGGACTTCGCGAGGTTGCGGGGCTGATCCACGTCGAGACCCTTCGCCGTGGCGAGGCCCATGGCGAAGATGTGGAGCGGCACGACGGCCAGGAGCGGCTCGAAGAGCGGTCCCGCCAGCGGGATGCGCAGCACTTCGTCGGCGAAGGGGAGGACGGCGGCATCCCCTTCTTCGGCGATCGCGATGACGCGGGCGCCGCGGGCGCGGATCTCCTGGATGTTGGAGACGACCTTCTTGTGCAGTTCGCTCGAGGCGCGGGGGGACGGGACGATCACGAAAACCGCCTGACCGGGCTCGATGAGCGCGATGGGACCGTGCTTCAGTTCCCCGGCCGCGAAACCCTCGGCGTGGATGTAGGCGAGCTCCTTGAGCTTGAGCGCGCCCTCGAGGGCGATCGGGTATCCCACGTGGCGTCCGAGGAACAGCACCGACTGGGTGTCCCCCATCCACCGGGCGAACTGCTCGATGTGCTCCTGCTCGGTCTCCAGCACCCGGGAGATGCCCGCGGGGATCGCTTCGAGCTGTGCGACGGCGTCGCGGGAGACCTCCGCCGAGAGCGAGCCGCGGACGCGACCGATGTGGAGGGCCAGGAGGTAGAGGGCGGTGATCTGCGCGACGAAGGCCTTGGTCGAGGCGACCGCGACCTCGGGGCCGGCGTGGGTGTAGACGATCGCGTCGGACTCGCGCGGGATCGTCGCGCCCTGCGTGTTGCAGATCGACAGCGTCTTCGCCCCCTGCTCGCGGGCGTACTTGACCGCCATGAGCGTGTCCATCGTTTCGCCGGACTGCGAGATCGACACGACGAGGGTGTCGGGTCCGATCACCGGATCGCGGTAACGGAACTCATGGGCGAGTTCGACGTCGACCGGCACTCGGGTCCACTGCTCGAGCGCGTACTTCCCGACCATCCCGGCGTAGGCGGCGGTTCCGCAGGCGATGACGATGACGCGCTGGATGCCGGCGAACAGGTCGTCGAGCCCGTCGAGCTCGGGGATGACGACCGTGCCCTCGTGCAGCCTGCCGCGCAGCGTGTTCGCGACGGCCTCGGGCTCTTCCGAGACCTCCTTCGCCATGAACGACGACCAGCCGCCCTTCTCGGCGGCGGACGCATCCCAGACCACCTCGAAGGGTTCGACCTCGACGGCGCCTCCGGCGAAGTCGGTGACCTCGACGCCCTCGGGTGTGATCGCGACGATCTGGTCCTGGCCGATCGCGAGGGCGTTACGGGTGTGCTCGACGAACGCGGCGACGTCGGACCCGAGGAAGTTCTCCCCCTCGCCGAGGCCGATCACGAGCGGGGAGTTGCGGCGAGCGCCGACGACGAGACCGGGCTGATCCTGGTGCATGGCGAGCAGCGTGAACGCACCCTCGAGGCGGGCGACGACGGCGCGGAACGCGGCCACGAGGTCGTGGGATGCCGCGAACTCCCGACCGAGGAGGACGGCGGCGACCTCGGTGTCCGTCTCACTCACGAAGGTGTAGCCCCCGGCGAGGAGTTCATCCTTGAGCTCGGCGAAGTTCTCGATGATGCCGTTGTGGATGACGGCGAGCTTGCCGTCGTCGGCGAGGTGGGGGTGCGCGTTGACATCGGTGGGCCCGCCGTGGGTGGCCCAGCGGGTGTGGCCGATGCCGGTCGTGCCGTCGACCATCGGATGCGCGGCGAGGTCGTCGCGCAGCACCTGCAGCTTGCCGGCGCGCTTGCGCATCTCGAGGTCGCCGCTCGCGTCGATCACCGCGATGCCGGCGGAGTCGTAACCGCGGTACTCGAGTCGGGCGAGGCCCGAGAGGAGGATGGCCTGACTGTCGCGAGGCCCCACATATCCGACGATTCCGCACATGCCCTCAATGCTAGGTGCGAGCGACTGGGACTCTGCCGCGCCCGGCGCCGGGCGCGCCGTTTCTCCGCAAGGGCTGGCGGCGGCGGCATCCCTTTGGTACCTATGAGGCACCGTGTCCCCCGCACGGTCGTGCCCCCCCACACGATGGAGTCCCTCATGTCCGCATCCCCCCGCGCCCGACGACGCTCGGCGCTCGCCCTCACCGCCGCGCTCGCTCTGACCTTCGCCGTCGTCCCCGCCGGCGCGGCATCGGCTGCCGTGTCGACCTCGTGCACCGGCACGAGCCAGTCCGCCGCGCAGAGCCGCATCCTCGCCGACGTGAACGCGGCGCGGAAGGCGAAGGGCAAGAAGGCGCTGACGCTGAGCTCGGCGATGTCGAAGGCCGCCGTGGCGTGGTCGGGCAAGCAGGCCGCCGCGAACCGCATGAGCCACAACCCCCGGTACGCGTCGCAGATCCCCTCCGGGTGGACGCGCGCGGGCGAGAACGTCGCCTTCGGGTACACGCCGAAGAAGGTCACCCCCGCGTGGATGGCGTCGACGGGCCACCGCGCCAACATCCTCGGGTCGTACAACCGCATCGGCATCGGTGTCGCCTGCTCGTCGAAGGGGCTGCCGTTCTACACGCAGGTCTTCGGGAACTACCCGGGGTGACGCCGGGATGATCCGCCCCGGGACGGAGCCGTAGACTCGGCGACCACTGCCGCAGCGTCGCGACGAGTTCCGTCCCGTGAGGAGGACCGATGTCCGACGCCGCCCCACCGCCACCGCCACCGCCGAGGCGGATCCCGCCGCGGCCGGCGCTCCCGGCGCCCGCGCCGCGACGACGGGCATCCGTTCCCGCCCTGGTGCTCACCGGCTACGTCGCGGTCCTCGCGCTCATCGCGTTCTGGCCGACTCCGGTCGATGCCGACGTGGCTCCGTTGATCGATGCGCTGTCGCGTCGGCTCCCCGCGATCACGCGTCCGCGGGTGGAGTTCGCCGCGAATGTGGCCCTGTTCGTGCCGTTCGGCGTGCTCCTGCCGATGATCCTCCGCGGCGCACGCGAACTGGTGCTGCCGATCGCCGTCGTCGCGACCGTGACGATCGAGTGCACGCAGGCGCTGATGCTCAGCCACCGCGTGCCGAGCGTGCTCGACATCGTCGCCAACGTCACCGGCGCCTGCGTCGGGATGCTGGGCCTCGCCCTGTGGCGACGCGTTCGCCGCTCCTGAGGTCAGAGCTTGCGGAGCCGCACCGTCTCGACGGTGTGGTCGGCGGCCTTCCGGAGGACGAGCTTCGCCCGGTGGCGGGTGGGCTCGACGTTCTCGCGCAGGTTGGGGAGGTTGATGTCGTTCCAGAAGCCGAGGGCGAGGGAGACGGCCTCGTCGTCGGAGATGTCGGCGAAGACCTTGAAGAACGAGTTCGGGTTGGAGAACGCCGCCTCGCGGAGGGCGAGGAAGCGGTCCACGTACCACTGCTCGATGTGGTCGACGTCGGCGTCGACGTAGATCGAGAAGTCGAACAGCTCGCTGACGGCGATGTCGTGCGGGTTCGGCGCCGATGCGAGGACGTTCAGCCCTTCGACGATGATGACATCGGGCCGACGGACGGTGACCTGGGCGTCGGGGATGATGTCGTACCGCATGTGGGAGTAGTACGGGGCGCGGACCTCCGCGGCACCCGACTTGACCGCGACGAGGAACTCGACGAGCGCACGCCGGTCGTACGACTCGGGAAAGCCCTTGCGGTCCATGATCCCGCGCCGCTCGAGCTCGGCGTTGGGGTACAGGAACCCGTCGGTCGTGATCAGTTCGACGCGCGGCGTGCCGGGCCAGCGGCTCATCAGTTCGCGCAGCAGTCGGGCGGCCGTCGACTTGCCGACGGCGACCGATCCAGCGACCGCGACGATGAACGGCGTCGTCGCATCCTCCTCGCCGACGAAGCCCGCGGTGTCGGCGCCGAGGCGCTTCGTCGCCGATGCGTAGAGCGACAACAGCCGACTGAGCGGGAGGTAGACCTCGCGCACCTCGGTGATGTCGAGGCGATCGCCGATGCCCCGCAGCTGCACGACCTCGGTCTCGGTGAGGGGCTGCTCCATGCCTGCGGCCATGCGAGCCCACTCGGCGCGGGGGATCTCGCGGTACAACGAGTCGATGGTCGTCGGCGTCTCATCGGGGGACATTGCGGCAACTCTAGCCCTGCCGGCCGGCTCGTCTCGCGCGCGTGACGCATGCGCGCGGGGACGCGCCGTGCCGTACCCTGGGATCCGGGTGTTCACCCGCGGCGATTCTGCCGTTCTCGACGGGGGTTTTGCCATGTGGCGACGCGTGCTTGCGGTAGCGACCGCGCTGGTGCTCGCGGCATCCGTCGGCGTCACCGCGACCCCCTCGTCGGCCGAGGCTGCGGGACCGAGCTGGTACAAGACGAAGGGCTCCCGCGTCGTCAACGCGACGACGGGCAACAACGTCACGCTCCGGGCGACGTCGTGGTTCGGCATGGAGACCGACACCTGCGCGCCGCACGGCCTGTGGTCGATCAGTCTCGACCAGGGCATGGCTCAGATCGCCGGCATGGGGTTCAACACGGTCCGCCTGCCCTTCGCGAACGAATGCCTGACCCGCACGTCGGCGAACTCGGTCAGCCGGGACCTCAACCCGAAGCTGGCGACGGCGTCGCCGCTGAAGATCATGGATGCCGTCATCGCGACGGCCCGCAAGTACAATATGCGCGTCATCCTGGACCGCCACCGCCCGGGCACCGATGCCCAGTCGGAGCTCTGGTATACGAAGAAGTACTCCGAGAAGCGGTGGATCTCGGACTGGCAGATGCTCGCCAAGCGGTACAAGAAGGAACCCACCGTCATCGGCGTCGACCTGCACAACGAGCCGCGCGGCCCGGCCTGCTGGGGCTGCGGAGTGGCTTCTCGCGACTGGCGCGCGGCCGCGACGCGCGCGGGGAATGCGATCCATCAGGTCAACCCGAAACTGCTGATCATCGTCGAAGGCGTCCAGTACGGACCCGACGGCAGCGCCACCTGGTGGGGCGGCAACCTGCGCGGTGTCGCGAAGAAGCCGGTCATCCTGAAGGTGAAGAACCGCGTCGTGTACTCGCCGCACGAGTACCCGTCGTCGATCTCGGATCAGCCGTGGTTCCACACCCGGGACTACCCGAACAACCTCCGCAGCGTGTGGGAACGGAACTGGGGTTTCATCGCGACGAAGGGCATCGCCCCGGTGTTCGTCGGCGAATTCGGGACGAAGCTGCAGACGAGGTCCGACAAGCAGTGGCTCGCGAAGCTGGTGGGCTACCTGAAGGACCGTCACATCAGCTGGGCCTACTGGTCGTTCAACCCGAACAGCGGCGACACCGGCGGCCTGCTGAAGGACGACTGGTACACCCGCGACAAGGCGAAGCTGGCGGCGCTGAAGCCGATCCTCACGCCGAAGAAGGTCCCGTACCCGGCTGCTCCCGCGCCGACGCCGGCGCCGCTACCTCCGCAGCCCTCCCCGCAGCCGTCGCAGCCGGGAACCTCCCCTCCTCCCGCGGTCGGCCAGTCGTCGAGCGCCTCGTCCAACGGTGTCTCCGCCACTCTCACCGTGTCGAGCGCCTGGCCGGGCAAGTACCAGATCGCCCTCGCCCTCACCGCTTCGTCGGGCGTGAAGGTGAGGTCGTGGACCGCATCCTGGGCTTCTCCCGGCGCGACGGGGGCGGACAGCGCCTGGGGCATGACGTGCCGCGTCACGAGTCCCGGTAAGGCGAGCGCGCGCGTGAGCTGCTCGGGTGCCGAGTGGGGTGTCGCGAACCTGTCGCAGGGCGCGCGGGTCGAGGTGGGCGCGATCCTGAACGCGCCGAAACCTCCGGCGAAGCCGACACTGTCGTTCTCCGTCGGCCGCTAGTCTCCGATCGTGCGCCTCGGAGTCCTCGATATCGGTTCGAACACCGTCCACCTGCTGGTAGCTGATGTGCGCCCCGGGGGACGACCCCTCGCGACGACGAGCAACCGCACCGTGCTGCGCCTCATGCGCCATCTCACACCCGACGGATCGATCAGCGCGGAGGGCGTCGACGCTCTCGTCCGTGCCGTGACCGATGCCCGCCGGGTCGCGGAGCGCGAGAACGTCGTCGAACTGCTCGCGACCGCGACGAGCGCCGTTCGCGAAGCCACCAACGGTGCCGAGGTCATCGCGCACATCGAGGCGGCGCTCGGGCAGGACCTGCAGGTGCTCGGCGGCGAGGCCGAGGCGCGATTCACCTTCCTCGCCGTGCGGCGCTGGTTCGGCTGGTCGGCCGGCCAGATCCTGCTCTTCGACATCGGGGGCGGCTCACTCGAACTCGCTGCGGGAAGCGACGAGCTGCCGGAGGTCGCGGCATCCGTCCCGCTCGGTGCCGGCCGGATGACGGTCGAGTACCTGCACGACGACCCGCCGGGAGAGGATGCCGTCGAGCGCCTGCGCGAGCATGCGAAAGCGACCCTGAAGCCGGTCGTGGCGCAGATGGCGTCGCAACCCTCCCCCGAGCACGTCGTCGGCTCGTCGAAGGCGATCCGTTCGCTCGCGAAGCTCGTCGGGTACCCGGCGCCGGGGTGGGCGGGCACCGAGCGCATGGTGCTGCCGCGCGGGGCGCTCGGGTCGTGGATCCCGCGGCTCGCTCGGATCCCGGCATCCGCTCGGCAGGAGTTGCCGGGGATCACGGCGGACCGCACCTTCCAGATCGTCGCGGGGGCGGTCGTGCTCCACACCGCGATGACGGCGCTGCAGGTCGACGAGCTCGAGGTGTCGCCATGGGCGCTCCGCGAGGGCGTCCTGCTGCGCTACATCGAGTCGCTCAGCTGGAATGCGCCGACGGCCTGAGTATCAGGGCGTGACCATGCCGCCGTTGACGTTGAGGGTCTCGCCCGAGACGTAACTCGACTCTGCCGACGCGAGGAAGACGAAGGCGGGCGCGATCTCGGCAGGCTGGCCGGCGCGCTTGTACTCGTTCTCCTCGTCGAAGGCTGCCATCTGCTCGTCCGAGACGCCGTCGCTCACCTGGAGCGCGGACCACACCGGGCCGGGCGCGACGACGTTGACCCGGATGCCGCGCGGCGCCAGCTGCTGTGCGAGACCCTTCGAGAGGTTATTGACCGCCGCCTTCGTCGCCGCGTAGTCGAGCCGGTCGGGCGCAGGCTTGTAGGCCTCGAGCGAAGCCGTGCTGATGATGGATGCCCCGGCCGGCATATGGGCGAGGGCGGCCTTCACGATCCAGAAGAAGGCGAACACGTTCGTCTCGAAGGTGGTGCGGAACTGCTCGTCCGAGAGGTCCTCGACCCGGCTGACGGCGACCTGCTTGCCGGCGTTGCTGACCAGGATGTCGATGCCGCCGAGGAACTCGGCAGCCTCGGCGACGAGGGCCCGGCAGCGCTCGGGGTCGGTGATGTCGGCGGCGATCGCGTGACCGCGGACGCCGGCGTCGGCGATGACCTGCAGGACGTGGTCGGCATCCTCCTGCTCGTCCGGCAGATGGACGATGACGACGTCGGCGCCCTCACGGGCGAAGGCGATCGCGGCGGCGGCGCCGATTCCCGAGTCGCCTCCGGTGACGAGCGCCTTGCGCCCCTGCAACCGGCCGGTGCCGCGGTAGGTGTGCTCGCCGAGGTCCGGCACCGGCGTCATCCGCGCCTGCACGCCCGGCTCGGGCTGATGCTGCACGGCAGGCTCGACGCGTGCGTAGCGCGTGACGGGGTTGTCGAACGTGTACTGGTCGGTCATGCTGCCACGGTAGGTCGGGATGCGGCATCCGCTCACCCCCTTGCGGAGCGCGCGGCGGCGCGGCAGAGCAGGGCGTGGACTCCCGGGCGGCCCGCGATCCTCGCACTTGCCCGGCCTGCGCGCAAGCCGTCCGCGCGCGCGATCTGGCTACCTAGAGTGGGGCCGTGCCGAGCGCCGCAACCCCTTCTCACGAGTGCACCGTCTTCTTCCTCCCGGGGTTGGGGCTGGATGCCTCGGCTGTCAGCGCGATCGCGGCGGCAGCGGACGCGCGGCTCCGCATCGTGGCGGTCGATCTGCTCGACCGGGGGCGCGCGGCATCCGTCGACGACCTCGCCGACACCGCGCTCGAGCGCATCGCTGCGGCGGCTGACGGCGGCCCGTTCCTCGTCTGCGGACACAGCCTCGGCGGCAAGGTCGCCGGGCGGGTGATGGCGCGCGTGCTGGCCGGCACCGAGCCCGTGTTCGGGCTCGCGGGTGCCGTGCTCCTCGCCCCGTCTCCGCCGGCTCCCGAGCCGATGCCGGACTCCACGCGCGCGGAGATGCTCGAGACCGCGCAGGGCGAGCACCTGTCGCGGGAGGATGCCGCCGCTTTCATCGCCGCGAATGTCGCCGCGCCGCTGGCCGCCGACCTGCACGACGCGGCGATCGATGCGGTCGTGCGGCAGCCGGCATCCGCGTGGCGTGACTGGCTCACCGCGGGCAGCCTCGAAGACGCGACCTCGCTCGTGGGCGTGCTCGATCTGCCCGTCGTCGTGCTGGCGGGCGAAGAGGACGACGCCCTCGGCGCCGACGCGCAGCCGGAGCTCGTGGCGGACGTCTACCCCCGCGCCCGGGTAGAGCGGATGCCCGGTGTCGGGCACCTGCTGCCGTACGAGGCTCCCGAGCGGGTCGCGGCGGTGCTCATGACGACATGGCAGGCGATCCGCGCCGGGGCCCCGGTCGTCCCCACGGAGTGGGGGCGTGTGCTCGCGTCGACGCGGGTCGACGTCGCAGTGCGGCGCGCTCTCGCGCATCGCGCGATCGCCGACGACCTCGAGCGAGCACCGCGGACGCTGAGCCGTGCGCAGGTGCAGACACTGCGGGAGCTGGCCGCGCGCCTGGTTCCGCAGGGCGAGGGCGGGGCGATCGATCTCGCGCTGCGCGTCGACGACCTGCTCGCCGACGACGGCGGAGATGGTTGGCGTCCGGCGGGATCACCGGTCGACGCCGTCGCGTACGGCCTCGGTCTCGACGCCATCGCTGCGGTCTGGCCGAGCGAGGCGGCCGGCCAGCGTGATCTGATCGCGCGGATCGTCGCCGAGGGTATCCCCGCGGACGGGCTCGGTGCCGACGGCATCCGTTCGTGGTTCGAGGATGCGCGGAACGATCTGCTGCGCGTCTGGCTGTCGCACCCCGCATCGTTGGTGAGGATCGGGTTCGACGGTTTCGCGATCGGCGGCATGGGTCCGCGTCCTGCGGGATGGGCCGAGATCTCAGCGGGCCGGAGAGAGCCGTGGGAGCCGTCGGGGCTGGGCGAGACGGTGACGGAGGGAGTCGCATGACCGGCGACCAGCGCCGGGTGACGGATCACCCGAGCATGCAGAGGTTCGACCTGGACGAGGTCGTCGACGTCGTCGTGGTGGGCACGGGCGCCGGTGGCGCTCCTCTGCTCGCGCGTCTCGCGGCGGCGGGGCTGCGCGTCGTGGCGCTCGAGGCGGGTCCCGACTTCGCACCCAGCGAGTTCACTCCCGACGAGTTGGAATCCACGAAGATCAACTGGATGTCGGAGCGTCTGAGCGGCGGCGAGGATCCGACGGCGTTCGGCCCGAACAACAGCGGTTTCGGCGTCGGCGGCAGCACCCTGCATTGGGGCGCCTTCACTCCCCGACCCGACGCGCGCGACCTGCGCCTGCGCTCCGACACCGGCGAGGGCCGCGACTGGCCGATCGATCACGCGGAACTGATCCGCTACATCGAGCGGGTCGAGTCCGACATCGGCGTGAGCGGTCCGGCGCACTACCCGTGGGACCCGTCGCGCCGCTACGCCTATCCCCCGGTGCGTCGCAACGGATCGTCCGACGTGATGATCCGCGGGTGCGAGGCGCTCGGCATCACGGCGACCGACGGACCTGCGGCGATCATCACCCGCGACCGCGACCAGCCGCACTACGGCCGGCGTCTCGCGACGCTCGACAACGGCGACATCCACCAGGGCGACCGGTTCGGCGCGAAGGCCACCACCGCGAACACTTACCTGCCTGCCGCGGTGGCCGCCGGCGCCGAGGTGCGACCGGACTCGTTCGTCCACGGGATCGAACGGGATGCCGCGGGCCGTGTCACGGCCGTGGTGTACCGCTCGGGTGGTGTCGAGCGGCGGCAGCGGTGCGCGGCTCTGGTGCTGGCGGCCGGTGGGGTGGAGACTCCTCGACTGCTGCTGCACACGGGCATCGCGAACGGGAACGGCGCCGTGGGGCGCGGGTTCATGGCGCACGGCGGCGTGCAGGTGTGGGGCCGGTTCGACGAGCCGATCCGCGGGTATCGCGGGTATCCGTCGTCGATCATCAGCGAAGACTTCGTGCGCCCGGAGGGCGTCGACTTCGTCGGCGGATACCTGCTGCAGAGTCTTGGCGTCATGCCTCTCAACTTCGGCGCGCAGCTCGTGCGCGGCGCAGGGCTCTGGGGCGACGATCTCATGTCGGCGATCGACGAGTACCCGTTCAGCGCGGGCATCGGCATCAACGGCGACTGCCTGCCCGACGACGGCAACGCTCTGACGCTGAGCGACGAGCTCGCCGAAGACGGGATACCGAGGGCCGAGATCTCCTTCTCGCAGGGCGACAACGAGCGGGCCATCGACCGGCACAGCGTCGCGACGATGGAGCGGATCCTGCGGGCCGCGGGTGCGCGCAGCACCCGTGTCACGCAGCGGACCGCTCATACACTCGGCACCGCGCGCATGAGCGACGATCCCGAGGACGGCGTCGTCGACGCATCCGGTCGGTCCCACGAAGTGGACAACCTCTGGATCTGCGACAACTCGACGTTCCCGAGCGCGCTGACGGCGAATCCCGCGTTGACCCAGATGGCCCTCGCGCTGCGGACCGCCGACCTCATGCTCGCGGCCCGCTGACCCCGGGTCAGCGGGCGGTCACCGGACAACGGCTGTGGTCGCCGCAGATGTTGCAGACGCGGTGGTGTACTCGCTCTTCTTTCCGGTGACCGTGACAGTGAGCTTCTTGCCCTGCAGGGAGGACGGGATCTTGTACGTCGATCCCGTCGCCTTCGAGACCGGCTTGCCACCAGCGAACCACTGGTACGTGAGTGAGGCGCCGGTGGTCCAGGTCCCGGGGACAGCCTTCAACGTCGAACCGACTTTCGCCGAGCCGGTCACCTTCGGAATGGGTGCCACAAGCCTGCCGGCTGCTACGGGGTCTTCCATCCACTGACTCACATTGACGGAACTCGTTCCCGTCGACCAGCCGGTGACGACAACCCCGATGTTGGTTCCGAAGTCGGCCGGGGTCAACGCGAGCGTCGATCGGG
Source organism: Microbacterium sp. MM2322 (assembly GCF_964186585.1). Lineage (NCBI taxonomy): Bacteria > Bacillati > Actinomycetota > Actinomycetes > Micrococcales > Microbacteriaceae > Microbacterium > Microbacterium sp. MM2322. Next base: position 2,518,267 of record NZ_OZ075067.1, read on the forward strand.
TTGCACCGCGGATCGGCTCGCCGTCTCGATACCACTGGTAGGCGAAGCTGGCGCCACGGCCCCACGCGCGAGACACGGCGGTCAGCGTCGAGCCGACACGGACAGTTCCCGATACCGTGACGCTTCCGGCCGCGACAGCCCGGGGCGCCGTCGCGTTGTATCCCGTCAGGGTCGCCGGTGTGCCCACCGTGAACCGCTTGGCTCCGTTGACGCTCGGTTTTCCGCCGAGCCAAATGGCGCGCGCTCTGCCCTCCTGCCACGCAGTGAATTCGAGCGTGTACGTTCCGGCCGGCAGTCCGCTGAGGGTGTACTTTCCGGCGGCGTCCGCGGTTTCGTCGACAACTCGCTCCCAGACGCCGTCAACGAGGCGGAACGCGGCAACCAATCCGTCGGAGACAGCCTTCCCCGAAGAATCCCGGAACGTACCGGTGACGCGCGTCCCCTGCGGCAGAGTGGCGTTCATCTTCCGGAGATCGTTCGCTCCTGAGATCGTGACCGGTGCCGCCGTAGCGCTCGAGGCTTGCCCTTTCCACCATGTTTCGGCGAGACCACCGTCGGTCGGGCGGAACCGGAGGGTGTACCGCCCGTCGGCGAGCCCTTGCAGCAGGTAGGACCCGTCTGGCTTCGAGTATGTGTGACCGATCGACCGACCCGCCTGGTAGACGAAGACCTGAACGTCCGCTTGGCGAGCCCCGGACGGCCCCGTCACCACCCCACCGATGGTGCCCCCGCTTGTGAGGCGTGCATCGAGATTCGCGACTCTCTGTCGGCCGGAAACGGTGACAGTCGTCGCTGCGGCGGCGGTGGGGGCGTTTTTCCACCACTCGGTCACGAGGTTGACGTTCACGTCGCCGGGTGCCGCGAAGTCCACGCGATAGGTTCCCGGCGGAACCGCGCGGATACTCCACGCGCCGGTGCCGTCGGATCCACCCTGCACGGAAACCCCGGTCGCGGTGTTCACGGCCGTGACCCGGATCCCGTCCAGCGCGCGTCCCGAAGGTCCTGTGACACGACCGGAGAGGATGCCGCCCGCCGCCAGCGACGCATCGACGTTCTTCACCGTGGCGCCGCGGGCGAGCGTAATGGCCACTGCGGTGGACGAGTTGGGGGCGTCGCGCCACCACTCTCTGATCAGATTGGTCGTTTCGTTCGGCCGGAACTCGACGACGTAGCTGCCCGCCATCAGCCCGACGAACCTGTACGTCCCATCGGCGGATGTCTTCACGTTGCCGATCCGCTCTACGGCGGATCCGATGCGGCGAGCATATTCGACCATGACACCGCCGAGGTTCTTGCCATTCGAGTCGGTAACGCGACCGCTGATAGTGGCCCCGGTGACGCCGACTCCCGCTACCGCGGCCCCCTTCGCGTCCATCACCTTGCCACCGAGCGTCGCGGACGTGTTCTGCGTGTCGAGCGTTGCCGTCGGAGTCAGGACACCGGATGCCGCTGTGGCAGCCTGCGGCGCGGCCAAGAGACCCGACATCGCGATGATCCACGCGGCGGTGACCGCCGAACCGCGCACGAGAAGACGGTGCCGTGCACTCATGTGAGCACTCCCCTGCGAGCGCCCCAGCGCCCGACATTCGATCGGGAACCACCCCTCGGGCTCCTCGCGCTCAGCATGGCAGAGCGTCAGCTTGGTCAGCAACAACGGGTTCGTCGATGTGTCGCTGCCCCAGCGTCATCTCGCCGTCGCACGCATCCGCTACCGTGGTGCGCACGTCCTCGTCAACGGTGCCGATCTGAGCCTGAGCGCTGTCGCGCTGTCGCCCGAGGAGGAACTCGATGTCCGCTCGTTCGTCGCACCGCCGTTCACGCAAGCGGTCCGCCCCGAAACCCCCCGGGGTGCGGTGGTGGGTCTACGTGATCGTGATCGTAATCGCGGTGGGGGCAGCAGCGCTCGTCGTGGCGGCGCTGCTCGAATACTGAGCCTCAGCCGACGCGTGACGCGCGCGGCGACCTGCGGGTCCACCAGGCCCGCCGCGGCAGCGCGACGACAGGCGCCGGCTCGACGTGATCGACGCTGAGCGGCACGGGGACCTCGAGCACGACGGCGTCGTCCCGCTGGTAGATGCGCGCGCCCGGGCCGAGCACGCTGATGCCGCGCAGCTCCGGCCCGACGGCGGGGGCACGGTCGAGGATGCCGATCGACGAGGTGCGCACGAGGAGCGCATCGCCGACAACGTCGATGTCGACCCGGACCTCTTTGGCGATCGAGTGCTTGATCGCGTTGACGAACCCCTCGTTGACGATGGTGGCGACGCGTCGCGAGAGGGCGGGCTCGATGAGGACGTCGACGGCGGCGGGTGAGATGTCGCTGGTGACGCCGAGGACCGCCCGCCAGGTCGCGACGAGTTCGAAGAGGTCTTCGTGGGCACTCTGCACCGACCCTTCGAGGGCGGCGGAGTCGGTCTCGGCGATGAAGGCGAGGATCGAGTCGAAGGCGGCATCCGTTTCTCGGCGGAATCTCGTGATGTCGTCCGGGGTGAGTTCCCACTCGTCGGCGGCGGCCGCCAGCAGCACGCAGCGCCCCTGTACCCGGCCGTGGAGCACGTGGGCGGCGTTCCGCAGCGGGCGGCGGGCCGACGCTGTCTTGGCGGTGAGGGTGCGCGCGACGAGCCCGAGGACGGCTTCGAGTCGGTGCGCGCTGTCCGAGGCCCGAGCGATCGCGTCGGTGCAGGCGGCGAGCGCGACCGCCACGAAGGGCACCGACACGAGGGGCACGGAGAGGGCCGGCTCCCCCGTCCCGACGAGCAGGTGGGAGATGAGCGTCATCACCCCGCCGGCGGCGATCCAGACGGCGATCAGGATGCGTCCCCGTCTGGCGCGTGAGCTGGTCCGGCCGAGCACCCGCACGACGATGTCGGCGGCGAAGGTCACCGGACCGCTCAGGAGGATGGCGGCGAGTGCCACCCACGGCCCGGCGACGTGGTGGACGTAGGGAACCGACCCCAGGAGAAAGACGAACCCGGTGACCAGATACGGCGCTGGCCGCAGCATCGTGAAGGCCGACCGCGGCGGCGGCTCGACGGCCTTTCCTTCCGCTGCGCTCGCGAAGACGCGCAGGTCGAGCCCGGCGCGTTCCTCGAGGCGGTGGCTGGCGGTGCGGACCTGGTCGGCGTAGTCGCGGACGGCGGCGAAGTCGATGGTGCCCGCGAGCATCCTGTCGCGATTGCGCCGCAGGTCGGAGACGAGGGGGCCGAGGATCTCGCGGTTCTCCGACTCGAAGCGGGCGAGCCTGCGCCGGCCGGCGGTGAGCGCGGCGATGGCGGTGGTCAGACGCTGCCGGCTCCCCCGGGTGAGTTCGATGGATCGGACGGTCATCGCGATGATCGACAACCCCGCAACCCAGACGACGACGTTCGAGACGATGCGCGCGATGGGGGCGCTGATGTCGGCCGCGTCGCCGTACAGCAGCAGGTAGACGCCTTCGTGCACGAACGGGCGAAGGACCGCCGCGAGGATGATCGCGGTGAGGACAAGGATGCCGCGGTGCGAGGCGCGCTGCAGGCGACGCTCGAGACGCGCCACCGGGATGAGTGCGGCGACGAGGACCGCCCAGCCGACGGCGGCCACCGTCACGACCTGTACGTAGCTCGACGGTCCGCTGTAGTGCTGGTACGGGGCCATCACGGTAAGGGAGATGACGAGGCTGATCCAGATCGCCGGGCCGGTGAAGAACGCATGGCTGGTCACGGCATCCCACCACACGTGAGTGCTCAAACCGATTCGCCGCCGTGCGACGAGTGCGGGAACTCGCCCGGCCATTATTCGTCTTTCCCCCGTGGGCTCCGTTGGCCCCGCGTCAGTCTAGCGGCGGGGTCAGGCGGTGTGGGCGGTGATGTCGGGGGCGATCGGGGCGTGCGGCTGCGGGCGCTTCTTGGTGCGTGCGCGGACGAAGTCACCGACCTTGCGCGACAGCTTGTGGCTGGGGATTTCGACGATCTTGAAGAAGACCCACGACAGCGGGATCGACACGATGACGCTGACGAGGCCGGCGATCCGCAGATTCTGGTCGCCGAACAGGTGCGCCATCGAGATGACGACGGGTTCGTGCACGAGGTAGAGGCTGAACGAGATGAGCCCGAACCATTGCATGACGCGGCTCTCGAGGAACCGGCGGAAGACCGGGACGACGATCGCCGCGATGACGGCGAGCGTTGCGCCGAGGGTCGTCACCGCGTCGAACGGTTTGACGAGGAAGGAGAGGGACTCGAACGGCCGGATCAGCCACGGCGAGATGATGAGGATCGGCGCGACGAGCAGGAGGAGTGCCTGCGTTCCGCGGCTGGGGTGCCATTGCCGGATGGTGGGGAGCCAGGTGGCGATGACCACGCCGATGAGGAACATCGGCAGGTAGACGAGGGCACGGTTGCCGAGGCTGCTCGAGACGGCGATGCCGACGATCGCCGCGATCGCGAGGATCCAGTTGTAGCGCGCGAAGCGGACGCCGAGGAACACGAAGACGGGCAGCAGGAAAGAGAAGGCGATCTCCCACTGGAGCGACCACAGCGGGCTGACGAGGTCGCCGGTGCCGAACAGGAGTGTGGCATCGCCCCAGAGGGCTTCGGGGCTCACCGGCTTGTCGGTGATGCCCAGCCAGGCGCTCTCCATCGCCCCGGTGCGCGGGATGATCAGCACCCAGCCGAGGTAAAGGATGATCGCGCCCCACACCGGCAGGTAGAGGCGGAGCAGTCGTTGCGGGTAGTAGCCGACCCACGAGAAGTCGCGGCCCTGCTTGAGGACGGGGAGGGTGAGCACGACGCCGCTGAGGACGAAGAAGATGAAGACCGCGCCGGCACCGTCCCAGAACAGGTGCAGGGGCGTGTAGGTGAGCAGCTCGGGCAAGCCGTTGGCCGCGCGACGCACGAGGTAGGGCTCGGCGAAGAGCGGGAACGTGAGCATGATGTGGTGCACGACCACGATGAGTGCGGCCAATCCGCGCAGACCGTCGAGCGATGTCAGGCGTTTCATGGGTCTCCTGGGGCGTTCGTTGACGACCGTGGAGAGTGCGGGATCACGTGTCAACGGCGGGGGAACGTCCCGAGAAGTGTACGTGAACAGTTTCGGCGAGAACGGATGCCGAGGGCAGACATGCCGAACGCCCGGACCCTCGTGGGCCCGGGCGTTCGGAGCGGCGGCTTACTTCTTGAACGCGTCCTTCACGTTCTCGCCGGCCTGCTTGAGGTTGGCCTCGGCCTGGTCCTGGTGACCTTCGGCCTCGAGGCGCTCGTTGTCGGTCGCCTTACCGGCGGCCTCTTTGCCCTTGCCAGTGAGGTCTTGGGCCGTGTTCTTGATCTTGTCGTCGAGTCCCATGATCTGGTCCTTCCGTCGATCGCTCCGGAAACGGATCGTCCCGGATGCTTCGACGCTACGAGCGCCCCCGCCGCGCGCCGAGGGGCTGGCGCTTTCGGTGGAGATGAGTTAGCGCCGACGGCGTGCCCTGGAGCTCAGCCCCGCACGACCTCCGCAAGTCGCTCTCCGACCCGTTTGGCGTCTTCCTCAGACGCGGCTTCGACCATCACGCGCACCAGCTGCTCCGTGCCCGAGGGTCGCAACAGCACCCGCCCTGCCTCGCCCAACTCCGCTTCCGCGGTAGCGACTGCCTCGAGCACATCCGGGTCGGTCGCGCGTGATCGCTCGACACCCTTGACGTTGATGAGCACCTGCGGGAACACGGTCATGACCTTCGCGAGCTCCGACAGAGGCTTCCGCGTCCGCACGATCTCCGCAGCCAGGTGGAGGCCGGTGAGCACACCGTCACCGGTGGTGGCGTACTCGCTCATGATGACGTGGCCGCTCTGCTCACCGCCGAGCGAGTAGCCGCCCTCGTTCATGCGCTCGAGGACGTAACGGTCGCCGACGGCGGTGGTTTCGAGGTGGATGCCGTTGGCCGCCATTGCGCGATGCAGACCGAGGTTGCTCATCACGGTCGCGACGAGAGTGTCGTCGTGCAGCAGTCCGCGCTGCTTCATCGAGACGGCGAGGATCGCCATGATCTGGTCGCCGTCGATGATGTTGCCGTCGGCGTCGACGGCAAGGCATCGGTCGGCGTCGCCGTCGTGGGCGATGCCGAGGTCGGCGCCCGTGCGGAGCACCTCCGCGACGAGGACGTCGAGGTGGGTGGAGCCGAGGCCTTCGTTGATGTTCATGCCGTCGGGGTCGGCACCGATGACGGTCACTTTGGCGCCGGCATCCCGGAACGTCTCGGGCGAGACACCGGATGCGGCACCGTGGGCGCAGTCGAGCACGACGTGCACTCCTCGCAGGCTGGTGCGAAGCGAGGCGAGCAGGTGCACGACGTAGCGGTCTTCGGCGTCGGCGAAGCGGCTGATGCGGCCGACCGCTCCCCCGGTGGGGGCGAGCTTCGGACCGGTCATGGCTTCTTCGATGCGCTGCTCGACGACGTCGGGCAGCTTGACGCCGCCGCGGGCGAAGATCTTGATGCCGTTGTCGGGCGCCGGGTTGTGCGACGCCGAGATCATGACGCCGAAGTCGGCGTCGATGTCGCCGATGAGGAAGGCGGCGGCGGGGGTCGGCAGAACGCCGGCATCGAGCACGTCGACGCCGGACGATGCGAGCCCTGCGGCGACGGCCGCACTCAGGAAGTGGCCCGAGACCCGCGGGTCGCGGGCGACGACCGCGGTGAGGCGCTTGCCGGCGGCTTTGCGTGCGTTCGCGATACGACCCTGGCCCAGGACGACAGCGGTCGCCTGGGCCAGGGTGAGCGCGAGATCGGCGGTGAGGGGGCCGTTCGCGAGGCCCCGCACACCGTCCGTCCCGAACAGTGCCATCGAAGGATTAACGCTTCGAGTACTGAGGAGCCTTACGCGCCTTCTTGAGACCAGCCTTCTTGCGCTCCTTGACGCGAGCGTCACGGGAGAGGAAGCCGGCCTTCTTAAGGGTCGGGCGGTTGTTCTCTTCGTCGATCTGGTTCAGCGACCGCGCGATGCCGAGGCGCAGGGCGCCGGCCTGGCCCGAGGGGCCACCACCCGAGATGCGGGCGATCACGTCGTAGCCGCCGGCGAGGCCGAGGACCGTGAACGGGTCGTTGATGAGCTGCTGGTGCAGCTTGTTCGGGAAGTAGTCCTCGATCGTGCGGCCGTTCACCGTGATGGTGCCCGAGCCGGGAACCAGACGCACGCGGGCGATGGCCTGCTTGCGGCGGCCGACAGCGGCACCGGGGACGGAGAGCACGGGACGGACCGGGGCAGCCTCAGTGGCAGCCGGGGTCTCGGTCGAGTAGTTCTCAGGGGTCTGGTCGAGGGAGTCAGCGATCTTCGCCATCAGATAATCCTTATTCTTCTCGGCGGCGCTTACTGGGCGACCTGGTCGAAGGTGTACGTGGTGGGCTGCTGGGCAGCGTGCGGGTGCTCAGCACCGCGGTAGACCTTCAGCTTCGTCAGCTGCTGGCGCCCCAGGCTGTTCTTGGGGAGCATGCCGCGAACGGCCTTCTCCACAGCGCGGACCGAGTTCTTCTCGAGGAGCTCGGCGTAGGTGACCGACTTGAGGCCGCCCGGGTAGCCCGAGTGGCGGTAGGCCTTCTTCTGCTCGAGCTTCTGGCCGGTGAGTGCCACCTTGTCGGCGTTGATGATGATCACGAAGTCGCCGGTGTCGACGTGGTTCGCGAAGGTGGGCTTGTGCTTGCCGCGCAGGAGCGTGGCAGCGTGCGAGGCAAGGCGGCCGAGGACGACATCGGATGCGTCGATGACCACCCACTCGCGGGTGATCTCACCAACCTTGGGCGTGTAAGTGCGCGTCACAGTAGTGCTGCTTTCATAGATTCGAACGGAGGAGTTCGTGAATCCCACTCCGGGGTGGTTCGCTCGGGATGCCGGTCGAACACGCCAGTGGAGGGCTCACGTTCGCGGTGCGAGGCCAGCAGGGCGCAGGCACCAAAGCACAACTATACACGAAGGCACACCGCGGTGACACCTAGTCGATGCGCTGAACTACCTCACCAGAGTGACGTTCGGGAGACCATCCAAGGATTGCTCATAGACCCCGGACAGCTTGTGGTAACCAGCCTCTACGAGGTAGACCCGTTTCCCCATTACGGCAGCGGGCAGAGCGATGTGTAAACGGTCCGATACAACGACGTCGGCGGCGGACACGGCGCGGATGTAGTAGCTGAAAGTGGAATACTCCAGCGCACTGACGTCGACCACAGCAACCCTTTGGAAAGCTTCCCGTTGCAACTCGTGCCCTGCTGCGGTCACACGCTCCATCAACTGCGACCCCGCTGCTTCGAGGCGCCGGCGAAAGATTCTGCGTGCCACAGTCGATCGAACCGCATGGGGTAACGCGAAGAACACCTTCCGCGCGACTTGCATGACCAAGGACGCCCTCCGGGCCGACTCGCTAGGAGGGGTTGACAGGCGGGACTCGCCGTCCGTCCGCCCGCCGATGAGCAATTGCACACCAGACGTCGAGGAGCGCGAGAGATGAGGTTGAGCAATCTCTCGGACAAAACGATGGCCGGAGGCGACGACATCGTGGTCCAACAGCAACCGGACGCCGCGCGCTCCAAGATTGGCGCCCCATGCTGACTGGGTCTTCTCGAATGAATACCTCTCGCGAAAGAACCAAAGCGTCTCGGCAGTCCTGCCTTCGAAGATGAAAGAAGGATCGATCGTCTCAAACAGTGCGGACGAGGGGAAGATCACGAGCGGAAGGTCGGGGTGGGCCGCTATGCGCTCGCGGAGAATTGAAGGAAACTGGTACACCTCCAGCAGTGCACCGTTTGGAGGGACGATGATCAGATCCGCCGTGTTGGGGGCTACGCGGTCGATCTTCATTTCTGCGAGCATTCGGTCGAACACTGCGTGCATCAAGAAGTCACCATTGTTGCCCAACAGCCGACCATCACGGTCAGTCATCTCCACGACGTACGCTTTCGCGCCTCGCCACCTGGAAATCTGCTCGAACAGGCCGTCATACTCGGGCCAGTTCACCGATTGACGTCTACTCAGCTCGTCCATTAGCACCCTCCTCTTCTTCGACGCCTTTTTCGAGCCCGCCAAGATATGCAGCCGCGACAGCACGCGTCGAGAACTCAGCGGTGGCATAATCGCGAGCTCCACGGGACATAACGCCCCACTCGTCAGGATTCGCCGCAAGTCCTTGTAGGCTCGCGACCATCTCATCCACGTCGGAAATGACGAAACCACCGCCACTGCGACGAATGACGTCCCCCATGGCACCGACGTCCGAAACTACCGAAGGTAAACCGCTGAACATTGCCTCCGCCAACGCACCAGGAAGCCCTTCAGCTCTCGAAGGCAGGACAAACGCGGCCAAAGACTTTGAGTAGACCGATGATGCATTCGAGACATAACCGACCAGGGTGATGAATTCAGACACGTCCTCCGATGCGGCCCTGAACTTCTTCTCGTATTCGGCGTTGATGAACGGCCCGACGAAAATGGCGCGGGCGGGCACGCCAACATCGCGAAGCCTCCGCACCACCTCCAAGATCAGATGTGGCTGCTTGATGGGACCAAGCTTTCCGCAGAAGAGCAGGGGAAAGTCCTCCGCCGGTGGCGCAGTTCGGTCGACGCTGAATTCATCGCTAACAGGGTTAGCGATGCGTAGAACCTGCTGCTCCTCCGCGCCGAGAGCCAGTGCTTCCGCTCGGATACCGTCAGAAAGCACATAAATTCGATGCGCGCGACGAACAATATGACGAAGCAGAATGCGCTTCGCCGCGCTCGACCACTTTCCCGAGGTGCGCAGATCGCCACCTTCCAGAACGGGAAGAACTACAAGGCTGGTCGATTTTGAAGCCATTAGGGCCGGGATCAGATTCACCCAATACGCGCCATGCAAATGAATATGGGAGTAGCGGCCACGAGTTGCCAGCACGAGCCAGCTGGCTCTCATGGCCCAAGAGATCTGAGCGAGAATCCCGAACCCGTCGCTGCGAACCAGCTCCAAGTTCCTCCGTGACCATCTAGCCCCGGGCTCTCCACTGCTACGGCGTCTATACGCGAGGTCGACAGGAGTCGAGCTCATCGCTCTCACCTCACCGAACAGGCGCTCTTGGAGAACCACAGGACCGGAATATGCTCCCGCGGTTCCCCATGGCGAAAGCACCAACATCGCGTCAGCCATTACTTGCGTCGCTCGACAGCGCTTGCCAGCCGCAAGGCACCTGTTATCAGGCGGGCTCTCAATGGCGCCGGCGGCATGCGATCGATAATGCGCGGCTGCTTTCCCCGAAACCAGCCGTACACTTCACGCCGACCTACATTCATTCCTTTCGCGGACAGAAACGCGGAGCCGCTCTTTCCACCGAAATGGTGCACGTACTGCTCGTGTTCATAGAAGCCAGCGGCAGCAAACCCGGCCACCAAGATTTCCGCCTGCTGTTTCGTGACTGACCACCACCATTGGTGTCCTTCATCCAACGGGTATTTACGATAAATATGGGAGTCGATCAATAGGCAGTAGCCGTCCAGGCGAAGCGGATCACTCGCTACTCCGTAGGAGACTGCGCCCTCTTTGTGGTGCGATAGCAATCGCTCCAGCCAATCAGAACTTCGAATTTCGACATCGCTATTCAGAAGGAGAAAGTGAGTCGATTCTTCCGCCGCCAAGCTGGCGGCAATGTTGTTGCCGCCAGCGAAAAGCGTATTAACCTCGGAAAGTTGTAGCTTATCGATAAGCCCCTCAGCCTTGAGCCCTTCTACAAGATCGACGGTCTCTGGATCAGACGCATTATCGACAACGATCACCTCGTAATCGACATTCTCGGTATTTTGCCGGAGGCTTCGAATTGTGAGATCCACATACTTCGGAGCATTATGGGTCAAAATAAGGATGCTAACAAACCGCTTGTCAGATGTCATCGCGCTTTCCTTTTCCTCCAGCCAATACGTTCTGAGAATGCCCGCCCGAGGAGCACCGAGAGCCAGGCGAGCGCCTGAATCGCGGCAGCGGCCAAAAACACGAGCGCGTACATACCGTCAATCAGCGCGCTCGCTGACAAAAGTGCAGTGGAGATCGCGATAGAGGTTGCGAGGAGGCTAACGGTGAGCCATCCGCCGGACCGCAACACCACACTCATTCGGATCACCCCAAATGCAAGGCGCCAAGCCGTCAGGAAGAGCGCGAATGTGATCAAGTCGACTTGCGCCAGAGTCAAGGCGATTAGCGCGGAGGCCACGGTCTCCACCGCATTGAAGACGGTGCTCTGCCACCACTGCTTGTTCGACTGCTGATACCCCTCGAGCACCGGAGCTATGAGCCTGATCGGCAGGCTCGCCAACATCACGACGGCGACTGGCACGGCGGCTCGCCAATCGGTCGGAACGAATGGGCCAAGAACGATTACCACCGCACCGAGCATCGATACGGCCAGGGCAACTACCGAACCCAGGATCTGCGACAGCTTCACCGCCAGCGTGACGCGCCCGCGCCCCGATTCCTCTCCGAATGCCGAGAGTGCCACCCGTGCCAGCGGAACCGCTAGGAGCCCCGAGATTCCAAGCGAGAGCTGGAAAGCGAGGTAATACAAGCCCAGGGTTTCCTTGTCAGTGACGAACTGCGCGACAAAGAAACCGATCTGAAGCGGCAATGTCATAACTAGCGAATTGACAGCCCACGCGAATCGTTCCCGCGGTGTCGCCGGCTCAGATTCAAGTGACGGCTCGGCGATCCGCCTCCTGAGGTCTCGCAGACAGACGATTTGAACGAGGTAATACGCAAGCGTCGGGATAGCCAGGGCGAGAGCGCTCTCCAGCCAAATCGCAAGCCCCACGCCCAGTAGCAGTTTGAGCGTCGCAGCCAGAAGCTGGGCCATGACCAGTTTTGTGTAGGCCCGCAACTTGACACCCGCCGCGTAGAAGACGTCCGCTTCCCCCTGAAGCGGGATGCTCAAGGCGATCAACACCGCGAGAACTCCGCCCTCCACGCCGGACGCAAAAAACAGGACCACTGCCACTACAAGCGCAGCGGCAGTCAGCACAGCGTTCTGGCGTCTGGTCGCGCGAACCAACCGACTGAAGGAAGTCGAACGACCAGACAAGTACCCATTCACTTCGCCAAAGTTGGCGATGCTCGTGAAAAACGTCAGCGACGAGAGCGAGGCTGCCCAGAGCCCAAACTCAGCAGGGAGCAACCAAATCGCTAGGACGAGCTGACTCGCGGCTGACAGCCCTCGCACGGCTGCGGTCCCGATCGAGAGCGAAACAGCACCTCGCAGGACTCCTCCCACGGGCCTCCCTCCAGGCCCACTCCCGCTAACGGTGCTCATCGGAGGGGGCGCCCTTGAACTTGCGCTCCCGAAATCCAAACAGCTGAGCCCGTGCGCGCGGGCAGGCCGTGGGACTTGCTGTCCGGCAACGTTGGGTCCGACTTTCGAGACGCTGCGAGCACGACTACGACGAGACAGGTGAGGAAGATGCCGAATCCGCGGTTCTCCGTCGGAAATCCGTTCAAGACCGTACAGACAACGAGGCCGACCGCGACGACCGTGTACGTGGGCACCCGAAGTTCTGGGATCGCTGAATGTTTACGTGCTCGTAGCGCGGCCGCAAATACGAGACACACCGCCCAGATCACAGCCACAGCGCCGACAAGGCCAAATTTTGCGAGAACGACCAGCGGAGTGTCTAGCGTGAAGCCCCCGTCGTCCGTATACCCCGAGCGCACCGACGGAAAATTGATCCCGAGTCCCCGACCGAACCAGAAATTTGACAACCAGATCTGCAGAGTCCACTCGTATGCATTCGACCTATCGATGACTGAGCCGTCCTGCTGCACCGCAGACCATCCCGAATCGAGAACTCGATCGAAAAAATCCAGTCGACGAGCTGCGATGCCCCCTCCGAATGTCTCAGAGAAGGCCAGAACGATCCCGTACATGAGCACAGCGGCGGCGCCAGCAACGAGCAGCCGCCCGACCCGTTGGATTAGCCCGCGACGACTGAACACCGCGGCCAACAACAGGCCGACCACCGCGAAAATGGCGGGTTGACGACCTCCTGTGCTTACGAGAATCGCGATCTGGAGGAGACCAAGCATGAGCCAACCGAGCCCGGTCGCCCGGCTGTTGAAATACAGGGTCAACGCAAGGGCGATCCCAGCGAATACGGGCATGGAGGATGCCAGACCAAGCTGCGAGAAGCCGAGAACATCGCCACCTCGCCTCGACAGCCAGGTCGAGAGCGCGAGTGCCGCTGCCATGAGCGACGTGGCCGAAACCAGCACTGTTACGGTCCGCCAAGACAGCCTCAGCCCAGCCTCTACTCCGACCAACAACAGGGCAGGCAGAGACAGATAGCCGACCGCATCACGCAACCAGGAGTCAAGCGAAGCAGACCCGAACCCCAATTGCAGCAGCGAGAGGACCGGCACGATCGCCAGAATGATGGCCGCAACCATGACTGGCTTTATGACTTCTCGATTGAATGGATCGGTACTCGACCATCGGTCGCGTAGGGACCAAAAGGACCATGCACCCAAGATCAAGCACAGCGCAACAAACGCGAGTTTGAGCTGACTGTTTACTGCTGAGTTCTGGAACAAGAAGAGCGTTCCGGCGAGAACAACGGTCAAACGAAGGAACGCTGGGGGTACCAACCAAGCCAGGCTCAGGAGGACGACGGCACCGAAACTGACCAGAATCTGACCGGATGCCGCGCCTGCGATCGCCAGCCCGACGCCTACGGCGACTAGCGACGCGACCCGTGTGAGCGATCGGCTCCGAAAGTTTGTCGGCTGAGGCCTAGTCACGGTCTCGCAACCTCGCCAACTGTTTGAGGTGTTCGGCTTGCTCTACGTCTGTGAAGCGATAGCGGATCACTCGAGCTGGATTGCCGGCGACTATGCCGAACGCTGGCACATCTTTTGTCACGACGCTCCCGGCGGCGATCACCGCACCGTCTCCCACCGAGACGCCCCCGAGCAATACCGCAGATGCGCCGATCCAAACATCGCTTCCCACGGCGACACGGTCGAGCGGTTGACCAGCCCGATCGCCAACCCATTCGCTAAGCGCAATCGGCACTCCCACCTCATCTATGCGATGGTCAAGCTTCCCCACTATCTGGACGCCGCGCGCAATCAACGCGAAATCCCCGATCGACCCGTCCACTTCAACCAACGAACCTTTCCCGATAGAGACGTTCCGTCCCAGGGTCAAGCCATGCGGGCTGCCCACGTAAGACCCCAGACCAAGACGAAGTCCCGGTCCGTGGGTCACGTTGGGGCCGATCTGGCGGCTATTCAGGATCTTGCGCGCCAGACGCTCCACCACTTTCGGAAGCCGGCTTCGATTTGCCGGGATCGAAGAATTCATCACGCAGGCCACCCGTCTTTGTTCAGGTCCTGATTGCTCCCGCGAAGCGCGCTTGCTAGCCCCTCAGCCATCTGTTCGGCCGAATAAGCACGACGCACTCGCGCAGCCAGACTCGGGCGATCCTGCTCCGGCAGAGCCTCGAGTTCACTCACGATGGCGCTTGCGAGCGAATCTGGGCAGTCGCTCTCGAAGAATTTGATCCCGCCGAACCTCGCAAGCTCGATCTCGGGTGCATGAGGTTCATCCTTGGCGACGAGCACGGGCACGCCGAATCCAAGGGATTGGGTGACACTGAGCCCGGCGTATCCGGGCGAGACGGCAGCCACAACATTGCGGTAAATGGATTGCAGCTGTACCGGAGACGTGATCTCTCCGTGAAACCTCGTCCGCTCGCCAACGCCCAACTCTGACGCGAGGCGTTTCAAGCGCTCCTCTTCGTCACCTGAACCCACCACCTCGACGATGACCCCTGCTGAGACTGCAGCTGGCACGGCCAGAGCCCGAATCAGCAGCTCTACCTTCTTCGATGCGACCAACCTGCCGACATAAAGGACTGAAGTTGTTGCGGACCCCGCGACTGCGGGCGTCATCTGTGTCGCCGGGTACAGAGAATTTGGCGCGACCCAAAGCGGGACCCCAGGGTTCATCTCTCTAGCCGGCATAACGCTGTCGTAGCCATACAGGACGGTCCCGTCGGCAAGCCCCCTCATCAGTTCCCTGAGACGGCTCGTAGCACTGTGCCTTCCCTTGCGCGGGCTCAGATGGCCCCACAGGAGGGTCCGGCGCCCGCGGGTCTTCCGTGCGAGCAAGATCAGCCAGCTAGTCACACTGCGCGGGTTTAAGTCCAGGATGCTGACATCTGCTCGGATAGCCGCGCCCCAGCCTCCTAGCTGTAGTAACAGCCGACCGAGAATGGATACGTTCCTTACGAGCGTGTAGTCCTCGGGCGCGACTCCCGTTCGCACAGACCTGTCGAGCTGACTGGACCCCGAGTAGATCGCCAGATCGCTGCCGAACTCCCGCCGGAGCACATCTATACAGGCTTGGCGGTAAAAGGGAAGCACAGCGAGGTAGAGCACATAACGCGGTGGTCTGTGAGCCTGGGCAGCGGAGAAGGATCTACTCATGCGAAACGGTCACCCACTAGCGCGCAGTCGGGGCCTGCAACGATCGCGCCGGGCGCGATAACGCCTGAGACAACGGTCATCGGGCGAGCCAGCACTGATCGGCCGACGTGAGCTCCGCCCAGGACAATGCATCTGGTCGTGATCCACGCGCCTTCGTCGATCGTTACAGGGCGAGTGATCAGCGCCATGTCACGACGGTGGCGGTGACTCCCTGTAGTCAGGAAGGTCTCTTGAGAGATGACGACGTCGTGCCCGACGCTGATGAAGTCTTGGTTGTGAAACCACACGCCTTCGCCGATCCAGGAACGATCACCCACGTGCAGCTTCCACGGAAACTTCACGCGCGTCCGCGGGCGGAAGACGACCCCGTGCCCGATCTCAGCGCCGAATGCCCGCAACACCCGCACCCGCAGGCCCGAACTGATCTGCCAGGGATTCGTCACGAACAACAGCTCGCACACTGCCCAGAGATAGACGAACCACGCCGGCCGGTCCCACGCTGCGCGCTCACCGGGGGCCTTCGAGAGATCGATCACCGGGATGTCAGACATCGTCCACCTTCCGAAACCAGGCCGAAACCGACGCGCGGCTAGGGTCAAGAGCATGTCGCGTCCCGCCCCCGCAGTCACTGTACTGGGAGTCAACTACCCCCCAGAGCCGACCGGCATCTCCCCCTACACCGGCGCGATGACACGTGGATTATCGAAGCGGGGATACCGGACGCACGTGGTCACGACGCATCCTCATTATCCGGAGTGGCGTGTGTCGGCAGGTTACGGACAGTGGTCGCGGAGGGAACATCTCGACGGAGTCGACGCGCTGAGACTTCGCCACTACGTCCCGTCGAAGCCCAGCGGCATCCGGCGTCTGCTCTCCGAGCTCAGCTTCGGGGCGCGCCTGCTCTTCGCCCCGCTGCGCGGTCGCGACGCCGTCGTACTGGTCTCGCCCGCGCTCTTCTCGTCCGCATTTGCGGCCCTTCGCCTGCGACTCCTGCACCGGAAGACCCCCGTCGTCGTCTGGGTCCAAGACCTGTACTGGCTCGGTCTGCGCGAAACCGGTCAGGACGGCGGGCTCAGCAGCAAGGTGATCAAGACGACCGAGAAGTGGCTGCTGTCCACTGCCGATCGGGTCGTCGTCATCCATGACCGCTTCGCGGCCCGCGTCGCTGAGGACTTCGGTCTCGCTGAAGACCGCATTCACGTCGTCCGCAACTGGACCCACCTGGCCCCGACGGCTCCTATCGATCGGGCAGCGGCACGAGCGGCGCTCGGATGGGGCGACGAGGTCGTCGTGCTTCACGCCGGCAACATGGGCATCAAACAGGGGCTCGGCAATGTGATCGATGCGGCCCGGCTCGCCGAGGAACAAGGGTCCCCCATCCGCTTCGTCCTCATGGGTGGTGGCGGCGAGCGCGACCGGCTCAAGGCTCTCGGCGAGGGCGTCTCCACCCTGGAGTTCATCGACCCACTGCCCGATGCCGAGTTCTCCGCGGCTCTGGCGGCTGCCGACATCCTGCTCGTCAACGAGTACCCGGGCGTCAGCGAGATGGCCGTCCCCAGCAAGTTGACGTCATATTTCTCGAGCGGCCGACCCGTCATCGCCGCAACGGACAAGAACGGCATCACCGCCGATGAGATCCGCGCGGCAGGCGCGGGAGTCGTCGTACCGGCGGCCAGTCCACGCTCGCTCGTCGACGCGAGCCTCGACCTCGGGCGCGATCACGAGCGTGCTGAGCTGCTCGGTCAGAACGGCCGGCGGTACCGCGAGACCGTGCTCGACGAAACATTCGCGATCGATTCGTTCGCTACTCTTCTCCGAACGCTCATCGACGGAGACCGTGCGCGGCCTCCGCGTCCAGTCGTTTCGGCGAGTTGACTGCCTCGTCTAGCCCAGGGGGAACCTCACTGTGACCAAGCGCGCTCTCATCACCGGCATCACCGGCCAGGATGGCTCGTACCTCGCCGAACTGCTGCTCTCGAAGGGCTATGAGGTGCACGGTCTGATCCGTCGCGCGTCAACCTTCAACACGCATCGCATCAACCACCTCTACGTCGACCCGCACGACCCCACCGCGAAGCTCTTCCTTCATTACGGAGACCTCAGCGACGGCGCCCGCATGGTGACGCTCATGAGCGAGATCAACCCGGATGAGGTGTACAACCTTGCCGCTCAGTCGCACGTGCGCGTCTCGTTCGACGAGCCCGAGCACACTGCCGACACGACCGGTACCGGTACGGTGCGTCTGCTCGAGGCGGTCCGCCTGTCGGGCATCAAGACGCGGTTCTATCAGGCATCCACGTCGGAGCTGTTCGGTGCGACCCCTCCGCCGCAGGGCGAAGACACCCCGTTCTACCCCCGCTCCCCCTACGGTGTCGCGAAGTTGTACTCCTATTGGATTGTGAAGAACTACCGCGAGGCGTACGACATGTTCGCCGTCAACGGGATCCTCTTCAACCACGAGTCCCCGCGGCGTGGGGAGACGTTCGTGACGCGCAAGATCACCCGCGCCGTCGCCCGCATCAAGGCGGGTGTGCAGAAGGATCTGTATCTCGGCAATCTGGAGTCGATCCGTGACTGGGGCTACGCCGCCGAGTACGTCGAAGGCATGTGGCGGATGCTGCAGGCCGATGAGCCGGAGGACTTCGTCCTCGGCACCGGGGTCGGCTACACGATCAAGGACTTCCTCGAGACGTCGTTCGGTCACGTCGGACTCGACTGGCAGGAGTTCGTGCGCTTCGACGAACGCTACCTGCGTCCCACCGAGGTCGACGCTCTCATCGGCGACCCGTCGAAGGCTGCCGACAAGCTCGGCTGGGTTCCCACCATCCACGGGAAGGAACTCGCGACCCTCATGGTTGACGCCGACGTGGAAGCACTCGACAAGGGCCCGGAATGGATCGACACCGTGAAGCTGGCCTCATGGGGGACCGCGTGAGCACCGCCGTCGACGGCGTCGCCTACGCACCCGGCGAACTCGACCGGGATGCGACGTTCTACGTCGCCGGCCACCGGGGCCTCGTCGGCTCGGCGATCGTCCGCAAACTCGAGGCCGAAGGGTTCACCCACGTCGTCGGCAAGACCTCTGCCGAGCTCGACCTGAAGAACCGTGACGACGTCTTCGCCTACATGGCGGAGATCAAGCCGCGGTACGTGGTGCTCGCGGCTGCGAAGGTCGGCGGCATCCTCGCCAACAGCACGTACCCGGTCGATTTCCTCTCCGACAACATGCGGATCCAGACCAACGTCCTCGACGCGGCGCTCGCCCAAGAGGTCGAGCGCGTCGCGTTCCTCGGATCGTCCTGCATCTACCCGAAGTTCGCCGAGCAACCCATTCGCGAGGACTCGCTGTTGACGGGTCACCTCGAGCCCACGAACGACGCGTACGCGATCGCGAAGATCGCCGGCATCCTCCACACCCAAGCCGTCCGCCGCCAATACGGGCTCCCCTGGATCAGCGCAATGCCCACCAACCTCTACGGACCCAACGACAACTTCTCACCCAAGGGCTCCCACGTCCTCCCCGCCCTCATCCGCCGCTACGACGACGCCGCGAAAACCGGTGCCGACACGGTGACGAACTGGGGCACCGGCACCCCGCGCCGCGAGTTCCTCCACTCCGACGACATGGCCGACGCCGTCCTGCACCTCATGGAGCACTACGACGGGCCCGACCAAGTCAACGTCGGCACCGGCAGCGATGTCACCATCCGAGAAATCGCCGAGACCATCGCAGGCGTGACGGGCTTCGCTGGTGAGACCGAATGGGACACCACGAAGCCCGACGGCACACCGCAAAAGCTCCTCGACGTCTCCAAGCTCGCCGACGCCGGCTGGACCGCGAAGATCAGCCTGCAAGAGGGCCTCGAACGCACCGTCGCCTGGTACCACGACCACACCGACACCATCCGCGAGTAACCGGCGGCCTACCGTCGTACTGGTGGAGCGGCAACTACCTCACGCGAGCAGTCGCCGCACAAGATCCTCACCCCGGCCACATCGGAACCGGCAGATTGTCGATTCCGAAGTAGGCGAAGTCCGTCGCCTCGTTGCGCGGTGACGGTTGACCGGTGAGCTCGACAACGTAGGAAAGACCCACCGAGTGCTTGCGCGGATCGTCGCCGTGGGCGGTGCCGTCACTGGGTGCGAGCTCCGGAGGGAACCATTCGTAGACGTGATCGGGCTGCGCATTGAGTCCGATCGCGACACCGACGGACAGCGTGTCCTCCGCATGGCGACGAAGCGCCTGCACGATCGTCTCGCCGCGCTGCACGCGCCCGCCGAGGTGACACCACACGTCACCGAACGGCGAGTGGCGGAGGATGAGGCCGACCTGACGCCCTGCGTCGCCCGCGCGCACCGGGACGAAGTCGACGCAGAGAAGCGGAACGGATGCTTCGATCAACGCGTAGGTGTCATCAGGGAGAAACGTCACAGCACGATCCTCTCGCGTTGTTTACGCGCCCGTTCATGCGTGGCGCCCGCCCTTCGATGAGTGCAGCGCTTCCGCTGCAACGGTCGCGCCTCTCGAGGACCGCACAGATCGTGCCGTACCCACTAGTGTGAGGCGAGCGCCGGCTGGGGCAGGCGCATTCACAACTAAAAGGGGGAACGTCTTGGGCTTTTCATTTCGCCTGAGTGCGACCAGCGCTATCGCTGCAGCAGTACTCACGCTCGGCTTTGTCTCACCGGCGAACGCGGCACAGCCCGTTGGAGTCGTCTCGGCGTCGTCAGCGACGGCCGTAGCCACCCAGTCGATGCGTGCTGGCACACCGACCATCTCGGGCAAGGCCGTGGTCGGGCAGACGTTGAAGGCTGCCAGCGGTCAGTGGACGGTTGGGGCTTCGCTCGCCTACCGCTGGCACGCCAACGGGAAGGCCATTACGGGAGCGACGCGAGCTTCGCTGGCCATCTCTCCGTCGCTCTTGGGAAAGAGGGTCTCGGTAACCGTCATTGGGTCTCTGGCGGGTTACAAGACCACGTCGAAAACCTCGAAGGCGACAACCGCGATCCTTGCAGGCTCCCTCTCGTCCCGGACGCCGACCGTCTCGGGACCGGTGCGCGTAGGTGAGACCCTGAGCGTTAAACCGGGCACGTGGACCTCCGGGACTAGCTTCACCTTCAAGTGGTACGCGGGCAAAACACCCATCAAGTCAGCAACGGGTTCGACTCTCTACGTCTCCGCAAGCCTGAAGGGCAAAAAGATCACCGTGCAGGTGACCGGGAAAAAGGCGGGGTACTCGACCGTCGCGAAGAAGTCGAAGGCCACCGCGCCTGTCGGGAGCGCCTCGTGGGCAACGTCGAAGTACGGGTCTTTTGGAGAGCGGCGCTACACCGGTGAGGGTGATGACGTCATCAAACTCCCGGCGGGCGCCAAAGCAGGAATCGTGCTCGCGTCTCACCGCGGCGATTCCAACTTCGTCATCTTGTCGTCTACCAGCAACGGCGACTACGGCGAGCTCCTCGTGAACGAGATCGGCGATTACAGCGGCACGACCGCTTTCGGTCTCGACTCTTGGGACCGGGGCAAAAGCAAGTTTCTCGAAATAACAGCCGACGGCCCGTGGGAGATCAGAATCCGACCGCTGACGCGGGCATCCACTCTGCCGTCGTCCGGACGCGGTGACGGGGTTTTCCAGTACAAGACCACCTCGACCGCCACCCGCGCCATTTCGCACTCGGGTGACTCGAACTTCGTCATCCAGAACTACCGCGGGTCAAGTTCGGACCTCGTGGTGAACGAAATCGGTGACTACTCGGGGCGGAAACGTTTCGGAGCTGGCCCGAGCATTGTCGTGGTCAACGCAGATGGAACGTGGCGAATCCGCTAAGTCCCCTGCTACCTGGGGGCGGCCTGCCCACGTAGGCCGGCCGTCCCCTGCGCTGCGTGCTCGAATGCAAGCCCACGCGTCATCTGCCCGACACAGCGCTGTGGCAGACTGACCGGAATGATGGCACGTCCGCCCGGGCGTAGGCACGAGAGGCACCATGGAGCTCAGCGACTACATCCGCGTCCTCCGCAAGAACTGGCTGGTCATCGTCGTGCTGACGCTGCTCGGACTGGGCGCGGCCGCCGCGTACTCGCTCACGCGCACACCCGTGTACGAGTCGTCGAGCAGCGTGGCCGTGTCGACTCAGACCGGCGGCACGGCATCCGACATCCAGCAGGGTGCCAACTTCGCCCAGACGCGCATCAACACGTACGTCGGTCTTGCGACGACACCCATCGTGCTCAACCCGGTGATCGCTGAGCTCAACCTCGGCGTCACTGCCGAGAAGCTCGCGTCACAGGTCAGCGCATCTTCGGCCCTGAACACCACGATCATCACGATCTCGGTGTCGGACCCTGACCCTGTCGCCGCCGCCGACCTCGCGAATCAGGTCGCCGCCAGCCTCTCTACCGTCGTGCCCGAGATCGAGCCGCAGATCGAAGAGGGCGGCAGCCCCATCCGCCTCACGCGCGTCAGCGACGCGCAGCCCGCGCTCTCGCCCGCGAGCCCCAATGTTCCGCTCAACCTCGCGCTCGGCGCGCTGGTCGGCCTCGCCCTCGGAATCGGCCTCGCGGTGCTGCGCACCGTTCTCGACAACAAGGTCCGGACGCCCCGCGACGCCGAGGCCATCACCTCTGCTCCCTCGCTCGGCGCGATCGCGTTCGACACGAAGGCGAAAGACCGCCCGCTCATCGTCCACGCCGATCCGCTCAGCCCTCGGGCCGAGTCGTTCCGTGCGCTGCGCACGAACCTGCAGTTCCTCGACATGGGCGGCCGCTCGAGCTTCGTCATCACAAGCTCGGTCCCGAGCGAAGGCAAGTCCACCACCACGATCAACCTCGCGATCGCTCTCGCCGACGCGGGCAAGAAGGTGGCTCTCCTCGACACCGATCTGCGCAAGCCGAAGGTGGCCGAGTACCTCGGCATCGAAGGCGGCGTGGGCCTGACCGACGTGCTCATCGGGCGGACCCGCGTCGGTGACGTCATGCTGCCCTGGGGTGGCCGCAGCTTGTTCGTCCTCCCCGCGGGCAAGATTCCGCCGAACCCGAGCGAGCTTCTCGGGTCGAAGCAGATGGCGACCCTTCTCGAGGTGCTCGAGCGCGACTTCGACGTCGTGCTCTGCGACGCGCCCCCGCTTCTCCCCGTGACCGACGCCGCCATCCTGGCTCGCGGCACGAGCGGCGCGATCCTGGTCGCCTCGGCCGGCAAGGTCACCCGCCACCAGCTCGAAGGTGCGGTCGAGGCCCTCCACACCGTCGGCGCCAAAGTCGCCGGATTCGTCATGTCGATGGTGCCCACGCGCGGTCCCGACTCGTACTACAGCGGCTACGGGTACGGCTATGGGTACGGCTACGGCAAGTACGGCTACACGCAGGAGCAGCCCAAGGCCGCACGCGGACGCAAGCGCAAGGCGCCCGTCGCCGTCGTCCCCGACACCATGCCGGAGATGGGCAGCATCGGCTTCGATTCACGGCGCGACGCACGAAGCGCCGGCGACTCCACCGCTCGCTGAGCCATGGCACGCCGGTCGACGGTTCGCCGCGGGCTGCCCTCGGTCGTCGTGGCGATCCTGGTCGTCGCCCTCACTGTCGCCGTCGGCGCGCTCGTCGTGCTCGCACTGCAGCGCGCGCAGGGTGACAGCGTTCCGAGCGGCGCACAATCTGCACCTCCCGTCGCCTCCACTCCCCCGTCCCCATCTCCGTCGGCGAGCGCCGTCGCGCTGACTCCCCCGGGGGCCGCAGAACGCTTCCTCGCCGTCGGCGCCGACATGATCTGGCGCGCAACGGCAGGCGTCTGCGGGGGCGACCCTCCCGTGCTCGAGCGATCCGACGACGGCGGAGACACCTGGGCCGACGTCACCCCGACATACCGGGGCATCGCGCAGATCCGCGACCTCCTGCCCTTCGCCGACACCGAAGCCGACCTCGTCGCCGATGTCGGCGACGACTGCGAGACCCAAGCCCTGCGCACCTTCACCCAGGGCACCTTCTGGTCTCCGTACGACGACCTGCTCGCGCAGTCCACCTACCTCGACGGGGCTTCCGTCATCGTCGACGGCACCGCGCTCGACGCACCCTGCGCCCAACCCTGGGGCCTTCGCGCCTCCGGCGACACCGCCGCCTTCATCTGCGACGGCACGGCCTACGCCACGACCGACGGACGAACCTCCCCGATCGGCACCGGCGTCAGGGCACTCGACGTCCTCGACGGCACGGTGGTCGGCGCCACCACGGCGCCCGACTGCGACGGCATCCAACTGGCCGTGCTGAGCCCCGATCCCGAGCCGCTCGCCTGCGTCGAGGGGGATGCCGCCGCCCCGCTCGCGCTGTCGCTCACCGCCGACACGATCACCGTGTGGGCAGGAGACGAGCTCGTCAGAACGGCACGCTGATGCGACGGATGGGCCGGGTATGGCGCGCCCTCGGGACGACGTTCGTCAGCGGCCAGTACTTCACACGGTGGTCGATGATCCTCGCCCTCGCCGTCGGAGTTCTGCTCAGCGTCCCCAGCGTCGGCGAAGCATCGTTCCTGGGCTATCTGCGGGGTGTCACGGTCGCGGCGCTCGGTTCACCTCTTCTCATCGCCATCGGATTCGCCGCGGCGTGGGCCGAACGCCGCCTCGAACGTCCGGCCTACCGCGCCGCCGTGGTCGCCGGAGCCATCCTGGCGATCTCGGCCATCCGGCCGTTCGTCAACGACGCGGCGAGCACGCTCGTGTTCGCGACGTCGACCGGCGCCAACTGGCCGACGCGCATCACCACCAACCTGGTCACGCTGACCGTGCTCCTCACGGTGTGCGCGCTGACCGTCACGTACCACCGGCACCTCCGCGCCACCACGGCACGACTGCAGCTCGCGGGCGCGCAGATGCGGGCCGGCATCGCAGAGGTCCGTCGGCTGCGCGAGGAAGCGACCGCCACCCGGCACCGCCTCGTCGACGAGTTGCGATCCGCGCGCGACCGTCTCCTCGCGCAGCCGCTCGACTTCGACGCCGTGCGGGACTACGCCGACCGGACGCGCGCGGCATCCCACGCTTTGAACGGATTGCGATCCGCTCCCTCCGCAGAATCCCTCGAGGGGGTGGACGTGGGCGAGAGCCAGCGCATCCCCTTCGCCGGTCGACTCGGCAAGACCCCGCCGCTCGCCGTCGGTCTCACGTACGTGGGCGCCACGCTGCCGTTCGGGCTCGCCCACGGCGGACCGTCGGTCGCTGTCACCGCAGTCCTCGTGTGCGCCGCGCTCGACGTGATCGCCGTCGGCCTCGTCAGGGCCACTCGCCGGCTTCGGCCGCGACTCCGCGGCGTCCTCTTCGTCGCCATCTGGGTGGCCGTCGGGGTCGGGGTGATGGAACTCACCTTCGTCCTCCTCCCCGAGGTCGGCTCCCTCGGGCTCGTTCCGCTCGCGGGCATCCCCCTCACCGCCGTGATCATCAGCCTGTGCGTCGACGTGTACCGCCGCGCGCGCGCCGAGGAGCAACGCGCGACAGGCGTCCTCCTCGAATCGGC
This sequence comes from Microbacterium sp. MM2322, assembly GCF_964186585.1. Lineage (NCBI taxonomy): Bacteria > Bacillati > Actinomycetota > Actinomycetes > Micrococcales > Microbacteriaceae > Microbacterium > Microbacterium sp. MM2322. Next base: position 2,543,192 of record NZ_OZ075067.1, read on the forward strand.
ACGGCGGCTCGCCGCCGAGGTCGACGCGGCCCGGGCCCCCGTGCAGCGTGCCACCGATCTGCTGCACGGCCGGCTGCAAGGCCGGTGCGTCATCCTCGCCGCGCATGTCGACGAGAACATCCCCGACCGCGAGACGCTCGACACCTTCCGATCCCAGACCGACACCATCCTCGATGAGGTGCGGGATGACGGTATCGCGTCGACGGGCGGGGGCGAGGACGTCGACGACCTCGTGCGGGCCTGGTCGGTCGTGATGGGGGTGAGCGTGAAGATCGCCGACGATGCCCGCGACGGGCTCGCCGGGCTGCCCCTCGGCGACGACGTCACCGGCCTCGTCAACGAAGGACTCGTGAACGCGGTCAAGCACTCCGGCGCTCGGTGGGCCGAGATCGAGATCGGACGCGACGGCAACCGCGTTCACGTGCGGGTCGCGAGCCCCGGCATCCTCACCGTCATGGGCCCCGGTGACAACGGACGCGTGACGGGCATCGGTACCCGGGGCGACGGCACGACGCTGCGTCAGCTGGGCGACCGGGTCGTCCTCGAAGGAGTGTTCCCGATTCCGAGCGCGAACGTGACGGCGAGCTGACTCAGACCACGTCGAGCAGCGACGCGACCCGTTCGCGCAGCTGGCGGGGTGTGAACGGCTTCACGACGTAGTCGTCGACGCCGGCGGCCTTTGCCTGTGCCACGTCCTGGGGCGATGACCGGGCGGTGAGCATCATGATGCGCGTCGACGAGAAGTCCGGGTTGGCGCGCAGAGTCGAACAGACCTCGATACCCGTCTTGATCGGCATCATCCAGTCCACGATGACCATGTCGGGATGCTGCGCGTAGGCCACTTCGAGACCGGCACCGCCATCGTGCGCGACCTCGACGTCGTGACCGACGCTCGACAGAACGTGACTCAACAGCGACGCAACGTCCACATCGTCTTCCACCACCAGGACTCGTGCCACGCCGGCCCCCTAGGGTGACGCGCCGATATAGACATCGGCGCTGGGCTCGACACTACACTGCGCACGCCCGCGCTGTACGGTGTACGCGTGACGACACCCACGACAGCGGGGAAGGCGCCTTCCGCGCCGTCGTCGCGCACTCGGCGATGGGTGTTCTGGACGTCCACTCCGATCGCCATCGTCGCGCTCAGCCTCGCCGGCCTCACTCTGCAGGCACCGGCTCTTCCCATCGCCTGGTGGTGGCCCGCTGCGGGCGCGTGCGCCTGGTTCGCTCTGCGCGCACAGCGCGGCGAGCGCCGCTGGGCTCTCGTCGCCACCTTCGTCGCCACGACGATCGCCAACGCCCTCTCCGGCCGGCCCTGGCCGCTGGCTCTGCTGTTCGGCCTCTCCAACACCATCGAGATCGCCGTCATGCTGGCCGTGCTCGGGCGCGGCGTCGACGGTTTCCGCCTCACGACACTCACCCGTGGCGTGCGTTTCGTCGCAGCAGCGCTCGCCGCCTCCGCAGCGCTCGGAATCTCGATCGCGACCGCAGCAGCACTGGTCACGGGGGCGGCCTTCCTTCCCACCGCGATCGTCGCCTTCGCCTCGCACAGTTCCGCCATCATGCTCATCGGCGGGCTCGCCATCCTCCCGCCGCGAGAGGCCAAGGTCCCGCAGGCCATCGAGATCGCCGTCCACGCGGCCATCGCTGCCGCCACCCTGTTCCTCACCTTCGGACCAGGTGGGGAGACGAGCCTGAGTTTCCTCGTCTTCGCGGTCCTCGCCGCCGGGTGTCTGCGCTTCCCGCTGCGCACGGCGATCTGGCAGTCGCTTCTCATCTGCATCGCCTCACTGCTGTTCACCCTCAGCACCGGTGGCGCGTTCGGTTTCGACATCACCGCATCCCGCACCTCCCCCGTGAACCTCGTGACCTTCATGAGCACGGTCGGCGTCTTCACCCTCCTCGTCTCCGTCGCCCGATACGAGAGCCGAGCGAACGCTGCTCTCGCCCTCAGCGCGGCTGAGGAGAGGGGCGAGGCCGAGCGCGCCCGCGCGGCGGCCCTCGCCACACAGCTCGATCTGCAGCGGCAGCGCGAAGACTTCGCGACCACCACCAGCCACGAGTTGCGCACCCCTTTGACGAACATCGTCGGCTACACCGACCTCCTGCTCGACACCGGTCTCGACGACCAGCAGCGCGGTTGGCTGGCAAAAGTGCGCCGCGGCGCCGATCGCCTCACCGCACTCGTCGACGGCCTCATCGAAGCGCGCGCACCCGGCGCACCCGACGCGGTCGCGGTCGACTCGCTGATCAGCCGGATCCGCGCCGCACACGCCGGCGAAGCCGCCGCGCGTCACGCGTCGATTTTCGCGGCGCCGAGTGGGCTCATCGCTCGCGCCCACGAGGCCGACGCGGAGCGCGCCCTGTCGAGCCTCGTCTCGAACGCGGTCACCTTCGCGGAGAATGGGGCCGTCATCATCACCGCCGCCCGCATCGACGACGACATCTGGATCACGGTGATCGATGACGGTCCCGGGATGACCGCCTCAACTCTCCGTCACGCGTTCGATCGGTTCTACCGCGGCCCCGAGGCAGCAGGGCGCGAGTCGGGAGGACTCGGACTCGGACTCGGCAGCGCCCGCGACCTCGCCCGCCGCAACGGCGGCGACGTCACTGTGTCATCCGACACCGGCCACGGCGTCTCCGCCGTCCTCCGGCTGCCCGCACTGACGAACGACGACACATGACGCATTCGTCACGTGCCCGTCATACGCCACTGCTAGCGTCCGTCCCACAGATGCACCTCTCGCGGGGGATGGCGGAATCATGGCGACCACGATGACAATCGGTTCGGCGGGCAGCGACGACACGACTGCGCGCGTTCGCCGCGAGGAGCCGGTGAAGCACTGGCGAAGGACGTACGCCCGACGCCTGTGGGCGAGCGATCTGCTGGTCCTGATCTGGGTCGTCTTCGGCACCCAGATCGCGTGGTTCGGGCTAGGCGCGGCCGACCTCGCCATCCGCACCAATCGCGTCGCCGGCGAGATCTCGTACTGGACTTTCTCCGCGGCGCTGATCCTTCTGTGGATGCTGACGCTCAGCCTCGCCGATACCCGAGACCACCGGGTCATCGGCGCGGGGAGCGCGGAGTACGCGCGCGTCGCGCGCTCGAGCGTCACCCTCTTCGGCGTCGTCGCGATCGTCGCCTTCCTCACCCAGGTCGAGGTCGCGCGAGGATTCCTCCTCATCAGCCTGCCCCTCGGCATCCTGATCCTGCTGTTCGAACGGTGGCTCTGGCGGCAGTGGCTCATCGCCCAGCGACGCAGCGGCGCCTTCTCCGCGCGAGTGCTTCTCGTGGGGTCGCGCCGGTCGGTCGTCGACATCGCGAACGAGCTCATCCGCACCCCGAGCGCCGGTTACCACGTCGTCGGAGCCTGCGTCCCCGGCGGGATGGTCGCCGACAGGGTCGAGGGCACCGACATCCCGATCATCGGCTCCCTCTCGGCATTGAGCGACGCCATGACGACGACCGGAGCCGACACGGTCGTCGTCACGAGCACCGACGAGCTCCCCGCCGACAAGGTCAAGCAGATCTCGTGGGGTCTCGAAGCCGGCCGGCAGCACCTCGTGCTCGCTCCCGGCATCGCCGACATCGCCGGCCCCCGCATCAGCAGTCGTCCCGTCGCGGGGCTCCCCCTCCTCCACGTCGAGACACCGCGTTTCAGCGGCGGCCAACGGGTGGTCAAACGCGCCATGGACGTGGTGGCCGCCTCGCTCGGCGTCGCCGTCATCAGCCCGCTCCTCGCCTTCCTCGCCATCGCCATCCGCCTGTCGAGCCCCGGCCCCGTGCTGTTCCGGCAGAAGCGGATCGGGCACGGCGGGCGCGAGTTCACCATGCTCAAGTTCCGCTCGATGGTGACCGACGCCGAGGACCGTCTCGCCGCCCTCATGGAGCAGGAACGGGATGCCGGCAACACGGTCCTCTTCAAGATGAAGAACGACCCGCGCGTCACCCCCATCGGCCGCATCATGCGCCGGCTCAGCCTCGACGAACTGCCTCAGCTGTTCAACGTCATCGGCGGGTCGATGTCGCTCGTCGGCCCCCGACCTCCGCTCCCCCGCGAGGTCGAGTTGTACGGCGAACACGTCCACCGCCGCTTCCTCGTCAAGCCCGGCATCACCGGGCTCTGGCAGGTCAGCGGCCGGTCGGCCCTGTCGTGGGAGGAGTCCGTGCGCCTCGATCTGTCGTACGTCGAGAACTGGACGCTCGTCGGTGACTTCGTCATTCTGGTCAAGACCGCGCGCGCCGCACTGGCCCCGGGGAACACCGCCTTCTGACGCCGTTCCCGGATCCGTGCCACACTGGCGACGGAGCCCTCTATGCCGACGATCGAAAGCCGCTGGGCCGACAGTCAGCTGATCGGCACCCGCGTGCGGTCCGTGTGGCAGTGGCAGCTGATCTTCACCTTCAGCGTCGTCGTCATCACCGTCGCCGTCGGCATCCTCGACGTCGCACTCCTGGCAACGCCCGGTTTTCTCGTCGGCATCCTCGTCATCATCGTCTCCTCGATCGCGACGCTCGTGACCCCCTGGGCCCGCACCCCGAAGCACGCCGCTTTCGTCCTGCCCGTCGTCGACATCGTGGCCATCGGCTTCCTCACCCTCAGCGAGCCCAACCTCGGCTATCTGTGGGTCTTCCCGATCGCGTGGATCTCGAACTACTACGGCACTCTCGAGATCGTCGCGTCACTCCTGGCCGTCGCCCTCATGAACCTCGCCGACCCGACGCACTGGGACTTCTCGCCGCGGGTGATCGTCGAGTTGCTGATCATCCTCCTCGCGCTCGCGTTCCTCGCCATCACCATCTCGGTCGGCGCCCAGCGCATCCGCGCGTTCCGCCACCTCGCCAGCAACCAGGCCCGACGGTTGGCGACCACCGTCCACCGGGTGCAGTCCGCCGAGCAGCGCGTCAACGCGATGTTCGACTCGATCTCCGTGGCACTCGCCCGGGTCGCACGCGGCGGCGAGATCATCTCGGCCAACGCCACCTACCGCGAGCTGTACTCCCTCGACACGCAAGATCTGCGGTTCCCCGTCGGCGGCGCCGTCGAGTACTCGGGGTATCGCGGCCGGGCGCTCACGCCCTCCGAAACCGCCGTGGCGCGGGCCGGCCGCGGCGAAGTGGTCGAGCAGGAGCGCCTCTGGCTCTTCGACCGCAGCGGAACGTGGCGCGCCCTCAGCCTGTCGATCCGCTCCGCCGGGCCGAACTCCGTCGGCGAGGAGACGTTCGTGGTAGAACTCGAAGACCTGACCGCCGGCTCCGAGGCCGCCCGCGAGCGCCCCGACCTCACCCGGACCGTCGCCCATGAGCTGCGGAACCCCCTGACCGCGATCCTCGGGCACGCCGACCTCCTCATCGAAGGCGAGCCACTCACCTCCGCGCAACAGGACCACGTCGACGTCATCGAATCGGCCAGCGAGCGCATGCTCACCCTCATCCAGGGGCTCCTCGCCCAGTCGACGGATGCCGACGACCCCCGTGCCCGCTTCGACGTCGCCCAGCTGCTCGCCGCATCGATCGAGGCGTTCGAGCCCGCGGCATCCGCGTCGGCCCTCACGATCGATGCCGTCGTCGCCGCGCCGCTCGAGGTCGACGGCGACGAGTTCCGCCTGCGGCAGGTCATCGACAACATCGTCAGCAACGCCATCAAATACAGCAATCGCGGCACGCTGCGCGTCGCCGCCGTGATCGACGACGACGGGTGGGTCGCCGTCTCGATCGCCGATGAAGGCATCGGCATGTCGCCCGACGACGTCGAACGGGTTTTCACGCCCTACTTCCGCGCGCAGACCGCGCAGGAGGGCGGCGTGCCGGGCACCGGTCTCGGCATGGGCATCGCGCGCGACATCGTCGAGAGCCACGGGGGTAGCATCACCGTGGAGAGCGCTCTCGGACGCGGGACGACCGTCACGGTCCGTCTCCCCGCCGCCGGCCACGGAGAGGGGGACGACCAGTGACGCACGTCGATGTGACCATCGTCCTCGTCGCCTTGGCGACGGCCTGCACGATCATGATGCTCGGCCTCGGCTTCCTGCCGTTCCCGGGACGCGCGGCATCCATCTGGTCGGCGGGCTTCGCCCTGGCGATGCTGAGCTGCTACCTGCTCGTGGCGGCCGACGAGATCGACTCCTCGGCCCTGCGCGGCGCCGCGCACGGACCGATCCTCTGCGCAGCCGCCTACGTGTGGGTCGGCCTGCGCGCGCGCCGCTCCCGCGAGCCGATCATGCTGCTCCCCACGATCGTGGTCTTCAGCGCGTTCACCATCGCGCTCGGCGTGACGGCCGAGACCCCCGCCTACGGTGCGACATTCCTGGTCGTGTTCGTGACGGCGGCCGCAACGGCAGCGCTGTCAGCAGTGGAATTGCTGCGGCTGCGCAAGGCCGAGAGGGAGATGGCGCTCCCCCTCCTGGTCGCCTCCTTCGGCTTCGTCGGACTCGGCGGCATCGTCGCCATCGATGGGATCACCCGCCTGATCCAGGGGACGATCGGGCAGTCCGAGGCGGACATGAGGGACCTCTACGACGTCAACGAGCTTGTCGCCATGCTCTATCTCGTCTGCGCCCTCGTCAGCCTGCTGTACCTGGTGCGTCGCGGCGCGCAGAAGCCCGAGCAACAGCACACGATCGACTTCTTCAGCATCGCCCGCGACCGCCTGGCGCGGGCGAAAAATGCCGGAGACCGCTGGTGGTCCCTCCTCGATGTACGCCTCGACGATCCGACGGAACTTCTCGATGCCTCGAGCGGGCGCGCCTTCCAGCGCATCACGGCGCGTTTTGCGAACGACATCCGTGAGGTCATGCCGCCCGAAGCCGATCTGCACGCGGTGTCGCCCACGCAGATCCTCGTCCTCCTGCCGCGGCCCGACACCGCCGTCCGGGGCTATCTCTCCCGTCTGCTGGAGCAGATCGGAACGCTGACCGAACAGCCGGCCGTTCCCATCCGGCTCTCCGCGAGCATCGGTGTCGCTGCTGCCCCCCTCGCGGACTACGACCTCGACAAGCTCGTCGCCGCCGCGGCAGAAGCCGCCGCCCACGCGCAGATCTCGGGCGGCGATCGCTGGGAACGCGCAGTCTTCGCCCCCTGACGCACTCCCGCGGGCGCACCACCGTAGGATCGTGCCGATGCCCGAGACTTTCCTCCCTCCCGCCGCTCGCACGGTCGGCCGTGTCGTCGTGTGGGTCCTCGGCCTCTCACTGCTGCTGCTGGTCTTCGCGATCGGATGGATCGGCGTGCGCGGCTATCTCGCCTACGACCATCTGTCGACGGCTCAGCGGCAGGCTCCCGCGATCGCCCGCGACATCGGCAACATCGCCGCGGCCAGCGACGCGATCGACGAGCTCGCTCGCGAGACGTCCGCCGCGCGCGAGCTGACCTCCGACCCCATCTGGCAGGGCGCCGAGGGCGTGCCGTGGGTGGGGCCGCAACTCGCTGCCATCGCCGACGTCGCCGCGGCCGTCGACGACGTCGCGTCCGGCACCGCCCGCCCCCTCGCCTCGGTGGCCGACGGGTTCGGCACCGAAGCCTTCGTGCCCGTCGACGGACGCATCGACACGTCGGTCTTCTCGGCCCTCGCTGAGCCCGCCTCACGCGCGGCCGTGGTCGCGGCATCCGCTCGCGACGACGTCGCCTCGATCGACCGGGCGCCCCTCGTCGCACCGATCGCGAAAGCCGTCGACCAGCTCGACGGGCTCCTCGACCAGGTCGCGTCCGGGACGGACGCCCTCGCCCGTGCGAGTCAGCTGCTCCCGTCGATGCTCGGGGCCGACGGTCCGCGCACTCACATGCTGCTCGTGCAGAACAACGCCGAATGGCGGAGCCTCGGCGGAATCGTCGGCTCGATGACCCCGCTGCAAGCGGATAAGGGGGCGATCACCCTCGGTGATCAGATCCAAGCCCGCGCGATCGATTCCTACCCCGACTCCGTGGGCGACCTCGGCGACTACGCGGCGATCTACAACGCCAAGCCCGGTCGGTTCTTGCAGAACATCACCCAGGTCCCCGACTTCAGGTTGACGGCCCAACTGGCGCGCGAGTTCGCTGCGCGCAATGACGTCAAGATCGACGGCGTCATCTCCATGGACCCCGTCGCGCTGTCCTATCTGCTCGATGCGACGGGCCCCATCGAACTACCGACGGGCGACACGCTGACCAGCGCCAATGCCGCCGAGTTCCTTCTCAACGGCGTGTACCTCCGCTACCCCGAGGCCGACCAGCAGGACGTCGTCTTCGCCGCCGCGGCGAGCGGCGTCTTCGCCGCTCTGACGCGAGGCGACGTGAACCCCGGAAAGCTCGTCGAGGCACTGGCCCGCGCAGGCACCGAACACCGCCTCTACCTCTGGAGCGCGAAAGAAGCCGACGAAGCGGTACTCGCCGGCACCACGTTGGCGGGCGCTCCTCCGGAAGGCGACTCCGACACGGCACGATTCGGGGTCTACTTCAACGACGGCACGGGTTCCAAGATGGACTACTACATCTCCCCCGAGGTGACGCTCGGGTGGTCCGGCTGCGGTTCCGGTTCGACCCCGCGCACCCTGTCTCTGAAGATCACCCTGACCAGCACGGCTCCCGCAGACGCGGCGACCGCCCTGCCGGACTACATCACGGGCGGCGGCACGTACGGAGTGCCCGAGGGGACCGCGCGAACCGTGGGCGAGGTCTATCTGCCGGAGGGCTTCCAGGCCACGACGTCGTTCACCTCAACCGGTCGAGGCTTCGGCGGCGGGATGGTCGGGGACCGACAGGTCCTCTCCTACTCCCTCGATCTGAAGCCCGGCGAGTCGCAGACGGTGTCCATCGACGTCGTCGCCGACACCGACATCCGCTCGGCCGAGGCCTGGGTGACACCCACCGCGGACGCCGCAGTGTCGCCCGTCGTCCGCGCCTCTTGCGAGTCGAGCGGGTCGGGCGCCACCCTCAACTGATCCGCTTCGTTGCGCACACGTCACCGCACGGAAATCCCAGGTCGGAGCCCCTCGGTTACACTCAGGTAAGCACCCGGCCCGAAAGCAGCACCCATGCGCCGTTCCCCCCGCGCCCTCCTCACCGTCCTCCTCCTGACAGCGATGGCATTCGGCGCGCCCGCAGCCGCGAACGCGTCGACGCTCTACCCGCCCGTAGACGCCTGTTCATCGGATGCCGCGGGCGCAGGCCCGGGCGACACCATCACCTTCTCGTGCGACTCGAACACGTTCGGCGCCAACGAGACGGTCACGGTCACGGTCACGGGCGAGAACGGCGCCGGAGCGACGTTCGCCATGGTGCGCATGGCCACCTCGACGGCGAGCGCGCGGTTCCAGTCCGATGCCGAGGGCATGCTGCCGCCGGTGCGGATCACCCTGCCCTCCGACGCCCGCGGCGTCTACAACATCGCCGCCGTCTCAGCGACCTCTGCCGGCGGCACCTCGAGCGCCGTGATCGACACGAGCGACAGCAGCGACCCGCTCGTGCGAGCCGGGTTCGACGGCAACCAGCTGATGGGCCTCTGGATCGGCGCGGGGGCACTTCTCGCCGCCGGCGCCGTCATCCTCGTCGCGGCGAGTGTGCGACGCCACCGCGACCGCACCGACGACTGAGTCAGGCGACGTCCGACGCCTTCCGCTGGATGGGCTTCGCGGTCACCATGATCGGCAGATGGTCGCTCGCGCCCTGCGGCAGCGTCCGCACCTGCTCGATCTCGAACCCGCTCGACGTCGCGAAGTCGTAGTAGCCCTTGAAGAACTTGTAGCGCGTGTAGGTGCGCGAGTCGCTCAGGCTCAGCTCGTACCCGCTCTCGCGGATCACCTGCCCCAGGTTCTCCTTGAAGACGGGGTAGTTGAAGTCGCCGACCATGAGGATCGGTGCCCCCTTGCCGAGCGTCGAGAGCTCGCGAAGCGCGGCGCGGATCTGATGCCGCCGCAGCGAGTTGAGCGCCGTCAGGGGAGCAGCGTGGAACGAGGCGACGATGAAGTCGGTGCCCGAATCGATGTCGCGCAGGTTGAGCCCCAGCATCCGCTCGTCCGCCGGCTTCAGGACGATGTCGTGCAATGACTTCTTCAGCGAGAAGGTGCGGCTGGCGCCGGCGCGGAATCCGTTCTCGCGGTAGTAGATCGCCAGGCCCAGCCGGTTCGACCGCGTCGCATCGGCGAGCACGAGACCACCGATGCGCTCGGGCATGTCGGTCGTGTCCACTTCTTGCAGGCACAGCACATCGATGTCGTAGCGGCGCGCCAGCTCGACGAGTTCGCCCGCTGCGGCGTGCTTTCGCAGGTTGTACGAAACGACGGTGATCATCGAGCATCAGCCTATGACTAGAGTTCAAGAGTGGCTCCCAGGAAGCTGCGGATGCCGCCGGCCCGCCTACTCGTCCCCGTGGCGATCGTCGTGGCCCTCGTCCTCGTCCTGGTGCTCATCGGATTCGTCGGCGGCGCTGTGACCCGCGGCATCCACGCCCTCACCGCTCAGCCCCCTCACGTGGGGACGACCATCATCGCGCCGACCCAGGCGAAGGCCGCCGCGTCCGCCCGCGACCTGACCGGTGACGAGAAGGATGCCGCCGACTACCTGGCTGCGCAGCCCACCGCCTACTGGCTGACCCCCGAGCAGGACCCCATCGGCACCGCCGGCGGCACCGTGCTCGACCTCATCGCGCAGGCGCGCGACCAGAATCGCTCCGTGGCCCTGGTGGTCTACGGTCTGCCCGGCCGCGACTGCGGCAACCATTCCGCGGGCGGACTGTCGGAGGAGGATTATCCCGTCTGGCTGGGTGAGATCAGCGCCGCGCTCGACACGGCGCCCGAAGTCCAGAAGATCGTCGCGCTCGAACCCGACAGCATCGCGCTCTCGCAGGAGTGCGGCAACATCGCCGAACGCGCTCGTCAGCTGAGTACCGCCGTCGACGAGCTCACGACCGCGAACACGTGGATCTACATCGACGGCGGTCACAGCAATTGGCTGCCGCCGCAGCAGATGGCCGACCTGATCCGCCAGACCGGAGTCATCGACCGCGTCCGTGGATTCGTCACGAACGTGTCGAACTATCAGTCCTCCTCCGACGAGTTCGCCTACGCCGCGTCGCTGTCGTCGTTGCTCGGCGGAGCGCACGCGATCGTCGACACCTCCCGCAACGGGGCCGCCACCTCCGACGGCGAATGGTGCAACCCGCCCGGTCAGCTCGTCGGCGACCCCGGCGGAAAGTTCCACGACGACGTCGTGGACACGAACCTCTGGATCAAGCCCCCCGGCGAGAGCGACGGCGAGTGCGCGGGCGGACCTGCAGCGGGCGTCTACTGGCCGGAGGCCGGAGTCGCCCTGACCCAGGGCGTGCGATGAGCCCGACAGGGCGCTGTGTAGCATGAGGACCGACGTGAAGACTGGGATGGGGGGGCAGAGAACGATGAGCGATTCGATGTCGATGCAGAAGACAGCGGTCATCGTCGAGGACGATCCCGACATCCGCCACCTCATCGTCGAGGTGCTCGAGGCCGCAGGCTTTTCGACGGTCTCCGTCGGCAACGGAATCGACGGTGTCCGCGCCGTCCTGTCGTACCAGCCGCTCATCACGACGCTCGACGTCAACATGCCCGGAATCGACGGGTTCGAAGCGGCCCGCCGCATCCGTGCGCAGAGCGACACCTACATCATCATGATCACCGGACTCGAAGAAGAGGCCGATGTCGTCCTCGGTCTCGGTGCGGGCGCCGACGAGTACGTCGTGAAGCCCTTCCGTCCACGTGAGCTGCGCGCCCGCGTCGAGTCCTTGCTGCGCCGACCGCGCGCGACCGGGACGACCATGGCCGCCGCGCCACGACAGGATGCCGCCGGCCCGTCGTTCCCCGGTGCTCGCCCCGCCGCGGCACCGCAGTACGACGCCGCCCCGACATCGCCCGTGTTCGACGAGCGCATCATGTCTCCCGTCTACCCCGAGCAGCAGCAGGCCGCCCCGGGATCCGCGGTCGTCGTCCCGCAGCACGGCGGACAGCAGTACGGCGGCCAGCAGTACGGCGGCCAGCCGCAGCACGCCGGTCAGCCGCAGGGTGTTCCGCCGCAGGGCGCGCACCCGGGTAATGCGGTGGCCCCGGCATCCGCCACCCCGCCCGTGGGCGGCGCGGGCTGGGCGATCCACCGCGATCTGGCCGTGCACGCCGAGCACCGTGTGGTGCTGGTCGCCGGTCGCGAGCTGACCCTCACGCGGACCGAGTTCGACCTGCTGTCGACGCTGATGGAGTCGAAGCGACGCGTCCGCAGCAAGGCCGACCTGACGCTGGTGCTGCGGGGCGAGTCCTACGTCACGAGCTACTTCGTGGGCGAGGCCGACAAGCGCGCGATCGAGGCGCACATGACGAACCTCCGCCGCAAGCTCGGCGACAACCCGAACAACCCCCGCTACATCGAGACGGTCCGCGGCGTCGGTTACCGCCTGACCAGCGAGGCCGTCGCGAGCGCCTGACCCGCCCGCCGCGCCGTGCGCGGATGCAAGGGATTCTGCGCGACACCCCGCTGATCCGGCCCGGCGCCCGGCGCGTCGCCCAGAATCCATTGCAACGGCTGACGCCCCGGGAACAGAAGAACCCCCGAAGGGATGCCTCCGGGGGTTCTTTCGTGCGTCGAGAGCGGGGTCAGACCTTGAAGCCCTGGTGACGCTGGAACAGCTTGATGGCCATCGTGAGGGTCTGCAGCACCGTCACGACACCGACGATCGGCCAGCCGACCCACAGGATCGCGGACTGGGTCACCGGGTCGAGCAGGTTCCAGATCACGGCGATCGCGACCGCGACGATGGCGAAGATGATGAACGGCGTCCAGTGGCCGAAGCTCACGCCGCCCTTCTCGGCTCGCGCCTGCAGCGCCCAGTTGTCGACCTTCTTCTTGGAGAGGAATCGGGTCCACGATCGGATGAAGTGACTGATGCGGATCCACATGAAGATCTCCGCGGGGAACAGCAGCACGGCGAAGGCGATGTCGCGGGCGTTCGCTTTCTGCATCGAACGCGCCATGCGGAAGTTCAGTCCGGCAGCCACGAGGGGCGGCAGCAGCCACCACGGCGAGAAGACGAACGCGTTGATCGACAGCGACGCGATCAGGAGCGTGATGAACGCGACGCGGACGAAGAAGTTCGTGAGCATCGAGAACTGCTCGAACCAGCGCAGACGCAGGTTGGGGTGGAAGGGCTGCCCCTTCGTGTCGCCGCGCTGACCGGGCCACATGAGCTCGATGGCGCCGTACGTCCACTTGACCTGCTGAGCGTCGTAGCCCTTGAGAGTCGTCATGCCGCCGACATCCGCTCGCGCGAACGGGCTGATCTTCGTGAGGTAGCCGGCCGACTTGATCTGCAGCGACAGCAGCGAATCCTCGACCTCGGAGTCCTTGACCCACGGCGAGTTCTGGTGGTTCTCCTTCATGATGTCGCGGAGCGCCGTCGTCGAGAAGATCGAGAACTGTCCGCCGAGAACGGCCATGTTGCGCCCGCGCAGCAGGTTCTGCATGTTGAATGCCGCGAACTGAGTGCGCTGGCCGGCGATCAGCCACTTCGCGATGAAGCCCTTGATGGGCCGGTCGTCGATCGTGTAGATCGCCGAGATGCCACCGATACGCGAGTCGGCGACGGCCTCGTTCTCGAGGTACTCGACGGCGCGGCGGTCGGCGGTCGTGTCGCCGTCGACGCCCAGGAGGTAGTCGTACCCCTCGACGAGGGCGTAGCCGTAGTTGAGCGCGCCGACCTTCTTGTCGGGGTTCTTGCCGATGTCGTGGACGAAGACCTCGGTGAACTGCAGACCGAGCTCGGTCTCGACCTCGTGAGGCCCCGAGAACTCCGACGCGATCTTCACCGTGTCATCCGAGGTGTTGTTGACGACGATGTGGATGACGTCGGGCACGCGGCTCTGCTCGAGGAGGGAGCGGATGACGTCCGCGATCGACTCGGCCTCGTTGTACGCCGGCACGATGCACCCGATCGTGGACCGGTGGACGGACGTGTTCTCGAGGACGGAGGCGAAGTCGTCGGCGAACTCGTCGACGGGGACGAGCGCACCGGCACCAGCTGGGTCAGCGGCGAAGCCACCGGCCTGCTGAGGTGCGGCCTGCCAGGAGCCCTCCGGCGGCGCCTGCCACGAGCCCTGCGGGGCCGCCTCCGGCCACGTCCCGGTCGGCTGCTGCCACTGCGCGGCGGCGGGCTGCTGCCCCGCCGGAGCGGCGGGCCAGGCGGGCTGCTGCCACTGCGGCTGCTGCGCGGCCTGCGGGTCTTGACCCGGCCACGCGCCGACCGGCGGCTGCGCGGGCTGCCAGCCCTGCGGGCCGGGGATGTACGGACTGGTCACGTCGGTTCCTCGAACTGGATTCACGGAGTGGTGGGACCGCCGGTACCGCCGGTCGAAGTCCAACCGTCGGTTCCCGTAGTTCCCTGAGTGGTGTCCTCCGACGACGTTCCGTCGGACGATCCCCCCGTGGATCCGTCGGTCTCTGTCTCCCGAGGATAGATCGCAATCGGGATGACCGGGTAGACCGTCTGCTGCGCGAACGACTTCTCGTCATCCGCGGTGCCCTCGACCCAGATGTCGAGCGCGAATTGCAGGGTGATCCCGTAGGTGTCCTGCGGAAGCTGGTTGATCGTCGTCTCGGGGACGAGGAGTCCGCCCTGGAAGCTGTTGATCAGAAGGCCGCGGCTCGAGCGGATCGTGTCGGTCGGCACGAGGGTGCGCGGGTCGGCGCTGAACTGGAACGGCGAGCTGACCTGGTTCGAGGTCTGCGCCGTCTGCGAGCTGATCGTGACGTTCGACAGGAAGACGCGGCGCTTCTGCTTCAGGACGGCCTTCTCGTCGACGCGGGTGTCCTTGACGTTCACGGCGAAGCCGAAGGTCTTCGGGTTGTCGGGGTGCCACTCGCGGGTGCGCTTGGAGTCCACCGCCCAGAAGTCGAGGATGATCTGCAGCCCGTCGGCGATCTCGTACGTCATCTGCACGGAGCCGTCGTAGGTGAACTGCGAGTCGAACGGCATCTCGGCCGTCCCCGCAGCCGGAGTGGCGTTCGGCGCGGGCGTGGCCGCCGCGTTGTTGCTCGACCCGGACATGGAGTTGAAGGCCTCGACGACCTGCGCACAGCCCGACAAAGAGACCGCTGCGACGGCCGCCAGGACGACGACGGCCAGACGGCGGCTGGCTAGGGGACGGATGGGCATGCGCGAACCTCGTTCGATCTGAAGGATGGAGGGCACCAGCGGCGGGGTTCGGGTCACCGCCGCCAGTGCCACGTCTTTCACGGTAGGGGCGCTGACCCCCGTAAATACGGCACTTCGCGAAGCCTCGCGGCTGCCTTTACCGGATCTTGAGGTTCTTGAGGTTCCGCGGGGCGCCGGATTCCGGCATCCGGAGCCTTACCCGTCGGTACCGGATGCCGCCTGCTGCGCGATGGCGACCGTGACCGTGTCGGTCGCGGTCTGCTTCGCGTACTCATCGGCTTTGGGCTTCGTCTGCACGAGGAAGTCGTACGTGAACTGCAGCGTCACGTACGTGGCGTCTGCGGGCACCTGGCCGACGTTGAAGGTCTGCGAATAGCTGTACGGCTTCAGGACCAGGTAGCCGTTCTTGACCGTCGCCTCGTCGACCTGGGGGGCGAGGGCGGTGAACGTCTCGTCCGCGTTGGCCGGAACGGCGAGCATCGTCGCCTTCTGCAGGTACACCTTCTGGCCGTCGTTCGGCGTGATCGTGGTCACGAGCGACAGGCTGACGGGCTTGACGGCGTTGGGCGTCCAGCGATCCATCCGTAGGTCCGACCAGTAGTTGACAGCGACCTTCACGGCTCCCGCGTTGAGGTCGCGCTGCGTGGATCCGCTCGACAGGTCGTTCTCGACGGGAGGTGCGACGACGACCGGAGGCGCCGACGATTCGACGGGAGCCGTCGGCGCGGGGCTCTGCAGCGCCCACGGCGAGGGCCCGCATCCCGACAGGACGACGACAGCGCTCAGCAAGGCTGTGGCCGCGGCCAGACGCATGGTTCTCATCCGCATCATGACCCCTCCCCGCGGTGCCGTCAGTCTATAAGGCTGGATGCCGGCCGCCGCCCTCGCGCGATGTGACGAAGTGCGGCGTTGTTTACCAGACCGAAACCCGATTACCTTGCCGATCCTGAGCGATTCCTGGATACTGGCTATGTCCAACCAACGAGGGGCGGTCGGTTGGATCTTTTTTTGCCGTCCATGCCTCGTACTCCCGACGACCGAAAGCAGTCACCATGAAGAACAAGATCAGCAAGGCATCGGCGGCTCTCGCCCTTGCCGTCGCGGCGGTCTTCGCGGCACCGGCCGTCGCGAGCGCCTACACCCCCGACCCCATCGTCGTCTCCGCGCCGGGCGCCCTCACCCCGGGCGCTGCCGGAACCGTCAGCTTCACGGACTTCGCACCCAACGAGGGCGTGACCTTCACCCTCACGGGTGAGAACGCCTCCGGCGCAACGCTCGCTTTCGTTGCGTTCGCGGTGGAGTCGACCTCCGTGACGAAGGATGCCGACGCCGAGGGCAACGCCTCGGTCGAGGTCACTCTCCCCGAGAACGCGTCCGGCTCGTACGAGCTGAGCGCAACGGGCCAGGAGAGCGGAACCGTCGCCTCGACGACCATCCAGGTCGCCGCAACGGGCTCGGGCACCGGCACTGACGGCGGCAACGCCGGCGGCGGCGGCGTCCTGCAGAACACCGGTTTCGACGGTGACGCACTCCTCGGCCTCTGGGTCGGCGGCGGCGTCCTCGTTCTCGCCGGTGCGAGCATCGCGGTCGCCACCTCGGTGCGCCGCGCTCGTCGGGCATAAGGCACTCGCGAACCATCGCAACAGGAACTCCCCCCGGGTCACGGCCCGGGGGGAGTTCCTTTTCGTGTGCGGAGCCTACGCGTCCGGCGCGCCGAGCTCACGGCGAGCGCGGGTCTGCTCGGCTCGTGAGGCCAAGAGCTCATCGGCGGGGTAGCCGACCTCGGTCAGCGTCAATCCGCGCGCAGCGAGCACCTTGATCTCGTTCGTCCGCGCGAGCTCATCGCGGATCTCCGCCGCCCGGCTCACCTCGATCCGCCCCTCCCCCACCGCGACGCACGCTCCCACGAGGGCGCGCACCATGCTGTGGCAGAACGCGTCGGCCTTGACCGATGCGATCAGGATGCCCGACTCGTCGCGGCGCCAGCCGTAGTCGAGCAAGGTCCGGATCGTCGTCGCCTCCTCGCGCGGTCTGCAGTAGGCGGCGAAGTCGTGGAGTCCGCGGAGGCTGCGTGCCGCGGCATCCATGGCGTCCACATCGAGGGATGCCGGTACCCAGGTCGTCCGGCCGCGTTCGAGCGGGTCGTAGCCCGTCGTGCGGTCAGCGATCCGGTAGGCGTAACGCCGCCACACGGCCGAGAAGCGCGCGTCGAACCCCTCGGGAGCGACGTCGACGCGGTGCACGGCGACGTCGGGGTACGGGCCCAGCACGCCGTTGAGGCGGGCGGCGAGCGCCGTGGGCTCAGGGTGACGCCCCGACAGCAGCCGACGCTCCTGCCCCTCGGTGAGATCGAGATGGGCGACCTGCGCGGACGCGTGCACCCCGGCATCCGTCCGACCGGCCACGACCAGGCGGGGGTCGCCGCCGAGGATGCGCGCGAGCGCCGCCTCGAGCGTGCCCTGCACGGTGCGGAGGTTCGGCTGGCGCGCCCAGCCCCGGAAGTCGGTGCCGTCGTAGGCGAGATCGATCCGCAGGCGCACGATGTCAGCCTATCCGCGGCCGGTCAGAGCGCCGCGTCGACCTCGGCCCGGGTGGGCGGGTTCGCGCCCGCGCGGGACACGGTGATGCCCGCCGTCACCGCGGCACGACGAAGTGCGCGGTGCAGCGCATCGGCGTCGCCCGCGAGCAGGTCCGCGTCGTCCACGAGGCTCGTGATGAGACTCGCCATGAACGCGTCGCCGGCTCCGATCGTGTCGGCGACCTCGACCGAGAGCGGGGCGACGTCCACCGGTCCCGCCGGACCGAGCGCGAGCGCTCCCTCTCCGCCGCGCGTCATCACGACGACGCGCGGACCGAGGGCGGCGATGGTCTCGAGCACTTGCTCGGCGGGCATCCCGGGATAGAGCACCTCACCATCCTCGTCACTGAGCTTCACGAGGGTCGCGCTCGCGAAGGCGCGCTCGGCGACGGGCAGCGGGTCGTCACCGACGAGCGCGGGTCGAACGTTCGGGTCGACCGTCACGATCCGGCCGGCGCGACGCGCACGCTCGAGCGTCGCAAGGGCGACCTCTCCCCCCGGCGGGAGGAAGAGCGCGATCGAACCTGCATGGACGACGGATGCCGCACCCGCGGCCGCATCCGCTGCGGCGGCGTCGAGCGCCCACACGATGTCGAAGTCGTACGCGGCCGACCCGTCGGGACGCAGTCGCGCCCGCGCGGTGGACGTCGCGGCATCCGTCCACGAGGACTCGTCGATCGCGGCGCCCGACGCCGTCACCTGATCGGCGATGCGGCGACCGCGGTCGTCACGGCCGAGGCGCGTGAGAAGGGTCGCCGAGATCCCCTGCCGGGCGATTCCGACGGCGACGTTGGCGGGGCTGCCGCCGACGAACTCGGCGTCGCCACCCTCGTGTTGGACGATGTCGATCAGCGCCTCGCCGATGACGAGGACGGTGTCGGTGTGGGTCATGCCTTCACTTTCGCACGTCGCCCGGACTTCCGCGTCACCGCACGACGGCGGTCACCGTGGGAAGGCGCGACAGCAGCTCCTGGCTGATCGATCCGAGGAGGAACCGCGCGAGTGCACCCCGCCCATGCGTGCCGACGACGACCATGCGCGCATCGGCCGCGATGCTCGCCAGAACGTGCGACGGGTGTCCGCGCTCGACCCGTCGAACGATCCGCAGATCCGGGTAGCGGGAAGAGAGCCCGGCGAGCGACAGCGACAGAACCTCCTCCGTCGTCGACTGCATGTTCGCGAGGTACAGGTCGGGGTAGACCTCCATCGCGTTCCGCGGCGTGTGCACCGGCGTCCAGACGCTTACCGCGATGAGCGGCTCACCGAGACGGTCGGCTTCGGATGCGGCGAACTCGATCGCGTGCTCCGAGACGGGCGAGCCGTCGATCCCGACCACCACGCCCATCCCCTCACCGAGATCCCGATCCGGGATGACGACGACGGGGCACGTGGCCCCCGCAGCGATCCGGATGCCGTGGACGCCGCGGGCGGGGCCCGTTCCGGCACCGCGGTAGTCGCTTCCGATGACGAGCATGGCGGCACCCGACGACGCTTCCACCAGCTTCGTGACGGGGTTGCCCGATTCGACTCGGGTCGACACGGGGACACCGGCATCCGTCACCCGCTTCGCCTCGCCGTCGAGCAGCTGCTGCGTCGCGGTCTGGGCCGCACCCAGAACCTCGGCTTCACCAACGGCACCGATCGCCCCGCCCACGACCGAGACGAGCTCGATCGCCTGCCGCCGTCGTGTCGCACGCTCGATCGCCCAATCGACGGCTCGGCGCGAGACCGATGCCCCCGTGACTCCGACGATGATGTTGCCCGCCATGATGTCCGCCTCTGCTGAGGGACGACGCGCCTTCCGGATCGCGGTGACGTCTGCGGCGCTCGTCCGTGTCTCGGTGATGCCAACCTATCCCTCGCCTCGCCGCGCCGGAAGGGACCGGGGCGTCCTCAGGATGCGTCTTTAGACTGAACGCGGCATTCGCCCGCCCCGGCCCCGACCTCGATGCCTCTCCCCGACATGACCCGAACCACTCCTGCGCGCCTGTCAGGACTCGACGGACTCCGTGCTGTCGCCGTCCTGCTCGTCGTCGTCTACCACCTCTTCCCGGTGCTGCCGGCGGGTTTCCTCGGTGTCGATGTGTTCTTCGTGATCTCCGGGTTCCTGATCACGACGCTGCTCGTGCGCGAGCACGACGAACGCGGGCGTATCGGCCTGATGGACTTCTGGCGCCGCCGGGCCCGTCGGCTGCTGCCGGCGATCGGCGTGATGGTGCTCGTGTGCGCCTCCCTCGCGTGGATGGTCGGCGGTGACGTGCTCGTCGGCCTCGGCGGCCAGTTGGCCGGTGCCGCGACGTTCGCCTACAACTGGGTCGCCGTCGCCGCAGGCTCGTCGTACTTCGGGGGCGGATCGTTCGACTCCTCCACGCCGGAGCTGCTCCGGAACCTCTGGTCTCTCGCTGTCGAAGAGCAGTTCTACCTGCTCTGGCCGCTCCTGCTGCCGCTCGTGCTGATGTTGAAGCGCGGGCGGGTCCCCGTCGCGATCGCTCTCGCCGCGGCGTCCGCTCTCGCCGCCGTCGTCCTCTCCGGCGACGACGCGACACGCGTGTACTACGGGACCGACACGCACGCCTTCGGGCTGCTCATGGGGGTCGCGCTGGCCTTCGCGCGGCCGTCCGAGCGAGCACGCGGCGTTCCCGCGGGGGTCGGCGCGCTCGCGATCGTCGCGATCGCGACGCTGGCGTTCGTCACCCCGGGACGCGGTGCGGAGACCTTCCCCGGCCTTCTCCTCGCGGCATCCGCCCTGACCGTCGTCGCGATCGCCGCGGCGGTCCGTCCCGGGTCGCGCCTGGGACGCGTCCTCGACGTCGCACCGCTTCGCTGGGTGGGCGAACGCTCGTTCGGCATCTACCTGTGGCACTGGCCGCTCGTCGTCCTCCTGACGGTCGCGACCACCCGCTCCTCCCCCGACGTCGCCGTCCCGGTCGAGGTCGCCCTTGCCACGCTCGTCCTCACGGTCGTCGCGGCGGAGGTGTCGTACCGCTTCATCGAGCAACCCGTCCGGCGCCTCGGCTTCCGGGCTGCGCTCCGCGGTGTCGGCCGCGCCTTCCGCGGCGGCCCGGTCCGCCGTCTCACGGCCACCACGGCGGTTGCCGCCGGCATCCTCATCGTCGCCGGAACGACGGCCGCCGTTGCCGACGCACCCCGTATGGCGTCGAGTGAAGCGGTCGTCGTCAACGGGCAGGCCGCGCTCGCGGCGGGAGCGGGCGCCTCAGAGCACCCGACCCTTCCCGGCGCTGCTCTCCGCCCCGGCGACCCGCTGCTGCGACCCGAATGCCCCTCGGCGCACCTCGCCGACGAGGACGGGATCTGCACGCCGCCCGACGGCCGCCCCTCGCCTCCGGCGCCCGCTCACGTGGCTGGCGCCCGTGTGACCGCGGTGGGCGACTCGGTCATGCTGGCCTCCGCCGGCGGACTCCTCGACCGGATGCCGGGAGTCGACATCGACGCGAAGGTGTCACGCTCCATGAGCGCCGGCGTTCGCATCGTCGACGATCTCGCCACCCGGGGCGAGCTGCGCGACTACGTCGTCGTCGGGCTCGGCACCAACGGGTCGATCAGCTCGGACGAGCTGGTGCGCCTGAAGAAGGATGTCGGCCCGAAGCGCACCCTCGTCCTCGTGACGGCTCATGCGCCGCGCGATTGGATCTCCGGCGTCAACGCGGAGCTCGAGGCATTCGCCGCGCACACGCCGGGAGTCGCGATCGCCGACTGGTCAGCCGCGATCTCGCGTCACGAAGACTTGTTGGCGGGCGACGGCATCCATCCCGGCGCGACCGGCGGGACGCTCTACGCCGATGCCGTCGCCGACACGATCGACAGCGTCGAGAACAGACGCGCCGAGCTCCAGTACCGCCTGGAGCTCGCGCAATGGGCCGTCGGCCACACCTTCACCACGCCGCGCTGATCTCCCGGTTCCGGTCGCTGGCTTGGGGTCGCCGCGCTTTCCGTCGACATCATGTCCTCTCGCCGAGAACACATGATGCGCACGCGCATACCGTGTGTCCTCGGCGAGAGAACATGATCCGGACAGCGGATGCCGGGGCTCAGACGCCTCGCGGGGACGAGAAAGGGCCCGCCCCGAAACGGGGGCGGGCCCTCGGATTCCCTCCGAAGAGGGAGTCTTACTTGGCTTCGTCGGCCTTCTCGTCCTCGGACGCGGCAGCATCCTCGGCGGCGGCTTCCGCAGCGGCACCCTCAGCGGGCGACTCGGCGCCGGCGTCCTCAGCGGACACCTCTGCCTCGGTCTCCTCGACGGCGGGCTCCTCGGCGGCCGGCGCAGCGGCGGCCGGAGCAGCCTTCTTCGTCGACTTGGCCTTCGGCGTGACGGGCTCGAGAACGAGCTCGATCACAGCCATGGGGGCGTTGTCACCCTTGCGGTTGCCGACCTTCGTGATGCGGGTGTAGCCACCCTCACGCTCGGCGACCAGGGGGGCGATCTCGGCGAACAGCTCGTGCACGACGCTCTTGTCGCCGATGACCGCGAGGACGCGGCGGCGGGCGTGCAGGTCGCCGCGCTTGGCGAACGTGACCAGACGCTCGGCGAACGGACGCAGGCGCTTGGCCTTGGTCTCGGTCGTCGTGATCGACTTGTGCGTGAACAGCGAGGCGGCGAGGTTCGCCAGCATCAGACGCTCGTGTGCGGGGCCGCCTCCGAGGCGGGCACCCTTCGTGGGCTTGGGCATGTCAATTACTCCTGGGGAAAAAGTCAGTCAATGGACTCGGCGGGCCGAGATCCGATCAGACGGTCTCGTCGTCGTAGCCGCCGTAGAAGTGCGCGCCGTCGAACCCGGGAACCGAGTCCTTCAGCGACAGACCGAGCGAGACAAGCTTGTCCTTGACCTCGTCGACCGACTTCTGACCGAAGTTGCGGATGTTCATGAGCTGCGTCTCCGAGAGGGCGACGAGCTCGGACACCGTGTTGATGCCCTCGCGCTTGAGGCAGTTGTACGAGCGAACCGACAGGTCGAGGTCCTCGATCGGCATCGACAGCTCGTTCGTCAGAACCTCGGCGACCGGCGCGGGGCCGATCTCGATGCCCTCAGCCTCGACGTTCAGCTCGCGGGCGAGACCGAACAGCTCGACGAGCGTGCGACCGGCGGACGCGACAGCGTCGCGAGCCGTGATCGACGACTTGGTCTCGACGTCCAGGACCAGCTTGTCGAAGTCGGTGCGCTCACCGGCACGGGTGGCGTCGACGCGGTAGCTGACCTTCAGAACGGGCGAGTAGATCGAGTCGATCGGGATCTGACCGGCCTCGGCGTACTCGTTGCGGTTCTGGGTCGCCGACACGTAGCCGCGGCCACGCTCGATCGTCAGCTCGAGCTCGAACTTCGCCGAGTCGTTGAGCGTCGCGATGACCAGGTCGGGGTTGTGGATCTCGACACCCGCCGGAGCGGAGATGTCTGCAGCCGTGACCTCGCCGGCACCCGTCTTGCGCAGGTACGCGGTGATGGGCTCGTCGCGCTCGCTCGAGACGACGAGCTGCTTGATGTTCAGGATGATCTCGGTGACATCTTCCTTCACACCCGGGACGGTGCTGAACTCGTGCAGCACGCCGTCGATGCGGATGCTGGTGACCGCGGCACCCGGGATCGACGACAGCAGGCTGCGACGCAGCGCGTTGCCGATCGTGTAGCCGAAGCCCGGCTCGAGGGGCTCGACGACGAACCGGCTACGGAAGTCGCCGATCTTCTCCTCGGTCAGAGTGGGACGCTGTGCAATGAGCACTATGTGTTCCTTTCAGTCACGTGACCGCTATATGACACGTGCAGTTGGTGAAGTGTTGAGTTGTGTCCGGGATGCCGGGGCGCGACACACGTCGACGCCACCGGCATCCGTCGAAGATCAGACGCGGCGGCGCTTCGGGGGACGGCAGCCGTTGTGAGCCTGGGGCGTGACGTCCTGGATCGAACCGACCTCGAGGCCGGCAGCGGTCAGCGAACGAATCGCGGTCTCGCGGCCCGAGCCGGGTCCCTTGACGAAGACGTCGACCTTCTTGACGCCGTGCTCCTGCGCCTGACGCGCAGCGGACTCGGCGGCCATGCCGGCGGCGTACGGGGTCGACTTGCGCGAGCCCTTGAAACCGACGCCACCCGAGGAGGCCCAGCTGATGACCGCACCCGAGGGGTCGGTGATCGAAACGATCGTGTTGTTGAACGTCGACTTGATGTGGGCCTGGCCCAACGCGATGTTCTTCTTCTCCTTGCGGCGCGGCTTGCGCGCTGCGGACTTGGCCTGTGCCATGTGAGTGTTCTCCTAAACCTGTGGCGGCGGCGCTTTAGCGCGCCTTCTTCTTGCCGGCGACGGTGCGCTTGGGGCCCTTGCGGGTACGCGCGTTGGTCTTCGTGCGCTGGCCGCGCACAGGCAGGCCGCGACGGTGGCGGATGCCCTCGTACGAGCCGATCTCAACCTTGCGGCGGATGTCTGCGGCAACCTCACGGCGGAGGTCACCCTCCACCTTGTAGGCGCCTTCGATGTGGTCGCGCAAGGCGATGAGCTGCTCGTCGGAGAGGTCCTTGACGCGGATCGACTCGTCGATTCCGGTCGCGCTGAGGATCTCGACGGAGCGGGTACGGCCGATGCCGTAGATGTAGGTGAGGGCGATCACCACGCGCTTGTCACGCGGGATGTCAACGCCGGCAAGACGTGCCATGCGGTGTCTCCTAGGAGTTGGTGGAGGTGTGGAGCAGGATCGGTGCTCGGGCCTCCGACCCGAGGTGTCCCCCGCTGAGCGGGTTCTGATCCTGCCGAGATGTGTTCAGTTGTGAGCCTGCGGGCCGCGCGAGGCGCGGCATCCCATCAGCCCTGGCGCTGCTTGTGACGCGGGTTCGACTTGCAGATGACCATGACGCGACCGTGGCGGCGGATGACCTTGCAGTGGTCGCAGATGGGCTTGACGGAGGGGTTGACCTTCATGATGTTCCTGATTCGCTGTCTTCGCCGCCGCTCCGAGAGGAGCGAGGCGTTACTTCTCGACCGGTCTAGCGGTAGCGGTAAACGATGCGGCCGCGAGTCAGGTCGTAGGGCGAAAGCTCCACGACCACACGGTCCTCGGGGATGATGCGGATGTAGTTCTGCCGCATCTTGCCGGAGATCGTGGCCAGGACCTTGTGACCGTTGCTGAGCTCGACGCGGAACATCGCGTTCGGCAGAGCCTCGGAGATCACGCCCTCGATCTCGATGACACCGTCTTTCTTCGCCATACGCTCGCTTACAGTTGGCAGACCGGTCGGTCTGCGGTGAGTGGGGATTGTGGTGACACGCCGAAACAGGCGCAACGCACCAAAGATTTAGTGTACGTGATATCGAGACGCCCCGCCACTCGGGCGGGGAGCCGTCGAGTCAGCGCGACGAGATGTTCGCGAGGATGTCCTTCTTGGGGTCGTACGTGACCGGGACGAGCTGATCGTTCACCATGAGCGTCGGCGTACCCGTCGCTCCCTCGGGGAGTTTCTGCGACTGAGCGAACCCGACGTACTCGTGGTCCTTGATCGACTTCTCGAGCTTCGCGGTCATCGTGACGCCGGAGTCCTTGGCGATCTTGATGAGTTCCTCGTCCGTGAGACCGGGCGTCTGCTCCTCGGGCCGGTTGTCGTACAGCGCCCGGAAGAACGCATAGGCGTTGTCGGGATCCGCCTCGGCGACCGCGTAGAAGGCGGATGCCGCACGGCTCGAGTACTCCGTACCCTGCGACTGACGGTCGAGGATCGTGACGGGGTGGACCTCGAGGGTGATGCTGCCGTCGTCGACGAGGCCGGCGATGGTCTTGCCCTCGGTCTCTTCGAACTGGCCGCAGTAGGGGCACATGAAGTCGACCCAGGTCGAGACCTTGTCGGGTCCCTTACCGAAGGTGACCGCACCGGTCTCGCGGTTGATGCCGCTCGCCGCAGGCACCGGGCCCGGATCGGTCGCCCGTGAGTTCAGGACGGCGACGACGGCGACGACGCCCACCAGGACGATCACCACCCCCACGCTGATCCAGATCGCGAACCAGTTCGTTTTGCGCACGGCCGTCGCCATGGGGGTGTCCTCTCAAGAAATGGGGGCCGGGGTGACGCCGAATCGGGCAAGACCCGCGGCACCGCCGTCGGGCGCGGTGAGCACCCAGATCCCTCCATCGTGCACGGCGACGCTATGTTCCCAATGGGAGCCGTCCTGGCCGTCGACGGTGCTGACGGTCCAGTCGTCGTCCTCCACGAGGGTCGCCTCGTCGCCCGCGACGATCATCGGCTCGATCGCGACGCACAGTCCGGGGCGGACCTCGGGCCCGAGATCGGCGACGCGGTAGTTGAAGACGGTCGGACCTTCGTGCATCTTCCGACCGATGCCGTGGCCGACGTAGTCACGGAGGATGCCGTAGCCCTCCCCCGACGACTCGACATACGTCTGCACCGCGTCACCGATCTCGCCCACGCGTGACGCCGAGGCGAGCGCAGCGATCCCGGCCCACAAGGACCCCTCGGTGACGTCGGAGAGTCGCTGGCGCCGCGCGACGAGATCGGGCCGCTCCGGGTCGGGCACGACGATCGTGATCGCGGAATCGCCGTTCCACCCATCGAACTGTGCGCCGCAGTCGATCGAGACGATGTCAGCCGGCTGCAGAACACGGTCGCCCGGGATGCCGTGGACGACCTCCTCGTTCACCGAGATGCACGTCGTGTGACGGTAGCCGCGGACGAGCTGGAAGTTCGACTCGGCCCCGGCCGCGAGGATCGCCGTCTCTGCGATCGCGTCGAGCTCGGCGGTGGAGACGCCGGCGCGCACCGCCGGCCGCACCGCATCCAGCGCGGCGGCGGTGATGAGGCCGGGTGCGACCATCGCGCGCAGCTGCGCGGGCGTCTTGTACAGGGAGCGGCGGAAGACCATCAGGCGGTGATGCCGCGCGCTGCCAGAGCGGCGGTGATCCGCTCGGTGATCTCATCGAGGGAGCCGACTCCGTCGATCACGTCGACGATGCCGCGCTCGCGGTACACCTCGAGGATCGGGGCGGTCTCCGACTCGTAGATCGACAGGCGCTTGGCGATCGACTCCTCGTTGTCATCGTCGCGGCCCTGCTCCGCCGCGCGACGCGACAGGCGGTCGATCGATTCCGCGCGCGGAACCGAAAGCTCGATGACCGCAGTGAGGGGTTCGCCACGTCCGTCGAGGAACGCGTCGAGATCACCGACCTGGCCGAGGTTCCGCGGATATCCGTCGAGCAGGAAGCCGTGCGCGGCATCCTGCTGCGTCAGCCGGTCGCGGACGATTTCGCTCGTGAGGTCGTCCGGAACGAGGTCACCCGCTGCGATGAGCGCCTTGACCTTCAGCCCCAGCTCGGTGCCTTCTTTGACATTGGCGCGGAACACGTCTCCGGTCGAGATGGTCGGGATCCCGAGATGATCGGCGATCCGAGCCCCCTGCGTCCCCTTGCCCGAACCTTGCGGGCCGATGATCAGGAGGCGGGCGGGGGTCTGCGTCATCGGAGGAGTCCTTCGTAGTGGCGCTGCTGGAGCTGGGCGTCGATCTGCTTCACGGTCTCGAGGCCGACACCGACGATGATCAGGATCGAGGCGCCGCCGAACGGGAAGTTCTGGTTGGCGCCGACCGTCGCGAGGGCGAGGAGCGGAAGCAGGGCGATGAGGCCCAGGTAGATGGAACCCGGCAGGGTGATGCGGGTGAGGACGTAGTCGAGGTACTCCGCGGTCGGGCGCCCCGCACGGATGCCGGGGATGAACCCGCCGTACTTCTTCATGTTGTCGGCCACCTCGACCGGGTTGAACGTGATCGCGACGTAGAAGTAGGTGAACCCGATGATGAGCAGGAAGTACACCGCCATGTAGAGCGGGTGGTCGCCGTTGACGAAGTTCGCCTGGATCCAGGACACCCAGCCCGGAACGCTGCCGTTCGCCGCCGGGTTCGCGTTGAACTGCGCGATGAGCGCCGGGATGTACAGGAGCGACGAGGCGAAGATGACGGGAACGACACCGGCCATGTTGACCTTGATCGGGATGTAGGTGTTGCTCCCCCCGAGCGTGCGACGACCCACCATGCGCTTCGCATACTGGACCGGGATGCGCCGCTGGGACTGCTCGACGAAGACAACGAGGGCGACGGTGGCGACGCCGACCGCGAGGACGAGGAGGAAGATCTCGAAGCTGCGGGCGACCGCGATGCTCCACAGGGCGGAGGGGAAGGTCGCGGCGATGGAGGTGAAGATCAGGAGCGACATGCCGTTGCCGATGCCGCGCTCGGTGACGAGCTCGGCCATCCACATGATGAGGCCGGTGCCGGCGGTCAGCGTCACGATCATGAGCAGCTGGGCCCACCAGGCCTCGTCGGTGAGGAGCTGCTGGCACTCGGCGACGCCGGTGATGCCGAAGAGCTGACCCGAACGGGCCACGGTGACGAGGGTGGTCGACTGCAGCAGCGCCAGCGCGATCGTCAGGTAGCGGGTGTACTGGGTCAGCTTGGCCTGACCGGCCTGGCCTTCCTTGTACAGCGTCTCGAAGTGAGGGATCACGACGCGCAGGAGCTGAACGATGATCGTGCCCGTGATGTACGGCATGACGCCGAGGGCGAAGATCGACAGCTGCAACAGCGCGCCACCCGAGAACAGGTTGACGAGCGAGAGGAGCCCATCCGTGGATCCCGACTGGTCGAGACAGGTCTTCACGTTCGGGAAGTCGACGAACGGTGCCGGGATGTGCGCGCCGAATCGGTAGATGGCGATGATGCCGAGCGTGAAACCGATCTTCCGACGCAGATCCGGGGTGCGGAAGACCCGCGCGATGGCGCTGAACAAGGGGATTTCCTCCAGTGGATGCCGGGCTCGCCGAGGCGCGCCGCACTCCAACATACGGCAACAGGGGCCGGAGGTTGCCCTCCGGCCCCTGAGGCGCGATTACTTGATCGAACCGCCTGCGGCGACGATCTTCTGCTCGGCCGAACCCGAGACCTTGTCGACGGAGACCGTCAGCGCGACCGAGATGTCGCCGGTGCCGAGCACCTTGACCTTCTCGTTCTTGCGGACGGCGCCCTTGGCGACCAGATCCGAGATGGTGACATCGCCACCAGCGGGGTAGAGCTCTGCGAGCTTGTCGAGGTTGACCACCTGGTACTCGACGCGGAACGGGTTCTTGAACCCGCGCAGCTTCGGCGTACGCATGTGGAGGGGCATCTGCCCACCCTCGAAGCCCACCTTGACCTGGTAACGAGCCTTCGTACCCTTGGTACCGCGGCCCGACGTCTTACCCTTGGAGCCCTCACCGCGACCGACACGGGTCTTCGCGACGTTGGACCCGGGGACGGGACGCAGGTGGTGGACCTTCAGCACGCCGGGGCGTGCCGCATCCTTCTTTGGGGCAGCCTTGTCAGCTGCGGGCTTGGCCGCAGCCTTCCGGGTTGCCGGCTTCTTGGCCTTGGGCTCGACGGTCTCGACCGTCTCGTCCTTCTTCTCAGCCATCAGTCGATCTCCTCAACCTTCACGAGGTGCGCGACGGTCTTGATGTAACCGCGCGTCTGCGCGTCATCCGGACGAACGACGGAGTCGTTGATCCGCTTCAGACCGAGCGAACGCAGCGTGTCACGCTGGTTCTGCTTTTCGCTCACCTTGGACTTGACCTGGGTCACCTTCAGACGAGCAGCCATCATGCACCCGCCTTTGCAGCCTTGACGGCGTCAGCCTCGGCACGCACCAGACGCGCGGGCGCGACCTGGTCGAAGTCGAGACCACGACGCGCAGCGACGGCGCGCGGCTCTTCGAGCTGCTTCAGCGCTGCGACGGTCGCGTGCACGATGTTGATCGTGTTCGACGAACCCAGCGACTTCGACAGCACGTCGTGGATACCGGCGCACTCGAGCACGGCGCGAACCGGGCCACCGGCGATAACACCGGTACCGGCAGCAGCCGGACGAAGCAGCACGACACCGGCGGCAGCCTCACCCTGGACGGGGTGCGGGATGCTGGAGCCGACGCGCGGCACGCGGAAGAAGTTGCGCTTGGCCTCTTCGACACCCTTGGAGATGGCGAGGGGGACTTCGCGCGCCTTGCCGTAGCCGACACCGACGAGACCGTTGCCATCGCCCACGACGACGAGCGCGGTGAAGCTGAAGCGACGACCACCCTTGACGACCTTGGACACACGGTTGATGGTGACGACGCGCTCGAGGAACTGGTTGTCGCCCCGGTCGCGCGAGTTGCGGTCGCGGGTCTGGCTGCGCTCGCGGCCACCGCGGCGCGGCTCGCGCTCGCGCTCGGCGGGAGCCTCGGCCGTAGCTGCAGCCGCAGCGGGCTGCTCGGTCGCGGTCACTTCGTTCTCCTTGTTCTCGGTCACAGGTTCAGACCTCCTTCGCGAGCGCCGTCGGCGATCGCAGCGACGCGGCCCGCGTAGCGGTTGCCGCCGCGGTCGAACACGACCGTCTCGATGCCAGCAGCCTTGGCACGCTCAGCGACGAGTTCGCCGACCTTGCGGGCCTTGGCGGTCTTGTCACCCTCGAACGTGCGCAGGCCCGACTCGAGAGTCGAGGCGGAGGCCAGCGTGGTGCCCTTGCTGTCGTCGACGAGCTGAACGAAGACGTGGCGGGCGGAGCGGGTCACGACGAGGCGCGGACGCCCCTCGGTGCCCACGATCTTCTTACGAAGACGGGCGTGACGACGCGAACGTGCGTCGGACTTCGACTTAAGAGCCATGGTTACTTACCACTCTTTCCGGCCTTGCGGCGAACGACCTCGCCCGCGTACCGCACACCCTTGCCCTTGTAGGGCTCCGGCTTACGGATCTTGCGGATGTTGGCGGCGGCCTCGCCGACGGCCTGCTTGTCGATGCCGGCTACGGTCACCTTATTGTTGCCCTCGACGGTGAGCGTGATGCCCGCCGGAGCCTCAACCAGCACGGGGTGCGAGAAGCCGAGTGCGAACTCGACCGCCGAACCCTTCTGTGCGACGCGGTAACCGGTACCGACGACCTCGAGGCCCTTGGTGTAGCCCTGGGTCACGCCGATGATGTTGTTGTTGATGAGGGTGCGGGTGAGCCCGTGGAGCGAACGCGATTCGCGCTCGTCGTCGGGACGCGAGACCAGAACCTGGTTCTCTTCGACCTTGACCTCGATGGGCTGCGCAACGGTGAGCGCCAGCTCACCCTTGGGGCCCTTGACGGCGACGTCCTGGCCGGAGACCGAAACGGTCACGCCGGCGGGGATGTCGATGGGAAGTCGTCCAATACGCGACATGTCAGATCACCACACGTAGGCGAGGACTTCCCCGCCGACGCCCTTCTGCTCGGCCTGGCGGTCCGTGAGGAGGCCAGAGGAGGTGGACAGGATCGCGACACCGAGGCCACCGAGGACCTTGGGAAGCTCGTTCGACTTCGCGTACACGCGAAGGCCGGGCTTCGAGACGCGCTTGATGCCGGCGATCGACCGCTCGCGGTTCGGGCCGTACTTCAGGGTCAGAGTGAGGGTCTGGCCGACACGAGCGTCGGAGACCTCCCAGCCGGAGATGTAGCCCTCCTGCTGGAGGATCTCGGCGATGTGCGTCTTGAGCTTCGAGCTCGGCAGCGCGACGGCGTCGTGGTGCGCGGAGTTCGCGTTGCGCAGACGGGTCAGCATATCTGCGACCGGGTCTGTCATCGTCATAAGTGTGTTCCTTTAGTCACGAGGTTTCGACTGCCGTTACACGACAGGCGACCTTCTATGAATGAGCAATATTCAGTTGTGCAGTCGTTCGGCCCCGGAGCACGCCCCGAGGCCGAACGATCGATCTTATCGGATCACGCCTGAGCGTCGGCCGACTTGAACGGGAAGCCGAGCTGCTTCAGAAGCGCCCGACCCTCGTCATCCGTCTTCGCCGTCGTGACGATCGTGATGTCGAAACCGCGAACGCGGTCGATCTTGTCCTGGTTGATCTCGTGGAACACGGACTGCTCCTGGAGACCGAAGGTGTAGTTGCCGTTGCCGTCGAACTGCTTGGGCGACAGTCCGCGGAAGTCGCGGATGCGGGGCAGGGCGAGGTTGACGAGGCGGTCGACGAACTCCCACGCGCGGTCACCGCGGAGGGTGACGTGGGCACCGATGGGCTGACCCTCGCGCAGCTTGAACTGCGCGATGGACTTGCGTGCCTTGGTGACGACCGGCTTCTGGCCGGTGATCTTGGTGAGGTCGTCGACCGCACCATCGATCACCTTGCTGTCGCGCGCAGCCTCACCGACACCGGTGTTGACGACGACCTTGACGAGACCGGGGATCTGCATGACGTTCGCGTAACCGAACTCCTCCTGCAGGGCCTTCTTGATCTCGGCCTGGTACTTCTGCTTCAGGCGGGGCTGGATCTTGCCAGCCACCGCGGCAGGTGCGTTGCTCATGTTCAGAGGTCCTTGCCGCTCTTCTTGGCGTAACGGACGCGAACGGTGCGCTTGACGCCGTCCTTCGTCCGCTCCTCGACGCGGTGGCCGACACGGGTCGGCTTCTTGGTCGACGGGTCGACCAGCGCCACGTTGGAGATGTGGATCGGGGCTTCCATCGTTTCGATGCCGCCCGTCTTGGTGCCGCGCTGCGACTGGCCCACGCGGCTGTGCTTGGTGACGTAGTTCACGCCCTGCACGACGACGCGGTTCTGCTCGAGGAGAACCTCGAGGACCTCGCCCTGCTTGCCGCGGTCGCCGCCCTTTTCCTGCTTGCGGCCGCTGATGACCTGAACCAGGTCACCCTTCTTGATGTGCGCCATGATCAGATGACCTCCGGTGCCAGCGAGACGATCTTCATGAACTTCTTGTCGCGAAGTTCACGGCCGACCGGACCGAAGATGCGGGTGCCGCGGGGCTCCCCGTCGTTCTTCAGGATGACGGCGGCGTTCTCGTCGAACTTGATGTACGAACCGTCGGGACGACGGGTCGACTTGCGGGTGCGGACGATGACCGCCTTGACGACATCACCCTTCTTGACGTTGCCGCCCGGGATCGCGTCCTTGACGGTCGCCACGATGACATCACCCACGCCCGCGTAACGACGGCTGGAGCCACCGAGAACGCGGATCGTGAGGAGTTCCTTGGCGCCGGTGTTGTCGGCGACCTTGAGGCGAGACTCGTTCTGGATCATTTCTTACTTCGCCTTCTCGAGAATCTCGACCAGGCGCCAGCGCTTCGTGGCGCTGAGCGGACGGGTCTCGTTGATGAGGACGAGGTCGCCGATGCCGGCGGTGTTCGACTCGTCGTGAGCCTTCACCTTCGACGTGCGGCGGATGACCTTGCCGTAGAGGGGGTGCTTAACGCGGTCCTCGACCTCGACGACGATCGTCTTGTCCATCTTGTCGCTGACGACGTAGCCGCGACGCGACTTGCGGTAACCACGGGCGTTGACGTCGCGGACGTCGTGCTCCGACGACTCGTGACCAACGGCCACGGGCGCCTTGGCGGCATCCTTCTTCTCAGCCATCACTCGGCCTCTTCCTTCGCGGCCTCAGCGGACTCGTCCGCCTTCTTGGCCTTGCTCTTCTTCGCCTTCGTGGCCGTCTCTACCGGAGCGGGCGTGGCACGGATGCCGAGCTCCCGCTCGCGGATGACGGTGTAGAGCCGCGCGATGTCGCGCTTGACCGCACGGATGCGGCCGTGGCTCTCGAGCTGGCCCGTGGCCGACTGGAAGCGCAGGTTGAACAGCTCTTCCTTGGCCTTGCGCAGCTCCTCCACGAGGCGCTGGTCTTCGAATGTGTCCAGCTCGCTCGGGGCGAGCGTCTTGGTGCCGACAGCCATTACGCGTCGCCCTCCTCGCGCTTGATGATGCGTGCCTTGAGCGGCAGCTTGTGAATGGCACGGGTCAGGGCCTCGCGAGCGAGTTCCTCGCTTACGCCCGCGACCTCGAAGAGGACGCGACCCGGCTTGACGTTCGCGACCCACCACTCCGGCGAGCCCTTACCGGAACCCATGCGGGTTTCGGCCGGCTTCTTGGTGAGCGGACGGTCGGGGTAGATGTTGATCCACACCTTTCCACCACGCTTGATGTGACGCGTCATGGCGATACGAGCGGACTCGATCTGACGGTTCGTCACGTACGCGGAGGTGAGCGCCTGGATGCCGTACTCGCCGAAGCTGACGGTGGTGCCGCCGGTGGCGGCGCCGTCACGCTTCGGGTGGTGCTGCTTGCGGTACTTGACCTTGCGGGGAATAAGCATCAGGCAGACGCTCCTTCTGCGACAGGGGCCTCGTTGCGCGGGCCACGGCGACGGTCGCCACCACGGTCGTCACGACGGGACTTCGGTGCGTTGGCCTGCTCGCGAGCGAGCTCCTTGTTGGTGAGGTCGCCCTTGTAGATCCAGACCTTCACGCCGATGCGGCCGAAGGTGGTCTTGGCCTCGTAGAAGCCGTAGTCGATGTTCGCGCGGAGCGTGTGCAGGGGCACACGGCCTTCGCGGTAGAACTCCGACCGGCTCATCTCAGCGCCGCCGAGACGGCCGGAGACCTGGATGCGGACACCCTTGGCGCCGGCGCGCTGAGCACCCTGCAGACCCTTGCGCATCGCGCGGCGGAAAGCCACACGAGCGGAGAGCTGCTCGGCGATGCCCTGAGCGACCAGCTGAGCGTCGGCCTCGGGGTTCTTGACCTCGAGGATGTTCAGCTGGATCTGCTTGCTCGTGAGCTTCTCGAGGTCGGCACGGATGCGCTCGGCCTCGGCGCCACGGCGGCCGATCACGATGCCCGGACGGGCGGTGTGGATGTCGACGCGAACGCGGTCACGCGTGCGCTCGATCTCGATGTTGCTCACGCCGGCACGGTCGAGCGACGTCGTCAGGAGGCGACGGATCTTGACGTCCTCCGCCACGTAATCGGCGTAGCGCTGCCCGGGCTTGGTGGAGTCCGAGAACCAACGCGATACGTGGTCGGTGGTGATGCCGAGGCGGAAGCCGTACGGGTTGACCTTCTGTCCCATTACTTGCTCGCCTTCTTGGTGTCAGCCGCCACGGTGTCCGCGACCTCGGGGGTCGAGAGCACCAC
Source organism: Microbacterium sp. MM2322 (assembly GCF_964186585.1). NCBI lineage: Bacteria > Bacillati > Actinomycetota > Actinomycetes > Micrococcales > Microbacteriaceae > Microbacterium > Microbacterium sp. MM2322. Next base: position 2,577,886 of record NZ_OZ075067.1, read on the forward strand.
GGTGATGTGGCTGGTGCGCTTCTTGATCTGGAACGCGCGGCCCTGTGCGCGGGGCTGGAAACGCTTCAGCGTCGTGCCCTCGTCCACATAGGCGTTCTTCACGTACAGATCCTGGTCATCCAGGAACTCGTTGTCCTTGTCGGCCTTCACACGAGCATTCGCGACCGCAGCGGCCACGAGCTTGTAGATGGGCTCGCTGGCACCCTGGGGAGCGAACTTCAGGATGGCGAGAGCCTCCTGAGCCTGCTTGCCCTTGATGAGCGCGACGACACGACGAGCCTTCTGAGGGGTCACGCGGATGTGCTTCACGCGTGCGATGGATTCCACCACTTTTTCTCCTCCTCTTCCTCTCTTTGAGAGCGCCACCGCGTTAGCGGCGACGGCCCTTCTTGTCGTCCTTCTCATGGCCGCGGAAGGTGCGGGTGGGCGCGAATTCGCCCAGCTTGTGGCCGACCATGGTCTCGGACACGAACACAGGGATGTGCTTGCGTCCGTCGTGGACGGCGATCGTGTGGCCCAGCATTGCCGGGATGATCATCGATCGACGTGACCAGGTCTTGATGACGTTCTTGGTACCGGCTTCGTTCTGCGAGACGACCTTGCGAAGCAGGTGCTCGTCGACGAAGGGGCCCTTCTTAAGGCTGCGAGGCATCTTCCTCTACTCCTACTTCCGCTTCTTGCCGGCGTTGCGACGGCGAACGATCAACTTGTCGCTTTCCTTGTTGGGGTGCCGGGTACGACCCTCGGCCTGGCCCCAAGGAGTGACGGGGTGACGTCCACCAGAGGTCTTACCCTCACCACCACCGTGCGGGTGGTCCACCGGGTTCATGGCGACACCACGCACGGTCGGGCGGATGCCCTTCCAGCGGTTGCGGCCGGCCTTACCCCAGTTGATGTTGGACTGCTCGGCGTTGCCGACCTCGCCGATGGTCGCGCGGCAGCGCGCATCGACGTTGCGGATCTCGCCCGAGGGCAGACGAAGCTGCGCGTAGGGGCCGTCCTTCGCCACGAGGCGAACGGACGCACCGGCGGAACGTGCCATCTTCGCGCCGCCGCCGGGGCGGAGCTCGATCGCGTGGATCACGGTACCGGTGGGGATGTTGCGCAGCGGCAGGTTGTTGCCGGGCTTGATGTCGGCGCCAGCACCCGACTCGACGATGTCACCCTGCGACAGCTTGTTCGGGGCGAGGATGTAACGCTTCTCACCGTCGAAGTAGTGCAGCAGCGCGATGCGTGCGGTGCGGTTGGGGTCGTACTCGATGTGAGCGACCTTGGCGTTGACGCCGTCCTTGTCGTTACGACGGAAGTCGATGACGCGGTACTGGCGCTTGTGGCCACCACCGATGTGACGGGTCGTGATGCGGCCCTGGTTGTTACGACCACCGGTCTTCGCCAGCGGGCGAAGGAGCGACTTCTCGGGCGTCGATCGCGTGATCTCAGCGAAGTCGGCGACCGACGAACCGCGACGACCGGGGGTCGTGGGCTTGTACTTGCGAATAGCCATGTCTCTAGTCCTCTATCCCAGCTGTCAGCCGACGGCCGTGAAGATGTCGATGGTGCCCGACTTCAGGCTCACGATGGCGCGCTTGGTGTCCTTGCGCTTACCGGTGCCGAAGCGGGTGCGGCGGGCCTTGCCCGGGCGGTTGAGCGTGTTCACCGACGCGACCTTGACGCCGAAGATCTTCTCGATGGCGAGCTTGATCTCGGTCTTGGTGGCGCGCGGGTCCACGAGGAACGTGTACTTGCCCTCGTCGATGAGCCCGTAGCTCTTCTCGGAGACGACCGGCTTCAGGATGATGTCGCGCGGGTCCTTGTTGACGGCGGTCATGCCGAGACCTCCTCGGTGGCGCCGGCCTTCGCAGCGACGAACGCGTCGTAGGCGGCCTTGGTGAAGACGATGTCGTCGGAGACGAGCACGTCGTAGGCGTTGAGCTGGTCGAACGTCAGCACGTGAACGTAACCGAGGTTGCGGACGCTCTTGACCGTCAGCTCGTCATCACGGGTGATGACGACCATGACGTTCTTGGTCGGTGCAAGCTGGCCGAGGACCGCGACGGCGGCCTTCGTCGAGGGAGCACCTTCGATGCCGAACGAGTCGACGACGTGCAGACGTCCACCGCGAGCACGGTCACTGAGCGCACCCAGCAGGGCGGCGGCAACCATCTTCTTGGGGGTGCGCTGCGCGTAGCTGCGCGGCTTCGGACCGTGGACGATGCCACCACCGGTCATGTGCGGCGCGCGGATCGATCCCTGACGGGCGTTACCCGTGCCCTTCTGCTTGAAGGGCTTGCGGCCGGCACCGGAGACCTCACCGCGACGCTTGGTCGAGTGGGTACCCTGGCGAGCCGCCGCGAGCTGCGCGACGACGACCTGGTGGATGAGGGGGATGTTCGTCTTGACGTCGAACAGTGCGGCGGGCAGCTCCACGGAGCCGGCCTTCTTGCCGTCTGCCTTCACGACGTCGAGCGCGAGAGTCGAGTCAGCCATGATCAGGCACCCTTCACTGCGTTGCGGACGTAGACGATGCGGCCACGAGCACCGGGGACGGCGCCCTTGACGAGCAGCAGACCCTTCTCGGCGTCGACGGCGTGCACCGTGAGGTTGAGGACGGTCACGCGCTCGCCACCCATACGGCCGGCCATGCGCATGCCCTTGAAGACGCGGCTCGGGGTCGACGATGCGCCGATCGAGCCGGGCTTGCGGTGGTTGCGGTGTGCACCGTGCGAAGCCGAGACGCCCTTGAAGTTGTGACGCTTCATGACACCGGCGAAGCCCTTGCCCTTGCTGGTGCCGACGACGTCGACCAGCTGGCCGGCCTCGAAGGTGGCGTCGACGGTGAGTTCCTGACCGAGTGAGTAGTCAGCAGCGTCAGCCGTGCGCACTTCGGTGAGGTGGCGGCGGGGGGTCACACCAGCGGCGTCGAAGTGAGCCGTCTGGGGCTTGTTGACCTTGCGGGGGTCGATCTGGCCGTAAGCGATCTGAACGGCGTTGTAGCCGTCGCGCTCGGGCGTGCGCACCTGGGTCACCACGTTGGGGGCGACTTCGATGACGGTGACGGGAACGACCTTGCCGTTCTCGTCCCAGACCTGGGTCATGCCGAGCTTGGTGCCCAGCAGGCCCTTGGAAACCTTGGAGTTGATGTCAGCCATGATGATCGACCTCAGAGCTTGATCTCGATGTTGACGTCGGCCGGGAGGTCGAGACGCATCAGCGAGTCGACGGCCTTGGGCGTCGGGTCGATGATGTCGATGAGGCGCTTGTGGGTGCGCATCTCGAAGTGCTCGCGGCTGTCCTTGTACTTGTGCGGCGAACGGATCACAGCGATCACGTTCTTCTCGGTCGGAAGGGGCACGGGGCCCACGACCGTCGCGCCCGCACGGGTCACGGTGTCAACGATTTTGCGTGCCGACGAGTCGATGACCTCATGGTCATACGACTTCAGGCGAATGCGGATCTTCTGTCCCGCCATTGTCTGCTCACTCTCTTTCTCGCGTCGTACCTCGAGGGCATTGGACGCACGGGGCGCTGTCGCGCCGGGCACTTCTCCCCGCCCGGAGGCGAGGTGATCGGCACCGCTGTTCTGATGTCATTCCGCAGGCGGACCTGCGGCATCCTGCTCCCCTGCACGCACGCGTGCGAGTCCGTTTCCGGAGTGGGGTGTGGGGATGTGGTGTTCTGCTGCCCGCGGCCTAGGCTTTTCGCCTATGCACTGCCCTGGCAGTGATCCCGCGCAAGGCGCAGGAATGTGGAACCTGTACAGTCTACGTGCCGGTCGGGCGTGTCGCAAACCCGGGCGTGTCGCGGGTCGGGTTACGCTCCCCCGCTGTGGTCAGTGGGCGGTTCGACCGGGTGCGATGACCGCGCTGAGCGTTCGTACGAGAATCTGCAGATCCTGCATGAACGACCAGTTCTCGACGTAGTAGAGATCCAGGCGGAGCGCGTCCTCCCACGACAGCGTCGACCGGCCGCTGACCTGCCACAACCCGCTCATCCCCGGCTTGACCCGAAGGCGCCGGTGCGCAGCGTCGTCGTAGAGAGCCACCTCCGCCGCGCGCTGCGGCCGAGGGCCCACCAGGCTCATGGTGCCGACGAGCACATTGAACAGCTGGGGCAGCTCGTCGATCGAATGTTTGCGGATGACGCGGCCCACCTTCGTGATCCGCGGGTCGTCCGCGACTTTGAAGAGGGGACTGTCGTTCGTCCCCTGCAGATCGAGCAGGCTCGCGAGCTGGTCGTCGGCATCCGCCACCATGGAACGGAACTTGAGCATGCCGAACTCGCCGCCTCCGAGCCCGACCCGCGGCTGCCGGTAGAACACCCGACCGGGGGACTCGGCACGGATCGCGATGGCGGTGACGAGCATGACCGGGGAGAACACGATGATGAGGGCGATCGAGCCGAAGATGTCGAACGTACGCTTCGCGAGGCGCCGCGCGCCTTCGAGACGCGGGAACTCCACGTGCACCAAGGGCAGTCCCGCGGCAGGACGGGAGTGGATGCGGGGGCCCGCCACATCCGTGAGAGCCGGGGCCACTACGAGGTTGCCGTTGCGGTCGGCCACGTCCCAGCCGAGCTGACGCATCATCTCGGGATGCACCTCGTCGGCCTCCGCCACGATGATCGTGTCGGCATCGGTGGCATCCATCGCCGCCATCGCGTGAGCGAAGCCGCCGACGACGGGCACATCGCTGATGGACTGCCGTCCTCGTGCGTTCGTGACGACGCCGACGATGTCGAAGCCGGACGAGTCCGATCGCCGGATCGCGCGGATGATCATGGCCGCTTTCGCCGGCTCCCCCAGGACGAGCGCGCGGTACACGTATTTGAACCGGCGCTGCTGGCGCCGCAGCCAGATGCGCCAGATCCATCGCGAGAAGATCAGGGCGACGAGCCCCACCGGCATGGCGATGAGGAAGAGGCCGCGCGACACCTCGATGCGGAGGAAGAACGCGATCGCGACGAACAGAGCGAAAACCGCAACGGTCGCATTGACGAGTCGGCGGTACTCCTGCTCGCCGCTGCCCACGATGTTCCGGTCCCGCGTTTCGAAGACGCTCAGGGCTATCACCCAGACGAGGCCGATGAGCGCCAGCGCCGCCACGTACGGAATGCGAGGGCCGCCAGCCCAGGTCACGTAGCTCTGGTCATCGGGCAGGACGAGGTAGCGGAACGCGACGAGGACAGCGACGATCACGACGAGGTCGCTGTAGACGATGCGAGCGGAGAAGCGTGCGGGCCAGTCACGCGCGGAACGACGAGCGGGGACGAGCGCGGGAGCACGCTTCAGCCGGCGATCAGCACGATGCATCCGACGCGTTATGCCCCCGGAGGCGGCCCGTCTCAGCACGCAGCACTCCCCCGGGACTCGCGATCCGCACCGACCGCCGCCGACAGCGCCGGCGACGACATCCGTAGCGCGGTTCGGATCACGGGCGTCAGCCTTCCTTTTCGACGAGGCAGACTCGGGCGCGCCCCTCAGCGCAGGTCGCCGCGACGTTGACGACGAGTGTGCTGCCGATCTCCGAGGATCCTAGCAAACGGCTCGGATAACGCCACGCGTTGGATCAATGGCAGGTGTCGGTGACGGTCGTCTTCGTCGCGTGGATCATGGGCGTGCTCCAGACCGAGAGCGGGCCGAAATCTCCCTTTCCGGTGAACGTCGCCGTCACCGAGAACGTCTTGCCAGGTCGAAGGCGCGCCTGGAACGGCTCGACGACACGGCCCAGGTCGACGTTGCCCGTGCGGAATGTGGACGCCCCGCCCGTGGTCTCGGCGGAATCCAGCTCCATGCCCGGAGGGGCGTACATGTACACCTGCGTGCCGAAATACGCTGCGCCATGGGCGCGGCTCTGGACGTAAGTGGGAAGCGCCTCGGCATCCGCCTGGCTGATGTCGAGCGAGACGGTGGCCGTGGTCGTGAGGGTCGTGACGCCGTTCGCGCACGACATCGTCGAGTCGACCTTGGTCTTCGTGTAGTAGTCGATCTTCGACGCGGAGACGTTTCGGAAGAAGACGCCGTTCACCGTCTCCGCCTTGTTGTCGCGGGGAAGGATGCCGGAAATCCGGCCCGAGCCGGCGATGATCTTCTGCGCGTCGGCATCCTCGCTCCATGCCAGGATGCTGCCGGTTTCGATGCTGTCGCTGACGGCCCACGCCATGTCTTTGACGTTGAAGTCGCCCCCGGCGATTTTCCCGAAGACGGCGCTCGCCACCCCTGCGAAGAACGCGTCCGACTTGAGGTCGGGGTCGGTGTAGGGGTTCCACCACTCGTACACGTCACTGAGGAGCGTCTTGACGGCATTCTTGTCGTCGAGCGTCTTGCCATCGACCTCGATCGGCCCCGTGGCGCGCAGAATCCGCTGCAGCGCGACCGGGTCGACCGAGATCACGCCGTCGATGTGCGTATCGTCGATGTCGCGGTTCCAGAAGGCCTTCACCATCTTCGCGGCGCCCGGCCAGTCGGGCTGAGACGGAGCGAGGTTGATGTAGCTGCCGTATCGGTCGCCGTACAGCGTCTTCGCCGACTCGGACACGTCCTCGACGGACTTCCCCTCGACGAATGAGCCGCTACTCGCCTGGCCGGCGATGTCGAGGTTGCCCTTGTCGGCGCTGATCAGGGTCTGGGACGCCGAACTCCCACCCAACGGGAGAGCCTCCGCGTTGTTCTGGAAGACGAGGAGGTAGTTCTGCTTCTCCTGCGCGCCGAGGAGCTTCGGCAGGAGGGCGAATATGGGCCCCGCACCATCGGCCACCTCGGAGACCTGGTCGACGCCCCGGCGCACCGGGCCGATCAGATCACCGGATGACGCCACCTGCTCCAGTTCCGCACTGAGCTTCGTGATCTTGGGGGCGGCGGACTCGATGAGGGGCAGGGCGCGCGACAGGATGTTCCCCTTGCCGTCGTCCTGCATCTCGAACACGGGGCGACCGACGCCGTTGGCGAAGACGTCGAGGGTCTCCGCAGCGAGGCGCACGCCTCGCAGGTTGTCGCCCGCGGCCGGGATCATCTCCGCCATCCGCCACACGGGGTCGTTGGCGGCCCCGGCGGCATCGCCGGCACCAGAAGCGAGTCGGGGAATCGCGTCCGCGACGTTCTCGCCCTTCTGAATGGACGTGACCGCAGCCTGCGCCGATTCGAGGCCGTTCTTGGCGATCAGGACCTTCACGACCAGCCAGACCGCGAGGACGAGGATGAGGATCACGAGGGCAACGATCACCCGACCGACGATGCGCCGACGGGACGCGCGCGGCTTCGCCGCCCCTGTTTCGGCCTCGCCGGAGCGTCCGGTTGCGGCCCGGGCGGCGGCCTCTCGAGCGTCGCGACGGGTCTCAGGTGCCATGGCTCACATCCTATTCGGCGGGCGCCTGAGAGACCGTCGGAGACGGCGTAGGCGTGGGCGTCGCCGGCGCGACGGTGCTTTCGACGAACTGTGGACGAACGGTGACCGGGATCTTCGCGACACCGTCGACCGGCTGCACCGTCCGACTGCCGCCCACCATGTTCGTCACCGTCACGGGGGTGTCGCTCCGCACAGACATCTCCGTCTTTCCCTTCGGCGCCCACACGATGCGGACGGCGTCCTTCTCCTCTCCGAAACGGACGGAATGGATGCCCTTGCCCGCCGACTCCGTTGCCTCGAGCGCCCGACCGTCCAGTCGCGCGATCATGATGGCCGCGGCGTATCCCACGGGCTTCGGCGGGAAGGCCGCGACACCCGTGGCCTTCTGGTAGTACATGCCGAAGTTGCCCTCGTGCTTGGCCGGGTCGCGGTCGTCATTGATGAGGTCGTACCAGAAGAACTTCTCGGCACCGCTCGAGAGCGCCGTCACCGACGTGCGGACAAAGTAGTCGGCCTGTGCGGACACCGTCCGGCCACCGGTCTTGGAGGAGCTGCCGAGCTCGGTGATCCAGATGGGACGCGTGGTCTTGCCGTTGTCCTTCATGCTGCGATTGGCCTCATCGATGACCCCGGCGAGCGATTCGGGCTTGCTGGAGACCTCGTAGGGGTGGAAGCTCATGGCGTCCGAGTACGCCAGCCCGCCCGCGCGCCACAGACCGTTGAACCAGGGCGCGTCGTATCGGGCCGTCGAGCCGGCGATGATCGGAAGGTCCGGATCGACCTTCTCGACAGCGCTGTGCACGGACTTCAGCAGTGGAACGTAACAGGAGGGCTTGGTCCCGCAGGCGGTCTTATTGAACCGCGTGTGGTTGAACTCGTTGAAGACTTCCAGCCCGACGAGGTCGAAACGATCCGCGATGGCCGCGGCGTACTTGCCGTACGCGGCGACAGCAGCGGGACTCTCGGGCACCTTGCCGTTGCCGTAGAGCTCGTTGCCGTAGTTCACGATGCCGAGAAGGTGCACGCCCTGCGCGTGGAGCCGGTCGAAGCCGTTAACGTAGTGCTTCTCCCAGTCGTACTTCCCCTTCGTGGTCTCGTTCCAGCGCCAGAGGACGTCGTTTCGAGCGAGCCCGATCCCCAACGAGGAGGTCAGGTCCGCGGCATCCGAATAGACGCCGTCCTCGACGTGGAGCCCCACACCGAAGCGCTGGTCTGCAGCGATGCTCGTGCCGTCGTAGTCGACGACACCGAGCTGGGTCTTCACGGTTCCTGAACCCGTCTTGACGGAGAGGTTGTAGTAACCCTCCTTCAGCCCCGTGAGCGGGACCGAGTCGAGCGAGTGGGACACCTCGGCGGCGCCCTTCGCAGCGACCGCGCCACCGGCATCCGTCGCGGTCCACGAGACGGCGCCCGCAGGTGCGCGCACCGCGAGCATCGGGTCGGATGCCGGGAGGATCAGCGACCTGTTGACGATCGTGTCCTTGCCGCCGACCTTCTCGAACGAGGGGTTGGCGATGACGTTCTTGCCGTCTTTTCCGACGAGCGACACCTTGTCGACACCGAGACCGCTGACCGGCCCCTCGAGGATCAGGCGGACCTGCGCCTTCTTCGCCCCGGCAGGTGCGACGAAGGTTCCGGACACCGTGGACCAGGTGGCGCTGAGCTCGGAGAGGGCGACCCGTTGCCCTCCCACATCGAACGAGGCGCTGACGGCCTCGGGAAGCGAAGTCAGCGAGCGGACCTGCGCGGAGAATTCGTAGGTGTCGCCCGCGACGACGGCGGCGTCCACCGCGAGCGCCGCGGTCTTGCCGTCGACCACCGGGGCGTCGACATAGGCAGCGACGGCACCATCGGCGGCCTGGCCGACCTGCGGCACGACGCGCGCGATCTTGGTGGTCGGCGCCTGCGTCCAGGAGTCGAAGTCGCCGACGGCCGGCACGGAGCGCGGCGCAGCGGCGGGCTGAGGGGCGGCCTCCGCGGTCGGCGTGGGGGTCGACGCGACAGAAGGCGGGGCGGCGGTGGTCGTTCGCGGCGCAGCGGGCGGTGTCGAGTTCGCCGCCGACACAAGCGCAACGGATCCCGCTGCCGCTCCCCCGACCACGATGGCAGCGCCCACGGCGATCACACGTTTGGTCACTCGCACAGTCGAGCCTCCCTGTAGTCCGGATCAAACTCGACCATCTTCACAGATCGTCAGCCGACGGCAGAATCGCCGCCCGTCGAATCGTCGGCGGGGGGCGACACAGGATCGGTCGTCGGCGGCGGAACCTCGACTGTGGGAGGAGTAATGGGCTCCTGCGGTTCGGGCGTTTCTTCCGGAGGGGAAGTCGGCTCCGGGGATGCGGACGGAGCCGGCGCCGTCGGTTCGACCACCGGCGGAACAGTGGCCTCGGGCGTCGGGTCGGTGGTGGCGCGCGGCACGTCAGGTGCGTCCTGAGGAGTGCTGGCACGCGGAGTCGGGGTCTGAGTCGGTGCGTCAGGCAGCACACGGTCCACCGTGACCACTTCTGCGACTGCCGAACCGCCTTCGCTCCGCGCGGTCAGGGTGTATGTCCAGGAGGCCTCCGCGCACGGGTAGACCACCGAGTACTCGTCTTTGGCGGAGGGGAGTTCGTCTGCGATCCGCCCTGCTTTCGCCTCGACCCCGCCCGCGAGCGCCACATGACTTGCACTCTGGGTCTTCCAGGCGAGCTGAACGGTCGCCGTGCTGGCCGTGGTTTCACACTCCGCCGTCGATGCGGCAGCCTCGAAACGTGAGATCTGGGGGGCTGTCGGGAGTGCGCTGGGAGACGAGCGGACCAGGGCGGACGGTTCCGCATCAGCAGCCGGAACCGCAGATAGCAAGGCGATCGCTGCTCCCGCTGCGGCGGCGAGGAGCATGACACCACCGGTGATCGCGATCGCCACGATCCGTCGACGCTTCGCCGTCTTCGCTGAGCGTCGATAGAGCTCTCGGCGCAGGGCTGCGCGCGTCGAGGCGTGGGACGCCGGCACATCCACTGTGGCCGCGATCAGGAGTTCCTCGAACGGGTCGGAGCGATCAGTCCCAGCCGCGGGTCGGTGGGGCGATGGAGGGGTTCGCTGGTCACCGTCACCCCGCGACGGCGCAGCCTCCGGTACGGCTGCGGGTGCCGGCTTCTCGGTGGCAGCGGAGGTTGGCGTGGCTGCCCCGACGGCAACACTGCCCGGCTGCTTCGTCCACCTCACGTACTCGTCGATGACCTCCTTCGCGTCACCGTCTGCACGGAGTTCCCCCTTGTGCACCCACAGCACTCGCTCACACGTGTCGCGGAGCGAACCGGCCGAATGGCTCACGATCATGACGAGGCCGGCGGTATCGCGGAGCTCTCTAATCCGCTGCTCGCTCTTCAGCTTGAAGCGGCGATCACCGACGGCAAGGGCTTCATCGATGAGGAGGATGGAATGCGCCTTGGCGGAAGCGATGGCGAACCGGAGCCGCGCACCCATGCCCGACGAGTACGTCTTCATCGGGTGGTACAGAAAGTCGTTGAGCTCTGCGAAATCCGCGATCTCTCCGACATGGGCAGCCGCTTCTTCGGGCGTGAAGCCCATCGCAAGGAGCCCGAGTTTGATGTTGTTCTCACCCGAGAGTTCGGGGACGAGCGCTGCGTTCACGCCCAAGAGCACGGGACGGTCGGCCGCCCAGATCGCTCCCTGCGACGTCGGGATGAGACCGCTCATCGCCCGGAAGAGGGTCGATTTGCCGGAACCGTTGTGCCCGACGACCCCGATCGTCTCCCCCTCGGAGGCGGTGAAGGACACTCCCCTCACAGCGGGGACCGTTTGCAGATCCCGCCCACCGCGGAATGCGCGAGTGCTGAGCAAACTGTCGCGGGCGGTCATCCGTTTGCCGGATGCGTACACGCGGTAGGTGACGTGGGCGTTCTGCGCCACCACCATCGGACGCGGGCTGGTGTTGCCGTCGCCGCCCGGTCTGGAGATCTCAGTCGCTGAGGCCATATCGCGCCTCCGCCCGCCAGAAGTACACCGCACCGAAGACGAGCGCCAGAACTGCCCATACGGGAGCCGCGATGTACGCGAGCAAGGGCGCGGAATGGCTGGGGATCATGACGTCACGCACGAGGGCGATGAAATCGTAGGTAGGGATGAGATGGATGATCGTGAGGGGCACGGGCTGCTCCGCGAACACCGCATCCGCCTGGAAAAGAATGCCTGAGACGTAGAAGAGGATGCGGTTGATCGTCGGGATCAACTGCTGGATGTCTCGGGCCCACACCGAGAGTCGGGCCACGATGAGAGCGACTCCGAAGTTGAAGATCGTCATGACCACGAGGATCGGCACCACGAGGAGCCAGGACCAGCTGATGGGGATCCCGAAGACGAGAAGCAAGACTCCCAGCAGGAGAACGATCGGGATCATCCTCATCGCCTGCTCGATGACGACAGCTACGGGCAGAAGGATCCTCGGAAATCCGAGGCTCTGGACGAGCTTGGCGTTGCTCGTGATCGCTTTGGAGCCGCTCCCGAAGCAGCCTGTCCAGTACTCGAAGACAAAGACCCCGGTGATCAGGAAGGGGATCCAGTCATCGGGTCTGGCGGCGCTCGACAAGACAGCTCCGAAGATCGCTCCGTAGATCAGCACCGTCATCAACGGCTTCAGCACGATCCACAGCACTCCGAGCCGGTTCTCCAGAAGCGATCCGACAAGGCGGTGCCCCGCCAGGGTGACCGCGAACTGGCGACGGCGCCATGCTTCAGCCAGGTACGAACCGAACGGAGGACGCCGTCCGACGAGGACGAGTCCATCAGCCGGAGGTCGAAGGCGAGCTTCCACCAAGGGAATCGATACCTCTCATCATGGCGAAACAGCGCGTGCGAAGCCTCGCGCCTCGTCGATGATACTCGTCACAGCGGTTCACGCTTCCTTGGTCACCCCCCGCGTGCGCCACACGACCCCGACGGCGCTACGGATACACTCTTCTCAATGTCAGCGCCGGCCAGGATTTCCATCGTCATTCCCGTGTACAACGATGAGTCCACGATCGCTGCAGCGTTACGAAGCTGCGTATCGCAGACGCTCCCGCAAATCGAGGTCATCTGCGTTGACGATGCCTCGACGGATCGGACAGCAGCGATCATCGAGGACTTCGCGCGACGGGATTCTCGAGTGAGACTTCTCCGCCACGATGAGAACATGACCGCCCTGCAATCGCGGCGGACCGGGATCGAGGCTGCGCGCGGCGAATACGTCCTCTTCTTGGACGGCGACGATGAACTCGTTCCTTCTGCAGCGCAGACGCTGCTGCATCGAGCAGAGTCCTCCGGCGCAGACCTCGTCGGCTTCGGCGTCACGGTTGTCGAACGAGACGGCCGCACGCAAGGAGGGTACGAGCGGAAGCTGCAGCCCCGAGACGAGGAGCTTTCGGGGATCGATGTGCTCACAGGACTTTTCCCGATCGGGCGTCCCGCACAAGGCCAGCTCTGGCGTTTTCTCTTCAGAGCAGGACTGCTCACCGAGGCCTACGACCTGATCCCGCGAAACCTGAAACTGGCGCGGGTCAACGACCTTCCACTGATGTTCCTCGTCGCTGCGCTGGCCACGTCATACGTCTCGACCCGCGACAAGCTGTACCGCTATCACTTCGGGCGCGGCACGAGCGGGCACGACATCGAGGATCTCGACCGAGCAGACTTCTACATCTCGGCCATCAGATCGATCGACAGCGTGCGGTCCGCGGTCGAGCAGGTTGCGCGAGGACATGCGCACGCCCCTGCCGTTCAGGAGGCCTACGACTCTGCACGGTTGTCCCTCATCGGCTACGTGTGCTCCCAACTCATCGCGCGAACTCAGGGGGCCGACGTCTTGGCCGGAGCCATGCGACTCCTCCACGAGGCAGCTCCTGCCGCTGATGTCGCACGCGGCGCACTGCTCTTCTACCCCCGCACCATCCCCGTCCTGAAGGCCTATGCGCCATTCGTCCCACCGACCGGAGAGCGTGCCCGCAACATCCTGCTCGCTGTGTCCTCGTTGCGCACGGGCGGCATCTCAGCTGTCGTGATCGCGCAGGCGATCCACCTGCAGGCTGCCGGATACCAGGTGACTGTCGTCGCGCGTTCGGGGGGAAGCGAGCCCGATGTGCTGCCTCCGGGCATCCCGCTGATAGAAATCACCTCGACCGACCTCCTCGACCGGCTCAGAGAATGGGCAGACGTCTGCGAAGACCGACGGATCGACGTCGTCATCGACCATCAGGTGCTCTACACCCGGTACTGGCCCGAATTCGCGCTAGCGGCGCGAGCGGCAGGGGCCAGGACCATCGGATGGGTCCATAATTTCGTCGGACGGCCGATCATGGATCGAAGCGACCGGCTGTCGCTGATCGACCGGTGCGCAGGGACCCTCTCACGGATCGTCGCATTGTCACCTCTCGACGTCGCCTACTTCAAGCTTCGCGGCGTCGCACATGCGTCTTACCTCCCCAACCCTCCGTCCCACATGCTTCTCGACGCGAACGCGGTCGAGAAAAAGAGCGCTCCATCGGGGCGAATGAACCTCGTGTGGTGGGGACGCCTCGAGCAACGCACCAAGCAGGTCTACGACCTGATCGAGGTCGCCGTCCATCTCACCAGGTACGGCGTGGACTTCGAGCTTCTGGTGATCGGGCCGGACTGGAACGATGCGACTGCGAAGAAGTTCAACGCGGAAGCTCGCCGGCGAAAGGTAGACGGATCCGTCCGCGCAATCGGTGCGCTGCGCGGCCAGAAGCTCTTGGACCGTATCGATGCAGCCGACGCTTTCGTCTCGACGAGCGTGATCGAGGGCTTCCAACTCACCCTCGCCGAGGCTCAGTCGCGCGGCCTTCCCGTTTTCATGTACGAGCTCCCGTGGCTGACGCTCGTCCAGGACAACGCGGGCGTCGTCACAGCTCCACAAGGCGATGCGCCTGGTCTTGCCCGCGCCATCGCGGTCTCCCTGAGAGACCCGGGCGCATTCGATGCGTTGTCCCGCGCCTCACTGGACGCGGCACGAGGACAACTCTCCGTCGATTTCGCGGCGTTGTACTCGCAGCTGGTCCATGACCAGCTTCCGCCCGAGTACTCTCCGGAGCCCACGCTCGCCGACGCCGCCGCTCTTCTCGGCCATCTTGTGTTCTACGCGGAGCTGGCGAACGTCCCGATGCCCACACGACAGCTGGACACTTCCACCAAGGGCGCCCGGGCATGGCAATCGGCCGCACCGCTCGGGCGGGCCGTCTTGCGTCGGCTACCAGGCTTGCGTCCGTTGGCACACAGGGCGAAGGGGTGGCTTCGCGCGCATTGAGCGGGTCGTCCGAGTCCCCCCCGTCATGGGGGCGGAGGTGAAAGCCGCGCGACCGCCGCTTTCACCTCCCCATGCCCCTTAGTCGGCGAAGCTGGACTGACGTTCGAACTCGCGGCTCAGCTCGCTGCGACGCAGCTCGTAGAGCGGCCGCAGTTCCTCGGGAATGCGACTCGCCGCCCACGAGAGCAGATGCTGGGCGAAATGGTTCCATTCCTCGCGGACTCCGTCATACGAGTCCATGGCGGAGATGCGCTCGTGCGTCCCTCGCAGCGCTTCCAGAACCGCGAGGCGCCGCGCGTCATTGATGTTCGTGATCTGCTCACGGGACGTGAACTTGCGATGGACGCACACCTCGCCTTCGAAGAACGAGATTCGCGAGGCGGCGGCAATCGAATGCCAGTGGAACAGCACATCGTTGTGAACAACGGTCGGGCCGAAGAAGATGTTCGCATCGTGCAGAACACGCGTCCGGATCAGTCGGTTCCACGGATAGTTGATGAGCTGCGTCGCCTCCTGCTGCCGACGCCGGTGGCTGACGGCCTTCGACGCTCGGCTCCACACTTCGCGGTCAGCGTCGAACATCCCGCGGGAACGTCCTTCGTCGGTGTACTCGATGCGGTACTTCATGAACAAGAGGTCCGAGGATTCCTCGTCAGCCTGCCGGACGGCGGCGACGATTGCAGCCGAATCGATGACGTCATCCGCGTCGAGGAAGTAGGTGTAGCGGCCCGAAGCGAGAGGGATGACCGAGTTACGAGCTCGTCCCGCACCGCGATTGCCCTGTGAGAAGACGTGGACGTTCTCGAACCGCGCTTCGTAATCCTCCATGATCGACAACGAATCGTCGGTGGAGCCGTCATCGACGAGGAGTAGGTCGAAACGCAGTCCCTTGATCGCCAGAACCGAATCGATGGTCGGCTTCAGCAGTGCTGAGCTGTTGAAGACAGGGACCACGATCGTCAGGTCGAGGTCAGGGTACGCCGAGCGGAACGACGTCAGCTTCGTCCGAGTCTTCTCAGGGATGTCTGCGGTCGGGGCAGCTTCGATCGCGCGCTCGTACACCTCGGCGAATCCGCGACGGATCATCGCCGCGGCGGACACCTGAGTCTGCTTCGTGGCCACCCACAGGGTCCGATCCAGATAGTTCGCGAACGACGCGAACAGCACCTCTCTGTGGGCCGGGTCTGACCCGAGCAACGAGTTGAGGACCGTGTTCATGTGGTTCACGAACGCGCCGAGCTTGTACGTCTGCGCGCTCATTGTCTGACCTTCGCGTTCCATGCGGTGGAAGCTGATCACTTCATCGCACAGGACCACACGACGTGCGCGCGACAGAACGAACCAGTGGAGTGGGTTGTCTTCGTAGAAGTAGTCGCCTTCCGGATAGACGATCCCGTGCTCCTCCAGGAATGAGCGTCGGTACAGCTTTCGCCACGGCACGGGCGAGAGCCTGAACAGCGCGGTGTGATCGACCGCGGAGAGAACCTGGCCCACAGGCAGTTCCCCCCACACCTTGCGGTCGTAGGACTCGGTGCCCTCCGTGAGCTGGTCCGTGAAGGTTCGGAAGTCTCCGACGACAAGGTCAGCTTCGTGGGTCTCCGCTGTCTCGACCATCTTCGCGAGACCGGTTGCGGTCACGTGATCGTCGCTGTCCGCGAAAGCAACGTAGGCACCGCGCGCAGCGCGTAGCCCGACGTTACTCGGGATTCCTGCCCCGCCCAGCGTGTTGTGGTCGAGGGCGAACACTCGGACTCGAGGGTCTTTGCGCCAGTACTTCTGGATGATTCGACGCCCGCCATCCTTCGATGCGTCGTCCACGAGGATCAGTTCGAGATCGCGGAATTCCTGATCCAGGACAGACGAAATCGCCACGTCCAGATAGGGCTCCACGTTGTACACCGGCATCACGACCGACACAGTCGGCCTGTCGGTGACGCGAGGTTGCGAATGCCGCGCATCGAATTGGATGTCGGACGCGCCACGCGTCGCCGACATCGGGCGCTTGGGTGCCACCAGACGCGCCTGAGCGGTGATGCGGCGCGCGGCGCGCTGCATCTTCGTCGGCACGGGCGGGGCGACAAGAAGACGATCGCCGGACAGAACCTGAGGCGCCCACGTCGGAGTTCCCTCGGTCGCCACCTGCGCACCGAACCGGATCGGGTAGTGGACGATCCCCGCATTGGTTCGGAACGCGCCGTACAGGCGCCACCGGGAATCTGCGAACTTGGAGAGAGGGCGCGACCACGTGCGCCGGCCCGCGGACGTACTCGGCGTGAAATCCCGCCGGCGGATGGCGCCACCCTCCACCTCACGCTGCGCGAACACTCCCGTCAGGTAGCTCGCTGCGCCTGTCTCGATGATCAGATCGACCTGCTCGCCACTCACGCGGACCGATGCAGCCTCGGCTGCGAGGTAGTGGCGCTCGAGGTCATCAACTCCGGCGTCACCTGTCCGTTCCAGGATGGTGAGACCCTGATCCGATGTGACAGCGATGTGGCCAGCCTGGTTCCACACGATGGCATCCGCAGCCACCGGCGCGCGACGTGTCACCGTGCGACCGTCATCGGCAGCGTGGTCGACCAAAACCTCCCAGGCGCCTGGCCCCACGGAATCGGGACGAGCCGCGGCGACGACGCCAGAGACACCGCTCACAACGTCGAGGTCAACCGTCTCCGAACCGGAAGTGACTCGGACGCCACGAATGAGCTGGCTCACCGCACTCTGGATCGTCAGGCGAAGCCCGGTCGGGTCGAAAGCTGCTGCGATGACGGTGGGCGCCGGGAGCACCGGCAGGGCTCGCGCCCAGCCATCGAGTGTCCCGCACCAGCCTTTGACTATGTCCTCGACGTCGGCGGCAGCTATCGACTTCCCTCGGGCGTCACCTGCGGCGTCATCCTGAACGACGATGACTCGACCAGCGCTGAGGCGCAGCGAGGACGGGGAGTGCCCCTGAGCTGCACCGGCATGGCGCACGATGAGCAAGCGAGTATCGATCTCTTGCTCGGGGTCGAGGCGGATGGCGGTCCCGTCTTGGACGAGCGCTTCGAGAGCTGGAGCGAATCGGGCGGTGCCGTGCGGACCGAGAAGAGCATCCGACTGCAGAAGACCTACGCGGTAGCCGGCATCGGACGCCGCGATGATCTCGGCGGCAACGATCTGATGAAAGCGCTGCCAACGCGGGGACTCTCTGTTGTCCAGCACCAGGACCATGTCGAGAGTGGACGCCGTTCCGGTCGGAAGCGTCAACTCCACCTCTTGGCCCTCAGCCAGTCGAGTCCGCCGATACTTCGCGGCACTGCGATATGCCGTCAGGCTGTGGGGCTCCCAGCTCTTCACCCCGTAGTCCTCGCCCCTCACCTCGAGCTTGGGGACCGCGGTGAACTGGAGCGGGGCCCCGGGGACCAGGGCTGGCGTGGGGCGTTTTGTGACGAGCTCCAGCCGCTTCCGGAATTCGCGTGCGACGCCCACGGACACGGAGTCGTAGCGGCCGACCTCAGCGGCCCATTCGGCCCGGTACATCAGGGTCAACTCCGACTTGGCTAGTTTGACCCCGTGGTCCACCACGAAGAAGAGTTCGTCGTCGACACGCGCGTCGAAGACAAGGTTGGACGGCCTGCCCGGGTGCGCCAGAATGTCCGCCACCTGAAGTTCGAGTCGCCTCGGGTGGGACCAGCTCGACGCGTCCTGAACGGTGATCAGCTCACCCCTCGCGGCGTCGACCCCATCGTTCAGGTAGTCGCCAACGCGCTTACCGCTCTCGGACCCGACGATTCTGACTCGGTGGTCAGCCGCCGCCAGCTTCGACAACTCGTTCTCTGTGCTCGCACCGCCACCGTCGACGAGCAGCAGCTCCCAGGAGGCGTAGGTCTGCTGAACGATGGACCGTACAGCGGCGGCAAGAGTGCGCGATCTGCCCGCTCCGACCACGAGAACTACCGAGACAAGGGGACCATCGGACACCGTGGTCTGCGGCGTCGCGTGCAAACGGTCGAACGGCGCCTCGCCTTCGTCAGCGAGCCCTACCTCCTCGAGACCGAGGCGCCGGTACGGCTCGTTGAGTTGATTCAACAACCCCGCGAAGGTGCCGCCGAATCGGGGGTGACTCATCGCGAGCGAGTGAACAAGCCTGAGCCAGCCCCGTTCCTGCGCGCGAGAAAAAAGCTGATGCGCAGTCTCCACGTCATCGAACTGCAGGGCGCGTTCGATGATGCGATGACACGTCGATTTGGATGCGGCTCCTCCAGCAAGAATGCGGTTCGCAATGAAGCTCACCATCGCGCGCTCTGCTTGCTCGTCCATGTTGCGCTCGTGCAACACCTCGGACATCGCGAAGAGCCGATCCAGGGCGATCTCGTCGAGCATGGGTTCACACGACTCAACGTTCGCGGAGTGCGCAAGCAGCAGTGCACGCAGGGAGTCCCAGGTGTGAGCCTGTCGTGTCAGCCGCCCGGCCAACGCATCGAGCGCCCATCGTGAGGAGACACGCGCGCCGAATGAATGAAGGTCGCGATCGAGGAACCCCCTCGAACGGAGAACAGCGAGCCGCTCGTGACGGCGCGCGTCGGCGGCGACGAGTTCGAGAGTGACGGCTCCGAACTGCATCTCGGACGGATCCGAGATCTGGTCGCGCGGTGCTCCGGTGAAGGCATCGTGGGACGCCAACGAAACGTCGTCGTTAAACAGACGAACAAGAAAGTCGTCCTCGTGCCACGTCTGATTCGACGTCAATTCCCCCGGGTCGCGCATGGGTCCAACCCTACTCGCTCGCCCCCGCGGCGCCGTTCCGAGGCAGGCGGGAGGAGTCCCCGTAGCATGAGTCACGAGAATTGGGACCCCTGAGGAGATTCACGTGACTGAGCAGCGAAGAGATCGCATAGCCGAGCTCGAGCGTGAAGTCGCTCACCTGCGCAGCGAGTTGGAGCGCACGGCCTCGCCGAAAGTCAGGCGCCTCACCCTGGGCGGCATCCGCCGTCGCGCCAGGTCTGTCGGGGCTCAGATCAGGGGTCGATTGCTCGGCTCCGCCGGGCCGAGCGGCGCGGTGGGTCACGAAGGACCCGTTGCGAGTGCGGTCCCCCGGTTCTTCGATAACCGCGCGGCAACGACCCCGCCTGCTCGAGCAGCTCGGCCTGACGTCTCGGTCGTCATCCCCGTCTTCAATTCAGCCCCGTGGCTCGATGACTGCCTGTCGAGCGTGCTCGCACAAACAGGGGCATCGCTCGAACTCATTTGCGTGAACGACGGTTCGACAGACGCTTCCCTGGAGATACTCCAGCGATATGCCACCTCTGACCCTCGCGTGACGATTCTCGACCAACCGAACAGCGGACAGTCGGTGGCTCGAAATCGCGGCCAGCAGGCCGCGGCCGGCCGATACCTGATATTCCTCGACAGCGATGATTTTTGGCCGTCGGATTCGCTGGCGGATCTGGTAGCCGACGCGGATAGCAACGAGCTCGATGTGCTTCTGTTCGATTGCTTCTCATTCCGAGATGGAGCGGTGCCCGAGGCCGCCTGGGCGCGATACGCCGGCTATTACCAGCGGAGCCGCGAGTACGGACTGACCCGCAGCGGCGTGGAAATGATCGCGGATATGCGGGAAGGGAAGGACTACCGTCCGCATGTCGGGATGTATCTGACCCGGACTCGATTCCTGCGAGACACCGGTGCGAGCTTCATCCCGGGCATCGTCCATCAGGACAACCCCTTCACCTTCTCGCTGCTTTTGGACGCACAGCGAGTCGCACACCGCCAAGTCGACGTGTACGCCCGGCGCATTCGTCCGGGTTCTACGATCACCGCGCTCCGTGACGTCGACTCGGTGAAGGGCTATCTCCTCAGCTTCTTGTCGATGCAGGACGAACTCCGGCGCGCCCAACTGCCACCAGACCAGATCTCAACCCTCGCTCAGGTCGTGTACGGCACATTCGACGGGGCTCTCAAAAAATTCGGTCGCCTGTCATCGGAAGCGAAAGACGAGCTCCGGCGCATAGACGAATCCGCAGACTCCCAGGTAGCCTTCCGGATCCTCTCCGGCACCGAACCGAAGAGAGGCCGCTGAGCGTGAGCGGGATCCGCAGGATCACTGCAGATCCCGCCGCCCCGCGTGTCAGTTGAGCGAGTTGTTCCACATCGACAGGGCCGCCCCGATCGCCATGTGCATGTCGAGGTATTGGTAGGTCCCCAGTCGACCGCCGAAGTGAACGTCCCGCTCGCCCTTGGCGAGTTCGCGGTACGCGAGCAGCCGGGCACGATCCTCAGGAGTGTTGACCGGGTAGTACGGCTCATCCTCGCGGGTGGCGAAACGCGAGTACTCCCGCATGATCACCGTCTTGTCGGCTGGATAACGATCCGCGCGCTCAGGGTGGAAGTGCTTGAACTCGTGGATACGGGTGTACGGAACGTCGGCGTCCGCGTAGTTCATCACGCTGGTTCCTTGGAAGTCCGCGACGTTGACGACTTCCTCTTCGAAGTCGAGGGTGCGCCACCCCAGCTCACCCTCCGCGAAGTCGAAGTAACGGTCCACCGGACCGGTGTAGACGATCGGAACCTGCCCGACGGTCGCAGCCTTGTTGAGGGGCTGCGTCGTGTCGAAGAAGTCGGTCTCGAGCTTCACCTCGATGTTGGCGTGGTCCGCCATCCGCTCCAGCCACGCGGTGTAGCCGTCAAGCGGCAAACCTTCCCAGGTGTCGTTGAAATACCGGTTGTCGTAGTTGTATCGGACCGGCAACCTGCTGATGACCTCCGCGGGAAGGTCCTTCGGGTCGGTCTGCCACTGCTTCGCGGTGTAGTCCCGGATGAAGGCCTCGTACAGCGGGCGACCGATCAGAGCGATCGCCTTCTCCTCCAGGTTTGCCGCCGACGCCGCGTCGAACTCTCCCGAAAGTTCTTGAACGAGCGCGCGGGCTTCAGCGGGCGAGTGCGCCGACTGGAAGAACTGGTTGATCGTCGCGAGATTGATGGGGAGCGGGTAGACGACGCCTCGGTGGTTCGTATAGACCCGGTGCACGTAGTTCGTGAACTTGGTGAAGCGGTTCACGTACTCCCACACCGTCGAGTTCGAGGTGTGGAAGAGGTGCGCGCCGTAGCGGTGAACCTCGATACCGGTCTCGGCCTCGTTCTCTGAGAACGCGTTCCCACCGAGGTGGTGTCGACGATCAATGACGGTGACTTTGCGGCCCGCTGCAGCTGCTCGCTCCGCGATGGTCAAGCCGAAGAAGCCTGACCCGACGATAAGAAGATCCATGGTCGGCAAGCTTATCCGCCCCCGTGCTTCGCTCTATGCTGGAAAACCCACACGAAAGAGGCATGGTTCATGGCGGCTGACGAGGCTAAAGACCAGTTCCAACGGAATCAGATCTGGGTCGGGTCGTCGAGGATCCTTTCGGAGGGCGACCTGCCGTCTGGCATCTCCATCAACTTCCACGACCGGTCAACCGGCAACATCGTCCGACTCGCCGACGGTGGGTCCTGGCGGAATGTCGTCATCGATCTCGCCGCCGCGATCGAGTGCGTCGTCGAGATCGGCGCCATCAAGATTCAAGCGGGCGGTCTCCGGATCTCGTTCGTCGTGAACGCGGGCCGCTGTTCCACCGGCGCTACCGTCACGGTCGGAGAAGGATGCGTCTTCAACGGCGCCATGCACATCATCGGTCCCCTCACGCCCGGGCTGGGCGTGAACATCGGATCACACGGATTGTTCGCAACCAACGTGTCCGTCAGAGGGTCCAGCCATCACGCGATCTGGGACAGCAACACAGGGCGACTGTTGAACCCGGAAGCGGGCATCACGATCGGCGATCGCGTATGGCTGGGCGACGGAGTTGTCGTCTTGAACAAGGCCCGGATTCCCTCGGGTTCCATCGTCGGTGCGAGGAGCATCGTGAATCGTGAGTTCCTGCAGGAGAACACGCTGCTGGCCGGATCCCCTGCAGCAGTGAGGCGCGAGAACGTCATGTGGACCAACGAGTTCCCCGTCGACAACGGTGCTAGTCCGCGCGAGTGAACGAGGTCACCGGCTCCACAGAGTTCTCACACCATTCGGACGGGCGTGAACGAACGTAGGGAGCGGGTCGGCGAGCAAGGCCGACATCATCGAGAAGAACCCAACGGATCCGATGACGACTTCGCAGCGTGAGATCAGGTACGAGTCGTAGATCGAGTCGAAGTGCCGGTTCCCCTCCACGTACAGGACCTCTCCTCGGACAAGATCGAGCCCGTAATCAGCAGCGTGATCGCGGACGAACTGAATGTCGTCGGAGAACACGGCGACGTTGTGAACGTCCCCGAAGTCGCCGGAACGAAGTGCCTCCATCGCCGCTCGATAATGGTCGGTGGCGGAGTGCCAACCTTCCGTGTCAAACGCGCCCTGAAGGTAGTCGCCTCTTCGGACATGAAAAGCCGCACAGGGAGCGGCGGCTATCTTGGCGGCCATTTCCACGACCGAACGGGGCTCGCCACCGTCGATCAGATTGGCGTAGTCGAAGAGCGCTGTGATGTGCTCCGCACTCGCGCTGTCCCGCTCGATTCCGTCCTGGCTTGTGAAGAGCGTCGGCTGCGCAGGCGGCCTTTCGATGAGTGCGGCGAGTTCGGCATGCGTCCGATAAAGAAGGACGGGGAAGGCAGGATTCGCTGCGACATATCGGCGCGAATTCTCGTGGTTCTTAGCGACGACCACCGCGCCGCGCAGGCCCAGCCGATTCCATGCCTCTGACTGACGGTAGAGCCACGCTGTCGGAGGGCAACTTTCCACCGCGGTTCGGAACCGTTCCAGAAGCGGTCGCGACAGCTTTCGCGATAGACGCTTTCCCTCCAACTCGGGCGCGAGACGTCCCGCCTCGAATCCGTTGTGGCTGCGCCACCAGGTGTATCTCATGTCGTCCACCACATACGACACACCTGCCGAGCGGCACAGACTGTCGTAGAGCGAAAGGTGTTGAACTTGATCCATCAGCCCGCCGCCGACGGTCACCACGCGAGTGCCTGGGTCGAAGAGAAATGTGAGGTCGGTCTTCGCCTGCGTGACCCGCGGAACGTCAGCATCAAGGGAGATGGAGACGTTCTCCTCGTGAAGGATGCTCCGCCAGTCCAGCCAGGAGCAGCTATCCATGAGCTCATCCGCCGATGCAACGTGCGCAGTGAAGCCCGAAGCGTCGCCGCGCCGAGCCCGTGCGAGATAGAACTCCCAGGAGGACAGGGCAGGTACGACCTGGCGGAGGGACACGGATGCCGGCTCCGTCGCCGTTGAGCTCTCGCAGTCCGGTTGCAGGAATTCGATGCGCTCATGAGAGCCATCCAGGTTGAACCGGAACACGACTCCTTGGCCGCTGTCTACACGGATGTGAGGCTGAAACTCAGGGTCGCGAGGGAGAGGGACTGCGTTGACATCGGATTCCCTCAACGCGCGCCAGGAATCGGTTGCTCGCTC
This sequence comes from Microbacterium sp. MM2322, assembly GCF_964186585.1. Classification (NCBI taxonomy): domain Bacteria; kingdom Bacillati; phylum Actinomycetota; class Actinomycetes; order Micrococcales; family Microbacteriaceae; genus Microbacterium; species Microbacterium sp. MM2322. The sequence goes on from NZ_OZ075067.1 coordinate 2,601,953, forward strand.
GACGCTCCGACGGACGAGTTCGGCGCCGGATGCCGAAACAGCGAGCCGAACGCATGTGCGGACCACGTCGCTGTCCTCGGGACGATCAGAGGCCAGGGCGGCCAGCGCGACCAGGTCACCCGGCGTGATCTGGGTCGTGGAGAAGGCCCGCTCCAGTCTTTCCCGGTCGATATCGGCACCGTGGCGCAAGTACCACGAGATCAACGAGGCCGGCGATTCGGATCGAGAGGGAAATGCGCGGTGGGGTGACGAGTCGCCGACTCGTACCGCCCGCATGATCGAGGCTTCGATGGCGACGCGAACGGCAGGGTCCGGTGCGATCCAGTTCTCGTGTCGGGGGAACCAATCGAAGGCGGCGTCGACGACGACGCATCCCGTGGCGTCTGCGAAACGCGAGTCCAAGTCGTTCAGAAGCCGATCGGTCGCATCATCGGCGTTCGTTGTGCCCAGCTCGCCATCTTGACCCACCCAGAATCGAGCGACGTGGGAGCGGATGAGAACTATTCGCGATGGCGGGAACACATCCAGGCACGCCTCGATGAACTGGCCGTACAAGGCGGCGAGACGCTCATCCAGTCCGGTGCGGTTCGGCCGGACCACGTCCGCCTGAGCACGCTCAGCATCGTCGTTCCACAACCAGTCCATGAGGTCGGATGACTCTTGTGCATCCACCGTGTAGAAACGGCCACGCATCTCCCGGAGGTTCATGAGAGCCGATGTGTTGTCGACGACCAGAAAGTCCGCCCCTGAGTCGACGAACGTCCGGCGAAGGTCCTTCCTCGTGTCGATCTTCGATCTCGAGGTCGTCCGGGGTGATGTCGTGAAGAAGCCGACCGCGTCGTCCTTGGTCTCCATCGCGCTGAACGGCGAGACCCCGTCAATGGGTTCGCAGGTTTTCACACCCTCACGGGTAAGGAGATCCGCGCGAGCAGCGAAGTATCGCCCGAAAGGAAGAATCACCAGGCGTTTGAGTTGCTCATCGAGCGTTTCCTGGGGTTCGGCCACGGCTAGAACCCTAGCCGATAGCCCCTGAGCCTCAGCGATCACGCTTCCCGCCCTGGTGAGAAGTACACCCGCTTGTCGCCATAATGGAAGTCGCACTCACCGAGGGGGAAGTACTTGACCAAGCGCGCACTCATCACCGGCATCACCGGCCAGGATGGCTCGTACCTCGCCGAACTGCTGCTCTCGAAGGGCTATGAGGTGCACGGTCTGATCCGTCGCGCGTCAACCTTCAACACGCATCGCATCAACCACCTCTACGTCGACCCGCACGACCCCACCGCGAAGCTCTTCCTTCATTACGGAGACCTCAGCGACGGCGCCCGCATGGTGACGCTCATGAGCGAGATCAACCCGGATGAGGTGTACAACCTTGCCGCTCAGTCGCACGTGCGCGTCTCGTTCGACGAGCCCGAGCACACTGCCGACACGACCGGTACCGGTACGGTGCGTCTGCTCGAGGCGGTCCGCCTGTCGGGCATCAAGACGCGGTTCTATCAGGCATCCACGTCGGAACTGTTCGGTGCGACCCCTCCGCCGCAGGGCGAAGACACCCCGTTCTACCCCCGCTCCCCCTACGGTGTCGCGAAGTTGTACTCCTATTGGATTGTGAAGAACTACCGCGAGGCGTACGACATGTTCGCCGTCAACGGGATCCTCTTCAACCACGAGTCCCCGCGGCGTGGGGAGACGTTCGTGACGCGCAAGATCACCCGCGCCGTCGCCCGCATCAAGGCGGGTGTGCAGAAGGATCTGTATCTCGGCAATCTGGAGTCGATCCGTGACTGGGGCTACGCCGCCGAGTACGTCGAAGGCATGTGGCGGATGCTGCAGGCCGATGAGCCGGAGGACTTCGTCCTCGGCACCGGGGTCGGCTACACGATCAAGGACTTCCTCGAGACGTCGTTCGGTCACGTCGGACTCGACTGGCAGGAGTTCGTGCGCTTCGACGAACGCTACCTGCGTCCCACCGAGGTCGACGCTCTCATCGGCGACCCGTCGAAGGCTGCCGACAAGCTCGGCTGGGTTCCCACCATCCACGGGAAGGAACTCGCGACCCTCATGGTTGACGCCGACGTGGAAGCACTCGACAAGGGCCCGGAATGGATCGACACCGTGAAGCTGGCCTCATGGGGGACCGCGTGAGCACCGCCGTCGACGGCGTCGCCTACGCACCCGGCGAACTCGACCGGGATGCGACGTTCTACGTCGCCGGCCACCGGGGCCTCGTCGGCTCGGCGATCGTCCGCAAACTCGAGGCCGAAGGGTTCACCCACGTCGTCGGCAAGACCTCTGCCGAGCTCGACCTGAAGAACCGTGACGACGTCTTCGCCTACATGGCGGAGATCAAGCCGCGGTACGTGGTGCTCGCGGCTGCGAAGGTCGGCGGGATTCTTGCGAACAGCACGTACCCGGTCGATTTCCTTTCCGACAACATGCGCATCCAAACGAACGTTCTCGATGCGGCCCTCGCTCAGGAGGTCGAGCGGGTCGCGTTCCTCGGATCGTCGTGCATCTACCCGAAGTTCGCGGAGCAGCCCATCCGCGAGGACTCGCTGCTCACCGGGCACCTCGAGCCCACGAACGACGCGTACGCGATCGCGAAGATCGCCGGCATCCTCCACACTCAGGCGGTCCGCCGCCAGTACGGGCTGCCCTGGATCAGCGCGATGCCCACCAACCTGTACGGACCCAACGACAACTTCTCCCCGAAGGGCTCCCACGTCCTCCCCGCGTTGATTCGCCGGTACGACGACGCCGCGAAGACCGGTGCCGACACGGTGACGAACTGGGGCACCGGCACCCCGCGCCGTGAGTTCCTGCACTCCGACGACATGGCCGACGCCGTCCTGCACCTCATGGAGCACTACGACGGGCCCGACCAAGTCAACGTCGGCACCGGCAGCGATGTCACCATCCGAGAAATCGCCGAGACCATCGCAGGCGTGACGGGCTTCGCTGGTGAGACCGAATGGGACACCACGAAGCCCGACGGCACACCGCAGAAACTCCTCGACGTCTCCAAGCTCGCCGACGCCGGCTGGACCGCGAAGATCAGCCTGCAAGAGGGCCTCGAACGCACCGTCGCCTGGTACCACGACCACACCGACACCATCCGCGAGTAACCCGTGGGCTACCGCCACGTCGTACTCTTCCGCATCCACCACGACGTCGAAGAGAACGATGTCACCGGGGCCATAGACCAGCTCCGCACGCTCGCCGACCTGCCCGGCATCACGAAATGGGAGGTCGCGCGCTCCCTCGACGAACGCAAAGGCCGCATCATCATCGAAGAGGCCACGTTCACCGACATCACCGCGTTCACCGCGTTCCGGACCCACCCGCGACACCAGAGAGTTGCCGCACACATGGCGACCATCTCCGACTGGTGGATCGGCGACCACCTCACCTGAGAAAGGCGCGTGCGCAGCAGGGCCACCTCGGAGCGCGCGGGAGAGCGCAGGCGCCTCCTGTAGATTCCACTCATGCACAAAGTGGGGGCAGGACTGCCGCGCGGCGCCCAGGTCTCTGTACGAAAGACGGTCTGAGTGTCCCCCGCTTCATCTCACCATTCCCCCACCCGCACCCTCGTCTCCGCGACCGGACCCGCCGGCAACATCGGCGACGCGCTCATCCGCCGCGAAGCACTCGCGTGGGCCGTCGGGACGTCGGATGAGCTCATCGTCTACGTGGGCGACGCGCCCGACGTCTGGCTGCATCAGCTGGGCGTCCCCTCCGGCACCCGCGTCCTCCGCTCCAAACGGAGCGTCGGCCGCTGGCTGTGGCTGATCGCGACCGCGCCGCGCCACCCCGTTCTCATGTTCGAGTCCGGCGAGATCCCGCTCGACCGCGGCAATGTCCTCCGCGAACTCGTCTTCCTCGCTGAAACAGTCCTCGTACGGCTGAAGGGCGGCATCGTCGTCCGCCCGCCGCGCGGCATCCGGGCACCCACTCAGCCAGCCGGGGCCCTCCACGCGCTCGCGGCGCGATGGTCGCAGTTCGCCCTCTGGCGGGATGCCGAGAGTGCCGCTCTCGCGAAGGGAACCCGCGTCGTCCCCGACATCGGATTCGGCGCCGGGATCCGAGCCGGACTGCCCGCGACCGAGCGTCGCGAGCTGATCGTGAGCCTGCGCGGCGCCCGCCCCTTCCCCAGCGATGACTGGTGCGAGGCGATCCGTGCGTTCGCCCGCGCGGAAGGCCTCGGCATCCGCACCGTCGTCCAGGTCCGCGAAGACGAGGACCGGGCCCGTGACCTGGCCGACGCGCTCGGCGGGATCTTCGAGCCGTGGGGGGACACCGCTCCGCTCGTTCAGGAAGAGCGCCTGCGGGAGCGCTACGACGCAGCCCGCCTCGTCGTCAGCGACCGCATGCACGTGCTGGTCCTCGCGGCGCTGTCTGGCGCCGTTCCTCTGGAACTGGTGCCCTCCCCCACGCGCAAGATCACGGCGGCGTTCGAAACGATCGGAGTTCGCGATGTCACGGCCGACACAGAGAGACTGACCGCGGCACAGATGGCGGAGCGCCTGCAGTGGCAGATCGCACGCGTCGACGAGATCACCGCCCGGATCGCCGCCGCAGCCACCGAACTGGCGGCCGTCGAGACGGAGATCCGGGACACCATCCGCGAGGCACGCGCGTGACGCGGCCCCGCATCCTCTTCCTCTCCCACAGTCACGTCTTCGGCGACTTCCGCGTCGGGAGCCACCACTACGCCCGGGAACTCGCCCACCTCGACGTCGAGGTCGTGCACCTGTCCACGCCATTGTCACTCGCGCACCGCGTCACCGGACGCGTCTCGCGAGCCGCCGCGGACGCCGTTCCGACGCGTCCGTTCCGAGACGACGACGGCGTCACCCACGTCGTCCCGCGCACGCTCCTCCCCCGCCCGTGGGGTCGGTTCCGGGTGAGAGGATTCCTCGAACGACTCGGAATCGGCACGCTTTTCGACGCCGTCCTCATCGATCAGCCGCTCCTCTGGGACGACTCCGTCCGCGGCCTCGCCGACACCCTCATCTACCGACCGACCGACCTCTACCCCGACGGCGTGAAGCGCAGCCTGCAGACACGCATCGTCGCCGCCTCCGACGCCGTCGTCGCCACGTCCGGCGCCGTCCTCCGAGACCTCGGTCGACTCACCATCCCGTCGCTCGTGATCGAGAACGGTGTGGACCTTGCCGCGTTCCCTGCTCCCGCAGCGGATGCCGAGGCCCGCCCCGCGGCGTGCGTGTACGTCGGCGCGCTGGACTCGCGCTTCGACTGGGATCGTACGCGCTCGTGGGCCGGTCGGAACCCCGGCATCCGTTTCATCATCGCGGGGCCGGATCCCGCCCCGCCGGTTCCCCTCCCCGACAACGTCGAGCTGCGCGGCGCGGTCCACTACGCGGACCTGCCTGATCTCCTGCAGGGCGCCCGCGTCGGCCTCCTGCCTCTGTCGGACGATCCGTCGAATGCGGGACGCAGCCCCATGAAGCTGCACGAGTACCTCGCCGCGGGGCTCGCGGTCGTGTCCCGCGAGACGCCGGGCATCGGCCAGGATCCGGACGCGGGTATCTACGTCTACGACTCGCCGGAACGTGCCGACGCCGCGCTGGCGGCCGCGCTCCGGCATCCGTCGCCCAACATCGCGGGCCGTCGAGTCGCCGAGAATCACACGTGGACTGCGAAGACGCGCGAGCTCACGACCTTCGTCAGCGGACTCGCCGACGCCTGAACTGGCTCAGCCGAGAGCGCGGCGGAGCGTCTCCGTGACGACTCCCGCGGTGCGGTCCCAGTCGTACGCGCCGGTCGGTGGCTCGACCGCGCGCGGCGACGCGGCAGCCTCGACCATCGCGGCCGCCCACTCGTGGGCGTCGTACGCATCGGCCACAGCCCAGCCGCGCCCTGCCACGATCTCGGCGACGGCGCGGCATCCGCTCCAGTGGATGACCGGCGTCCCGCTCGACACGGACTCGAGTGCGGGCAGCCCGAACCCCTCCAACAGAGACGGCATCGCGGTTGCCGCCGCGCCCCGGTAGAGCTCGGCCAGCCGCTCGTCGTCGACCCCGGTGATCACGTCGACGCGTCCCGCGATCCCGATCCGCTCTGCGGCAGCCCGCACGGCGGCGGTCTCGCTCTCGGGCACGACGGCGAGAAGGCGGATGCCGGTCGCCACCGCCATCGCTCGAAGCACCACGTCGAGGTTCTTGTGCGCGCGGGTGTTCCCGACGAACAGGACGTACGGGTCGGATGCGACCTCGCGCGGCCCGTCGGGGGTGAAGGCGGCGGAGCACCCGTTGCCCGCATTGACGACGTCGACGGCGTCGTCGCGCAGCCAGGCGCGGATCGCGTCGGCCGACGTCTCCGAGACCGTCAAGACGACGCCGGCACGACGCACGACCCGACGCACCGGCCCGCCGTAGTAGGCGACGAACTTCGCTCGCCCCGGCCAGGGCACCTCGAGCTGGATCAGATCGTGGACGGTCAGGATCTGCCGCGGCGCGCGGACCAACGCTCCGTAACCGGGTGAGTAGACGAGCGACTCTCGACCCAGCCCCGGAAGTGCGCGCAACGAATCGAACGGGCTGTAGGGCGTCCCATCGAGGCTGAGCCCTCGCCACGGCAGATCCAGACGCCCGAGCACCTCGCGGGCGTAGCGTCCGATGCCGTGGGCGCCGCGGTACCGGTCGTCGACGAGGAGCCCGCTCACGCCGTCTCTCCCGCGACCCAGTCGGCGATGCGCGCTTCGAACACAGGGCGGTCGAACTCGAACGCACGCTGCACGCACGCCTCCCGGCTCGAGGCAATCGCGCGCTCGACGGCGTCCGCCAGTTCGGTCCCCGACCAGTCGTGCACCAGAGCACCGCTGACCCCGTCGACGACGCTCTCACTCACGCCGCCGAACGCGTTTCCGACGACGGGTGTGCCGGTCGCCATGGCCTCCACCGGCATGATGCCGAAGTCCTCGACGGCGGGGAACACGAGGGCCAGCGCGTTCCGGTAGAGCGCGGCCAGGAGCGTCGAAGACGGATCGCGCACGAACGTCACCGGGTGGCCGCGTTCCTCCGCGTAGGCGCGAAGCCTGCCCTCGTCCGCTCCCCCGCCCGCCAGCACCACGGGAAGACCCGACACCGCGCCCGCCTCGATGACGAGCTCCAGACGCTTGTACGGGACGAACCGCGACACCCCGAGCAGATACTCCGGAGGGAGGCCGGCGACCGCGGCATCCGTCTCGTCCGTCGGCTGCGCGTCGGCGAAGCGCGCGACATCGATCGGAGGATGGATGACGGTGGCCTCCCGTTCCCATGCCCACGCCACCCGCTCGGCGATGAACTTGCTGTTCGCTGCGATCGCCGTGGGCTCGGTGGCGCGACGCCGATCGAGCGGTTTGAGAAGCGACGACGCCGCGCGCGCAGCGAACCCCTGGCCGCGCCCGTCGAGCTCGGGCGTCCAGATGTAACGCGCCGGCGTGTGGGTGTACACGAGTTTCGGAGCGTCACCCGCCGGACCGCGGAAGCGCGCATGATGCGCGAAGAGATGACTGCTGCAGAGCACCCAGTCCGCATCACGGGACGGGAGCATCCGCCAGGCGAGCGGCATGAGCGGAAGGGAGGCGGCCTTGCGTCCCCGCAACGGCGTTCGCGCGAGCACCGTCTCCTCGACGCCCGCGAACCTGCCCTCGCTGTCGTTCCACAGACACCAGCGCTCGGCATCCGGGAACACGCCGCCGAGAACGTCGAACACGTTCTCAGAGCCACCACGCCGCGAGAGCCACTCGTGGACCAGGATGCCGCTCACGACCCGGCTCGCTTCACCTGCGTCATCCGATCTTCTTCATCCGACGTTCATTCTGTCAGACGCCGGGACGGCGGCCGGAAACGCCGGAGGGGGCGGACGCCGCAGCATCCGCCCCCTCCGAAAACGTCACTCGTTGCCGATGCGCCGATCCACGTTGTCGCGGACCTCGTCGACCTTCGCGTCGACCGAGTCGGGTGCGACCTTCTTCACGAACTCCGCCGCCGCATCGAGGACTTTGTCGCTGACGCCCTCCGCCTTCTCGGACTTCAGGTTCTTCTCGATCTCGTCCTTGTGCTGCTCGAGGAACTGCTTCCCCTTGCCCACCACGTCGTCGATTCCCATGGACTCCCTCATCTCCGTCGATGTCCGCGCAGCTGTCGCGGCGCCGCCAGTCTAAAACGGCGCTCCACGACTCGGCACCCCTTGCGGAAACGACGAAGGGGCCGGACCCGAAGGCCCGACCCCTGTCGGTGAGTCCGAAAGGACTTACTTGATGATCTTGGTCACCGTGCCGGCGCCGACGGTGCGGCCACCCTCACGGATCGCGAAGCCGAGGCCATCTTCCATGGCGATGGGCTGGATGAGCTCCACCGTCATGTCCGTGGTGTCACCGGGCATGACCATCTCGGTGCCCTCGGGCAGCGAGATGACGCCGGTGACGTCCGTGGTACGGAAGTAGAACTGCGGGCGGTAGTTCGTGTAGAAGGGGTTGTGACGGCCACCCTCCTCCTTCGAGAGGATGTACGCAGTGCCCTCGAAGTTGGTGTGCGGCGTAACCGAACCCGGCTTCACGACGACCTGGCCACGCTCGACGTCGTCACGCTTCAGACCACGAAGCAGCAGACCACAGTTCTCGCCGGCCCATGCCTCGTCGAGCTGCTTGTGGAACATCTCGATACCCGTGACCGTGGTCTTCTGCGTCGCGCGGATGCCGACGATCTCGACCTCGGAGTTGATGGCGAGGGTGCCACGCTCGGCGCGACCGGTGACGACCGTTCCACGACCGGTGATCGTGAAGACGTCCTCGATCGGCATGAGGAAGGGCTTGTCCTTGTCGCGCACGGGGTCGGGGATGTGCTCGTCCGCGGCCTCCATGAGGTCGAGGATCGACTGCACCCACTTCTCGTCGCCCTCGAGAGCCTTGAGGCCCGAGACGCGGACGACCGGAGCGTCCTCAGCGAAGCCCTGCGATGCGAGGAGCTCGGAGACCTCGAGCTCGACGAGCTCCAGGATCTCCTCGTCGTCGACCATGTCGGCCTTGTTGAGCGCGACCATCAGGTACGGAACGCCGACCTGCTTGGCGAGCAGAACGTGCTCACGCGTCTGAGCCATCGGGCCGTCGGTGGCGGCGACCACGAGGATCGCGCCGTCCATCTGAGCAGCACCGGTGATCATGTTCTTGATGTAGTCAGCGTGACCGGGCGCATCGACGTGCGCGTAGTGACGCTTCGGGGTCTCGTACTCGACGTGCGAGATGTTGATCGTGATGCCGCGCTGACGCTCCTCGGGAGCCGAGTCGATCGACGCGAAGTCACGCTGAACGTTGGTCGCGGACGGGAACTTGTCGGCGAGCACCTTGGAGATCGCCGCGGTGAGCGTCGTCTTGCCGTGGTCGACGTGACCGATCGTTCCGATGTTCACGTGCGGCTTGGTCCGCTCGAACTTGGCCTTAGCCACTAGGTCCTCCTCAGGACGTCATGTAGATCTTCCGGGCACTGGATTGCGACCGGTCGCCTACGGGGATGTTGTCAGTGTAGTTGACGTGACGATATTCAGTTTGGGCGGATGCCGAGGGCCGGGGCCCCCGGCATCCGAAGAGCGAGTGTTACTCGCCCTTGGTCTTCTGGACGATCTCGTCGGCCACCGCGCGGGGGACCTCGGAGTAGCTGTCGAACTCCATCGAGTAGACCGCGCGACCCGAGGTCTTCGAGCGCAGGTCACCGATGTAGCCGAACATCTCCGACAGCGGGACGAGAGCGCGGACGATCTTGATACCCGCGCCGTCCTCCATCGACTGGATCTGGCCACGACGCGAGTTCAGGTCGCCGATGACGTCGCCCATGTACTCCTCGGGAACGCGCACCTCGACCGCCATGAGCGGCTCGAGGATGACGGGGTTCGCCTTGCGGAGAGCCTCCTTGAAACCCATCGAGCCGGCGATCTTGAACGCCATCTCGGAGGAGTCGACGTCGTGCGACGCGCCATCGAGCAGGATCGCCTTGACACCCACGATGGGGTAGCCGGCGAGGACACCGACGTTCATGGCGTCCTGGAAGCCCTGGTTGGTCGGCTCGATGTACTCACGCGGGATGCGGCCACCGGTGACCTTGTTCTCGAACTCGTACGTGTTGTCCGAGGCGAGGTCGAGGGGCTCGAGCGCGAACTGGATCTTCGCGAACTGACCCGAACCACCGGTCTGCTTCTTGTGCGTGTAGTCGTGACGCTCGACGGTCTTCTTGATCGTCTCGCGGTACGCGACCTGGGGCTTGCCGACGTTCGCCTCGACGTTGAACTCGCGCTTCATGCGGTCGACGAGGATGTCGAGGTGCAGCTCGCCCATGCCCTTGATGACCGTCTGACCGGTGTCGACGTTCAACTCGGTGCGGAAGGTCGGGTCCTCTTCGGCGAGCTTCTGGATCGCGACGCCGAGCTTCTCCTGGTCGGCCTTGGTCTTCGGCTCGATGGCGACCTCGATGACGGGCTCGGGGAAGGTCATCGACTCGAGGACGACCGGCGCGGTCGGGTCGGTCAGGGTGTCACCGGTCGTGGTGTCCTTCAGGCCGATGACGGCGTAGATGTTGCCGGCGGAGACAGCGGGAACCGGAATCTCCTTGTTGGCGTGCATCTGGAAGATCTTCCCGATGCGCTCCTTCTTGCCCTTGGTCGAGTTGATGACCTGAGCGCCGGAGTCGAGGCGACCCGAGTAGACGCGGATGTAGGTGAGGCGACCGAAGAACGGGTGCACCGCGACCTTGAAGGCGAGCGCCGAGAACGGGTCGTTCGCGTCGGGGTGACGCTCGATGACCGTGTCGTAGTCCTTCGGGTCGTGCGCCTCGATGGCGCCGACGTCGAGGGGGTTCGGCAGATAGTCGATGACAGCATCGAGCATCGGCTGCACGCCGCGGTTCTTGAAGGCCGAGCCGCACAGGACCGGGTAGATCTCGGACGCCACGGTGAGCTTGCGGATCGCACCCTTGATCTCGGGGACCGTGAGCTCCTCGCCACCGAAGAACTTCTCGAGCAGCGCGTCGTCGGTCTCCGCGACCGTCTCGAGCAGGATCTGGCGGTATTCGGCCGCCTTCTCGGCGAGGTCGGCCGGGATCTCCTGGATCTCGTACTTCGCACCCATGGTGACGTCACCCTTGGAGTCACCGGGCCACACCAGCGCGCGCATCTCGACGAGGTCGATGACCCCGAGGAAGCCGTTCTCCGCGCCGATGGGCAGCTGGATCACGAGCGGCTTGGCGCCGAGGCGCTTCACGATCGTGTCGACGGTGAAGTAGAAGTCGGCGCCGAGCTTGTCCATCTTGTTGACGAAGCAGATGCGCGGGACGTTGTACTTGTCGGCCTGACGCCAGACGGTCTCGGACTGGGGCTCGACGCCCTCCTTGCCGTCGAAGACGGCGACGGCGCCGTCGAGGACGCGGAGCGAGCGCTCCACCTCGACGGTGAAGTCCACGTGACCGGGGGTGTCGATGATGTTGATCTGGTTCTTGTTCCAGTAACAGGTGACGGCGGCAGACGTGATCGTGATGCCGCGCTCCTTCTCCTGCTCCATCCAGTCGGTGGTCGAGGCACCGTCGTGCGTCTCACCGATCTTGTGGTTGACACCCGTGTAGAACAGGATGCGCTCTGTCGTCGTCGTCTTGCCGGCATCGATGTGCGCCATGATGCCGATGTTGCGGACCTTGTTGAGGTCGGTGAGCACTTCTTGTGCCACGGGGTGTCCTTACGTGTAGTGACGGATGTCGCGGGGCGGCCGGCCGGGGGTTGCCCGGCCGGCCACCGAGGTGCTGTTTACCAGCGGTAGTGCGCGAACGCGCGGTTCGACTCGGCCATCTTGTGGGTGTCTTCGCGGCGCTTCACCGCGGCACCGAGGCCGTTCGAGGCATCCAGGATCTCGTTCTGGAGGCGCTCGGTCATGGTCTTCTCACGGCGACCCTTCGCGTACGAGACGAGCCAGCGCAGCGCGAGCGTGTTCGCACGGTGCGGCTTGACCTCGACGGGAACCTGGTAGGTCGAGCCACCGACGCGGCGGCTCTTGACCTCGAGGGTGGGGCGGACGTTGTCGAGCGCCTTCTTCAGCGTTGCGACGGCGTCCTGGCCGTTCTTCGCCTCGACACCCTTGAGGGCGTTGTAGACGATGGCCTCAGCGATGGACTTCTTGCCATCGACGAGGATCTTGTTCACCAGCTGGGTGACGATCGGAGCACCGTAGACCGGGTCGTTGACGACGACGCGGCGGGGTGCGGGTCCCTTGCGAGGCATCTAACTCAACCCTTCTTCGCGCCGTAGCGGCTGCGAGCCTGCTTACGGTTCTTGACAGCCTGGGTGTCCAGAGCGCCACGGACGATCTTGTAACGCACACCGGGGAGGTCCTTGACACGACCGCCACGGACGAGCACGAGCGAGTGCTCCTGCAGGTTGTGACCCTCACCGGGGATGTACGCGGTGACCTCGGTGCCGTTGCGGAGCTTCACACGGGCGACCTTGCGCATCGCCGAGTTGGGCTTCTTGGGCGTGGTCGTGTACACGCGGGTGCAGACACCCGCCTGCTGCGGGTTCGCCTTCAGGGCGGGCGCCTTGGTCTTCGAGACCTTCGGCGAGCGACCCTTGCGAACCAACTGCTGAATGGTTGGCACGTTCTCTCCTTGTCGATCTGCGCGCGGCTCTCGCCTTGCACAGGTGCTGCACGGTGACAGCGTTCGTGGTTTCACCACAAATCCATCGGTAGGCCGCGACTGCGGCGAACGGGGTGATGGATATGCCGTGGGGGTGACCTGTTCGCAGGCCCTGTCCCTGGATGCGTTCGCCTCGCCTGCTGCGAGCCGAGGCACGTCGCAGGGCGCGCGTATGCGCACACCCGCTCAATGATACGCGGGATCGCGAACCCTGGTCAAACGCGGCCAGTGTTCACCGCGACTGCTCAGGTGAGGGGGATGCCGGTCAGGAACCGGCATCCACTCGCTGCAGTCGGATCGCCGCGTCGCCCAAGAGGAACCGGTCGGAGACCTCGGCCTCGGAGCCCGGCCCGACCTCGATGTCCGCGCCGAGCAGACTCGGCAGCAGGATGCCGTTGGTCGACCCGAGATCCGTGATGTACCAGGTGTCGCCGCGGCGCTCCAGCCGTGCGTGCGTCTTCGACACGGTCCGGGTCGCATCGACGATCGCAATGAGCTGCGCGTCAGGGCGGGCGGGGTCAGGCACCGGGTGCCGACCGAGGACGACGACGTCGGCCGACAGCTGCGCCGCCGATCCGTCAGGAAGCACGAGCTCCCAGCGGGCGTGCCCGCGCCTCACCACGACGGTGCGCTCGAGGTCATCGCTCCATGACGGAGCCTCGGCTTCTTCGCGATGCCGCTCCTGCGCCGACACCGAGGAGGTCGCCGACACAGGTGCACCCGCCGCGGGAGATCCGGCGACAGCGGATACCTCGCCCGTCAGCTCCGGGAAGACGTCCCGCTCGTCGCGCTCCGCGCCCGACGACGCCGGACGCAGTCGTGTCACGGGGGCGTCTGCGCGCCCGGGCACGGAGGAGATGATCCCGGCGTCGGCGGCGGAGACGGGAGGGCTCACCTCGGAACGACCGCGCGCCGCGCTCGGCGGAAAAGGGGCGGGTGAGACGGCGGAGACCTCGTCGACGTCGTTCGGCCACGCCGCCGCCGAGCGGACCGTCGGAGTGGGGGACGTCGGGTCGGGCTGAGCCGGTTCGGCGATCGGCGGCGGCGTGGGGACCACGGGGTCTTCGGCGGGCGCACCGGCGGGCTGCGGCGTCCACGGCTGGGGCGCGACGGATGCCGGTGCGACGGGCAGTGTCGCAGCGGCGCCCTCACGCGGGGTCGCGGGATCGCGCTCCGCCGTCGCGGGGAAGGGAGGGGGTGGAAGCGGCGCGCCGAACTCCGACGCGAGAGACCCGAACGGCGGATACGGGGGTGAAGCCGGACGCGGCTCGGAGCGCGGTCGGGCGTGCGCCGGCCGCGCACCGCGCCACTCGGCCGGACCGAACCCGACGATCGTGGCCCACACCGGGAAGAGAAGGGCACCGACAGCCGTCATCCCACCGCCGTATCCGAAACCGGGGTTCAGGCGGTGGACGGTGAGGACGAGCAGGACCCAGATCGCGAGCGTCCCCGGGCCCGGGACGAGCAACAGGAGCGCCAGCCACGGCGAGAATCCGCCCCAGCGCAGGAGCACGGCGACGTTGACGCCCGGCACCCAGGCCCGCCACGACTCATCGCCCATCTTGCGGAAGGCCGCGGCGAGAGCCAGTGCAACCCAGACGTAAACCGCGATACCGAGGATGACGGACAGCAGTCCCAGGACGACACCGGCACCGCTGTCGACTCCCGTGTTCATCCCCCCACCCTAAATCAGCAGGGAAGGAGGGGCCGGTCAGACCCCGGGCAGCCCTTCGCCCGCGTCGAACGGCGCATCCAGGGAGCGGGTGAGTTCGTCGAGCATCGCGGCGATCTGCGGCTCGACGTACTGCGCGACCGCGGTCTGGATCCGCAGCCGATGGCGGAGCAGGATCGTGCAGACCTCGCGGCCGACCATGCTCGCGTACTCGTCGGCCAGGCGGACCTCCTGCCGGAGCGCCGCCTTCGCATCCTCTGTCAGTGGCGGGAGCGCGGGCACCGCGGCATCCGCCTCGTCAGCCAGCCCGGCGATCGTGAACAGGAACGGCGCGCCGGGAACGGGATCGGGGTCCATCGGCAACCCCTCGAACTCGGGTTCGAGGCCTTCGGCGGGACGGTAGGTCCGCGAGCGGTTGCGATCGGCCTGGTGGTCGAGTTCCGCCTGGAGCATGGGAAGGTTCCGCGCGGTGTACTGGGCGACGGAGGTGTCGACGATCGTCTTGACACGCGTCGACAGACCGTGTTGAACGCCGTGCGGAACATCGGAGCCGAGGCCCGCCGCTGAGAGGATCGGCGACCCGAGGCATCGCCTGCAGGGAGCGACCCGGCCCCGGTGCGTGGCGGGCTCCCAGCGCGGCAACCAGCGCAGCCAGGCCTCGACGGCCTGGCTGACCTGCGTCTCGAGCGAGCGCTCCACGGGTCCATTGTCGCGGAGATCCGTCGCGATCGGGGGTATTTCAGGGCATCAGGATGCCGCGGCCCTCACTCCTCGTCGTCCTCGTGCTCCCACGGCCACTCGGGACGACGCGCGCGCGTCCGCCGAAGGGCGATCCCGGCCCAGGCTGCCGCACCGGCCGTGACCGCAAGGACGATGGTGTACCAGGACAGGGCGAACTCCCCTGCCGCGCTCACCGCCAGTGCCGCGTCGGCGCCGGTCACGACACCCCCGAGAACGATCCCCGCCAGATACGCCGCGACCGTCGCGACCATGACCCACGCCGCCGCGGCATACCGCGCCCTGCGCACGGCGCCGAACTCGGTACCCGCGAATGCGGATGCAGCCAGCAGCATCGCGACGATGCCCGCCCCCTGCCCGAGCCCGGGGGCGGCGATGGCGTCGGTATCGGTGAGGAGGCTCGTGAAGCCGAATCCGCAGATAGCCAGCGCCGCGAAACCGATCGTCGCGAAGAACGCGGCGGTCGGTGGCGCGACACCAGCGGGCTGCGTCATCAGCCGCAGCCGAGCATCAGTACTGGTGGAGCTGCGGGCCGGCCTCGAGGGTGCGCTCGTACTCGCGCTGCGCCTCGTCGTTGAGCTCCGTCATCCGGCGACCGCGCTTCGACACCCATGCGCCGAACCAGATCGTGATCTCGCGACCGAGAATGAAGGCGATGACCGCGAGAGGCGCGAGGAGCTGGTCGCCGACGATCTCGCCGGCGCGCGACGGCGCGATCGACCAGAACGGCGCCTGGAACAGCTGTCCGAGGATGTGACCGCCGTACGCGACCGCACCCACGAGCAGACCGAACACGACCCAGAGGCCCCACCGGCCGCGGTTGATGAACGCGCCGAGCAGCCAGAAGCCCAGGAAGAACACCGCGACTGGAACCCAGAAGGCCCACGTCGTGACCACGGCGACGACCTGCTGACCGAGCTCGTCGACAGCGACCCCATCGTTGAGCACACCGAGCCCCAGAATGGCGCCGAGGTAGAGGATCGCGAACAGCAGGGCCGCGAGGAGCCCGATCGCACCGGCGGCACCGCGGTTGCCGCGCGGGCGCGGCGCCTCGGGCGCCTGGACGAAGATCGGCTGCTGCGAGTAGACGGCGGTCGGGGCGGGAGCCGCCGATCCGGCCGGCTCGCTCGGGGTCACCGTCGTCGGGGTCTGATCGGCGTGCGAGTAGACAGCCGTCGCGGCAGCGGCCGAGGCTGCCGGAGCCGCGGCATCCGTCGCGGGCTCCACCGAATCGTTCACGCGCGTGGGGGTGTCGTCTGCGGCGGACGAGGCCTCGGGCTCCCCGGCGGCGGGACGGTACAGCGGCTCGTCGCTGACGGCAGTGGATGCCACGGGAGCGTCCGGCTCGCTGTACTTGCCGTAATCGATGGACAGATCCGATCCGCGGTCGGTCACATCGAAGGCTGCATCGCCACGGGGGCGGTCGTCTGCGGCACGGGAAGCGGCTTCCGCCTCGGCCAGGCTGTCGTTCGCGCTGCCGACGACCTCGTCGACACCGCGGGACTCCTCGGGAGACGTCGGCTCGTCGATCGGCTCACCGTAGGCGGGCTCGCTCGTCTGGTCGTCTCGCTCGCCGAACTTGGGGTCGCTCATTGCCGTGTCACTCCTCACGCGGGGGCGTGCGCCACCGCTGAAGCGAGCGTATCCCCGCGTTCGGCGGCGCCCGCGGAGGCGCCCCGACGTGTCTCGAGGCGGCGTGCCACTCGATGCGTATCGTGGACTCCATGACGAGGCGGCGCAGGGTGATCGGACGAGCGATCGGCGCGCTGCTCGCAGGCGCCGTGCTCGCGTCGACCGCTTCCGGCTGCGCGCCCGAGCCCGATTCTCTCCGGCCCCCGCCGACGGACGCGGCGTCGGCGACGCCCACCCCGACCGCCACCCCGGTCGCGATCGCGGACTTCCCGTTCGGGCCGTCGACGTCGACGACCCCGTTGCCGTCGGACTGCAAGAGCATCCTGACCGACGGCATCCTCGAGACACTCGCCGACATCCCGCTGAATGCACCGGGGATGGGTGGGGGCATCCGGCCCGACAGCAGCCGCGTCTGCGTGTGGGCGGACCCCGGCGCCAGCCGCACGAGCCTCGTCACGGTGGTGGGGTACTCCCCCGAGCGCGAGGCCCGCGACGCCCTCTATCTGCTCGGTGTCGACGACGGCTACCTCTGCTACGAACCCGACGAGGGCCTCCGCTGCGAGAAGAACGGCACCGACGACCTGGGGCTGTCCCAGGGCCGGACGGTCTACTGGCGCGACGGCGTCGCGATCGACACGCAGTACTCGAACCTTGCCCCGCAGGGGTACACGGCGGCTATCGTGGCGAAGATCTGGGGCTGACGCCTCACCCCTCGCGGGCCCACACGGACGCCGCCACACCATCGGCATAACGTTTCGGATGCCACTTCTCTTGCGACGTCGACACCCACAGTCCCCCGCCGGCCTCGATCGTTTCGATGAGGTCCTTCGCAGTGCGCGTGCAACGGATGCGATCGTCCTCCACACACTCGAAGCCCTGACCGGGCAACGATGCGGCGGCGATGGCCCCGGCATCCGTGGGGACGGTCGCGACCGTCGTCGAGATCTCACCCTTGTCGGAGGTCCAGCGGCAGGTCACGGTGACGTCCGGATCGAGAGCCGTCACGAAGTCGGCGGCGCTCGTGACCGGTGGGTCCATCGAGGGCGTGAGCTCAGCGCCGTCCGTCCACCGGAGGCCGGCCCAGGCCGCCTCGTTGTAGAGGTCGCGGCACTGCAGCGGGGTTGAGGTCGCATCTGCGGTGGCAGCCGGATCATCGGGGTCGCCTGCGCGCTGCGCGGAACCGCCGGCCTGAGCGATCCACTGTGTCGCCGCGGGGAACATCGGTGCGGCGAGGACGAGCAGCGTCACCACGACCGCGGCACTCACGATGCCGACGAACCATGCGAACCCTGCGTTTCGCCCACCCACCCGTGCCATGACTCCACGGTAGTGGCCGTCCGCGCGGGATCGCGGAGGAGAACGCCGAAGGCCCCCGGGGTGTCCCGGGGGCCTTCGGTTCAGACGTTCACAGCTCGATCAGTTATAGCTGCCGGGGGTGAAGTCGTCGGTCGAGAAGCTGTCGAAATCGACGTAGCTCAGGTCGGCGTCGCTGTACGCGCCGTCCGAGGCGAAGATGCGGTTGGGGTACCGCTCGCTCTTGGCCTCTTCCGTTGCCTCGACAACGACATTGCGGTACTTCGCAAGGCCGGTGCCGGCGGGGATGAGCTTTCCGATGATGACGTTCTCCTTGAGGCCGACGAGCGGGTCGCTCTTGCCCTCCATGGCCGCCTGCGTCAGAACGCGGGTGGTCTCCTGGAACGATGCGGCCGAGAGCCACGACTCCGTCGCGAGCGACGCCTTCGTGATACCCATCAGCTCGGGACGGCCCGATGCGGGACGCTTGCCCGCCGCGACCGCCTCGCGGTTCATCTGCTGGTAGCGCTTGAAGTCGACCAGCTCACCCGGCAGAAGGGTCGTCTCGCCGTGATCGACGACCGTGACCTTCCGCAGCATCTGACGCACGATGACCTCGATGTGCTTGTCGTGGATCGGCACGCCCTGCGACCGGTACACGCCCTGCACACCGCCGACGAGGTAC
The DNA here is from genome assembly GCF_964186585.1 of Microbacterium sp. MM2322. Lineage (NCBI taxonomy): Bacteria > Bacillati > Actinomycetota > Actinomycetes > Micrococcales > Microbacteriaceae > Microbacterium > Microbacterium sp. MM2322. The sequence goes on from NZ_OZ075067.1 coordinate 2,620,650, forward strand.
TTCTGCACCTCGCGGGCGCCCATGACACGCATGACCTCCTTGGGGTCCAGCGTGCCGACCTGCAGCGGCTGACCGACCTCGACGCGCTGGCCGTCCTCGACGAGGAGGGTGGCGCGCTTGAGGACCGGGTAGACGTGCGGCTCGTCGCCGTTGTCGGGGGTCAGGATGAGCTTCTTGGCCTTGTCGGTCTCATCGATCTTGATGACACCGTCGGCCTCGGCGATCGGGGACGCACCCTTGGGGGTACGCGCCTCGAACAGCTCCTGCACACGGGGCAGACCCTGCGTGATGTCGTCTGCCGACGCCGAACCACCGGTGTGGAACGTACGCATCGTCAGCTGGGTACCGGGCTCACCGATCGACTGGGCCGCGATGATGCCGACGGCCTCGCCGATGTCGACGAGCTTGCCGCTGGCCAGCGAACGGCCGTAGCACTTGGCGCAGACACCGACAGCCGAGTCACAGGTCAGGACCGAGCGCACCTTGATGCTCTCGATGCCACCGGCGACCAGCTTGTCGATGAGGACGTCGCCCACGTCGTCGCCGGCCTCGGCCAGGACGGTGCCCTGAGCGTCGACCACCGCGGCGGCGAGCGTACGGGCGAACACCGAGTTCTCGACGTTCGCGTCGCGGACGAGCTCGCCGTCAGCGCCGGGAGCGGCGATCGTGAACTCGAGGCCCTTGGCCGTGCCGCAGTCCTCCTCGCGGATGATGACATCCTGCGAGACGTCCACGAGACGACGCGTGAGGTAGCCCGAGTCGGCCGTACGGAGAGCCGTGTCGGCCAGACCCTTACGGGCACCGTGCGTCGCGATGAAGTACTCCGCCACCGACAGACCCTCGCGGTACGAGGAGATGATCGGACGGGGGATGATCTCACCCTTGGGGTTGTTCACCAGGCCTCGCATACCCGCGATGTTGCGGATCTGCAGCCAGTTACCACGGGCGCCGGAGCTCACCATGCGGTTGATGGTGTTGTCCTCGGGGAAGTTGTCCCGCATCGCCTTCTGGACCTCATCGGTCGCCTCGGTCCAGATCTTGATGAGCTCCTGACGACGCTCGGCGTCGGTCGTGAGGCCCTTCTCGAACTGTCCCTGGACCTTCGCTGCCTGCTTCTCGTAGGCGGCGACGATCTCCTTCTTGTTCGGCGGCGTGAGGACGTCGCTGAGGGCGACGGTCACACCCGAACGAGTGGCCCAGTAGAAGCCGGCGTCCTTAATCCGGTCGAGGGATGCCGCGACCTCGGTCTTCGGGTACTCCTCGGCCAGCTTGTTGACGATCTGCGACAGCTTGCCCTTGTCTGCCTGCTCGCGAACGAACGGGTAGCCCTTGGGAAGGGTGTCGTTGAAGATCGCCTGACCGAGCGAGGCATCCACGAGACCGTGGCGCTCGTAGCCCTCGGGGGCTTCGCCCTCGAGGAAGGTCAGGCCGGGAACGCGGATGCGGACCTTGGCCTGCAGGTCGAGGGTGCCCTCGTCCTTGGCCAGGATCGCCTCGCCGACGGAACCGAACACGCGGCCCTCACCGGCAGCGCCCACCTTGAGCGTCGTCAGGTGGTGCAGACCGATGATCATGTCCTGCGAGGGCAGGGTCACCGGACGGCCGTCCGACGGCTTCAGGATGTTGTTCGACGCGAGCATCAGCACGCGGGCCTCGGCCTGAGCCTCGACCGACAGCGGCAGGTGGACGGCCATCTGGTCACCGTCGAAGTCCGCGTTGAACGCGGCGCAGACGAGCGGGTGGAGCTGGATGGCCTTGCCCTCGACGAGCTGCGGCTCGAACGCCTGGATGCCGAGACGGTGCAGGGTGGGTGCACGGTTCAGCAGCACGGGACGCTCGCGGATGATCTCCTCGAGCACGTCCCAGACCTCGGGACGGGTGCGCTCGACGGCACGCTTGGCGGCCTTGATGTTCTGCGAGTGACCGAGGTCGATGAGGCGCTTGATCACGAACGGCTTGAAGAGCTCCAGCGCCATCTGCTTGGGCAGACCGCACTGGTGCAGCTTCAACTGCGGGCCGACGATGATGACCGAACGGCCCGAGTAGTCGACGCGCTTGCCGAGCAGGTTCTGGCGGAATCGACCCTGCTTACCCTTCAGCATGTCGCTGAGGGACTTGAGGGCGCGGTTGCCGGTACCCGTGACGGGACGACCGCGGCGACCGTTGTCGAACAGAGCGTCGACGGCCTCCTGCAGCATCCGCTTCTCGTTGTTGACGATGATCTCGGGAGCACCGAGATCGATCAGACGACGGAGGCGGTTGTTGCGGTTGATCACGCGGCGGTACAGGTCGTTCAGGTCGCTCGTGGCGAAACGGCCACCGTCGAGCTGGACCATCGGACGAAGCTCCGGCGGGATGACCGGGACGACGTCCAGGACCATCGAGGCGGGGCTCATGCCCGTCGACAGGAACGAGTTGACGACCTTCAGGCGCTTGATCGCGCGGATCTTGCGCTGACCCTTGCCCTCGGAGATCTGCAGGTGGAGCGACTCGGCCTCGGCGGCCAGGTCGAACGCCAGGAGGCGACGCTTGATCGACTCGGCGCCCATGTAGGCCTCGAAGTACTGGCCGAAGCGGTCCTGCAGCTCCTGGAAGATGTCGTCTTCCTGCTTCAGCTGACCGACCTCGAGTCCGCGGAACTCGTCCCACATCCGCTCGAGCTTGGCGACCTGCTCGTCGCCGCGCTTGCGGATGGTGGTCATCTCCTTCTCGGCGGCGTCCTTGGCCTTCTTCTTCTGGTCGGCCTTGGCACCTTCGGCCTCGAGAGCGGCGAGCTCGTCCTCCAGCTTCTGGAGGCGGTCGGCAACGCGCGCATCGCGACGGTCGGCGATGTTCTTGATCTCGAGGCGCAGGTTCGCCTCGTGGGTCGGGAGGTCGCGGTGACGCGCATCCTCATCAACCGAGATCACCATGTAGGCGGCGAAGTAGATGACCTTCTCGAGGTCCTTCGGCGCCATATCCAGCAGGTAGCCGAGGCGCGAGGGCACGCCCTTGAAGTACCAGATGTGGGTGACGGGTGCGGCGAGCTCGATGTGGCCCATGCGCTCACGACGGACGGAGGACTTGGTGACCTCCACGCCGCAGCGCTCGCAGACGATGCCCTTGAAGCGGACGCGCTTGTACTTACCGCAGGCGCACTCCCAGTCGCGGGAAGGACCGAAGATCTGCTCTCCGAAGAGACCGTCCTTCTCGGGCTTCAGCGTGCGGTAGTTGATGGTTTCGGGCTTCTTGACCTCGCCGAACGACCAACGACGGATGTCGTCGGCGGTGGCGAGACCGATGCGAAGCTGATCAAAGGTCTGTGACTCGAGCACTGATTCTCCTGTGTCGGAATTCTGTTCGTTGCCGGTACGGGTCAGATCTCGTCGATCGACGTCGACTCGAACCGGGTGGAGATGTTGATGCCGAGCTCTTCCGCTGCACGGAAGGCCTCGTCGTCACTGTCACGCAGGTTCACCTCGGTGCCGTCGGCCGAGAGGACCTCGACGTTCAGGCAGAGGGACTGCATCTCCTTCATGAGGACCTTGAACGACTCCGGGATGCCGGGCTCCTGGATGTTCTCGCCCTTGACGATCGCTTCGTAGACCTTGACGCGGCCGACGATGTCGTCCGACTTGATCGTCAGCAGCTCCTGCAGTGCGTATGCGGCACCGTAGGCCTCGAGCGCCCAGACCTCCATCTCACCGAAGCGCTGGCCACCGAACTGGGCCTTACCGCCGAGCGGCTGCTGGGTGATCATCGAGTAGGGACCCGTCGAGCGTGCGTGGATCTTGTCGTCGACAAGGTGGTGCAGCTTCAGGATGTACATGTAGCCGACCGAGATCGGAGCCGGGAACGGGTCGCCGGAGCGGCCGTCGAACAGCTTCGCCTTGCCGGAGCTGTCGATGAGACGCTCTCCGTCACGGGTCAGGATCGTGGAGTCGAGCAGACCTGCGATCTCCTCCTCGAACGCGCCGTCGAACACCGGGGTGGCGACCTTCGTGCCGGGGGCGGCTTCGCGAGCCTGCTCGGGGAGCTTCGCAGCCCACTCCGGCGAGCCTTCGACCTTCCAGCCCTGCGTGGCGACCCAGCCGAGGTGCGTCTCGAGAACCTGGCCGAAGTTCATTCGACCGGGGATGCCGAGCGGGTTCAGGACGACGTCGACGGGGGTACCGTCCGCCATGAACGGCATGTCCTCGACGGGCAGGATCTTCGCGATGACGCCCTTGTTGCCGTGACGACCGGCGAGCTTGTCACCCGCGGTGATCTTGCGCTTCTGGGCGATGTAGACCACGACGCGGCGGTTGACGCCCGAGCCGAGCTCGTCGTCGCCGTCCTCGGCGTTGAACTCCTTGACGGCGATGATCGTGCCCTGCTCACCGTGGGGCACCTTCAGCGAGGTGTCACGGACTTCGCGGCTCTTCTCGTTGAAGATCGCGCGGAGCAGTCGCTCCTCGGCCGACAGCTCGGTCTCGCCCTTGGGCGTGACCTTGCCGACGAGGATGTCGCCGGGGCGGACCTCGGCACCGATGCGGATGATGCCTCGCTCGTCGAGGTCCTTCAGCAGGTCGGGGCTGACGTTGGGGAGGTCACGGGTGATCTCCTCCTTGCCCAGCTTGGTGTCGCGAGCATCGACCTCGTACTCCTCGATGTGGATCGAGGAGAGCGTGTCGTTCTTGACGAGCTCCTGGCTGAGGATGATCGCGTCCTCGAAGTTGTGACCCTCCCACGTCATGAACGCGACGAGGAGGTTCTTGCCGAGCGCGAGCTCGCCGTCCTCCGTGGCGGGACCGTCGGCGATGACCTCGCCGATCTCCACGCGGTCGCCGGCCGAGACCACGACGCGCTGGTTGTACGACGTGCCCTGGTTGGAGCGGTCGAACTTCCGGAGGAAGTAGTCCTGCGTGCCGCCCTCGTCGAGCTGGACCGTGACGACGTCGGCCGAGACCTCGGAGACGACACCGGGCTTCAGCGCGGTGATCACGTCACCCGCGTCGATGGCGGCGTAGCCCTCCATACCGGTTCCGACGATCGGCGACTCGCTGCGCAGCAGCGGGACAGCCTGACGCTGCATGTTGGCACCCATGAGGGCGCGGTTCGCGTCGTCGTGCTCGAGGAAGGGGATGAGCGACGTCGCGACGGACACCATCTGGCGCGGCGAGACATCCATGTAGCCGATCTCGTCGACCGGGAACAGGTCGACCTCGCCACCCTGACCACGGCGGGCGAGGATGCGGTCGTTGACGAACGCGCCATCGGCCTTGAGCTCGACACCGGCCTGCGCCACGATGTAGTCGGCTTCTTCCGCTGCCGTCAGGTAGTCGATCTGGTCGGTGACCTTGTTGCCCACGACACGGCGGTACGGCGTCTCGATGAAGCCGAACGCGTTGATGCGCGCGAACGAGGCGAGCGAACCGATGAGGCCGATGTTCGGGCCTTCCGGGGTCTCGATCGGGCACATGCGGCCGTAGTGCGAGGGGTGGACGTCACGGACCTCGACGCCGGCACGCTCACGCGACAGACCACCGGGGCCGAGCGCGGAGAGGCGACGCTTGTGGGTCAGACCCGCGAGCGGGTTGTTCTGGTCCATGAACTGCGACAGCTGCGACGTTCCGAAGAACTCCTTGATCGCGGCCACGACGGGACGGACGTTGATCAGGGTCTGCGGGGTGATCGCCTCGATGTCCTGCGTGGTCATGCGCTCGCGGACGACGCGCTCCATGCGGGACAGGCCGGTGCGGACCTGGTTCTGGATGAGCTCGCCGACGGCGCGGATACGACGGTTGCCGAAGTTGTCGATGTCGTCGATGTCCAGGCGGATCTCGGCGGGCTTGCCGCTGCGGACGCCGTCGTAGCTGACGTCGCCGCGGTGCAGGCGGACCAGGTACTTGATCGTCGCGACGATGTCCTCGACGGTCAGGACCGAGTCGCTCAGCGCCTTGTCGATGCCGAGCTTCTGGTTGATCTTGTAGCGACCGACCTTCGCGAGGTCGTACCGCTTCGAGTTGAAGTAGAAGTTGTCCAGCAGCGCGCGGGCAGCCTCAGCGGCGACCTGCTCGCCCGGACGGAGCTTGCGGTAGATGTCGCGGAGCGCATCTTCCTTCGTCAGGATCGTGTCCTTCTCGAGGGTCTCCTCGATCGAGCTGAAGCCCGCGAACTCCTGCATGATGTCTTCGCTCGTGAGGCCGAGAGCCTTGAGGAACACGGTGACCGACTGCTTGCGCTTGCGGTCGATGCGGACGCCGACCTGGTCGCGCTTGTCGATCTCGAACTCGAGCCATGCACCACGGCTGGGGATGACGCGAGCCGAGACGATGTCCTTGTCGGACGTCTTGTCGGGGGTCTTGTCGAAGTAGACACCGGGGGAACGCACCAGCTGCGAGACGACGACGCGCTCGGTGCCGTTGATGATGAAGGTGCCTCGGGCGGTCTGGAGCGGGAAGTCGCCCATGAAGACCGTCTGCGTCTTGATCTCACCCGTGAGGTGGTTCATGAACTCGGCCTCGACGTAGAGCGGGGCGGCGTACGTCTTGCCGCGCTCCTTGCACTCCTCGATGGAGTACTTCTCAGGCTCGAGGTAGGGGTTCGTGAACGAGAGCTGCATCGTCTCGCCCAGATCCTCGATCGGGGAGATCTCCTCGAAGATCTCCTCGAGGCCGCTGATCTCGGGAACGTCGGTGCGCCCCTCGGCTTGCGCCTCGGCGACGCGTGCCTTCCAGGCCTCGTTGCCGACGAGCCAGTCGAACGACTCGGTCTGCAGCGCGAGGAGGTCGGGGACCTCCAGCGTGTCGGAGATCTTGGCGAACGAGAGGCGGGATGCGCCGCGACCGTTCTTGATGGTGGTGGTGGGAGTTGCGTTGCGCGCAGCAGCCAAGGGAATTACCTCCGTGAGCCCGGGGAGGGCTGGTTTTCCTTGTCGTCAGGTGGAGTACTCCCGATCCACGCCTGCGGCGCGCGCCGACGGAGGAGTCCGTCGGGGGCACAGGCACAAGCCGACCACCATATGAGGGCAAGTAGAAGGGAGCGCAACTACCTACTATAGGACGGGCGACGCGCCGTGTCCAGTCGAATCGTTGACGAGTTCCGCAGGCTGCGGTATAACTCGCGCTCGCGTCGACTCAGTTCCACTGCCAGGTGACGAGCACCGACTGCGCGAGCGCGTCACGGTCGGCCTGTGGCACATCGACGCTCGCCGAGAAGGTGACGATGTAGGTCTGCCCCGCATCCACGAGGTAGTACTGGTCGATGACGTACGGGACGTCGCCCTGCTCCACGCGGGCCGTCAGGTGCGCGGACTCGGACCCGGCCGCCGTCACGCGATCGAGCGCCTCCACATCGACGGCGCCGGCTCCTTCGAGCTCAGCGACGCCGGCCTGCTCGACCTGCTCAGAGGTGACTTCACCGCCGGGCGAGACGAGGATGTTGACGTTGTCGCTGTAGCCGTCGGCGTCTTGCAGGTCGGCGGCGAACGTCGTCTCGTCGAAGCCGGCGGGGGCGCCGTCGGGGAAACCCCAGCCCTCGGGGAGCGTGAACGTGTACTGCTCGGCAGTGACCGTGTCGCCGGTGGCCGGCGCGAATTCCACCGCCTCGCTCTCCGGGGCAGGCGCGGCCGGGGTCAACGGCGTCGTAGGAGCGGACTGCCCCGTGCAGCCGACCAGTCCGAGGCCCGCAGCGAGGACGAGGGCGACGGACGCGCGACGGAGGAGCATGCCGCCGACCCTACGCGCCGGCGCCCGTCACCCGCGGGGGCTTGCGCTCCGGAAGAGAAGATGAGAGCCGGGCCGCGCCTGTGCCAGCGCGGCGCGGCCGGCCGCGGTGACGACGCCGATGACGGGATAGCCGCCGGTCACCGGGCCGTCGGGACCGAGGACCACGGGAAGACCGTCGGGCGGGACCTGCACGGCGCCCGGCAGCATCCCCTCGCTGGCGAGCTCGCGGGACCCGGCATCCGATGCGCGCTCCAGCGGCGGTCCGTCGAGACGGATGCCGACGCGATCCGCACGGGCTCCGACGACCCACCGGGTGTCGAGCAGCGACCGCCGCGCCGCGGGGGTGAACCAGTCCGCCCGGGGGCCCGCCGCGACGGGGACGACGATCGTGTCGGGCGGCGGCGTCCACGGCCAGAGGTCGACCGCGGGGACGGGATGCCGCGCGGCATCCGACGTCGCGATCTCGTCGCCCGCGCGAAGCGACTCCGGTCCGATGCCGGCGAGGGTGTCGGTCGCGGCGGAGCCGAGCACGGGGTGCGTTGCCACTCCCCCACGGACGGCGAGGAGGGCGCGGACTCCGGCGCGGAACGCGCCGATCTCCAGCTCCGTCCCGGCCGGCCATCGCTGCGGGCGGTACGGGTCGACCTCGCGGCCCGCGACGCGGATCGGCCCCCACGCTCCGGTCACCGCGATCCAGAGGTCGCCGGACGCGGTCGCGCGGAATCCGCCCACGGTCACCTCGATCGCCGCCGCATCGGGCGTGTTGCCGACGAGCCGGTTGGCCGCGGCGAACGCCGGGCGATCCGCCGCGCCCGAGAGGGCGATTCCCTCGGCCAGCCGACCGGGGCGACCGGCATCCTGAATCGTCGCGAGCGCGCCCGGGTCGGTGACGGTGAACGCTCTCGGAGCGAGCGGCCGGGTGAGCACGCCGGCGGCGGCGACGCTCGCGGCCGCCACGCGCCGAAACCGCACCCGCGTCCCGGGGCGCAGCAGCACGGGACGCTCCGCGTCGGGGTCGAAGAGCGGTGCATCCGTCGTGCCGATCAGTTGCCAGCCGCCGGGGGTCTCGCGGGGGTACGCGCCGGTGAAGCCGCCCGCGAGCGCCACGGCCCCGCGCGGCACTCGGGTGCGCGGTGTCGCGCGGCGGGGGACGTCGAGGTCCCAGTCCTCGCTCGTGAGGTAGCCGAACCCGGGGGCGAACCCCGTGAACGCCACCGTCCACCGCGCCGCGAGGTGACGTTCGACGAGGTCGTCGACGGTCAGCCCCAGAAGGGATGCCGTCTCGGCGAGGTCCGCGCCGTCGTACGCGACGGCGAGCTCGACGTCCGCGGGCGGGACGCTCGCTGCGGGCGGGCGGGGCGCGGCATCCGTCCCTCCGATCCACGCACGGGCGGAGGAAAGGGGAAGGACGGACGGATCGACGTGGACCAGCACCGTCCTCGCCGCGGGGACGAGATCCCGCACCCCGCGCGGGCGCGTCTCGGCCAACCGCTCGTAGAGGCTCAGGATGTCCGCGAGCGACTCGACCTCGACGAGGAGGGCGCTGTCGCCGAACGGACGGATCACCACGGGGCGCGGATCCCGATGCCCGCAGCGTCGAGGGCGGCGCGGACGGCCCGGGCCATCGCGACCGATCCGGGGGTGTCGCCGTGGAGGCAGAGGGATGCCGCGGCGACGCGGATCATCGACCCGTCGACCGCCTCGACCACACCGTCCCGCACGAGCGTCACGGCTCGCGCGGCGACCGCGGCGTCGTCGTGCAGCAGGGCGCCCGGCTCGGTGCGCGGCACGAGCGCGCCGGACGGGAGGTACCCGCGGTCGAGGAAGGCTTCGACGACGAACGGGATGCCGCGATCCTCGGTCGCGCGGGCGATGGCCCCCGGCATCCCGAGCACGGGAAGCGGACGGCCGAGGTCGCTCGACGCATCCGCGACGGCAGCAGCGACCGCGCCGGCCGCCTCGGAGTCCGCCGAGACCGCGTGATAGAGCGCGCCGTGCGGCTTGACGTAGCGGAGGTCAGCGCCGACAGCGGCGAGCGCAGCGATCTGCTCCCGCACCTGCTCGCGGAGGAGCGCCGGGGGGACCGCGAGCGCCACGCGGCCGAACCCCGCGCGGTCGACGAAGGACGGGTGAGCCCCGACAGCGACCCCCCGCGCGGCTGCGCGGCGGACGGCATCCGTCATCGAAACGGCGTCGCCCGCGTGACCGCCGCACGCGACGGAGGCGCTCGAGACGACGGCGAACATCGCCTCATCGTCGGCGGTGGGGACGCCGTCGACGGTCTCACCGAGGTCCGCGTTCAGGTCGATCGACGCCATGAGGCCACGGTACCGGCGAGGCGATGGTGAACGGCGGGCGAAGCATCCGTCAACCTGTGCGCCGTCCGAGGGTGACGGCCGTAGCGTCGGGGATGTCGCCGGAGGTCCGCTCCGGCCGGAAGGAGTACCGCTGTGGCGTACATCACCGTCGGGACCGAGAACTCGGTCGACATCGACATCTTCTACACCGACCAGGGGTCGGGTCAGCCCGTCGTGCTGATCCACGGTTTCCCTCTGAACGGCGAGTCGTGGGGCAAGCAGCAGGCCGCGCTGCTGGATGCCGGCTATCGGGTCATCGCGTACGACCGACGCGGCTTCGGCGCGTCGACCAAGACGGCGTCGGGCTCGGACTACGACACCTTCGCCGCCGACCTGCACGCCCTCGTCGAGGAACTCGAACTGACGGATGCCGTCCTCGTCGGGTTCTCGATGGGCACCGGCGAGATCGCGCGGTACCTCTCGCGCTACGGCGCAGACCGCATCGCCAAGGTCGCCTTCCTCGGTTCACTCGAGCCGTGGCTCCTGAAGACCGACGAGAACCCCGACGGTGCGGGCGATCAGGCGTTCTTCGACGGCACGGCTGCGGCGGTCGCCGAGGACCGGTACGCGTTCTTGACCGGGTTCTTCCAGAACTTCTACAACCTCGACGACAACCTCGGCACTCGCATCTCGCAGGAAGCAGTCGACGCCTCGGTCGCCGTCGCGAACCAGGCCGGCAACGCCGCCATCGCCGCCGCGCCCCTGACGTGGCCGACGGATTTCCGTGCGGACATCCCCGCGGTGACGGTTCCCGCGCTCATCGTCCACGGGACGGCGGACAACGTCCTCCCGATCGACGCGACCGCACGTCGATTCCGTGAGCTCCTGCCCGAGGCGACCTACGTCGAGATCGAGGGCGCCCCGCACGGCCTGCTCTGGACCCACGGCGCCGAGGTCAACGAGGCACTGCGGGGGTTCCTGCAGGCCTGATGCCTCCTGCCGGCAGCCCGCCCGTCGCCGGGTGGGCTGCCGGCGCTGGTGCGTGGGCAGGCCGCATGCCACGATGAAGGCACGAGCGAGGGGGTCGCCATGGCGGATGCTGCAGTGCAGGAGACGACGACGGGGAAGTCGATGGTCATCAACCGTGCGCTGACCGCACGGCTGGCACGCGACCATCAGCGGACGAAGGAGCCCGGGCTATGGGCGGCCGGGATCGCCCTGTTCCTGCTGCTCGGCGTCGGGATGTTCGCCCTGAACGGCAACTTCCGCTCCCTCGTGATCGCCGGGTTCTGGGCCGTGATCCTCGTCATCGCCCTCTTCTCCGTCCGCCGGATGGGGTCGCAGAAACTCACCCGCGTCATCGAGGGGATCTACCCGCACGGAGACCGCCTCACCGTCGCGGCGACCGACGCCGGCCTGACGGTGACCACCTCGGCCACGAGCCTCACGGTCGCGGCATCCGCCATCTGGCGCGTCTCGACGGCGCCGAACTCGGTCATGGTGCGGATCACCGGACTCACGGGACCGGCGATCATCGTGCCGCGGGAGCTCCTCGACGACGCCGACGTGTCGCGCCTGCGCGCTGCGGCTCCCCGCATCCGTCGCCCCTGACGACGCTCCCCTGTCCCGAACCGCGCCCGCCGACGGCGCGTCGTGACAGGCGAGCGGATGCCGGGGCTCAGCCGACGACGACGGCCTCGGGGATGCGCGCCTGCATGACGGCGAGCGCGTCGGGACTGTGGTCGACGAGGACGGCGTCACGGCCGAGCGCATGGGCGACCGCACCGGTCGTGCCGGACCCGGCGAAGAGGTCGAGCACGCGGTCGCCGGGACGGCTCGACGCCTGCACGATGCGGCGCAGGATCCCCTCGGGCTTCTGCGTCGGGTAGCCGGTCTTCTCGCGCCCGGACGTGGGGACGATCGTGTGCCACCAGACGTCGGTCGGCAGCTTGCCGCGCGCGGCCTTCTCGGGCGTGACGAGACCGGGCGCCATGTAGGGCTCTCGGTCGACGGCATCCGAGTCGAAGAAGTACGCGGACGGGTCCTTCACGTAGACGAGGATCGTGTCGTGCTTGCTCGGCCAGCGCTTGCGGGACTTCGCACCGTAGTCGTAGGCCCAGATGAGTTCGTTGAGGAAGCAGTCGCGGCCGAAGACGGCATCCAGCATCACCTTGGCATAGTGCGCCTCGCGGTAGTCGAGGTGCAGGTAGAGGGTGCCGTCGTCGGCGAGCAGCCGCCACGCCTCGCGCAGCCGCGGCTCGAGGAAGCCCCAGTAGTCGTCGAACCGGTCGTCGTAGAGCTTCAGCGCGCCGCGGGTGCGGGCGTAGGACGTGCCGCGGAATCCGCCCTTGACCGGGCCGCCGGCCGGTGCGGGCGCGTCGGGGTCGGGCTGCAAGCCCTCCGTGCGGACCGCGGACTCGATCGCGCGTTCCTGCGTGCGCCCCGTGTTGAAGGGCGGGTCGAGGTAGACGAGCGTGAACGACGCGTCCGGCAGTCGCCGGGCGACCTCGAGGTTGTCGCCGAGGTGGATCTCGACGGTCACGGAACGCGGCGGAGCCAGGCGTCCGTCGAGAACTTCGACTCGACGAGTGCCTCGGCTTCGGCGTACTCCTCCGCGGAGATCGACCCCGGCTTCGCGCCGTAGAGCGAGGTGAAGGTTTCGATGAAGCGCTCGATGATCTCGGCGCGCGGCAGGCCGGTCTGACTGCGGAGGGGGTCGACCCGCTTCGCCGCGGAGGCCGTGCCCTTGTCGGAGAGCTTCTCACGCCCGATCCGGAGGACTTCGGTCAGCACCTGGCCGTCCATGTCGTAGCTGAGGGTCGCGTGGTGCAGCACTCCCCCGTTGGCGAGACGCTTCTGCGCGGCGCCGCCGATCTTGCCCTTCGACGACGCGATGTCGTTGAGCGGCTGGTAGGTCGCGTCGATCCCGAGCGAGCGGAGCGCGTGCAGCACCCAGTCGTCGAGGAAGGCGTACGAGTCCGCGAAGGTGAGCCCTGCGACGAGGGATGCCGGCACGTACAGCGAATAGGTGACGATCGACCCCGCTGCCATGAGCATCGCTCCGCCGCCGGAGATCCGGCGGACGACCTGGAAGCCGTGCTTCGCGGCGCCGTCGGGGTCGACCTCGTTGCGAAGGGACTGGAACGAACCGATGACGACAGCGGACTGATCCCATTCCCAGATGCGGAGCGTGGGTGTCCGGCGACCGTCGCCGACGCGAGCGGTCAGGACCTCGTCGAGCGCGAGGTTCATCGCCGGCGAAACGGCCTTCTCGTGGATGACCTCCCACTCGAACTCCGACCAACCGGGCGCGACGATGAGTGCCCGGCGGACGGCGGTGGCGACGGCCTCGGGCGTGAAGCCCAGCAGCTGGGCGCCCTCGGGGAGCGCACCGCGGACGGCGGCCGCGATCGTCGCGACATCGGCCTCAGTGGGCAGGCCCGTCACCGCCGCGTCGATGTCGGCGAGCGCGTCGTCGGGTTCGAGGAAGAAGTCGCCTGCGAGGTGGAAGTCCGCGATGCGGCCGTCCTCCACCTCGAGGTCGACGACGACCAACTTGCCGCCAGGGACCTTGTACTCGCCGTGCATGGTCTTATTCTCCCGTGTCCGCGGCGGGCGCGGGTGCACTGTCGGCGACGGATGCCGCATCCCGGCGCGCGATGCGCGCATCGAGCCAGGCGACGAGGTCGGCGAAGGCCTCCGGGGCACAGCGCTCGTTGAAGATCTCGTGCCGGGCGTCGGGGTAGACGAGCGTCGTCACGTCGGTCAGCCCGGAGCGGGAGCGGTAGGCCTCGGCGAGGCGGTGGACGCTCCGCGGGCCGCCGACCGGATCGTCCCGGCCGACCAGGAGGAGCACGGGAAGGGCGACGCCGAGGTCCTTGCGGGGCTTGCCGATGAGCCGCAGCGTATCGAGCGGCCCGAAGAGCTTCGGGAGGGGGACGAGGGTCGTGAGCGGGTCGTCGAGGAAGGCGCGGCCGACCGCGGCATCCGTCGAGAGCCACTCGGCCCCGGTCGCACCGGGTCCCGCCCAACGCTTGTTGAGAGGCGCGGCGTTGAGGGCGCCGGGCCAGAGGAGGGACGACCCGGAGAGGACGACGGCGTCGTAGGCGCGCGGGTCGAGGTTCACGAGCTTCTGCGCGAGGAACGAGCCCCACGAGTGCCCGAGAAGGACGAGCGGCAGCCCGGGGTTCTCGTCGCGGATGATCTGGGTGAACTGCTGCAGGCCGGTGACCGTGGCGCGAAGGCCGCCGGCTCCGAGCCGCCCGAGACGAGAGTGGTCGCCGCCGTGCTGGCGGAGTCCGGTGCGGCCGTGGCCGCGGTGGTCATCGGCGTAGACGGTGAAGCCGTCGGCCGTGAGCGCGGCGATGACGCCGCCGTAGCGGCCGGCGTGCTCGCCGACGCCGTGGAGGAGTTGGACGACGCCGCGCAGTGCCCCTTGGGCCGGATGGACGTCGTAGACGATCGCGATGCCGTGTGCATCGATGAACTCGGGCATGGGTCGAATCCTAGGGGCCGGGAGAGCTCTCCTCCCAGCCGTTAGCCAAACTAATGAGCTATGCTAACGATCTATGAGTAGCGCACCCGACGACACGACGACGGATCTGGCCCATGCGGCATCCGATTTCCGCATGGCGACGTTCCGCCTCGCTCGTCGCCTCCGGTCGCAGCGTGCGGTCGACACGATGAGCGACGGTCAGTTCGCCGTCCTCGCCGCCCTCAACGTCCACGGGCCCCACACCCTCGGCGAGTTGGCGGAGCGGGAGCGCGTGTCGGCACCGTCGATGAACCGGACGGTCAACTGTCTCGAAGAACTCGGGTATCTCACCCGCACCCCCGACGAGAACGATCGGCGGAAGGTCGTCATCGACCTCACGGAGCCCGGGCGCGACGTCGTCGTCGAGACCGTCCGCCGCCGAGACTCGTGGCTCGAGCACGCCTTCGAAGAGCTGTCGGCGTCGCAGCGCGCCACGCTCGCCCGGGCCGCCGCGATCATGCAGGAGGTGGCCGGCCGATGAGTTCCGCCATGTTCCGTTCGTTCTCGGTGTTCAACTATCGGGTCTGGTTCATCGGCGCCCTCGTCTCGAACGTGGGCGCCTGGATGCAGGCGACCGCCCTCAGCTGGGTCGTCCTGACGCAGCTGACCGACAACGACGCGACGGCCATGGGCATCACCATGGCGCTGCAGTTCGCGCCGCCGCTGCTGCTCGTGGGCGTCACCGGGCTCGTGGCCGACCGGTTCGACCGCCGCAAGCTGCTGTTCTTCACGCAGGGCTCGCTCATGCTGCTGGGTCTCACCATCGGCGTCCTGCTGCTGATGGGCAGCATGAACCTCTGGACCATGTACGCCTTCGCCTTCGCGCTCGGCGTCGTCGCCGCCTTCGACAACCCCACGCGCCAGGCGTTCGTGTCCGACCTCGTCGCCCGCGAGAACGCATCGAACGCGGTCGCCCTGAACGCGGCATCCTTCAACACGGCCCGCATGATCGGGCCCGCCGTCGCGGGCCTCGTCATCGTCGCCGTCGGCACAGGGTGGGTGTTCCTGCTCAACGCCCTGACGTTCCTCGCCATGCTGATCGCCCTGAGCCTCATCCGCAGCGCGGAACTCGCGCCCCGGCCGAAGCTGCGGAGCGCCGCGCGGATGGCGGACGGCCTGCGTTACGTCGGCGGCCGACCCGACCTCATCGTGACCTTCATCATGGTGTTCCTGCTCGGCGCGTTCGGCATGAACTTCCCGATCCTCGCCTCGACGATGGCGATCGAGTTCGGGCAGCAGGCCGACGGGTACGGCATCCTCAGTTCGATCCTCGCCATCGGGTCGCTCGCGGGAGCACTGCTCGCCGCGCGCCGCGACCGCGCACGGCTGCGCCTCGTCATCGGCGGGCTCGGACTGTTCGCCGTCGCGTCAGCGCTGTCGGCGGCGATGCCGGTCTACATCGCCTACGCCGCGACGCTCATGCTCATCGGGTTCGCCACGGTCACGACGCTGACCACCGCCAACGGCTACGTGCAGACGACCACCGAACCGGCCCTTCGCGGCCGGGTGCTCGCCTTGTACATGGCGATCCTCATGGGCGGCACCCCGTTCGGCGCTCCCATCGTGGGCTGGGCGGCCGACGAGTTCGGCCCGCGCGCCGCGATCCTCCTCGGTGCGGCCGCCGCCCTCATCGCCTTCGCCGTCGGCGGCGGGTGGCTGCTGTTCTCGGGTCGACTCCACCGTCACGAGTCGCGTCGCTTCGCAGTGACGATCGACGAGACCCGGCCGATCAGCGTCGTCGCTCCCGAGGAGTTCAGCGACGAGGTCGCCGCGACTACTCCGATCCGACTGCCCGGTGCCGACACGGCGACCCCGAAGGATGCCGCGGCTCGACGGACGTGACCGCCGCCGCCTCGGCGGTTCCGGGGACCCCACGTGCCGTTCGCGAGGCATCCGAGCGACATGAAGCGTCCCTTGAACAGCGGCAGCCCGCGTCAGACGCCGCGCACCGCCGCGCGAACGTCCTCGTAGCCGTCAGCCGATGCGGTGATGACGACCTCGCCCGGCCCGTCCACGCGGACCACCGCGAGCACGCGACCGTCGTACGTCGTGTACGAGGAGGCGCCGAACGACTCCTCGGTGCGCGCCCGCCCCGACCCGAGACCTGCCAGGACAGCCGGGCCCGAGACGGAGACCTCGACCGGCAAGTCGCGGTCGGCGACGGCGATGCCGTCGTCGTCCGCGAGGGTGATCGCGACGAAAGCGAGCCCGCCGACCGCGACTTCGTCGCGTTCGGCGCGGACGTGGAGGCGCGGGGTGCCGGCGGCGCGGAGGACGTGCCTGCCGATCTCCTCGCCCGCGCGCCGGGCGACGGCGACGAGCTCGCCGGGGCGGAACTCGGTCTCGAACCGGGCGATGAAGGCCTTCTCGACGCCGACGGCCGCCGATCCGATGCTCCTGCCATCGAGCAACAGTTCGACCTCGTCGGCGTCCGCATACACGTCCACCGTCACCGGGGCGCCCGGCGCGGCATCCCAACTCCACGTCGACACGGTGTCGGTCCACGACCACGGTGTCGTCTCGGTCGGACGGCCATGATGCTGCGGACGGTGGACGGCGATGTAAGGATCGGTGCGCAGGCCGTAGACGACCTCGCGGTAGTACGAGATCGTCCGACGGTGACCCGTGATGTCGATGTCTCCGGACTCGGCGAGACGGTAGGGGTAGGGCCCGGCGGTGCCGGTGGACTCGTACCCGGGCTCGTCCGTGTAGTCGACGCGGCCGATCCCGGCCTCGCCGAGGTAATCCCACCCTGTCCAGGTGAAATCCCCGATCACGTGCGGCAGCTCCGTCACGAGCGACCACATCACGTCGATGCGCTGCGGGAAGGTCTCGGATCCGACGATGATGCGGTTCGGGTGGTCGACGGCATCCTGCCGGTACCGGGAATCCGCGTAGTTCAGGCCGACGATGTCGAGCACCGCGGCGGACTCCTCGATCGAGGCGCTGACCAGCGGCGAGGCGTTCATGAGTCCCATCGCGTCGCCCATGTTCGCCATCATCGTGTTGGCGTCCTCGACCTGCTCGCGCGCCTCCGCCATCCTCGGCAGGTTGGCGATGACGCCGTTGATGCCGTTCGTCACGAAGCGGGTCGGGTCGAGGTCACGGACGCGCTCGGCGAGCCGGCGGCTCCACGTGGACCCGACCGGGGTGCCGAGCTCGAGGATCTCATTGCCGATCGAGTACATGACCACGCTCGGATGGTTGCGGTCCTTCGCGATGAGACCGGCGACATCCCGCTTCCACCGCTCGGGGAAGGTGGTCGTCGCATCGTGCGGCGCCTTCGCCCGGGTCCACGCATCGGCGAGCTCGTCCATCACGACGAGACCGTGACGATCGCACGCATCGAGCATGGCCCGGCTCATCGGGTTGTGGGCGCTGCGGAGGGCGTTGAACCCGGCAACCTTCAAAAGACGTACGCGACGGTCCTCCGCGTCGTCGAAGGTCGCCGCCCCGAGAGGGCCGTTGTCGTGGTGCACGCACGCGCCGCGGAGCTTCACGGTCCGCCCATTGATTCGCAGACCGTTCCGCGGGTCCAGCTGCAGAGTCCGGATGCCGAAGACGGTGACCTCCTCGTCGAGGACGGCACCGGCGGCATCCGTCACCGTCGTCCGGAGGGAGTAGAGGTGCGGATGATCGGGGTGCCAGCGGAGCGGCCGATCCACCACGAGGCGAGCTCGGGCGACGGCATCCGTTCCGGGGAGGACCGTGACCGGAGAGGAGCCGGATGCCGCGACCGTGCCGGTGGGCCCCGTCACCGTCCAGGCCATCCGCGTCTCGCGCGTGTGCCGCGTCGCGTTGCGGACGGCGACTGCGACCGCGACGACGGCGCGCTCGTCGTCGACGTCGGGCGTGGTCACGACCACACCGTCCTTCGCGATGTGTACCGGATCGGAGACGACGAGGTGGACGGGCCGATAGATGCCTGCTCCGCTGTACCACCGGCTGTCGCGGTGCGCTCGCGCTTCGACGGTGAGCGTGTTCGTCTCGCCGAAGCGCAGGAACGGGTCGAGCTCGGCGGAGAAGCCGGCGTAGCCGTTGGCCTCGTGCGTGACGACCTCACCGTTGAGGAACACGACGGCGTCGCGGTAGACGCCCTCGAACTCGATGCGCACCGTCTTGTCGCGCCAGGACTCCGGAACCTCGAGCGGGCGGACGTACTCGAACGCTCCGCCGGGGGTGTACCCGCTGTGGACGCCCTGGACCTCCGAGGCCGAGCGCGGGAGGTCACGGAGCGCGTCGTGCGGGAGCCCGACGGCGACGGGACCGGCGCCGTCGGGGTGGGATTCGAAGGGGCCGAGCTTGGGTGCGACGGTCCAGCCGTCGTGCAGCGTGGTGCGGGTCATGAGGGGGTGTCCTCCGCGGGGTCGTCTTCTTCGGCGCCGGAACCGCCCGGCTCGGCATCCCAATCGATGTCGGCGAACGTCATGAACAGCGCTCGGAGCTCGTCGGCCATGTCGAGAACGGAGCGATCAAGCAACCACTGGATCTGGAGACCGTCCATGAGCGCGATGATCGTGATCGCTGCGCGCCGAGGCGTCATCCCGTGGCGGAGACGACCGTCGCGCTCGAGGTTGGTGAGCGCGCGCTCGATGGTGGTGCGCGTGAACGCGTACCGCCGGACGAAATACGCGTGCGCAGGATGGTCGGGCGCCGTCGCCTCCGCGGAGAGCGTCGCGAAGAGTTCGACGACCCCGGGGATCGACATGTTGTACTCGGCGAGGGTGATGAGGCCGCGGAGGACAGCCGCGCCGTCCTCCGAGTCCGACGGCACGATCGAGCGCGCACGGTCGTCCTTGGCCGCGAGGACCGCCTCGAGGAGCGCGCTCTTGTTGCGGAAGTGGTGGAGCAGACCGGCTTCGCTCATGCCGACGCGGACCGCGATCTCCCGCAGCGATCCGGATCGGTAGCCGGAGCCGGAGAAGACCTCCAGGGCCGCGTCCAGGATCGCCTGTCGCGTCGCCTCCGTCTTGGCATACGTGCCCCGTCGCCGCACGTGCGCCGGCGCTATCGAGTCCGTGTTCGTCATCACCATCGATTCTCTGAGACCGCTCCCGTGAACGATCATCGGGGCCAGTTTGCACGGTTCGATAACAAAAACCTAGCGATGGCTAGATTTTCATTCTGAAAACCTAGTGCCCACTAGAAATTGCTGCTAGCGTCCGGGCCAGAGCGATCCGCAGGGGTATCGCCACCCGAAATGAGGACAATGATGTTCCGATGGAAGGCCACAGCAGCCGTCGCCGTCGTCGCAGCTCTCGCACTGACCGGATGCGCCGGTGGAGACACGACGAACACCAGCGGTGAAGGAGGGAAAGCCGATCGGCTCACCCTCATCTCGATCGCCGCGCCGACGAGCTACGACATCGGCGCCGGCGCCGAATGGGGTAACCGCAGCGAGTTCTTCGAGGCCGTGTTCGACACGCTCCTGCGCAAAGACTCCTCCGGCGAGATCCAGCCCAACCTCGCCACCAAGTGGGAGTACAACGAGGACAACACCGTCCTGACCCTCACCCTTCGCGACGACGCGAAGTTCACCGACGGCACGGCGGTCGACGCCGACGCAGTCGTGGGCAGCCTCGAGCGCTTCCGCGACGGCACCTCACCGCAGGCCGCCACCCTCGCGGGCAAGGAGTTCGCCGCCCCCGACGCGACCACCGTGACGATCACGCAGGACGCTCCCGACCCCTCGCTCGAGAACCTCCTCTCGATCGCCCCCGGCCTCGTCCAGGCACCGTCGAGCTTCGACGACGACAACTCGGCGACGGCGCCGGTCGGCTCGGGCCCCTACATCCTCGACACCGCGTCGAGCGTCACCGGCACCACGTACAACTACACGGCCAACCCCGACTACTGGAACAAGGACGCCGTCAAGTACGAGAACCTGACGATCAACGTGATGGAAGACACCACAGCGATCCTCAACGCCATCCGTGCGGGCGAAGCCAATGGCGCCAAGATCGCGGACAACAACACGATCGCCGATGTCGAAGCCGCGGGCTGGACGATCGAGTCCAACGAGCTCGACTTCCAGGGGCTGCTGCTGCTCGACCGTGCCGGCACGATGGCGCCCGAGCTCGCCGACCTCAAGGTCCGCCAGGCGATCAACATGGCGTTCGACCGTGAGGCGCTCCTGCAGTCGCTGCAGAGCGGGTACGGCTCCGTCACCGAGCAGGTCTTCCCCGAGACGTCCGCCGCGTACGACGCTGCGCTCGACAGCACCTACGCGTACGACCCGGATGCCGCGAAGGCCCTCCTCGCCGAGGCCGGCTACCCCGACGGGTTCACGCTGAACATGATGTCGACGCCGGCTTTCCAGACAACGTTCGACCTGGTCGCCCAGCAGCTGTCGGACATCGGGATCACCGTCAAGTACACCGACCCGGGCGCGAGCAACTTCATCACCGACATGCTCGCCCCGAAGTACCCGGCGACCTGGATGGCGCTGGAGCAGAACCCCGACTGGCAGTTGATCAACTTCATGATCGCGCCGAACGCCACGTTCAACCCGTTCAAGTACCAGGACGACACCGTCGACGGATACATCGAGACGATCCAGCGGGGCACCGAGGAGGAGGCCACGGCCGCCGCCAAGGAGCTCAACAAGTACATCGTCGACCAGGCCTGGTTCGCGCCGTTCTACCGCGTGCAGGGTTCGTTCGCGACCGACGCGACCACGGACCTCACCTTCTGGCCCACCAACGCCTACCCGTCGATCTTCGACTTCGCGCCGAAGAACTGATCGATCCGTCGGGTGGCGGCGGCCCCGTCGCCGCCACCCGACGACCACTCTCGGGAAGGCATCATGCTGTCATTCATCATCAGGCGCGTCGTCTCCGGCGTCGTCCTCGTCGCGGTCATCTCCGCGCTCTCCTTCTTCCTGCTGTACGCAGGAGGCGGTGACATCGCCCGCCGCATCCTCGGTGAGAATGCGACCGCCGAGACGGTCGCAAAGAAGACCGAGGAACTCGGGCTCAACCGCCCCCTCCTCGTGCAGTTCGGCGACTGGCTCTCCTCCGCCCTCACGGGAAACCTCGGTCGCAGCTGGTTCACCGGCGAACTGGTCAGCGTCAGCGTGAGCACCCGCCTCGCGGTCACACTGTCGCTCGTGGTCGGCGCCACCCTCATCTCGGCCGTCATCGCGATCGTCCTCGGCGTCCTCGCGGCCCGCCGCGGCGGCGCCGTCGACGGAGCCGTCCAGCTCGTCTCCCTCGTCGGCTTCGCGATCCCGGGCTTCCTCATCGCCCTCATGCTCGTGCTCGTCTTCGCCGTCAACCTCCAGCTGTTCAAGGCAACCGGGTACATCCCCATCGGCACCTCGCTCACCGGCTGGCTCTCGTCGGTGACGCTCCCGATCACCGCCCTGTCGATCGGGGCGATCGCCTCCGTCGCGGTGCAGGTGCGCGGGTCGGTCATCGATGCGACCTCCCGCGACTACGTCCGCACCCTTCGAGCGCGCGGGCTCAGCGAGCGGTCGGTGATCTACAAGCACGTGCTCCGCAACGCCGGCGGCCCCGCCCTCGCCGTCCTCGCCCTGCAGTTCGTCGGGCTCCTCGGCGGCGCCGTCGTCGTCGAGCAGATCTTCGCGATCCCGGGGATGGGGCAGCTCAGCGTCCGCTCGACGGTGCTCGGCGACATCCCCGTCGTGATGGGACTCGTGATCGCATTCGCGATCCTCGTCATCATCGTCAACCTGCTGATCGACCTCGCCCAGGCCGCTCTGAACCCGAAGGTGAGACTGTCATGAGCGAACTCTCCACACCCCTCGCCGTGCCGGCTCCCGGCAAGGCACCCGTCAGGATGAACCTCTTCCGGCGCATCCTCAAGCGCCCCCTCGGAGTCGCGGCAGCCGCCTTCCTGCTCCTGGTCGCGATCATCGCGATCATCGGTCCGCAGTTGGCTCCCCTCGACCCGAACTACGTCGACATCCGCAATGTGCTCGCCGCACCGGGCGGCCCGAACCTGCTCGGCACCGACTCGAGCGGCCGCGACGTGTGGTCACGCCTGCTCGCAGCCACTCAGACGAGCATCGCCGCCGCTCTCCTCGCCGTCGTCGTCGCGATCGTCATCGGCGTCATCAGCGGCCTCATCGCCGGCTACTACCAGGGCTGGTTCAACACGGTCGCGACGTGGATCACCGAGCTGAACATGGCACTGCCCGGCATCGTCGTCCTCCTCGCCGCACGCGCGGTCCTCGGGCCCTCGGTGTGGACATCGATGTTCATCTTCGGCCTGCTCCTCGCCCCCTCGTTCTTCCGGCTCGTCTACGCGGCGGTCACGGCGGTACGAGACGAGCTGTACGTCGATGCGGCCCGAGTCTCAGGCCTCAGCGACACCCGCATCATCGGGCGCCACGTCCTCTCGGTCGTGCGGGCGCCGATCATCATCCAGGCTTCGGTGATCGCGGGCATCGCGCTCGCGATCCAGTCCGGACTCGAGTTCCTCGGGCTCGGCGACCCGCAGGTGCCCACCTGGGGAGCGATGCTCAGCGACGGCTTCAAGAGCATCAACCGGACGCCGTTCCTGCTGATCTGGCCGTCCATCGCCATCGCCCTCGTCTGCATCGCTCTCACCCTGCTCGCCAACGTCATGCGCGACGAGCTCGAGCGCACCGTCTCGGTGCGCCGCAAGCGCCGCCGCGCCGTGTCGACGGCGACCGGATCGATCGCCGCTGTGACCACGTCGATCTCGACCGGCGGCGGAGACCCCATCGAAGACCTCGACGAACTGCCGGTCATCGAGAACGCGGAGGTCATCCGCCACCCCGAGGACGCGCGCAGCAAGGCGAGCGAGAAGGTCCTCGAGGTGCGCGACCTGAAGGTCGGCTACGACCAGCCCGACGGCTCGCACATCGAGGTCGTCCACGGCGTCTCGTTCGACATCCGCCGCGGCGAGGTCCACGGCCTCATCGGCGAATCGGGATCGGGCAAGACCCAGACCGCCTTCGGCGTGCTGGGACTCCTCCCCCGCGGCGGTCACGTCACGGGGGGCTCGATCCTCTACGAGGGCACCGAGCTCGCCGACGCGAACGACCGGGCGTACGCCGGCATCCGCGGCAAGCGGATCGGGTACATCCCGCAGGAGCCGATGAGCAACCTCGACCCGTCGTTCACGATCGGCAGCCAGCTCGTCGAGCCGCTGCGGGCGCACATGGGTCTGTCGAAGAAGGATGCCACTCAGCGCGCGCTCGATCTGCTCGCCCGCGTCGGCATCCCGCAGCCGCAGCGCACCTTCGAGGCCTACCCGTTCGAGGTCTCGGGCGGCATGGCCCAGCGCGTGCTGATCGCGGGGGCGGTGTCGACCGATCCCGACCTGATCATCGCGGACGAGCCGACCACGGCGCTCGACGTCACGGTCCAGGCAGAGGTACTCGATCTGCTCCGAGACCTGCAATCCGAACGGAACATGGCCATGCTCCTGGTGACGCACAACTTCGGCGTCGTCGCCGACCTCTGCGACCGGGTCACGGTCATGCAGAACGGCCGGTTCGTCGAGCAGGGCCCCGTCCGGGCGATCTTCAACGACGCCCGCCACCCCTACACCCAGGCACTGCTGGACGCGATCCTCGACGAGGGTCCCGCCCGCGGTCCGCTCGTCACGAAGGGAGCACGGGCATGACCGCTCCGCTGCTCGAGGTCACGGATCTCGTCGTCGAATACCCCGGCAAGGGTTTCCGCGCCGAACCGTTCCGCGCCCTGAAGGGCGTCTCGCTCGACATCCTGCCCGGCGAGACCGTCGGCCTCGTCGGCGAGTCGGGATCGGGGAAGACGACCCTGGGCCGTGCGGCGCTCGGGCTGGCACCCGTCACCGGCGGCACGATCACCTACGACGGGCGCGACATCTCGCATCTCACCCGACGTCAGCGCCGCACGCTGACCAGTGAGATCCAGGTGGTCTTCCAGGACCCGTACTCGTCGCTCAACCCGTCGATGACGATCGAGGAGATCCTCATCGAGCCGCTGAGGGCCGCCGGCATCGCGAAGACGACGGCACGGACCCGCGTGCGCGACCTGCTCGACCAGGTGGGCCTCCCCGCCGACGCGCGCGACCGGCTCCCACGCGAGTTCTCGGGCGGGCAGCGGCAGCGCGTCGCGATCGCCCGCGCGCTCGCGCTGGAGCCCCGACTGATCGTCTGCGACGAGCCCGTCTCGGCGCTCGACCTGTCGACGCAGGCACGCGTGCTCGACCTGTTCGTCGAGATCCAGGAGCGCACCGGCGTCGCCTATCTGTTCGTGACGCACGACCTCGCCGTCGTGCGACACGTCAGCCACCGCGTCGCCGTGATGTACCGGGGCGAGATCGTCGAGTACGGCGACGGCGACCGTGTGACCTCGGAACCCGAACACCCGTACACCCAGCGGCTCTTCATGGCCGCTCCGGTGCCCGACCCGGACAAGCAGGAAGAACGTCGCGCCGCGCGACGCGCCTTCCTCGCCTCCGAGGCCGCGGCATCCGCTCCGGGCGCCGCCTGACCGGATGCCGGCGCGCCGACTCTCGCGCGCCGGCATCCACCACCCCTTCTTCTCACTTTCGATCACAGGAGATCGCATGACCGCGTCCACCGACCACCTCCGCCCGCTTCTCGAGAAGCTGACCCTGGAGCAGAAGGCCGCGCTCGTGCAGGGCGCGGATTTCTGGACCACCGTCCCGATGCCCGAGATCGGCCTCCGTGCGATGACCCTCTCGGACGGCCCCGCCGGTGTCCGCGGGCCCCGCTGGGACGAGCGCGATCCGTCGCTCAACATGCCGTCGGGCTCGGCGCTCGCCGCGTCGTGGGATGTCGACCTCGCGCACCGCTACGGTGCCGCCGCGGCGAGCGAAGCCCGCCGGAAGGGCGTCGACGTCGTGCTCGGCCCGACCATCAACCTCCACCGGTCCCCGCTCGGCGGGCGCCACTTCGAGTGCTTCTCGGAGGACCCGCAGCTCACCGCCGACCTCGGCGCGGCGTACGTCCGCGGCCTGCAGGACAACGGCGTCGCCGCGACGCCCAAGCACTACGTCGCCAACGACTCCGAGACCGACCGCTTCACGGTCGACGTGCAGGTCGGCGAGCGCGCGCTCCGCGAGCTCTACCTGGCCCCGTTCGAGGCGACCGTCGAGGCGGGCGCCTGGAGCATCATGAGCGCCTACAACGCGGTCGACGGCGTGACCATGACCGAGAACGACCTGCTCGAGACCCCTCTCAACAGCGAGTGGGGTTTCGACGGTGTCGTGATCAGCGACTGGACCGCCGTCCGCTCGCTCGATTCCGTCCCCGCCGCCCAGGACCTCGCCATGCCGGGGCCGGCACCCGCCTGGGCGGACCTCGTCGCCGCCGTCCGCGACGGTCGCGTACAGGAAGCCGACATCGACCGCAAGGTCCTGCGCCTGCTGCTGCTCGCCGAGCGCGTCGGTGCGCTCGAGGGCACGGCGCCGCTCGAGACGACGCCGATCGACGGCGTCGCGTTCGTCCGCGAGGCCGCTGTCGAAGGCTCCGTCCTCCTGCAGAACAACGGCGTCCTGCCCCTGGATGCCGGTGGTCTCCGCCGCGTCGCGGTGATCGGCCAGAACGCCCGCGACGCCCGCACGCAGGGCGGCGGCTCGGCCACGGTGCTGCCCGAGCGCACCGTGTCGCCGCTCGCCGGCATCCGTGACGCCCTTCCCGATGCCGACATCGTCTACGAGATCGGTGCTGTGGTCCAGGAGGGTGTCGCGGAGCTCCCGCTCGAGCAGATGACGAATCCGGTGACGGGTGGGCCCGGCCTCCGGGTGACGTTCCTGGGCGCCGCAGGCGAAGAACTGTTCACCGAGGACCGTCGGGCGAGCGCACTCGTCTGGTTCGGTGGCGACGCCCCCATCGCCGCCAGCCGCACGGTCATCTTCGAGACCCGCTACACCCCGGATGCGACGGGGGAAATCGAACTCGGCTTCGCCGGTGGCAGCCGGGCGCGCGTCCTGGTCGACGGCGAACTGCGCATCGACGACGCCCCCGTGATCGAGGGCACGGACCTCGGAGCGGCGTTCTTGAACCCGCCGTCGCTGACGACACCGGTGTCGGTGACGAGCGGCATCCCGATCGACATCCGTGTCGAGATCTTCCCCGCCGACGCGGGCGCGCTCGCCGGCGCCCTGTCTGCCACCGTCGGCATCGCTCCCGAGCGGACCGATCCGGCCGAGCTGATCGCCCGTGCGGTCGACGCGGCGCGGGCGGCTGAGATCGCGATCGTCGTCGTCGGCACGAACGCGAAGGTCGAGTCCGAGGGCTACGACCGCGAGAACCTCGATCTGCCCGGCCGCCAGGACGACCTCGTCCGCGCCGTCGCGGCGACCGGGACCCCGGTCGTCGTCGTGGTCAATGCCGGCTCCCCCGTCGTCCTGCCGTGGGCGGGCGACGTCGATGCGATCCTGCAGGGCTACTTCGGCGGCCAGGAGTTCGGCAACGCGGTCGCCGACGTCCTCACCGGCGCCACCGAGCCCGGCGGCCGCCTCCCCACCACCTGGCCCGCCGCACTCGCGGACGTGCCGGTGACGCAGGTCACCCCCGACGACGGTGTGCTGCGCTACACGGAGGGCATCCACATCGGCTACCGGGCGTGGCTGCGCTCGGTAGCCGAACCCGCCTTCGCCTTCGGGCACGGCCTCGGCTACACCTCGTGGGAGTGGGATGACGCGGTCCGCCGCGGCGACCAGCTGACCGTGAGAGTCCGCAACGTCGGCGATCGCGCCGGCAAGCACGTCGTGCAGGTCTACGCCGAGCGCCCCGAGTCCACGATCGAGCGACCGGTCCGCTGGCTCGTGGGTCACGCCGTCGTGCGAGCGGATGCCGGGGCCACAGCGACCGCGACGATCGATCTGCCGACGCGCCGGTTCGCGCACTGGGCCGCCGGCTGGGAGGTCGAACCGGGCGTCTTCACGCTGCGGATCGGGGCCTCGGCCGTGGACCTTCCGCTCTCGTTCGAGTGGGAGGCCGGAGCATGACGCGCCTGCAGGGAACCGTCGACGAGCGCCTGACCGGCATCGCCGACCGCCTCGAGGGCTGGCTCGCCGCCGACCCCGATCTGTCGTTCCAGGTCGCCGCCCGTCACAACGGCGAGGTCGTCCTCGACGCCTGGGGCGGCCCGCACCTCGACCGCGATTCGGTCATCGTGCCGTACTCGGTGACGAAGAACACGATCGGCCTCGCGATCGGATTGCTCGTCGAACGCGGCGAGCTCGACCTCGACGAGCGCGTCGCGACGTACTGGCCGGAGTTCGCCGCCAAGGGCAAGGGCGCCGTCACGGTCCGCCAGCTGCTCTCGCACCAGGCGGGTCTCCCCCAGGCCGACACGGTCCTCACGTGGGACGAGCTGCTCGACCACCACGCTGCGGCGGATCGCCTCGCGGCATCCACTCCGTTCTGGCACCCCGGCAGCGCGTTCGGCTATCACGCCATCACGATCGGCAACCTCGGCGACGAGCTCGTGTACCGCGTGACGGGGCGGACGCTCCACGACTTCTACGAGCAGGAGATCCGCGCCCCGCACGACGTCGACTTCTTCCTCGGCCTGCCCGAGGATCACGAGGAGCGTCGCGCGGCCGTCCTGCCGATGATCCGCCCGGTCTCGGACACGGCCCCGCGGGAGATGTCCGCGCTCGGCCCGCTCGTGTTCGGTTCCACGCCCGGCGACGTCGACCTCGGCAACTCGCCGCAGAGCTGGCGCTACGGCCACCCGGCCGGCAGCGGCACGGGCAGCGCCCGCGGGCTCGCGCGCCTGATGGCCGCCGCCGTCACCGGCGTCGACGGCGGGCAGCCGTTCCTCTCGGCGGACACCGTCGCCACGATCGGGCAGCAGCAGGTCCGCGGGTACGACGAGGTGCTGCACCAGTACGACCGCGCTCACGCGATCGTCTTCCAGAAGCCGTCGCAGCAGCTCGCTTTCGGCGGCCCCCGCGCCTTCGGTCACGACGGCGCGGCCGGCGCCCTCGCGTGCGTCGACCCCGACACCGGTGTCTCCTTCGCATGGACGATCGCGCGCGGCCCCTGGCCCGGGGGCGCGGATCCCCGCGCCGTTGCGCTCGCCGCGGACCTCGGCCGCCGCCTCCGCTGACTCCTGAGAGGAACCCCGTGAACGCCCGCATCGACACCCTTCGCGCCGAGCACCGCACCGGCACACCCTTCGTCGCGACGCCCGCGCCGCGCCTGACCTGGACCGTCGCGACCGACGAGCCGGAGTGGATCCAGGCCCGCGCCGAGGTGACCGACGGGGTCGACACGGTCGCTCTCGACAGCGCCGAGAGCGCGCTCGTCGCGTGGCCGTTCACGCCGCTGCAGGCGGGTGAGCATCGCGCCGTCCGCGTGCGGGTGCAGGCGGCATCCGGCACCTGGACCGGGTGGTCGGAGCCGTCGCCGGTCGCGGCAGGGTTCCTCGCGGCGGGTGAATGGGTCGCTCAGCCCGTGGGTCTCGCGGACCCTCCGCGAGACGCGATGCCGACCGTCGTGAAGACGCGGTTCCGTCTCGGGCGGCCCGTGACGCGCGCGCTGCTGTTCTGGACGGCCCTCGGTGTCGCCGAGCCCGAGATCAACGGCACTCCCGTCTCGGATGACGTCCTCTCGCCGGGGTGGACCGCTTACCGGGACCGCCTCGTCCACGAGACCGTCGACGTCACCGGTCTCGTCCGCGTGGGCGAGAACGAGCTGTCGGCGACTCTCGCCGGCGCCTGGTACACCGAGAAGTACGGCTTCTTCGCGTTCGCCGACCGCCTCTACGGCACGCAGCCGTCGTTCCTCGCCCAGCTGCGGGTGACCTTCGACGACGGCACCACGACGACGGTCGCTGCAACCGGAGACGGGTGGGATGCCGCGGCCCAGTGCCCCGTCGTCGACAGCGGCATCTACGCCGGTGAGCACCAGGACCTGCGCGTCACGGTCGGCGAGTTCCGGCCCGCTCGGGTGGGCGCTGCCGCGAAGCCCGGGTACGAGAACATCCCCGTGCCCGAAGCCCGCATCGCCCCGCCCGTGCGGCGGATCGAGGCGCTTCCCGTCGCGGCGACGCTCCCCACACCGTCCGGCGCCACGATCCTCGACTTCGGGCAGAATCTCGTCGGTCGACTTCGCCTGCGGGTCCGGGGCGACGCCGGTACCCGCGTGACAATCCGTCACGCGGAGGTCCTCAACGAGGGTGAACTCGCGCTGCGCCCTCTCCGGAACGCCGCGGCGACGGCGACGTTCGACCTCTCCGGCGGTGACGACGTCCTCGAGTCCCGCTTCAGCTTCTACGGCTTCCGCTACGCCCAGGTCACCGGGATCGACATCGATCCGGCCGACGTCGAGGCGGTCGTCCTCCACACCGACATGACGCGGACCGGGTGGTTCGAGGCATCCGACCCGCTCATCGAACGCCTGCACGAGAACGTCGTCTGGGGCATGCGCGGGAACTTCCTGTCGATCCCCACCGACTGCCCGCAGCGCGACGAGCGGCTCGGGTGGACGGGCGACCTGCAGGTGTTCGCCCCGACCGCGTCGTTCCTCTACGACTGCGCGGGGTTCCTCACGTCGTGGCTCCGCGATCTCGCCCACGAGCAGACGCGCGACGGCGGATCGGTGCCGGTCGTGGTGCCGTCCGCCCTCGGCGGGTTCGCCTCGTTCGGCGGGGCGTCACCGGCCGCGTGGGGTGACGCCGCCACCGTCGTCCCCACCGTCCTCCACGACCGCTTCGGCGACCGAGCGGTCCTCGCCGCGCAGTACGACAGCATGCGCGACTGGGTGGATGCCGTCGGTCGCGACGCGGGCGAGAGCGGCTTATGGGCCGGCCGGATGCAGCTGGGCGACTGGCTCGATCCGACGTCGCCGCCCGACAAGCCGGGCCAGGCGCAGGTCGACAGCGACATCGTCGCCTCGGCGTACTACGCGCGGTCCCTGCGCCAGGTCGCCGATGCCGCCCGCCTCCTCGGACACGACACGGATGCCGCTCATTACGGTGCCCTCGCGGAGCGGAGCCGCGCGGCGTTCGTCGACGAGTACGTGACCGCCGCGGGGCGCATGATGAGCGACGCTCCGACCGCGTATGCCCTCGCCCTCGAGTTCGACCTCGTCACCGACGGTGCCGTCCGGACCGGGCTCGCGGACCGCCTCGCGGCGCTCGTCCGCGAGGGCGGCTACCGCATCGGAACCGGCTTCGTCGGGACCCCCCTCGTCGCCGATGCGCTCACCCGCAGCGGGCACCTCGCCACGGCCGAGCGGCTGCTCACGCAAACCGAATGCCCCTCGTGGCTGTACCCCGTGACGCAGGGCGCGACGACGGTGTGGGAGCGCTGGGACTCGCTCCTGCCGGACGGCTCGGTCAACCCGGGTGAGATGACGTCCTTCAATCACTATGCGCTCGGCGCCGTCGCGGATTGGCTGCACCGGACCGTCGCCGGCCTCGCGCCCGCGGCACCCGGGTACCGGCGTCTCCGCATCGCGCCCCAGCCGCTCGACACCCTGTCGTCGGCGTCGGCGCGCCATCTGACCCCCTACGGCGAGGCCGCTGTGGCATGGCATCGGGAGGGAGCCGAGATCGTGGTGCGAGCTGTCGTGCCGCCCGGCACCCGTGCCGAGATCGCTGTTCCGGGTGCACCCGAGGAGGTCGGATCCGGCCGCTACGAGTGGCGCTTCACGCCCGCCGCTGTCCCCCCGCGTCCTGCGCTCGATGGCCTGCAGGCGTCGCTCGCCGACGTGATCGACGACCCGCGCGCGTACTCCGCCTTCCTCGATGCCGTGGCGTCGGCGGATCCCGACCGCGCGGAGGCGATTCGCGCCGAGACGCGCTGGGGAGCGCGCCGAGCCGTCACGAGCGCGCTCATGTTCGCGCCGCCCGCGCTGCTCGCGTCGGTGGACGACGCGATCCGGCGCGCGACGGCATCCGTCTGACCTGCCCGAGGAGGCCCCCGTGTTCGACCGTGCCAGTACGTTCGGTGATGCCATCGACGACCCCGAAGCCCGCGCGATCCTGGAGCGGTACCTGCCCGGGGTGGCAGCCTCGCCCATGGCGACGCAATTCCGGAGCGGTCGCCTCGGTCAGCTGGTCGCGATCGTGCCCGCCCTCGAGGACCTCGAGGAGCGCGAGCGCTTCTTCGCGGCGCTCGCCGAGGTCGGGTCGGGGGCCGGACGCGCACCGTATTCCCCCGCGATCGCCGCCGACCCCGGTTACGAGGGCGACGACGTGCCGCGAGCCTCGGCCGTCGTAACACTGCCGGCACCGTCGCCGCAGTGGGATCCGCTCGAGGTGCGCTTCGCCGGCCCCGCGCACGGCAACCCGTTCGTCGACGTCGAACTCGACGCCGTGTTCCGCCGCGGCGGCCGGGAAGTGCGCGTCGGCGGGTTCTACGACGGCGACGGTGTCTACGTCGTTCGGGCGCTCGCCGATGAGCCCGGCACGTGGACCTTCGAGACCCGGTCGACCGCGCGCTCGCTCGACGGCCTGACCGGCTCGGTCGAGGTCGTCGAGGCGCGCGAGGGCTCGCGCGGCCCGGTGCGCGTCGACGGGCTGCACTTCCGGCACGCCGACGGCACGCGGCATCGCCCGGTCGGAACGACCGCTTACGCCTGGACGCACCAGCCCGAGGAACTGCAGCAGAAGACGCTCGCGACCCTCGCCGACGCCCCGTTCGCGAAGCTCCGGATGTGCGTGTTCCCGAAGTCGTACCTCTACAACGCGAACGAGCCGGCCGACTTCCCGTTCGTCGGCAGCCTCGCCGACGGCTTCGACCTCACCCGCTTCGACCCCGCGCACTTCCGCCGCCTGGAGCAGGGCATCGCGGAGTTGGCGGCCCTCGGCATCCAGGCAGACCTCATCCTCTTCCACGCGTACGACCGGTGGGGGTTCGCCGATCTCGGTCCCGCCGTCGACGAGCGCTACCTGCGGTACGTGGTGCGGCGGCTCGCGGGGTTCGCGAACGTGTGGTGGTCGATGGCGAACGAGTACGACCTGATGTGGTCGAAGGACCTCGACGACTGGGAGCGCCTCGCCGCGGTCGTGGGAGAAGAGGATGCCTTCGGTCACCTCAACTCGATCCACAACTGCCGGCCCTTCTATGACTACGCGAAGCCGTGGATCACGCACGTCAGCGTGCAGCGGGTCGACGTGTACCGCACGGCCGAGAACACCGACCAGTGGCGCGAGCAGTGGGGCAAGCCAGTCGTCATCGACGAGTGCGCGTACGAGGGCGACATCGACCAGGGCTGGGGCAACATCACCGGCGAGGAGATGGTGCGCCGGTTCTGGGAGGGTGCCGTCCGCGGCGGGTACGTCGGCCACGGCGAGACCTACTACCCGCCCGCGCTCGACGGTGCGGCATCCGTCGGCGATGACGACGAAGTGCTCTGGTGGGCGAAGGGCGGCGCACTGCACGGCACCTCACCCGCACGGATCGCCTTTCTCGAACGACTGCAGTCCGAGGCGCCCGGCGGGGTCTGGGACCCGCTGCCGAGCGACTGGGACGTGCCGTGGGGTGGCGTCGCCGGGCAGCAGAAGATCGCGTACTTCGGATTCAACCGGCCGCGGTTCCGCAATGTCATCCTCGACGAGGGCGACTGGCGCGTCGAGGTCATCGACACCTGGGGGATGACGGTCGACGAACTGCCCGGGACGTATCGCGGTCAGGTGCGCGTCGAACTGCCGGGACGGCAGTTCATGGCGATCCGGGTGACGCGGGTGGAGTGAGGTGGGCGCGGCTCGTTGGTGGCTCGGCGATATAACGATGATTATCGGTGACCTGTCTGGAGTGGCGCCCAAACTCAGGGGCCGTACCCCCGAGGATCTCTCCGCCGGCTTCGGTAGCCGTCTGGTTCGATTTCCGAGTGAATCCACAACTAGTCGGGCGTCGTCATCATTTCGGTCGCGTTAGTGCCGCATGCCATTCGTCCGGCCCGTTGCGGATCAGCCCCCGCGTGGCTTGATTCATTCAGGACGATTCTTCTCACTGTGCGCAGCACGAGCGAACAACGCCGTAGAGCCTGCCCCGAAGAGAACTATCACCCATACCCAAAAAGATGTCTCCTGAAATATCAGCAGCTGGAACACCGCCACTAGTAAGACGCTTGCAGTCAGGGCGCCAATCACCGTCGCCGTGATTTGCATGGTCACTGACACTCCTCCCGGATTCCGCCGATAGCAGAACCTGCTCCCCATATGGACGCTGCCAAATCGATCACTGCTCCGGCGCCAACAGAATTGATGGCCGCGAACCGTAGCGCTGTTGCGCCGCCTGCAGGGTCTCATCGGCTATCACTTTCGCTTCCTCCGAGCTTTCACGAGGAGAACGAGGACGAACGCTACGCTGCCGAGACACAGAAGGACGCACGCGATTGCAACAACCAAGGCCGTTGTGTTCTCGCCTGGGCGCACAGCCTGTCCGGCGAATATGGCGCTCATCACTAGGAAGATGACCGCCAGAACAGCGAAGAGGCCGATCGACTGGCCTGCTGCTGCTGGAGGACTTCGACCTGGCTGGTGCCGGCGTACTTGTACGCGAACGAACCGGACGCGTTGCTGACGCCGGTCATCTGCTGGGCACCACGCACAGCCGTAGAACGCACTCAGGCCCCAACCTGTCGTCGTGAAGCCGCAGCAACAGTGCCCGCGGTTGCTCGAACCGTAGCGTTCCCTATGTCAAACCGCGAGAGAAAAGACTTACTGGCCGTGCGCACCTGCATGGCGACCAGCCCCAGGAGTCGCTGCAGCTCTCAGTCCTGCACGGCCAGCCGCTCCCACACCCACGCGAGCACCTCGGCGATGTCGATCGACGGGTCGACGCTCTGCTGCAGCTGCAGCCCGTCCGAGAGGGCGAGCAGCACCGTCGCCGCCATGTCGGCATCCACTCCCGCCGGCATCCCGCCCGCCTCCTGCCGCGCGCGGATATCCGCCGCGACGACGGCGTGCACACTCTCCTGCCGCTCCTCGAAGAATGCTCGAGCGGGATGCTCCGAATCGGATGCCGCGACCAGCAGGTTCGTGTACAGGTGCACCAGCGCGGGCGACTCGGCATTGCGCCGCGCGACGCGCACCGACGGCGGTTCGCCACCGGCCTGGTCGGCGAGGGCCTCCCGGGTCGCGGCATCCCGTCGGCGCAGCACCTCGACGAGCAGGTTCTCCTTCGTGCCGAAATGGTGCAGCATGCCGGCCTGCGTCATCCCGACCTCGGCAGCGATGTCGCGCAGCGAGGTCGCCCCGTACCCGCGACGACCGATGACCTCGAGCGCGGTGTCGAGGATCAGCTCGCGGCTCTCCCGGCCCTGCGCCGAAACACGGCGCTCACGCATCTGCGCGAACCTCGAGCGTCGCCCGCCCGCCCTCGAAGACCGGGTCCGCGGTTCCGCCGGGGACGTCGGAGTGACCAGCGAGAACGGCCTCCGTACTGCGCGGGATCTCGAACGGCAGGCGCCCCTCGGCGGGCACGCGTCCGGTAAGCGCGTCGAGGATCGCCCCCTCCGACGCGCCGAACGTCGCGACGACAGCGTGCGCATGCGGCAGCAGCGGTGCGAGCAGCAGCGGACGCTCGAGGTGCACGGTGACGACGGTCGGCGCCGCGGCGGCGACCTCGGCGACGGTCGCCACGACCTCGTCGTCGAACGCGAGCGACCCCGCGTGGAAGCTCGACTCGAGCATGAAGTGATCGCGCGGCTCGAACGGCGGCGCGAGCCGCAGGATCGCCACGTCGGCGTCCGCCGGCTCCGCGACGGGCTCGAGTCCTGCCTCGCGCAGCGCCTCGTCCGAGATGTCCGGGGCGTGCACCGCCGTGCCGGGCCGCAGGGGCAGAACGGATGCCGCATCCCCGGACCCACCCGGAAGGATCACCGTCGACCGCGATTGGGCCTGCGTGCCGATTGCGCGGAACTCGGCGCTGCCGACGACCTCGGCCGCGGCATCCTCGTCGACGAACGGATCGTCGAACAGTCCGAGCTCGAACTTCACGCGCAGCAGGCGCGCGACCGAGACGTCGAGGCGCGACTCGGGCACGGCACCCGAGCGCACGAGCTCGATGAGGAGCGCCGGGTCGTCCTCGCCGCCGAACTGGTCGCAGCCGGCGTCGAGGGCCTTTCGGAACCGCTCGATCTCGCTGAGGTGCTCGACGCCCCACGACCGCGGCGGCAGGACTTTGCCCATCATCCGCGATTCGGTGACGAGTCCCCAGTCGGTGCAGACGACGCCGTCGAAGCCGAGCTTCTCGCGCAGCAGCCCCGTGATGATCTGGTGGTTGAAGCCGAAGCCGACCTCCTCGACCCGCTCGCCGTCGAGGACAAGCCCGCGCGGCACGCCGTACGAGGGCATGATCGCCGAGACCCCGCGCTCGATCACCCGGCGGAACGGCTCGAGGTGGTATTCGAACATGCCGCCCGGGTACACCTGGTCGGTGCCGTAGGGGAAGTGCGGGTCCTCGCCATCCTTCTCCGGCCCGCCGCCGGGGAAGTGCTTCGCCATGCAGGCAACGCTCGCGGACGTCAGCCGGTCGCCCTCGAACCCGTCGAGGTAGGCGACACCGAGACGTCCGACGAGGTCGGCATCCTGCCCGAACGTGCTGTACTGCCGGGCCCACCTCGGCTCCGTCGCGACGTCGAGCGTCGGGTGCAGGGCCGAGCGGATGCCGACGGCCGTGTACTCGCGACGCGCGATGTCGGCGAACTCGCGCACGACGCCCGGGTCGGCGATCGCGCCGAGCCCGAGGGGCTCGGGCCACGCGGAGAGGTGACCGGCGGTGAACGAGGCGCCCCAGTTCTCGGTGAACGAGTGGCGGGGGTCGGTGGAGATCGTGACCGGGATGCCGTGGCCCGACGCCG
This sequence comes from Microbacterium sp. MM2322, assembly GCF_964186585.1. Classification (NCBI taxonomy): domain Bacteria; kingdom Bacillati; phylum Actinomycetota; class Actinomycetes; order Micrococcales; family Microbacteriaceae; genus Microbacterium; species Microbacterium sp. MM2322. The sequence goes on from NZ_OZ075067.1 coordinate 2,656,941, forward strand.
CAGCCACCCGCTGCAGCGCGTTCACCCACCGCGCCATGGCGCGCGGGTCGGGGATCTGGTGGATGTTCAGGTGCGTGATGTGCGAGCCCTCGACGAACTCGCGGGCCGTCGTGCGCCCGGGCATGAACGCCGGCCCGTCGACCTCGCCGTCGGTGGTCGTCGACACGATCGTCTGGATCATGAGCCCGGCCTTCTCCTCCAGCGAGAGGCGCGAGACGAGGTCGGCGACGCGCTCGGCGATCGGCAGGCGCGGGTCCTCGTACGGATCCATGACGCCGTTGCGGTTGAGGTCGCGGTAACGCGTCCCGTCGGGCGCGGTGGAAAGGGATGCGGTCATGGCGGTCTCCTGCGACGTCGTCGTGGCGTGGGTGCGCGCGGCACCCGATGTCGAAAGACTAAATAACGTTCAGTGGTTTCCGCAACGCTCCGGGGACGCGCGATGTCGCGTGCCGTCGACGCAAACGGCACGACGCGTCCCCGGAACGGGATTGCCGCGAGACCAGCTCAGTCGAACGCGCGAGCACCCTCCCCGTCGAGCCGGTTGCGCGCACCCCACAGGGCGAGTTGCGTGCGGTCCGCGACACCGACCTTGCGGAGTGCGGACTGCAGCTGCGTCCGCACCGTGTGAACCGACAGGTGCAGGGACGACGCGATCGCCTCGTTGGCGGTGACCCCTGAGGCGAGCATCGACACGACGCGCCTCTCCGCAGGGCTCAACGACGCCAGACGCTCGATGTCGGGATCCGGGCCGCGGCGACGGACGAACTCTCGCAGCACCGGCGCGATGGCACGCGTGGACACGATCGCCTCCCCGCGAGCTGCGGCTTCGACGGCGCTGACCACCTTGTCCGAGTCATAGCTCTTCAGCAGGTACCCAACCGCACCCGCGTCGATCGCATCGGTGATGTAGGCGTCCACCGCGAAGCTCGTCATGACGATGACCGCCGGCTGGTCGCCCTCCTCGGCGAGCAGCTGCCGCGTGGCATCCGCGCCGTTCAGGCCCGGCATCTGCATGTCCATCAACACGACGTCCAGTGCCTCGGCCTGTGCCACGCGCACGGCATCGAGGCCGTTGGCGACCTCGCCGACGACACGGATGCCGCCCGCGGCCTCGAGCTGGAGCCGGAGGCCCTTGCGGACCGACCGATTGTCGTCGGCGATGAGAACCCGAATCGGCGAACGACCGGCCGTCATCCCCGCTCCGCTTCGCTCGAGGAGACAGGGATCGAGACGTCGAGCGTCCAGCCCCCGCCGGCATCCTGACCCGCGGAAAGGGACCCGCCCAGGATCTCGACGCGCTCCCGGATGCCGCTGAGCCCCCACCCGAGCCCGATCCCCGAGAGGTCGCCGATCGGCACCGCCGCGGAGTTCGCGACGACGACGCGGATACGGTCCGGCGTTCGTGAGACGCGAAGATCCACGGGCGCGCCGGGAGCGTGCTTGGCTGCATTCGTCAGGGCCTCTTGGATGCAGCGGAACGCCGTCGCCGACACCACCGCGGGAAGCGAATCGAGGCGCCCGGTCACCTCGAGCGCAACGATGGCTCCGCGCGCCCGCCAGAACGCGACGAGTTCGTCGAGCTGGCGCAGGTCCCGCGTCGTGTCGGACGGGACGACATCGCCCGCCCGGAGATCGGCCAGCGCGCCCGCGAGCCCGGCGGCGGCGAAGCGCCCCTCGTCGCGCACGTCCTGAAGCAGCTCCAGGGCCTGGTCCGCCCGCGTCGGGGCGACCTTGAGAGCCGCGTCGGCGAGGGTGATGAGGCCCGCGAGGTGCTGCCCGGCGATGTCGTGGAGCTCCTGAGCGATGCGAGCGCGCTCCCGACGCTGGGCATCCGCCACCCGCTCGTCGTGCTCACGCGTCGCACGCTCGGCGGCTTCGCGTGCGAGCCGCATCCGCCTCACTTTCGCCGACCACCACAGCCCGAGCGCGGTGCCACCCACGGCGGGAGCCGCCATCGACGTGATCTGGGCCGCGAGCCACCCGATGCTGACGCCGAGGCTCTCGCCCGTCCCCAGAACCCAGCAGAGCAGCACAGCCGACTCGGCGACGATCGTGCCGACGCACCATGCGACCGCCTCGGCGACGGCCATACCGGCCGCCGCGAGGAACAGCGCGACGGAGATGACCAGCGACATGCCCGCCACCCACGTCGGCACGGCGAGCCCCACCGCCAGTGCGAGATGGATCACCACGACCGCCGTGAGCGTGACCCGCGGCATCCGCTGGGAGAGAAGGAGGGCACCTGCCTGAGCGGCGCATCCGCCGATGAGGAGCGCATACGTCCCGGCGACCGAAACAGGCAGGGGCCACTCGCCCGCGCCCTCGAGAAGTCCCCACGTGGGCGAGACGAGAGCCTGGACCACCGTCGTCAGGAAAACCGTGACCACGAAGAACCAGGATGCCCGCGACGAGCCGCGCAGGGCGAGGGGCGGGCTCGGCGGCGCTGCGGGAGAGGCGAGCTGCGCTGAGGTCATCGAGGCGGGCTTCCGGGTGGGACGGTCGGGTCGTCTAGGAGCTTGCCACGACCCACAGGGTTGCCGGGTGACCCCGAGCGGGGCGACCGCAGGTCTCACTCAATCGGATGAATCTCGCGGACGGATCCCCGCCGCTGTCGGGTCGATACCTGCCCGTCTCCGGGGCGGAGGTGGACTCGTGGCCTCCGGCGGGCGATTCGAGCGCCCTATGGTGACACGCGAGGGGAACCGTCGGATCATGGCTTCGATCCGGCGGCTCGGGGCCCGGTCGACGTCGGGGGACGTCCCGGCCCCGAATCCCTCCCCCGTCCGTCGAGGCTGTCTCCGTCGAACCTGTCAAGGGGGCGGATGCCGCGTCGCACCGTGCGTAGCGTCGCGGCCATGAGCGACACCGACGCGAACCCGACACCCGAGCAGGACGACCCCACCGGCGGCGACGAGGGCACCGAGAACCAGCTCGACGCCGACAACGCCGTCGAGGAGGACACCCTCAAGACGCTCGACCCTGACGACTCCCCCGCCTGAGCGGATGCCGCGTCACGCCTCGCGCGTGATGAGCACCTTCACGTCGAGCCGGCTCTTGAACGGGCCCGCGTAGACGCCGCGGAGGGGCGGCACGTCGTTGTAATCGCGGCCTCGGCCGACCGTCACATGGCGGTCGCCGATCTCCGCGTCGTTCGTCGGGTCGTAGCCGTGCCACGACCCGGCGTACCACTCGATCCACGCGTGCGACTCACCGACGACCGGCACGCCGACCTCTGCCGTCGGATTCGGGTGCAGATAGCCCGAGACGTAGCGCGCCGGGATACCGACGGAGCGCAGCGCGCCGAGCGCGATGTGCGCCATGTCCTGGCAGACGCCCTTGCGCTCGACCCACGCCTCGGCGCCGGTGGACTGCACCTCGGTCGCCCCCGGCACGTACTCGACCGCCTCGCCGACCGCCATCGTGATCGCGAGCGCCGCGTGCGAGGGGTTCTCGTGCTGCGCCGCGATCCCGGCGGCGAGATCCGCGACCTCGGGATGCGGGGCGGTGCGGAGCGTCTGCGACAGCATCTCGACCGTTCCGATCGAGCGCTGCGCGTCGCGGGCCAGCGCCTCCCACGAGGTGTCGGGGTGGGTGAGCGGCCGCGCCCGCACCTCGACGAGCGAGCGCGCCGTGATCGCGAGCGCCGAGTGCTTCGCGAGCACGTCGAACGCGGCCACCCGCGTGCCGAAGTAGTCGACGTAGTAGTTCACGTTCGTCGACGGGTCGATGTCGAGCTGCGAGCTGAGGACGAACTGGCTGTCGCTCGTCGTCGGCAGCATCCGTGCCTCGTTGTACGACGCACCCACCTCGCCCGGGTAGTCGAAGCCCGTCGTGTGCTCGATGCGCAGCCGCTTCATGAGGTCTCTCCGATCCAACTGGGTTCGGCCTGCGTGGGGAAGAACCGCCCCCGGATGGCCTCGGATGCCTCGCGCGTCACCGACTGCACGCTCTGCATGTGGGCAGGGAGCTCGGCGAGCACCTGATCGATCGGCTGGTACTCGAGTTCGTTGCGCATGCGCCCGAGAGCGCGGAGCACCGCGTTGGAGTGCCCGACGCGGTCCTCGACCGGATCGATCGCGCTCATGCACTGCTCGGCGGTCCGGATCGAGTGGATGATCGAGCGCGGGAACAGGCGGTCGAGCAGCAGGAACTCGGCGGCGTTCTGCGAGCTCGGCATGCCCCGGTAGGTGCGCAGGTACGCCTCGTAGGCGCCGCAGGAGCGGAGGATCGTCGTCCACGACGGACCGGATGCCTCGGTCAGCGACCTCGTCGCCAGCATCCGCGCGGTCATGTCGGTGCGCTCGATGGCGCGACCGAGCGTGAAGAACTGCCAGGCCTCATCGTGACTCGACGAGTTGTCGGTGACGCCGACGGCGAGCGCCGCACGTTCGCGGACCCACTGGAAGAACTCGTGCGTCTTCTCGTCGTTGAGCCGCCGGGGCATGCGCGAGTACGTCGTGTTGAGGGTCTCCCACAGTTCCGTCGACACGATTTCGCGGGCACGGCGGGCGTTCTCGCGCGCCGCCTGCAGGCAGTACGCGATCGACGACGAGTTGGTGCGGTCCACGGCGAGGTCGGTCAACACGTCGGCGCGGGTGACGGGTCGGTCGCCCGGCGGCGTGACGGTACCCATGACGCCCATCAGCGAGCGACAGGCCGTGTCCTCGTCGATCCACGGATCCTCGAGGAGGAGCTGCAGGTGCACGTCGAGGATGCGGGCGGTGCCGTCGGAGCGCTCGATGTAGCGCCCGATCCAGAACAGGCTCTCGGCGATGCGACTCAGCATGCCTCGTCACCTTCCTCGGCGTCGCTGCCCTGCTGCTGCTGCTCCTGCTGCTCGGACAGCGTGCGGGGGCGGTCCTGCGGCGAGTGGTCCGGCTCGTCCTGCGCGTCGTAGATGATCGGGATCGCCGAGGTGGCCGTGGCCTGCTCGGCGACGATTCCGGCAAGCGACGGGGACTGTCCGTATTCGCCGCGGTTCGGAGCGTCGCCGCCGACGATCCACGTGTCCTTCGATCCGCCGCCCTGGCTCGAGTTGACGACGAGCTGGCCTTCGGGAAGCGCGACCCGCGTCAGTCCGCCGGGGAGCACCCACACCTCGTCGCCGTTGTTGACGGCGAAGGGACGGAGATCGGCGTGGCGGGGCCGCATCCCGTCGTCGACGAGGGTCGGGATCGTGGAGAGCATGACGACGGGCTGCGCGATCCAGCCGCGCGGGTCCGCTTTCAGCTTCGTGCGGAGAGCGTCGAGTTCGGCGGGACTGGCGTCGGGCCCGACGACGAGACCCTTACCGCCCGACCCGTCGACCGGTTTCACGACGAGCTCGTCGAGTCGGTCGAGCACCTCCTCGAGCGCACCCGGGTCTTCGAGACGCCAGGTGTCGACGTTCTTGAGGATCGGCTCTTCGGCGAGGTAGTACCTGATCAGCTCGGGAACGTAGGTGTACAGCAGCTTGTCGTCGGCGACACCGTTGCCGACCGCGTTCGCGATCGTGACGTTCCCGAGCCGTGCGGCGAGCATGAGCCCGGGGGCGCCGAGCATGGAATCGGCCCGGAACTGCAGCGGGTCGAGGAAGTCGTCGTCGACGCGACGGTAGATGACGTCGACGCGGCGCGGTCCGCGCGTCGTGCGCATGAAGACGCGCCCGCCCTGACACACGAGGTCACGCCCCTCGACGAGCTCGACACCCATGAGCCGGGCGAGCAGCGTGTGCTCGAAGTAGGCGGAGTTGTAGACACCCGGCGTGAGGACGACGACGTTCGGATCGTCGATTCCCGGGGGCGCGGAGTTGCGGAGCGCCTGCAGCAGCTTGTGGGGGTAATCGCCGACCGGCTGCACGCGCATCGAGACGAAAAGCTCGGGCAGCGTCTGCGCCATGACGCGGCGGTTGGAGATCACGTAACTCACGCCCGACGGCACCCGCACGTTGTCCTCGAGGACGCGCATCTCGCCGTGCTCGTCGCGGATGAGGTCGATGCCGGACACCTGGATGCGAACTCCGTTGGCCGGGCGGATGCCGGCGGCCTGGCGGGAGAAGTACTGCGACGACGCGATCAGCTTCGCCGGCAGGACCCCGTCGCGGACGACGTGCTGGTGGCCGTAGGCGTCGTCGAGGAACGCTTCCAGTGCACGCACGCGCTGCTGGACGCCCTTCTCGATGCGCGACCACTCGTCGTAGGCGATGACGCGGGGGACGGCATCCAGGGGGAAAGGTCTCTCCTCGCCCGCGAAGTCGAACGTGACGCCCTGCGCGAGATAGGAGCTGGCGAGCGATTCGGTGCGCCCGCGCAGCTCTTCCTGGGTCATCTGCGCGAGAGCCTGGTACAGCTCCCGGTACGACGATCGCGACTGCGCCGCTTCGCCGGGATGCGCCGCTCCGGCGAACATCTCGTCGAACGCCGGGACGCCGGAGGGGGTCTTGCGCGGCGCCAGAGTGGAGCCGTATCCGTCGAAGAGATCACCCATGGGATGAGCCTAATCCGGGTGGTGTTGCCGGAGTGTTTCGCCCCGCGGTCAGTCCGCGAGGGCCAACCGCAGCTGCTCGATCGCCCAGTCGATCTCGGTGGCACGGATGATGAGCGGCGGGGCCATGCGGATGGTCTGGCCGTGGGTGTCCTTGACGAGCACACCCCGCGCGAGCAGGCGTTCCGCGACCTCGCGACCGGTCCCCACGGCCGGGTCGATGTCGACGCCCGCCCACAGTCCCGCGACGCGGATCGCGGTCACGCCGGAGCCGACGAGCGCGTCCAGCCGGGACCGCAGGTGATCGCCGAGCGCCAGGGCGCGACGCTGCAGATCGCCGGTCGCGAGCAGGTCGACGACGGCGAGTCCGACGGCTGCCGCGAGCGGGTTGCCGCCGAAGGTCGAGCCGTGTTCGCCCGGGTGGATGACGCCGAGGACGTCGCGGTCGCCGACGACGGCCGAGACGGGCAGGATGCCGCCCCCGAGCGCCTTGCCGAGGAGATACAGGTCCGGCACGACGCCCTCCCGTTCGCACGCGAACGTCGTGCCGACACGACCGAGGCCCGACTGGATCTCGTCGGCGATGAAGAGCACGTTCGCCGCTGTGCAGGCCTCGCGGACCGCGCGCAGGTAGCCGTCGGGCGGGATGACGACGCCCGCCTCACCCTGGATGGGCTCGATCAGCACCGCCGCGGTGTCGTCGTCGATCGCCGCTGCGAGAGCCGCGGCATCCCCGTAGGGAACGATCTCGAACCCGGGCGCGAAGGGACCGAAGCCGTCGCGCGCCTGCGGGTCGTCGCTGAAGCCGACGATCGTCGTCGTGCGCCCGTGGAAGTTCGCCGAGGCGACGAGGATCTTCGCCCGCCCCTCCGCGACACCCTTGACCCGGTACGCCCATGCGCGCGCCACTTTGATGCCGGTCTCGACGGCCTCGGCGCCCGTGTTCATGGGCAGCACCATGTCTTTGCCTGCGAGCCCTGCGAGTGCTTCGGCGAAGGCACCGAGGCGATCGTTGTGGAACGCACGGCTCGTCAGGGTGATGCGGCCCAGCTGCTCCGTCGCGGCCGAGACGAGTGCCGGATGCCGGTGCCCGAAGTTGAGCGCCGAATAGGCCGACAGCAGGTCGAGGTAGCGCTTGCCTTCGACGTCGGTCACCCACGACCCCTCGCCCTCCGCGACGACCACGGCGAGCGGGTGGTAATTGTGGGCGACGTGGGCCTCTTCGGCCGAGATGGCAGCCTCGGAGGAGTCGGGGAATCGGGAATCGGTCATCGCGCACCTCCGCGCAGTTCGAGCGTGCAGCATTTGATGCCCCCGCCGCCGAGCAGGAGCTCCGACAGGTCGACGGGGACGGGGACGTACCCGCGCGCCTCGAGCTGGGCGGCGAAGTCGGTCGCCCGGGGCGAGACGAAGACGTGGCGCCCGTCACTGGCGGCGTTCAGCCCGAAGACGGCACCGTCGGCATCCGTCACCTGGATCGCGTCGGGATAGCGCTCGGCGAGCACGCGGCGCGACTCCTCGTCGAACGCGGACGGCAGGTAGGCGATGTTCGCGCGCTCGACGCCGCCGACGCCCTCGACGGGGTCGAGGACGGTGATCGCGGTGTCGAGGTGGTAGAACCGCGGGTCGACGAGGCGGAGCGAGACGACCTCGCGGCCGAAGACGGCGGCGAGTTCGCGATGGCTGTCGCCGACGGAGCGGAAGCCGGTGCCGGCGAGGATCGTGTCGCCCACGAGGAGGAAGTCGCCCTCGCCCTCCTGGACCTCCACAGGCTCGACGACCTCGAATCCGTGCCCATCGAACCAGTCCATGAACGGTCGCTCCTCGCCGCGGCGCTCGTCGACGCGGAACCGCACGCCGAGCGCGCGACCATCGACGATGAAGCCGCCGTTGGCGGTGTAGACCATGTCGGGAAGGCCCGGGACGGGGTCGATCAGCTCGACCTCGTGGCCGAGCTCCACGTAGGCGTCGTGGAGCGCTTGCCACTGCCGGACAGCCTTCGCCGTGTCGGTGGGCCGCGACGGCTCCATCCACGGGTTGATGCTGTACGACACCGTGAAGTGCTCGGGACGGCACATCAGGTAGCGACGGCGCTGGGCGACGCGGGTGGTGAGGTTCTCGTGCGGCGTCGGCATTTTCGCTCCTCGTTTCCGGGGCGGCGGACGCTGTCCACAGGCCCGACGGAACTTCCAGAAGTCGTCGAATCGGGCACGCCGGCCTCCATCATGCCAGGTGGATCCGACGCTCGACCGGTGGATGTGTTCCGCGGAAGCTGGCGCACGAATGACAGGATGCTGAGCATGGCCAGACGCACGGGTGAACAAACCAGAGCGCTTCTGCTGCGCGCGGGGATGCAGTTGCTTCTCGAACGCGGAGTGAGCGCGGGCGTCCAGCACATCCGCCTTCAGGACGTGCTCCGCCGCACGGGGCTGACCACGGGAGCCGCGTACCGACTCTGGAACGATCAGGCCGACTACCACCGCGATCTCGCCGTCGCGATGGTGCGGATGCGGGTGGCCGGGCCCGCCGACACGATCCGGGCGCGCGTCGATGAGTTGATCGAGGCGGGCGCGTCGGGCGAGGACATCATCCGTGGTGCCGCCCTCGCGCACGTGCAGGCCGCGGAGCTCACCGCCGAGGATCCCACCGACCTGCTCGACGCCCAGTCGTTCCGGGTCGCGCTGGCGCTGCGGACCACCGCCGACACGTGGCCCGAACTGACCGAGGCCAGTCTCGAACGGCACAAGGAGTCGATCACCGCGTTCACGGAGCTGTATCAGCACGTCATCGACGCCTACGGCATGCGGATGCGGGAGGGCCTGACGATCGATGACTTCGCCGAGGCGATGGCAGCCTTGGCGGAGGGCTTCGCGATCCAGGCGATGGAGCGGATCCCCCACGCCACCTACCGCCTGTCAGGAGCCGACGGCACGCCGTCAGGCGACTGGACGCTCCTCGGCCTCACGGTGCGCGCGCTCGTGGACTCGTTCATGGTGCCGCGCGAGGACGCCGATCCCGACGCCTCGGTGCGCCTGCCGCGCTACGCCTGAGAAATAAGGATGCCCCGGAGCCGAGACCAGAGGATCTCGGTTCCGGGGCGACACTCCCCCCGAAGTGTTCCGTGCGCGCTTCCCCCAGAAGCGCTCGTCTATTCAAGCAATGGACGCATGGGTTCGCCAGAAAGATAAGTTGTTTTCTTCGGCGGCTCGATAAATCCAGGTGGATCGGCCTTCCAGCGCTCGGTCAGATCACGGTTTCGCTCCAGCGGTCGGGGTTCCCGAATCGGTGCGCGGTGATGGTGATCGACTGCTCACGCAGGAACGGCAGGAGTTCGATGCGGCCCGCCTGCGTCACCTCGTCGGCGTAGACAGCGAGGTCCGGGTCGCCGTCGATGGCCTCGGCGAGCGCCGCACGCACATCGCGAGCCTGGGCGGGTGGGCCCACCAACCGCACCCGATCCGCGCGAACGGGAGCGTCCTCCGCCCCCGTGCCCGACATCCGCTGGATCCACTGCTCGTCGGACTCGACGAACACCGCGACCTCGAGCGCCCCGAGCGCGTGACGCACCGTGCTGGGCAATCCCGACGGCGAACTCACCGTGAAGGTGGACCGGGCGCGCACGGCCGCGATGATGGCGCGGACCAGCGTGTGGGGCGCAGCATCCGTCGTCGCGCGGATCTCGACGCTCGCGGGACGGTAGCGGAACAGGTTGCGCTCGACGCCGAGGTGCGAGACATCGACCACCTTGCCGAACGTGCGGTCCCACGCGACGGCGTCCGACAGGGCGGCGCGGCGCAGCCACTCGAACGCCTCGTAGCCGAGGGCGGGCTGGGCGGCTTCGATGACGTCGGCGATCGACGAGTCGAGCCCCTTGAGGTGCAGGGTCGACGACGTCGCCGCGCCCGTCGTCGGACGCCACGAGCCGAGGCCGATGAGGTGGTTCGGCCCACCGGCTTTCGCTCCCCCGCCGACCGACGAGCGCTTCCAGCCGCCGAACGGCTGGCGTTGGACGATGGCGCCCGTCGTGCCGCGATTGACGTAGAGGTTTCCCGCCTCGACGCGGTCGAGCCAGAGCGCGAGGTCGTCGGGATTCTGCGTGTACAGACCCGCGGTGAGCCCGTAGTCGACCGCGTTCTGCAGCTCGATCGCGTGCTCGAGGGAGCGCGCGTGCATCACCCCGAGCACGGGGCCGAAGAACTCCTCCAGGTGCATGCGCGACCCGGGCTTCACTCCGGTGCGGATGCCGGGCGTCCAGAGGCGGCCGTCGAACCGTTCGTGCGGCAGCTCGTGAGGCTCGACCAGCCACCGCTCGTCCTCGTCGAGCGTCGTGAGCGCCCACGCGAGCTTGCCGCTCGGAGCTTCCACGAGCGGACCGACCTCGGTCAGCGGATCTTCGGGCGATCCGACGCGGAGCGAGGTGGCGGCATCCACCAGCTGCCGCGAGAACCGCTGCGAGCGGGCGACGGGGCCGACGAGGATCGCGAGGGACGCGGCGGAGCACTTCTGCCCCGCGTGCCCGAAGGCCGACCGAACCAGATCGGATGCCGCGAGGTCGAGGTCAGCGGAGGGCATGACGATCATCGCGTTCTTGCCGCTGGTCTCAGCCTGGAGGGCGAGGTCAGGACGCCAGGAGCGGAAGAGCGCCGCCGTCTCGAACGACCCCGTGAGGATCACGCGGTCGACGGCGGGGTGCGTGATGAGCTGCTTTCCGAGTCCCCCCTCGTCGAGATCGACCAGGGCGAGGATGTCGCGGCCGATGCTGGCGGCATCGAGCGCCTCCCAGATCGCCTCGGCGACGACCGCCGCGCACCGGCGGGCCTGCGGCGCCGGCTTGAAGACCACGCCGGACCCTGCGGCGAGCGCGGCGAGGGCACCGCCGGCGGGGATCGCCACGGGGAAGTTCCACGGCGGGGTCACGACCGTCAGGCGGGCGGGTACGAAGACCGCGCCGCTCACGCTGTCGAGCTCCCGGGCGGTCGCGGCGTAGTAGCGCGCGAAGTCGACCGCTTCGCTCACCTCGACGTCCGCTTCGGCGAGCGTCTTGCCCGTCTCGGATGCTGCGACCTCGATGAGCTCGCCCCGGCGGGCTTCAAGGGCACGCGCCGCGCGCAGGAGCACGTCGGCACGGTCGGCTGCGGGCAGCGAGCCCCACGCGTCGGCGGCCGATCCCACGCGGCCGAGCATCGACTCGAGCTCCGGCTCGGTGCCGATGCGGGCAGCGGCGATCGCGGCATCCCCTGCCGTCGACGAGGTGACGCGGCCGAGGATCTCCCGCGCCCACGCGCGGTTCGCGGGGAGGGCCGGGTCGGTGTCGGCGGTGTTGCGGAAGCCGGGCGCACCGGCCGAGACGACGGTCTCGCGCGACGAGAAGACGGCGGTCTCTACGAACGCGTCCCCGCCGAACAGCGCGGGACGACCCGGAACACCCGCCGGCTGGGTCTCGTCGGGGTCCGCGGGACGCGAGTCTTTCGCGGCGATCCCGAGGACGACCTGCGTGAGGCCGGCGTCGTCGAGCGTGGGAGGAGCGGCATCCGTCATCATCGGCGCGGACCCGTCGTCGGCCGTGGCGGCGCGATCCTGGTCGCGGCGAGGACCCGTCGTCAGCGTGCGTTCGGCGGCGCGGGCGACCGACGCGGTGAAGCGGTCGCGCTCGCGGACGAACATGGCACGGTCGAAGGCGAGGTCGAACGCGGCGGAGAGGAAGTTCTCGCTGGACGCGTTCTCCTCGAGGCGGCGGACGAGGTAGCTGATGGCGACGTCGAACTCGTCGGGGCGGACGACCGGGACGTACAGCAGGACGTGTCCGATCTCGCGAGCGACGGCCTGCATCTGCCCCTGCGCCATCCCGAGGAGCATCTCGACCTCGACGTCGCGCTGGACGCCGCGCTCGCGGGCGAGGAGCCACGCGTAGGCGATGTGGAAGAGGTTGTGGCCGGCGACGCCGATGCGGACCGCCTCGGTGTTCTCGGATCGGAGCGCCTCATCGAGGCAGCGGACGTAGTTCGCGTCGGTGTCGAGCTTCGTGTCGTAGGGGGCGGCCGGCCAGTCGTGCATGACGGCGTCGACGTGCTCCATCGCGAGGTTCGCGCCCTTGACGAGGCGGATCTTGATGCGGGCTCCCCCGGCCGCAACCCGCTCGCGCGCCCAGGCAGTGAGGGTCTGCAGGGCGGGAAGCGCATCGGGCAGGTAGGCCTGCAGCACGATGCCGGCTTCGAGGTCCCGCAGGCGCGGGTCGTCGAGCACGCGCATGAACACGGCCATCGTCAGGTCGAGGTCGCGGTACTCCTCCATGTCGAGGTTGAGGAACGTACCGTCCTCGGCCGCCGACAGGTAGAGCGGTCGAAGCCGCTCGACGACGCGCTCGACGATCTCGTCGAACGCCCACATCGAGAGGTGGCTGGCGATCGCCGAGACCTTCACCGAGACGTAGTCGACGTCGTCGCGTCGGACGAGCTCGTGGATACCTTCGAGGCGGCGCAGCGCCTCGGCCTCGCCGAGCACTGCTTCACCCAGCAGGTTGAGGTTGAGACGGGCGCCCGACTCGCGGAGCGTCTGGAGCGCGGGACCCAGCTTGTCGGGCCGCGCGTCGACGATGAGATGGCCGACCATCTCGCGAAGGACGCGTCGAGCGATGGGGACGACGGGCGTCGGGAGGATCGGGGCGACCACGCCGCCGGCGCGGACCGCGGCCCGCAGGTACCAGGGCAGGAAGGCCGGGGCGAGAGGAGCCACCCGCTGGAGGTTCGCGGCGGCGGCCGTGAGGGACTCCGGCCGCATGACACCGTCGACGAAGCCGAGGGTGAACGGGAGACCGTTCGGATCCTTCAGCACCCCCGCCAGACGTTCGGCGGCGGGGTCTACGGTGACCTCGGCGGATTCGGCGACCCAGCGCTCCGCGAGGGCGATGGCCCGCTCGGCGAGGTCGGAGGTAGGCGCTTGTGGCGCGACAGTGCTGTCCGACATGGGCTCAGCCTATGCGCGCGTTCAGCCCCCGGCGCGGGACACGCTAGGGCCAGATGCTCGGCGCCTCCGACCGGGTCGACGGGAGCGCGGATGCCGCGGCCCACTCCTCGATCCACTTCGGCAGCGGCGCGAGGGTGTCGGGGCGGTGGAGGGCCTCGAACAGCTCCTCGAGGGGCACGATGCCACCGCTCTTGCGGAGGAACCGGACGCGGAGAATCATCTCGGCGTAGACCTCGCCCTTGACGACCGCACGATGCATCTGGAAGACGGCCTTGTCGTCGTGGCCGATGATCCGGCTCTCGACCGTGAACCGCTGCCAGAGCTGCAGGGACTTCCGGAACGAGACGGTCTCACTGGCGACGACGCCGTACCAGCCGCGCTCGTTCATGGTCTGCCAGATGCCGGTCCGGGTCAGCAGATCGAAGCGGCCGAGGTCGAACAGCGACGCGTAGCGGCCGTTGTTCATGTGCCCGAGCAGGTCGATGTCGGTGGGGAGCGTTCGGAGGCGGATGCGGCCGACCGCGTCGGGTGGGATGGGGCCGCGACGGCGGTACTGCACTCGAGCGCGCATCAGGGTCAGAAGGGTTCGCCACCATACGTTCACGAGCGGGGAGCCTAGCCCTGGTCACGCGAACAGTGCGGCATCCGTTGTCGCTTTTCGACAGTCGAAACGCGGCATCGAGGGACCTGTCGCTGTCGATTTCACGATCCGAGAGGCCGTGCGTAGAGTCTGGCCATGGAGCCCGAACTGCAGACCGACACCGTCGTCCGTCCCGTTCGCGATGTCGATGCCGAGGCACTGGGCCGTGTGCACGCAACGTGCTGGCACGAGACCTACGACCACCTCATCAGCAAAGCCGCACTCGAGAAGGTGTCGGCCCGCCGCCTCGCCGAACTGTGGACTCACTGGGCTCAGCAGGGCCCCGACTTCCACATGGTCGCTGCTCTGGTGAACGGCGAGATCGTCGGCTTCGCCGGGTCCGGCCCGGCCCGCGATCGCGACGCACCGCGCAGCCGCGAGCTCTACTTCATCTACCTGCTCGACGCCTGGCACGGCACCGGAATCGGGCAGCGCCTGTTCGACGCCGTCGTCCCCGACGAGGGTCCCGACCTCTACCTCTGGGTCGCGGAGGACAACCCCCGCGCGCACAGGTTCTACACGCGAAACGGGTTCACCCTCGACGGCGCGACCCACACCGAACCCTTCCTCGGCGAAACGCTGACGGAAGTCCGCTTCGTGCGCTGACGCACGAGCGCGAGACTCGACGGCGCGGCTTCCCGTTTCGGATGCCGCGCCGTCGGCCTGTCTGCGGCGCGGTGCGGACGCCGGGTCGGTGCGGTGACGGATGCACGACCGGCGGGGCGCGTGTGGTCTGCGCGGGACTCCGAGGCGACACCTGCACCACGGATCGTGCAGATGTAACGGTCCGGGCGCGCGAACTCGTGCCACCGTGCGGGCGCGCCGATTCGTGCGACCCGGGGGCGCGTCAGCGGCTCTTGACCTCGCCGAACAGGCGAGCGATCGGCGCGACGACGAGCGGACGCATCGCGACGTACGCCCCGGCCGTCACCGCGATCGAGACGGCGAAGAGCCAGAACCCGGCCCAGTTGTCGGCGTAGGCATCCGGGTCGACGGAGCCGGTGGCGGCGTACATGTGGTTGAGATTGCGGAGTGCGCCCGTCGACAGCACGAGAGCGACGTGCACGATGATGAACACGACGAAGTAGAGCATCGTCGGGAAGTGCAGCTTCCGCGCCCACTCGACGGGGTACAGCTCGTTCAGCTTGGCCGCCTTCTTGGGCCACATCGCACTCATCCGGTAGCCCGTGATCGCCGCGACGGGAGCGGCGATGAAGATCGTCGTGAAGTAGGCGATCTGCTGCAGCGCGTTGTAGTTGACCCAGCCGTTCTCGGTCGGCCAGTCGAGCGAGACGTACTGCAGGGCAGCGGACAGCGCGTTGGGGAACACCTCCCACGAGGTGGGGACCACCCGCATCCACTGCCCGGTGGCGAACAGCAGGACGACGAAGATCAGCCCGTTGGCGAGCCACAGGATGTCGAGGGCCTGGTGCAGCCAGAGCGTGAGGCTCATGCGGCGCTTGCGGTCCTTCTTCGAGATCCAGAACGCCGACGGACGCTTCTCGGAGCGCACCTGCAGGCCGGTGCGGATGATCAGCACCATGAAGAACGCGTTGAGGAAGTGCGACCAGTTCAGCCACGCGGGGAGCCCGATGGGCGCACCGTCGGGCAGGTGGTACTCCCCCGGGTAGGTCGTGAGGAAGTCCTGCATCGGCTCGAGGCTGAGGATCCAGCGGATCGCGAGGACCGCCATCGCGGCGACGTACAGGACACCGGCTCCCCCGAGGACGACCACGCCTGCCCACTGGGACTTCGTGAACGGGCCGATGCGAGCGGGCTCGGGCTTGGGCGCGGGCGCGGCGCGGCGGGCGACGCCGGCGTGCGCGAGGCGACGCTCGACGAGCGGGCCGGTGGGAAGGGCGGGGGGCGGCGGGGCGGCGTGAGGCTCGGCGGGCGCGGCATGATCGCCGGGCGTCACGTTCGCTGTAGCGGGCGCCGCGTGATCGGCGGGCGTCGGGTTCGCTGCTGCGGCGGCGGATGCCGCGTGATCGGCGGGCGTCGCGTTCGCTGCGGCGGGCGCCGCGGGAGCAACGTCATCGCCGGGCGTCATGTTTGCGGCGGCGGATGCCGCGGGAGCAACCGGCGCGGTGTCGGCAGGCGGCCAGGGGTCGCCCCCGGTGGCGCGCGGCAGGCCGCGGCGGACGGCGGGCGCGGCTGCGGCTGACGCGTCCGACGCGCAGACCGGGGCATCCGACGCGGCGGTCGGCGCCGTTGCGGCCGGGTCTACCGGCTGCGCGGGCACCGTCTCACCCGGAGCGTGGGGAGTCTCGACCGCCACGGGCGTGGCGGGTCCGGCGACCGGGGGGCGACCGGCATCCGTCACGGGCGGCGGCGGCCATGCCTCGCCGCCGCGCTCGCGCGGGAGCCCCCGGCGAGCGTGCGTGGAATGTTGCGGGGACGCCACGTGTACGACTGAGGGTCCCGAAGCGACATCTGGCGTCCCCGGAGCGGCGGTGGCGGCGTCGAGGGGGACGTCATTCGCAACGGGCACCGCGGATGCGGCATCCCGCGACTGCGCGATTGCCGACGGCTCTGCGGGCTCGGGTTCCCGCCCGGCGGGTGGCCAGGGTTCGCCGCCGGGCGCGCGCGGAAGCCCCCGGCGCACGGAACGCGCGTATGTCGCCATCCGCTCCTACTTCTTTCCCGCCTCGAGCGCCGCGATCAGCTGCGGCACGACGGTGAACAGGTCTCCGACGACACCGAAATCGGCGATGTCGAAGATCGGTGCCTCTCCATCTTTGTTCACCGCGACGATCGTTTTCGCCGTCTGCATGCCCGCCTTGTGCTGGATCGCACCCGAGATACCGAGAGCGACATACAGCTGCGGCGACACCGAGACACCGGTCTGGCCGACCTGGTACGAGTAGGGGACGTAACCGGCGTCCACTGCGGCGCGCGACGCTCCGACGGCAGCACCGAGCGTGTCGGCGAGCTGCTCGACGAGGGCGAACTGGTCTGCCGAGCCGAGTCCGCGACCGCCCGAGACGACCTTCGCCGCGCCCCGGAGTTCCGGCCGACTCGACACCGCGACCGCCGCGTCGAAGCCCGTGATCGTCGCCGCGGGTGCTCCCGACGCCGCGACCTGCAGCGGCTGGCCGTTTGGCGCGTCGACAGCATCGGCGCGCGCGTCGATGGAGCCCTGGCGCACCGTCACGATCAACGGACCGAAGGTGGCTGCTGCGGTGACGTTGTACGCGCCGCCGTAGACGGAGTGGTGCGCGAGCACACCCTCCTCGTCGCGCGAGACGCCGACGGCGTCGACGCAGAGAGCGGCCGAGGTGCGGGCGGCGAGCCGACCCGCGACATCCCGCCCCTCGATGGAGTTCGAGATCAGGATGGCGTCCGGCTGCACGAGAGCGGATGCCGCGGCCACCGCGTCGACCACGGGCACGGTCAGAGCGGAGTCGGCGCCGTTGAGCCCCGCGGTGAGGACAGTCGTCGCGCCGAGCGCTCCGGCCGAAGCGGCGAGGTCGGAGTGCCGGGACTCGTCGGCAACGACGAGGACGACCGGAGTACCGATCGAGGCAGCAGCGCCGAGGAGGCCACCGGCGGAGGCGGCGAGCTCGCCGTCGGGCGTGACGTCGAGCCAGACGAGGACGGTGTCAGGGGCGAAGTCGGTCACGATGTTCTCCACGGGTCTCACGCCAGCCGGTTCTCGAGGAGGAACGCCGCGAGCTTCTCGCCGGCATCCCCCTCGTCGACGATCTTCGTGCCCGCCTGTCGGGGCGGCTTCTGCGCGACCGCGGTCATGATCGACTGCGGCGCGGATGCCGGGTCGACATCGACGTCGAGGTCGGCGAGCGACAGCACCTCGAACGGCTTCTTCTTCGCCGCCATGATGCCCTTGAAGTTGGCGAAGCGGGCGTCGGGAAGCGCCTCGGTGATGGAGATGACGGCGGGAAGCGGGGCAGTGACCGCCGCAGTTCCGAAGTCGGTCGCGCGGGTGCCGCTGACGGCCTCCGTCGTGATCTCGACTGCGGACAGGGCAGTGGCCTGCGGCACGCCCAGATGCTCGGCGAGCATGGCCGGAAGGACGCCGCCGGAACCGTCGGTCGAGAGGTTGCCGGTGATCACCAGGTCGAAGCCGGTGCGGCGGAGCGCTGCGGCGAGGACGCGCGCGGTGACGCCGAGATCTGCACCGCGAAGAGCGTCGTCGGTGATCTGCACGGCGGAGTGAGCCCCCATCGCGAGACCCTTGCGAAGGGAGGCGGTCGCGGCATCCGATGCCATCGTCATGACGACGACCTCGGTACCCTCATGTGCCTCCGAGTAGGTGAGTGCGGCATCGAGCGCGCGCTCCCCGATCTCGTCGAGGACACGCTCCGACGCGTCGCGCACGGCGAGTCCCGTCTCGAGATCGAGTGTGCGATCACCCCAGGTGTCCGGCACCTCTTTCAGCAGGACGACGATCTTCATTGACTCCTCCTCGGCATCGCCTCAGAGTCTACGGTCGGGCGCGGGGGTGCCGGTGTCGGGGATCGGAGAGCGGGGTGGGAGAAATGTCGGACGGCCGCGGATCGCGAGGGTCACGATGGTCGACCCGACGACGGCGAGGCCGATGAGGGATGCCCGCATCATCGGGTTCGGGTACGCCAAGTCGGCAATGAGAGCAAAGCCTGTGCCGAGAGCGCTGCCCACCAGGATCGCCGCGAGAGGGGCTCCCCTCGGCGCGCGATTCCCTACGAGCATCGCGACCTCGACAACGGCCCAGAGCCACGTCGCTCCCCACAGTCCACCGAAGAGGGTGAACGGCATGAACGCGATCACCAGCATCAGCGGAAACTCCCCCGGAGCCCACGCCCAGATCTCGCGCACGCCCAGGGCGACACCGGCGATGAGACCGACGAGAGGGAATGTCGCGACCCGTGCGACGAGAGCGAGTGTCTTCACCTGCCCGACGGTAGGGACGCGCGGTCGACGAGCGCGGGGTTGTGGATGATCACCCGTGGTGTCGGCTTCGGCGGTCGACTTGTGGAGGAGTCGTTGCCTCGGACGCGGGGCGACTCGGGATCTGAATGTCGGAGGTCAGTGCAAGAGTGGAAGCATGACGGAAGCGATGGAAACCCCCGATGGCGAGAACTATCTCGCCACACTTGCGGGCATCGTTTCGGACGTCTCGGATGCCGCCCGCCAGGTCGCCGCGGCGCAGATCGCCGAACTCCGGGTGCTGGCCGCCGCGGGGCGGCTCGCCGAGGAGCAGGCCGCACCGAGGAATGCGAAAGTACGGCTCCACGACATGGCGCTCCGGTCCATCGCGGCCGAGGTCGGCGGGGTTCTCCGAGCGACGGATCGGACCGTGCAACGACGGATCGGCGAGGCGCGAACGATCATCGAAGGGTTCCCTGCGGCTGTGACCGCGTGGGAAGCGGGTCGGATCGTGCGGGAGCACGTGCGGGCGATTGTGGATGCCGGGACGACACTGCCTGCAGAGATGTGGGCTGAGTTCGAAGCGATCGCGATCAGACGCTGCGAGCAGGACACCCCGAACCGGATCCGGGGCGAGCTCGAGATCCTCGCCCTGCGGATGCATCCGCGGACCTTCGCGGAGCGGCACGAAGAAGCCGCCGCGGGTCGGTGCGTGCGGCTGGTGCCCGGGCGGGACGGGATGTCGGATCTGATCGCGACCCTGCCGACCGTCATCGCCGAAGGGATTCACGACCGGCTGACACAGCAGGCACGGGCGATCGTCGACACACGCAATGAGCGCGCGATTGGCGGCGGCGAGAACGCGGCGGCCGTCGCGACCGACGCGCGCACGACCGACCAGGTGCGAGCGGACGTGTTCGCCGACCTGCTCCTCGCCGGCACCCCAGCGCTCGACGACACCCGCGACACCAGCGCGGGGCCGCTCGGCGCGATCCGCGCACGGATGCAGGTGCTCGTGCCCGCAGCGACCTTGACGGGCGACGAGGACGGGCCGTGCGACCTGTCCGGTCGCTCGCCCATCGACCCCGCATCGGCACGCACACTCGCGGGAGACACCCGCACCTGGGAACGCCTCTTCCACGACCCCACCACCGGCGTCACCATCTCAACCGACTCGTACCGCGTCCCGTCCGGCATGCGCAGGTTCCTGCAAGCCCGTGACCAGCACTGCCGGTTCCCCGGATGCCGCGTCGCCGCGATCCGGTGCGAAGTCGACCACACCCACGACCACGCCCTCGGCGGGCGCACCGAACTCTCGAACCTGGCCCACTTGTGCCAACGACACCACTCGATGAAGCAATTCACCGCCTGGCGAGTCCGACAAAACTGAAGGGTGGCGTTCTTGAATGGACTTCACCCCTCGGCAGAACCTACCGCGAAGACGCACCGACACCGGCCGTCGCGTTCAGCCCCGCCAAACCACCGGCTCCCGGAGAACCGGCGCCGTTCTGACGCGCCGAGCACACCCGACTAACGCTCACGAACATGCGTCACCGGACCCCATCCGTCCCGTCCGCAGGGCGCCGCCCGCCAGCCCTCCCGTAGGGAGTCGGCCCCCGGCCAGTTGCGCAGAGCGGCGGCCGCCCGCGGCGGCCGCCCGCGACGCCCTTAGACAGCCCACCATCACCAGCGACTCCCGCGGACCGCCGCAGCTGTCAGCCCGCGACACCCAAGGCCCGGTGCGGGATCCAGCCTTCCGCGCCACGCGCATCACGGCACCACGCCCACTCGCTCTCCGGATCGTCGACGATCACCTCGACGATGTCGCCGGCAAGGGCTCGCAGTTCGGTCGTGTCGTACGCCGTGACGACGACGCCATCTTCGATGTACCGCGCGGGAACCCACCCGGTTCCTCCGGCGGCGGTCACGAACACGAACGCAGGCCACTCGTCATCTCGCGCGCCGGCATCCACCCGGTCGCCCACCCCTACCTGCAGAGGCGGTCGCTCCGGCGGCTCGTGATCGGCGAGAAGGATCCGGCGATCACCCACGGTGCACCGCCGCGACAGCCTCGATCTCGACGAGCTGATCCGGGTACCCGAGCGCGGCCACACCGATCAGCGTGCTCGGCACGTCGTGGTCGCCGAAGGCCGCTCGTACGACATCCCACGCCGCCACCAGATCTCGCCGGTCCGAGGACGCCACCAGGACCCGCGTCGAGGCGACGTCGGCGAGCGCGGCACCGGCGGCATCCAACGCGACGAGCATCGTTTCGACGCAGCGGCGAGCCTGACCGGCAACGTCGCCGACAGCGACCGTCGAACCGTCGTCGGCCAGCGGGCACGCACCCGCGAGGAAGATCAGCTCCGTCCCCGCATCGACCCGCGATGCGTACGCGTACGGCGCCGCGGCGAGACCCTCGGAGCGCACAAGACGGACGGCGCTCATCGGTGCCGGAACTCCGGTGCGCGCTTCTCGCGGAACGCCGCCATGCCTTCCTTCTGGTCGGCGGTGTCGAACAGCCCCGCGAACGCCTGCCGCTCGAACCGCAGCCCCTCGGCGAGCGTCGACTCGACAGCGACATCGAGCGCCGCCGTCGCGGCGTACAGAGCCGGCAACGGCTTCGCGGCGATCGCCTGCGCCGTGCGCTGCGCATCGTCCAGAAGCTCCACCGCGGGGACGACGCGCGAGACCAGTCCCGCACGTTCCGCCTCATCCGCCGTCAGCTGTCGCCCGGTGAGCACCAGCTCGGCAGCCTTGAACGACCCGATCGCCCGCACCAGCCGCTGCGTGCCCCCCAGGCCCGGGATCACCCCGAGACCGATCTCGGGCTGCCCGAACCGCGCCGAGTCGGCCGCGAGGATGATGTCGCACATCATCGCCAGTTCGCACCCGCCGCCGAGCGCATACCCCGACACCGCGGCGATCGTCGGCGTCCGCACCGCGGCGAACCGCGACCACTTGCCGAAGTGGTCCGCGAGCAGCATCTCGCTCCCGCTGAGCGCCTCCATCTCTTTGATGTCGGCACCCGCCGCGAACGCCCGCTCGCTGCCGGTGAGCACGATCGCACCGATCCCGGCATCCGCGTCGAAGGCCTCCGCGGCATCCACGACATCGTGCATGACCTGTGCGTTGAGGGCGTTCAGCGCCTCGGGTCGGTTGAGGGTGATCCACCCGACGCGCCCGCGCGTCTCGGTGAGGATGGTCGCGTAATCCGTCATGCCCTCATGCTCGCAGACGGATGCCGCCACGCGCCGGACACGGTCCGTTCACCGTCCGTCCACCCTGCGGCAGGCGCCCCGGACACTCGCGCTCGATAGGACAGAGGAGCGCACCTCGCGCACGACTCCGATCACGAGGAATCCATGCCTTCGCACGCCTTCCGCAGCACCGCCCGTCGCGCCCTCGCGCTGGGCGTCGTCACCGCCGTCACCTGCACACTCGCCGTCAGCGCCGCCACCACGGCGACCGCCGCCGTGGTGCCCGACCCCATCGCCACGTCCGCGACGGACGCCCCACTCACGCTCACGCCGATCGGCTCCTACGAGACCGGCGTCTTCGACGCCTCCGCGGCCGAGATCGTCACCGCGTACAAGAACCGCCTGTTCGTCGTCAACGCCGAGGCAGGCGTCATCGACGTGCTCGACGCCTCCGACCCGACCGCTCCGACGAAGCTCTTCTCCCTCACGTCCGAGGGCGTCGCGAACTCCGTCGCCATCCGCGAGGACGGTCTCGGCATCGCTGCCATCGAGGCGCCCGACAAGACGGCCCCCGGGCGCCTCGTCTTCTTCGACGCGGATGCCGCGACCGCCGACACTGCGACGCTCGGCGCCGTGCAGGTCGGTTCCCTTCCCGACATGGTCACCGTCGCCTCCGACGGGGCGTACGCGGTCGTCGCCAACGAAGGCGAACCCGCCGACGACTTCAGCTCGGACCCCGAGGGATCGATCGGCGTGATCTCCCTTCCGACCGCCAAGAAGGCTCCTGCCCAGAGCGCTGTCCGCACCGCCGACTTCCACGCCTACGAAGCCGCAGGGGCACTCGACCCCGACGTCCGCGTCTTCGGTCCGACCCCGAACGGCGACGACCACCCGGTCAGCCGCAACCTCGAACCCGAGTACATCACCGTCGTCGGTGGCGTCGCCTACGCCACCCTGCAGGAGGCGAATGCGATCGCCACGGTGGACCTCGAGTCGGCGACGGTCACCGACATCCATGCCCTCGGGGTCAAGGATCACGGCCTCCCGGAGAACGCGCTCGACCCGAGCGACCGCGACGACAAGGTCGAGCTCCGCACCTACAACGGCCTGAAGGGCATGTACCAGCCCGACGCGATCGACTCCTACACCGCCGGCGGCACCACCTACCTCGTGACCGCGAACGAGGGCGACGCTCGGGAATGGGGTGACTACGCCGAGGTCGTGCGCGCCAAGGACCTCGGTGACGACGGCCTCGCGCCCGTCTGCGACGACAGCCCGGTCGCCGACTCCCTCGGCGACGAGGACCTCGGCCGCCTCAACGTGACCGTCGAGAACGGCCTCGACGCCGACCGCGGCTGCTACGACGAGCTCTACTCCTTCGGCGGCCGGTCGTTCGCGATCTGGACGACCAGTGGGGAACTCGTCTGGGACTCCGGGTCGAGCTTCGAAGAGGTCACCTCAGCCGCGGCGCCCGAGTTCTTCAACTCCAACCACTCCGAGTCGAACCTCGAGGGTCGCAGCGACGACAAGGGGCCCGAGCCGGAGAGCGTCACGATCGGCGAACTGAGCGGACGGACGTACGCGTTCGTCGGCTTCGAGCGCGTGGGCGGTGTCGCCGCGTACGACATCACCGATCCGGCATCCCCCGACTTCGTCACCTACGTCAACAACCGTGACTTCTCGCAGTCGGTCGAGGACGGCGGCGACCTCGCGACGGCCGGCGACCTCGGCCCCGAGAGCATCGCGTTCATTCCCGCCGACGAGTCGCCGAACGGTTCGGCGATGCTCGCCGTCGGCAACGAGGTGTCCGGCACGACGACGCTGTTCGCGATCGAGGACGCTCTCGACCCGATCGACATCGACATCCTCACGATCAACGACTTCCACGGTCGCATCGAAGCCGACGGTGCGCAGGTCGGCGCCGCCGCCCTCGCCGGCGCCGTCAATGCCGCCGAGGCCGAGAATCCGAACACGCTGTTCGTCTCGGCGGGCGACAACATCGGCGCCTCGACGTTCACCTCGTTCATCCAGGACGACGAGCCCACGATCGACGCCCTCGTCACCGCAGGCCTCGACGTCTCGGCCGTCGGCAACCACGAGTTCGATCAGGGCTTCGAGGATCTGACCGATCGCGTCATCCCGCGCTACGGCAGCGACGAGTTCGCCCTCGGCGCGAACGTCTACGAGAAGGGCACGACCACGCCCGCCCTGCGGGAGTACACCGTCAAGACCGTCGACGGAGTCCGCGTCGCGTTCATCGGCACGGTCACGACCGACACGGCCACGATGGTGAGCCCCGACGGCATCGCCGACATCGAGTTCGGTGACCAGCTCGCCGCGGCCAACCGCGTCGCGGCAGAGATCGCCGACGGCGACCTCGCCGACGTCACCGTCCTGCTGACCCACTCGGGCTCGGCGACCTCGGACGACTGCGACGTCGTGGCATCCGACCCGTCCGCCTTCGGCGACCTGGTCCGCGGGGCGTCCGACGAGATCGACGCGATCGTCTCGGCGCACACCCACCAGACCTACGCGTGCGAGGTCGCCGCCCCCGGTGGTGACACCCGGCCCGTCATCCAGGCGGCCGAGTACGGCACCGCCCTCGGCCGCCTCGAACTCGAGGTCGACCGGAGCTCCAAGGAACTCCTGTCGATCACGGGTGCCACCGAGACGCTCGCCGAGGGCGGCTACGAACCGGATGCGGAGGTCGCCGACATCGTCGCGGACGCCGCCGCCTTCGCCGAGGTCGAAGGTTCGGAGCAGGTCGGACAGATCAGCGGAGACATCCTTCGCGGCGGCACCGAAGGTTCGGACCGCGGCGTCGAGTCGTCACTCGGCAACTGGGTTGCGGACGTCTACCTCTGGGCCACCTCGAACGAGGACTACAGCGGGACGCCGGCGCAGATCGCCCTCATGAACCCGGGTGGCCTGCGCGCCGATCTACTCCGCGGCGACGACGGCATCGTCACCTATCGCGAGGCCGCCGACGTGCAGCCGTTCGCCAACACTCTCGTCACGGTGCCGCTCACGGGCGCGCAGCTCGAGGCCGTCCTCGAACAGCAGTGGAAGGCCGAGGGCGAACGCCCCAAGCTGCACCTCGGCGTCTCCGACGGGTTCTCGTACGAGTACACCGAGGCCGACCCCCTTCCGGGCGAGACCGTCGGACGCGCGGGCGACGTGACGTCGATGACCTACCAGGGCGAGGCGGTGCAGCCCGACGATGTCTTCACGGTCGTGACCAACTCGTTCCTCGCGGCCGGCGGCGACGGCTTCGCAGCCTTCGCCGACGGGACGGTCCGCACCGACACCGGGCAGATCGACCTCGCCGCGACCGTGGACTACTTCGCCTCGCGCGACGTCGTCGACCCGGCCCCCCTCGGCCGCGCCGCGAAAGTCACCGAGCCGACCGAGCCCGGCGAGCCCACCGAGCCCGGTGAGCCCGGTGAACCCACCGAACCCGGCGACTCGTCCTGGGCGACCATCGAGCTCAGCGCGACGACCGTCGTGCAGGGCGGGTCGTTGCGGGTCGACGTGTCCGGCCTCTCCCCCGACCAGCGGATCGCCGCCACGCTGTTCAGCGAGCCGCTCGTGATCTCCGGTATCCCCGCAGCGGATGCCGAGGGTCAGGTCTCCTTCACCGTCCGCGTCCCGGACGACTTCGAGACCGGCGCGCACACGCTCGCCGTCTCGACCGAGGGTGAGGAGGACATCCGCATCCCGATCACCGTCACCCTGGCGGGCGGTCTCGCCAGCACGGGCGGCGACGCGATGCCGCTCGCGGCGCTCCTCGGCGGCGCCGGCGTCCTGCTGGTGCTCGGCGCGGTGCTGGTGCGTCGACGCCGCCAGCAGGCCTGACCGGCTGACGCAGCGGTGGCCCCTCACCTCCGGGTGGGGGCCACCGTCGTTCGAACGGATGCCGCGGTCAAGCGTCCCAGCGTCGCAGCAGCGCCGCGAGCGCCTGCCCGCCCCCGATGCACATCGTGACGATCGCGAACTCGCCCCCCGTCCGCTGCAGCGTGAGGGCTGCGCGGACGGTCAGGATCGTGCCGGTCGCGCCGACGGGGTGGCCGAGCGCGATCGCGCCACCGTAGGGATTGGTCCGTTCCGGATCGAGCCCCGTGTCGCGCATCACCGCGATCACCTGCGACGCGAACGCCTCGTTGAGTTCGACCGTCGCGACATCGGCGGGGCTCAGCCCCGTCTGCGCGAACAGCTTGCGCAGCGCGAGCGTCGGCGCGTACCCCATGATCGCCGGGTCGAGCGCGGCCGTCGTGACGGCCTCGATCGTCGCGAGTGCCGGCAGTCCCTCAGCGCGCACGTCGGACTCGCGCATCAGCACGGTCGCGGCGGCGCCGTCGTTGATGCCCGACGCGTTGCCCGCCGTCACCGTGCCGTCCGCGGTGAACGCGGGGCGCAGCCGGGCGAGGGCTTCGAGCGTCGTATCGGGGCGTGGGTGCTCGTCGAGCGTCACCTCGACGGGCCGCCGGTCGGTGGTCGTCGTGGCGACGATCTCTTCCGCGAACGCGGCGCGGGCGGCATCCGTCGATGCGCGACGCTGGGACTCGACGGCGTACGCATCCTGCTCGGCGCGCGTCACCGCGAACCGCTCCGCGACGGTCTCGGCGGTCGTCCCCATGTGGCGGCCGCTGAACGGATCCGTGAGCATCGCGAGGGTGCCGTCGAGCAGCTGGCGGTGCCCCAGTGTGGCGCCCGAGCGGGCATCCATGTCGTAGAACGGCATCCGCGTCATATTCTCGGCACCGCCCGCGACGGCGACGTCGATGCCGCCCCAGCGCAGCTCCTGCGCCGCCGACCAGATCGACTGCAACCCCGACCCGCACAGCCGGTTGACCGTGAAGGCGGGGGTGTCGTCGGCGAGGCCGGCGGCGAGAGCGATGCGCCGCGCGATGTACGCGTCGCCCGCGACCTGACCGATCGTCCCGATGACCACCTCGCCGACGCGTGCGGCATCGACTCCGGAGCGCCCGAGCGCCGCCGAGACGGCCTGCGCGCCGAGTTCGTGCGCGGGAGTGCCGCGGAACGCACCGTCGAACCGGCCGACGGGGGTGCGCGCTCCGGCGACGATGACGACGCGCTCGTCGCTCATCCGGCGGCTTCCTCCGGCCGCTCCAGCGCCTCGACCTCGGCGGCATCCGGAACGTAGCCGTCGATGTGGCGTTCGTCCGAACCGCTGTACGCGGCCAGGGGGCGGATGAGGGCGTTGGATGCCTGCTGTTCCATGATGTGCGCCGTCCACCCGGTGATGCGCGCCGCGATGAACAGGGGCGTGAACGTGAGCGTGTCGAAGCCCATGAGGCTGTACGCGGGACCCGACGGGTAGTCGAGGTTCGGGTAGATGCCCTTCCGCGCCACGAACTCGGACTCGAGCTTCTCGTACAGCTCGGCGACCTCGGGGCGGTCGTAGTGCACGACGAGCGCGTCGAGCGCGGCCTTCATCGTGGGCACGCGCGAGTCGCCGCGCTTGTAGACGCGGTGACCGAACCCCATGATCTTGCGCTTCGCAGCGAGCGCTTCGTCGAGCCAGGCCACGACGGCGTCGGCCGAACCGATCTCGTCGAAGATGTGCATGACGGCCTCGTTCGCGCCGCCGTGGAGCGGTCCCTTCAGCGCGCCGATCGCACCGACGACGGACGAGTACAGGTCGCTCAGCGTCGACGCGATCACGCGGGCGGTGAACGTCGACGCGTTGAAGGAGTGCTCGGCGTAGAGGACCATCGAGCGGTTGAACGCGTCGACGACGGCCTCGTCGGGCTCCTCGCCGAACGTCATCCAGAGGAAGTTCGCGGCGTACCCGAGGTCCTCACGCGGCTCGACGATCTCCTGCCCGCGACGACGGCGCTGACCGTACGCGACGATCGCGGGGAGGATCGCGAACAGACGGATGCTGCGGTCCAGGTTCTCCGCCGGGGTGCCCGCAGCATCCAGCACGTTCGCGATACCCGCGGTCTCGAACGATCCGAGCAGGCTGACGACGCTTCGGGCCTCGTCCATCGGGTGCGCGGAGGTCGGCATCGCGTCGATGAAGGCGCGGATGTCGGCGGGCAGCGCGCGGTTCGCGCGCTCGAGCGCCTGCAGCTCGGCGAGCTGATCGGCCGTCGGCAATTCGCCGTGCCACAGCAGGTAGGCGACCGCCTCGAACGGCTGGGTCGCCGCCAGCTCCTGGACCGGGTACCCGCGGTACAGCAGCGAGTTCGTCTCGGGGTTGACCTTGCTGATCGCCGTCGTGTCGGCGTAGACGCCGGCCAGGCCCTTCTTGATGTCGGGGTCGCTCATGCTCGCTCCTGTTCGTCGGCCGTCATCGGTCGATCCGGAAAGTGAAGACGTTGGTGTCGAAGTGGTTGTACGACTCGTAGTCGATGAGGTCGTACAGATCGGCGCGGTGTTGCATCTCGCCGAGACGGGACGTGAGGTGTCCCTCGTCGATCAGCGTATCGAGCGCACGCTCGGCCGCGCCCATCGCGATCCGCAGGAGCGACACCGGCCAGATGACGATGTTCACCCCGACATCCCGGAGCTGGTCGACCGAGAACAGGTCGCTCTTGCCGAACTCGGTCATGTTGGCGAGGATCGGCACGTCGACCGCGGCACGGATTGCCGCGAACTCCTCGAGGCTCCGCATCGCCTCGGGGAAAATCGCATCAGCCCCGGCATCCACCAGCTTGCGCGCGCGGTCGGTCGCGGCATCCAGTCCGTCGACGGCGCGGATGTCGGTGCGCGCCATCACGAGGAAGTTCGGGTCGCGACGCGCGTCGACGGCGGCACGGATGCGCTTGAGCGCCGTGTCTTCGTCGACGACCGCCTTGCCGTCGAGGTGGCCGCAGCGCTTCGGGTTGACCTGATCCTCGATGTGCGCACCGGCGATGCCGGCGTCCTCGAGGGTCTGGATCGTCCGCGCGACGTTCATCGGCTCGCCGAAGCCGGTGTCGGCGTCGATGATCGCCGGCAGTTCGGTGGTGCGGGCGATCTGCTGACCGCGCGCGGCGACCTCGGTGAGGGTCGTCAGCCCGATGTCGGGCAGGCCCAGGTCGGCCGAGAGGACGGCGCCCGAGATGTAGACGCCCTCGAACCCCTTCCGCTCGATGAGGCGTGCCGACAGCGGGTTGAACGCGCCGGGGAAGCGGAGGAGCTCGCCCGTTGCGAGCCGCTCGCGGAACAGGCGGCGCTTCTCGTGCGCCGGGGTCTGCGCGTAGAGCATCAGAACAGTCCCTTCGGAGCGGGTGCGGCCTCGAGCACGCCGGGAGCCGCAACGACGTCGAGCTGCCGCACCTCGTCGGCGGTCAGCTCGGGCAGGCGCTCGGCCAGCGTGAGGAAGCGCTCGATCTCGGCGGGCTCGAGCACGGGCTCTGCCAGCAGGCGGAACTTGCGGACGTAATCCGCCCGCGCGAACGGGCGGGCGCCGAGCGGGTGGGCGTCGGCGACGGCGATCTCATCCACGACGGTCGAGCCGTCGGTGAGGGTGATCTCGACTCGACCGCCGAACGCCTTCTCGTCGGGGTCCTCCGAGTGGTAGCGGCGCGTCCACTCGGCATCCTCGGCGGTCGTCACCTTGTGCCACAGCTCGACCGTGTCGGCCCGGCCGGCGCGCTCGGGAGCGTAGGAGTCGACGTGGTGCCACCCGCCGTCCTGCAGCGCGACCGCGAAGATGTACGGGATCGAGTGGTCGAGGGTTTCGCGGGATGCCGTCGGGTCGTACTTCTGCGGGTCGCCGGCGCCCGAGCCGATCACGTAGTGCGTGTGGTGGCTCGTGTGCAGCACGATCGAGGCGATGTTGGCCGGGTCGCGGAGTTCGGGCCGCTCGGTGCCGAGCTTGCGGGCGAGGTCGATCCAGGCCTGCGCCTGATACTCGGCCGAGTGCTCCTTCGTGTACGTGTCGAGGATGCCGCGCTTCGGCTCCCCTGCTGCCGGGAGCGGCACGTCGTACGCGGCGTCCTTGCCGTCGAGGAGCCACGCGATGACGCCGTCCTCCCCCTCGTAGATGGGGGACGGCGAGGTCTCGCCGCGCATCGCACGGTCGACCGCTTCGACGGCCATCTTGCCGGCGAAGGCGGGGGCGTGCGCCTTCCACGTCGAGATCTCGCCCTTCCGCGACTGACGGGTCGCGGTCGTGGTGTGGAGGGCCTGTCCAACGGCCTGGTAGATCGTGTCGACGTCGAGCCCCAGCAGCGTGCCGATCCCGGCCGCGGCCGAGGGGCCGAGGTGGGCGACGTGGTCGATCTTGTGCTTGTGCAGGCTGATCGCGCGCACGAGGTCGACCTGGATCTCGTAGCCCGTCGCGAGCCCGCGGACGAGCGCCGCACCGTCGGCGCCGACGTGCTGCGCGACCGCGAGGATCGCGGGGATGTTGTCACCCGGGTGCGAGTATTCCGCTGCGAGGAAGGTGTCGTGGTAGTCGAGCTCACGGACGGCGACGCCGTTCGCCCACGCCGCCCACTCGGGGCTCGTGCGGGTCTCGTTCGCCACGCCGAAGACCGTCCCGCCGTGGCCGTTCGCCGACACCGGGTGCGAGAGCGCCTGCGAGCGTGCGGCACTGACGGGGCGACGGGTGAGGGATGCCGCGGCCACCGCCGCGTTGTCGATGATGCGGTTCACGATCATGTCGACGACGTCGGCCTCGACGGCGACGGGATCGACGGCGACCTGCGCGATCTTGTACGCGAGCTGCTCTTCGCGGGGCAGCGGCTCGTCGCTGCGGTACACGCGGACGTGGTGGGTGACGGTCATGTCGGTTCCTCCGGGGAGTCGGTGGTCAACGAATCGAGAATCGAGGTCAGGGCGTTGTGCAGGTGGACGTGTGTGGCGTGGGCGGCGAGGTCCCCGTCGCCCGCCGCGATCGCACGGGCGATGAGCTGGTGCTCGGCGACGGAGGCGATCAACCGCTCGGGCTTGTCGCGGGCGAGGCGACGGACGCGCACGAGGTGCGTACGGACGGTCCGGAGCGCCGAGGTGAGGTAGTCGTTGTCGACCGCGGCATCCAACTCGGCGTCGAACCGACCGATCAGGCGGTAGTAGGCGTCGGCGTCGGACGCCGGTCCGCCGGATGTCTGCGTCGCGGCGAAGTCCTCGGCGAGCGCGTCGAAGATGGACCGGTCGGCGGTTCGCGCTGCGAGCCTCGCGGCGGTCTCCTCAAGCGCGCGGCGCACGTCGAAGATGGCGCGGATGTCGTCGGCGTCGATGCCGCTGACCGTCGTCACGCGAGGCGACACCTGGGTGACCAGCCCGTGGGAGGCGAGCCGGGCGATCGCTTCGCGGAGCGGGGTCCGGCTCACACCGAGACGTGCCGCCTGCTCCGCCTCACCGAGGACGGTGCCCGGAGCGAGCGCGCCGGACTGGATCTCGTCGAGGAGAGTCGCGTAGGCGCGATCGCTGGCGCGCTTCCCGTGACTCACCCCTTCAGTGTATGCATTGATGCCGATGAAGGAGACTCGAGAGAACGATCAGCGTGATTCGGTATACACAGAAAAGCAACGGCGAGCTCAGCCGCGCCATCCCGCCACCAGCGGGCCGACCGCGTCGAGGCCTCGGGTCGCGGCATCCGCATCGGTTCGCGCGAGGGCGAGCGCGGCGATGACGAGGGATGCCGTGGCCTCGGCGAGCGGGGCGGTCGACGCCGCCGTCAGGTCGGGACGGGCGGCCGCCACCCCTGTCGCGACGGCGCCGCGCACGTCGTCGAGGTAGGCGTTGACCAGCTGACGGACCTCGGGTTCATCGTCGACGAGGGGTCCGCAGGCGGCGTTGATGAGGAGGCATCCCGACCGAGCGCGCGAGGACCCGTCGGCGATCGCGGCGCGCATGCCGGCGATGTACTCGCCGAGCGCCTCGGGACCGGGGGCGGACTCTCGGAGCGGCTCGAGTCGCACGCGGACGACCTCATCGAGGTAGCGCGCGACGACGGCCTCGAAGAGCCCCTTCTTGCTCCCGAACGCGTGGTAGATGCTCGATCGCTTGAGTCCGGTCGCCTGTTCGAGCTCGCCGATGCCGGTCTCGGCGTAGCCGCGCGCCCAGAAGACGTCGCGCGCGGCGCGGACGACGTCGTCGCGGTCGTATGCGCTGGTGCGGCCCATGGTGGATCCTCTCGGTTACTCGTAGTATATTGTACCGATCGTTACAAAATGACGCTATGGAGGAAAACATGCGCGCAGTCACCCACCCCGTTTTCGGCGAACCGGCCGACGTCCTCGAGACGACCGACGTCTTCGACCCGACGCCCGGTGCCGGCGAGGTCCGCGTACGTCTCCTCGCCTCGCCCATCCACAACCACGACCTGTGGACGATCCGCGGCACCTACGGCTTCAAGCCCGAACTGCCCGCCCGCTCCGGCACCGAGGCCGTCGGCGTGATCGAAGAGCTCGGCGAGGGTGTCGAGAACCTCCAGGTCGGCCAGCGCGTCGCCACCGGCGGCACCTTCGGCGTCTGGGCCGAGCAGTTCGTCGCTCGCGCGGCAGGCCTCATCCCCGTCCCCGAGGGCCTCCCCGACGAGCAGGCCGCTCAGCTGGTCTCGATGCCGTTCAGCGCCATCAGCCTCATCGACTTCCTCGACCTGAAGCCCGGCGATTGGATCGTCCAGAACGCCGCCAACGGCGCGGTCGGCCGCATGGTCGCCCAGATCGGTCGCGCCCGCGGCCTCAACGTCGTCGGCCTCGTTCGTCGCAGCGCCGCCGTCGCGGAGCTCGCCGAGCAGGGCATCGACCGCATCGTCGCCGTCGACACCGACGACTGGCAGGACAAGGTCGCCGAGATCACCGGCGGCGCCTCGATCATCGCCGGCGTCGACTCGGTCGGCGGCGAGTCGAGCGGCCATGTCCTCTCGCTCCTCGGCGAGAACGCCACCCTCGTCGTCTTCGGCGCGATGGACGCACCCGTAATGCAGCTCGCCTCGGGACCGGTCATCTTCCGCCACATCACGATCAAGGGCTTCTGGGGCAGCAAGGTCAGCACCGAGATGGATGCCGCCAAGCGCGGCCAGCTGTTCGGTGAACTCGCCCAGCACCTCTCGTCCGGCGTCCTGACCCTTCCGGTCTCGGCGACCTTCCCGCTCGAGCAGGCGCGCGACGCCGCCCGTGCCAGCCTCACCGCCGGCCGCGTCGGCAAGGTGCTGCTCCGCCCGTGACCTGAGCCGGGGCCTCGCACCCGCGAGGCCCCGGTCCCCTATGCTCGGCGCAAGCGACGACGGCGGGGGGCCGAAGTGGATGCCGACGACACGCAGGCGCCGTGGTCGGCCCGGCGCCTGCTCTTCACGAGCGCCGCCGCCGGCAGCGTCGCGTTCGTCGCCGGGTCACTCCTGTATCTGAGCCTGCTGGGGTCGGACTCGAGCGCCGCGACCCTGTGGAGCCTGCTCCCTGCCCCGGCCATCTGGACGGCACTCATTGCCGTCGTCGCTCTCGCCGCCGCGCGGGTGCGGGTCGACGTCGCGCCCGCGATCGCGTTCGCCCTGGCTCCCATCGCCTCGATCCTGACTTCCGTCTGGGAGGACGGGGGCGCCCTGTTCATGGGCGATCTCGTCACCACGGCCATCCTGATGGGCCGGACGGTCGGGTTCACCGCCTCCGCCGCCGTGGGCATCGCCGTCGCCCGAGGGTTCGCCCGCCACCTCGACCACCGGGTGTGGTTCGGCACCCTGTCGCTCGTTGCGATTCTGGTCGCGATGGTCGCGCTGTTCGCCCTCCCGTTGCAGTTCCTCCTCGTCTACTTCTCTCTGGGTGGCACGACCCCGCAGGCCCCGCCCGAGGCGGGCACCCGCTACGTCGTCACAGTGACGGTGGGCGCGGCGGCTGTCCTCGTGGCAATCGCCTGCGCTGCGGTCGCGCGTCGACCCGCACTGATCTGGTGGGCGGCGGTCACCGTCCTCCTAGGACTGTGCGTGGCCGCCGCGCTGCCCGTGCCGCGAGATCGGTTCGAGCAGCAACCCGCGCCGGAGCCGCGTCCGTCATGGACGTACGTCCCCTGCTACGGCGAAGGCCGGGGATGTGAGGGCGGGTAGCGTGGAGCGGTGACCGAAACCTCCCGCTATGTCGTGGCCACCGACGGCGCCTGCAAGGGCAACCCCGGACCGACGGGCTGGGCCTGGGTCGGCGAAGACGGCCACTGGGCGGCCGGGTCGGTCGTGCAGGGCACGAACAACATCGGCGAACTCCTCGGCCTGCTGAAGGCGATCGAAGACCACGCCGACATCAGCGAGCTCGTCGTGCAAGCCGACTCGAAGTACGCCATCGACACCTATGAGAAGTGGATGGACGGACACCGCCGCCGCGGCTGGAAGACCTCCACCGGCGCCCCGACGAAGAACGTCGACCTGCTCGAACAGCTGATCGTGGCACGCGACGCTCGCCGCGCCGCGGGTCTTCCCGACGTCGTCCTCGAGCACGTCCGCGGTCACCGCGGCCATGTCCTCAACGAGTGGGCCGACGAGCGCGCCGTGCGCGGGGCGGAACACGCGGCATCCGGGAAAGAGTCGGCCTGGTCCTCGCTCGGCGGCCGTCACGACAAGCTCGACGTGTCCGAGGCACCCAAGAAGAAGCGCTGACTCAGGCAGCGTCTCCGAGAAGCTCGGCGAGTCGGTCCAACGCGGGCCGCTGGCCCTTCACCACTCGCTCCCGGGCGCGGTCCACCGGCATCCATTCCGCGCGGTCGACCTCGGGGAACGACGCGGTCTTCCCCGACCGCGGCGGCCACTCCATCTCGAACTCGCCGAAGACGAAGTCGGATGCCTCGAAGCCTGATCCGTCCGCGACGAAGACCGTCACCCGCTTACCGGACGAGTACGCGAACGTGCCGAGTTCGGCGTAGTCCGTCTCGGGCGGCTCGACGCCGAGCTCCTCACGGAACTCGCGCTTCGCGGCATCCATCGCGTCCTCACCCTCGGCGAGCTCGCCCTTCGGGATCGACCACGCACCCTCGTCCTTCGACGCCCAGAACGGCCCACCCATGTGAGCGACGAGCGCCGACACCCCGCCCGTCCCGTCGAGACGGTAGAGCAGGATGCCGGCGCTGTGCGTGACCACGGACGGGCGGCGCTCGTCAGATCAGGCGCGACTTCGGCGAGACGGAGTACGTCTCCTCCGGGTCGGTGACCGCGACGGGTGCGAGCGCGTCGTTGATCGCCGCGTACGTGTCGTCGTCGAGTTCGATACCCGAGGCCTTGACGGTGTCCTCGAGCTGCTCGGGACGCGACGCCCCGATGATCGCCGCGGCGATGTTCGGGTTGTGCAGCACCCAGGCGAGGGCGAGCTGCGGCATCGTGATGCCTGCCCCCTCGGCGATCGGCTGCAGCTTCTGCACGGCAGTCAGGGTCTCGTCCTTCATGAAGCGCTTGATCATGTCGGATCCGCCCTTCTCATCCGTCGCGCGCGAGCCTTCGGGCAGCGGCTGACCGGGCTGGTACTTGCCGGTCAGCACGCCCTGCGCCAGGGGCGACCAGACGATCTGCGAGATGCCGAGCTCTTCGGAGGTGGGGACGACCTTGCCCTCGATGACCCGCCACAGCGCGGAGTACTGCGGCTGGTTCGAGACGAGCTGGAAGCCCAGCTCCTTCGACAGCGCGTGGCCGGCGCGGAGCTGCTCGGCGGTCCACTCGCTGACGCCGATGTAGAGCGCCTTGCCCTGGCGGACGATGTCGGCGAAGGCCTGCATCGTCTCCTCGAGCGGGGTCTCGTAGTCGTAGCGGTGCGCCTGGTACAGGTCGACGTAGTCGGTGTTCAGTCGTTTGAGCGAGCCGTTGATGCCCTCGAGGAGGTGCTTGCGCGAGAGGCCGTGGTCGTTCGGACCCTTCGGGCCGGTCGGCCAGTAGACCTTCGTGAAGATCTCGAGCGACTCGCGACGCTGGCCCTTCAGCGCGTCGGCGAGGACGGACTCGGCCGCCGTGTTCGCGTAGGCGTCAGCCGTGTCGAACGAGCTGATGCCGAGATCGAGGGCCTTGTGAACCGTCGCGATCGCCGCGTCGTTCTCGACCTGCGATCCGTGGGTGAGCCAGTTGCCATAGGTGAGTTCCGTGACCTTGAGGCCGCTGTTGCCGAGGAATCGATAGTTGACCATTCTTCGACGCTACTCCCGCCGCCGACGGGTCAGGCGCGGCCTTGACACGGTCACGCCGACAGCGAAAGCGAACGGGGCGACTCCCGTCGGCGGAAAGGTAAGGCTTACCTTGCTACGATCGATCA
The DNA here is from genome assembly GCF_964186585.1 of Microbacterium sp. MM2322. Lineage (NCBI taxonomy): Bacteria > Bacillati > Actinomycetota > Actinomycetes > Micrococcales > Microbacteriaceae > Microbacterium > Microbacterium sp. MM2322. Next base: position 2,693,246 of record NZ_OZ075067.1, read on the forward strand.
TCGACGTCCCCGCCCCCGACGAGAGACCTTCGATGCCCTTCCCCCGCCGTTCCGCCCTGCTCGCCACCTTCACCGCCCTCGCCCTGGCCCTGTCCGGGTGCGGCGCGTCTGAGGTCGTCACCGAGAAGGCGGCCGCGACCGGCGAGCGCTCGACCGACTACCCCGTGACGATCGAGAACTGCGGGCGGACCGTCGAGGTGGATGAGGCGCCGCAGCGCGTCGTCTCGCTCGACCAGAACTCCACCGAGATCCTGCTGTCGCTCGGCCTCGCCGACCGCCTCGTCGGGACGGCGTCGTGGACCGACCCCGTCCTCCCCTCGCTCGCCGACGAGAACGCGAAGGTCCCGCGACTGGCCGACAACGCACCGACGTACGAGGTCCTGCTCGGCGCCGACCCCGACTTCGTGACCGCCTCGTTCGGGCGTCACTACGCCGAGGGCGGCGTCGTCACGCGCGACCGCCTCGACGAGACCGGGATCGGGTCCTACCTCTCCCCCACCGACTGCTCCGACGACCGGAGCGTCAACGGGGGCGGCACGCGGACCACGCCGCTCACGGTCGACGATCTGTACACGGAGATCCGCGAACTCGCGACCATCTTCGACGTCCCCTCCCGCGGCGACGCCCTCATCGCCTCGCTGAAGAAGCGCGCCGCCGCGGCCGTGGAGGGTGTCGACTTCGGCGGCGAGAAGGTCGTCTTCTGGTTCGCCGACACCCGCACTCCCTACGTGGCCGGCGGCCGCGGAGCGCCCGCGATCCTCGCGGAGAAGACGGGGATGACGGGAGCGTTCCCCGATCAGACCGACGACTGGCCGGCCGTGTCGTGGGAGGCCGTCGTCGACGCCGACCCCGACGTCATCGTCCTCGGCGACCTGCAGCGGGATCGCTTCCCCGGCGACCGCCTCGACGACAAGATCGCCTTCCTCGAGAACGACCCCGTGACCCGCACCCTCACCGCTGTGAAGGAGAAGCGGTTCATCGCCCTCCACGGCGCCGAGATGAACCCCTCCATCCGCTACGTCGACGGGCTCGAGAAGATCCGCACGTGGTGGGACGAAAACGAGGCAGGACGCTGACTTCCGCCGCCGTCCTGCCGCAGCGCAGGACCCGCCGCATCCCGATCGTCATCCTCACGACGGTCGCGTCGCTCGGCGTCATCATCCTCACGATCGCCGTCGCGCTGACGTTCGGGCCGGCGAACGTGTCCCTCGTCAACGTCCGCGACGTCATCACGAACCACCTCGGCGTCACCGACATCCCGGTGCGCGTCGCAGCCGATGCGATCGTGTGGCAGGAGCGGCTGCCGAGGGCGCTCGTGGCCGCCGCGTGCGGCGCAGGCCTCGGCCTCTGCGGCGTCATCCTGCAATCGCTGCTCCGAAACCCGCTCGCCGACCCGTTCGTCCTCGGCGTCTCATCGGGTGCGTCGACGGGCGCCGTGCTGTTCGGCGTGTTCGGTCTCGGCGGCGGCGTCCTCACCCTGTCGGGCGGCGCGTTCGCGGGAGCGCTCGTCGCGTTCGCCCTCGTCCTCGTCATCGCGCGTTTCACCGGCGGCGGCACCGCCTCCTTCGTCCTCGCGGGGATCGCGGCGACGCAGTTCTTCTCCGCGCTCACCTCGCTGGCCGTCTTCGCGTTCGCCGACTCCGACGAAACCCGCGGCGTCATGTTCTGGCTGCTCGGCTCGCTCGAGGGCGTCCGGTGGGATGACGTCGTCCTCTGCGCCGCCGTGGTCCTCCTCGGCGCGATCGTCGCGTTCGCCTCGGTGCGCCCGCTCGACGCGTTCGCGTTCGGCGACGACGTCGCGGCATCCCTCGGCATCCACGTCGCACGCACCCGGATGCTGCTGCTCGTCCTCACCGCATTGATCGCCGCGACCCTCGTCAGCGTCGCCGGCGCGATCGGGTTCGTCGGGCTCGTCCTCCCGCACGCCGCACGGCTGCTGGTCGGATCGCGTCACGCCCGCGTCATCCCGGTGACGATCGCCCTCGGCATGGTCTTCATGATCACCGTGGATGCCGTCTCCCGGGTCGCGTTCGCACCGGTCCCGCTCCCGGTGGGCGTCGGCACCGCCCTCATCGGGGTACCGGTCTTCGTCGCCCTCCTCGTTCGGCGGAGGAGGCGCGCATGAGTCTCGTCGCAGAACACGTGTCGTGGCGTCGCGGCGGCACGCTCGTCGTCGACGACGTCTCGCTCGCGCCGAGGCCCGGATCAGTCGTGGGCCTTCTCGGCCCCAACGGGTCGGGCAAGTCCTCGCTCCTCCGCGTCCTGCAGGGCATCTCCCACCCGGACGCCGGCCGCGTGCTCCTCGACGGGTCCGACATCCGTCACCAGCGCCGCCGCGACGTCGCTCGCAGCGTCGCCGCCGTCACTCAGCACGCCACGACCGAGGTCGACCTGACGGTGCGCGACGTCGTGCGGCTCGGCCGCACCCCGCATGCCTCGCTCTGGGGTTCGAACGGCGCCCGCGACGACGCGATCGTCGACGCCGCCCTCGCGCAGGCGGGTCTGACCGCGAAGTCGGATGCCCGATGGCACACGCTCTCGGGCGGGGAGCAGCAGCGAGCCCACATCGCACGGGCCCTCGCGCAGGAACCCCGCGAGCTGCTGCTCGACGAGCCGACGAATCACCTCGACATCCGCCACCAGCTCGAGCTGCTCACCCTCGTCCGGAGCCTCCCGGTGACGGTCGTCGTCGCCCTGCACGACCTGAACCTCGCCGCGATGTTCTGCGACGAGGTGCTCGTCATGGCCGTCGGCCGGGCGGTGGTCGCGGGCCCGCCCGCCGAGGTACTGACGGAAGCGCTCATCGAGGAGGTCTACGGCGTGAGGTGCCGCGTCACGATCGACGGCGATCGGCCGACGATCGCGTTCACCCCGCCGCAGTGAGAGCGATCAGGCCGGTGTGATCCGGATCAGACGGATGCCGCCGCGACCTGGTCCTCTTCGGTCGCAACGAGCTGGCCGCACGCACCGTCGATCTCCTTGCCACGGGTGTCGCGGAGGGTCGTCGGGATGCCGGCCTCGTTGAGGCGTCGGACGAACTCGTTCTGCACGTCGACATCGGACGACGTCCAGATCGATCCGGGCGTCGGGTTCAGCGGGATCGGGTTGACGTGCACCCAGCCGCGACCGCGCGCGTTGAGCTTGTCGGCCAGCAGATCGGCGCGCCAGGCGTGATCGTTCATGTCCTTGATGAGCGCGTATTCGATCGACACGCGGCGTCCGGTCTTCTCGAAGTACTCGCGTGCGGCATCGAGCGCCTCGTCGACCTTCCAGCGCGAGTTCACCGGGATCAGCTCGTCGCGCAGGAGGTCGTCGGGAGCGTGCAGCGACAGCGCGAAGGTGACGGGGATCTCCTCGTTGCTCAGCTTTCGGATCGCGGGCACGAGGCCGACGGTCGAGATCGTGATGCCGCGGGCGCTCATGCCGAGGCCGTGCTTCTTGTCGACCATCGTGCGGACGGCCGTCATGACGCGGGCGTAGTTGGCGAGGGGCTCGCCCATCCCCATGAAGACGATGTTCGTGACGCGCTCGTCCTTGTGTCCCACCTTGCGGGGGTCGCCGAGGCCGCCGTCGGCGATGAGGCGGTTGGCGCGCACGACCTGGTCGACGATCTCGGCCGCCGACATGTTGCGGGTGAGCCCCGCCTGGCCGGTGGCGCAGAACGGGCAGTTCATGCCGCATCCGGCCTGACTCGACACGCACAGCGTGATGCGGCCGGTGTAGCGCATGAGGACCGACTCGACGAGGGCGCCGTCGTGCAGCCGCCACAGGAACTTGATCGTGTCGCCGCCGTCGGTCTCGAGCCGGCGCACCTCGGTCATGAGGTTCGGCATCAGACCCGTGACCAGCTCGTCGCGGTTGCCCGCGGGCAGGTCGGTCATGTGCGCGGGGTCGGAGGTGTAGTGCTGGAAGTAGTGCTTCTCGAGCTGACCGGCGCGGAAGCCCGGCATCCCGAGCTCCTTCAGCTTCTCGACCCGCTGGTCGTGGGTGAGGTCGGCGAGGTGCACCGGCGGCTTGCCGCGCTTCGGGCTCGCGAACTGCAGGAGCGGGCGACCCTCGGCATCCTTCGCCTGGGTCCACCCCTCGGTCGTGGGACGCACCTGCTTGGGCGTCGTCGTGCGCACGGCGGACATGCCCTCAGGGCGCGCGGGAGTGGACTCGGTCATAGGTTCCAGGCTACCGGGACGGGCTGGGCGGATGCCGGGCGGCCCTAGACTCGTCGCCATGACGGCAGGTGCTCCGCAGCGACGCGGAACGATTGTGCACAAGGTGCTCAACAACAACGTCGTCATCTCCCTCGACGAACAGGGCCGGGAACGGGTCCTCATGGGCCGCGGGCTCGGATTCCAGCTCAAGGCGTCGGACACCCTCGACCCCACCAAAGTCGAGAAGACCTTCATCCTCGACACCGGCGCGGACGGCGAGCGCGAACGGCGGATGCTGACAGACACCCCGTATCCGATCGTCGAGGCGGTCACGCGGGCCGTCGACCAGGCCGAGCGGGCGCTCGGCCATCAGCTCGGCCGGCCCCTGACGATCGCGGTGATCGATCACGTGCAGTTCGTCCTCGAGCGACTGGCGAAGGGCATCCGGATCCCCGCGGCGAACATGCCCGAACTGCGCGTGCTACATCCGGCGGAGTTCGCGGCCGCGCAGAGCATGGCCGCATCGATCTCGGCGGCGCTCGAGACCGAGCTGCCGGCGGAGGAAGCCGTCTTCCTGACGATGCACGTGCTCAACGCGACGCGAGACGAACCGAACGGCACGGCGGCGCTGTTGTTCCGCCGCGTGCAGCACGTCGTGATGACCGTCGAGAACGGACTCGGGGTGACGCTCGACGTCGAGAGCCCCGATTACGCGCGCTTCGTGCTGCACATCCAGTTCCTGCTGCAGCGTCTCGTGTCGCGGACGATGCTCCGCAGCGGCGACAGCTCGTTCTTCGAGTTCGCGAAGCACAGCTACCCGCGCTCGTTCGAGATCGCCCAGGAGGTGAAGGCGTACGTGAAGGCGGCGACGGAGTCCGAGTTGACGGATGAGGAGCTGCTGTACGTCATCGTCCACGTCGAACGACTGGCCACTCAGGTCGGTGCGCACCCCGCCGCCACGACCGAGAGCTGACCCTCGCATCCCATTCGGATGCATGCTAACGTGACCTCTCGCAGGGCGGTGTCGCCCTGCACGCGACGGATTGTTACTGCGGCAGCAGGCAAAACCTGAACTCACATCGCTTTCGAGCGATGAACGAGTTCAGGTTTTTTTGTTGCCCGGAAACAGCGCCGACGCGTGTGCCACCCGAGACTGCCGCGCCGATGCGGCAAGGAAGAGCGTGTCCCCATGGACTACTCGAAGACCGCGGCCGGCGTCCTCCAGGGCGTCGGCGGAGAAGAGAACGTCAGTTCTCTCGTGCACTGCGCAACACGTCTGCGCTTCGTGCTGAAGGACGAATCGAAGGCCGACACCGCCGCCGTCAAGGCGACTCCCGGTGTCGTGACCGTGGCACAGGCCGGCGGCCAGTACCAGGTCGTCATCGGCAACGACGTCCCCGACGTCTACGCCGAGATCGGAAAGATCTCGAAGCTCGGCTCGGCCTCGGCCGACGGAGCCGTCAGCGACGCCCCGAAGGGCAACCTGTTCAACCGCTTCATCTCGATGATCTCGTCGATCTTCACGCCCGTCCTCTGGGCGCTCGCCGGGACCGGCCTGCTGAAGGCGTTCCTCGCCGCGGCGGTCACGTTCGGTTGGATCACGACCGACACCTCGACCTACGCGGTCCTGAACGCCCTCTCCGACGCGTTCATCAACTTCCTCCCGATCGCCCTGTCGATCACGGCGGCCCGCTATTTCAAGGCGAACGAATGGACCTCGCTCGCCATCGCCGGCGCGCTCGTCTACCCGACGATGGCCGGGCTGGTCGGTCAGCCGGGCCTCACGTTCTTCGGCATCCCGTTCACCATGGTCAGCTACGTCTCGAGCGTCATCCCGATCATCGTGATCGTGTGGCTGCAGAGCTACGCGGAGAAGTTCCTCTACGCCAAGCTCCCCGGAGCGGTGAAGCGCTTCATGACCCCGATGATCGTCGTCCTGCTCGCTGTCCCCCTCGTCTTCGTCGTGATCGGCCCGATCTCGGACCTGCTCGGCGGCGGGCTCGGCAAGGGCATCGGCTGGGTCTTCGACAACGCCCCGTGGGCCGGCGGCGCCATCATGGGTGGCCTGTGGCAGGTCTTCGTGATCTTCGGCCTGCACTGGGGACTCGTCCCGCTGTTCACCCTCGAGTTCCAGACCACGGGTCAGATCCTCCTGGTCGGACCGGTCTTCGCCGCCGTCCTGGCGCAGGCCGCAGCCGTCGCCGGCGTCTGGGTGCGTGCGCGCAACAAGAACCTCAAGTCGCTGGCCGCTCCCGCGACCCTCTCCGGCTTCCTCGCCGGCATCACCGAGCCCGCGATCTACGGCATCAACCTCCCGCTCAAGCGTCCCTTCGCCTTCGGTATCGTGGGCGGCGCGATCGGTGGTGCCATCATCGGCATCGGCGGCGTCTTCGCGAAGGCGTTCGTGGTCCCGTCCGGCCTCGCCCTCCCGGCACTGTTCGGCAACGGCAACATGCTCATGCTCGTCATCGGTCTCGGTGTCGCCATCCTCGTGCCGTTCCTGTTGACCGTGATCGTCGGTTTCGTCGAGCCGACCGAGGACGCCGCGCCCGCTCCGGCGTCGGCTGAGAACGACCTCGTCGTCCTCAGCCCGCTCGACGGTACCGTCGTCGCGCTGTCGGAGACTCCGGATGCCGCGTTCGCCGAAGGCGCGCTCGGCGACGGCGTCGCGATCCTCCCCCGCAGCGGCGCGCTCTACGCGCCGTTCGACGCCACCGTCGCGGCGGCGTTCCCGACCGGTCACGCGATCGGCCTGCGTCACGCGGACGGTGCCGAAGTGCTCATCCACATCGGCATCGACACCGTGAAGCTCGGCGGACAGCACTTCGACGTCAAGGCCACGACGGGCCAGCAGGTGAAGGCGGGCGATCTGCTCGTCGAGTTCGACGGCGACGCGATCGAGAAGGCCGGGTACGACCTGACCACCCCGATCGTCGTCACCAACGGCGAGCTCTACCCGTCGATCGCCGACCGCGCCGCGGGCCCCATCGCCCACGGTGAGCCGCTCTTCACGGCTGTCTCGGTCGAATCCGCGGCCGTCTCGGCCTGACGCCGACCGGATGCCGGGCGTCCCCGCCCGAGGGACGCCCGGCATCCCTCCACATCTGACACACGACACGAAACGAAAGCGACTCATGAGCACCATCTCGTTCCCCGACGGCTTCCTCTGGGGCGGCGCGACCGCCGCCAACCAGCTCGAGGGCGCGTACCTCGAAGACGGCAAAGGCCTCTCGATCCAGGACGTGATGCCGAAGGGCATCATGACCCCCCGCGCCGAGGGACCCACCGACGACAACCTCAAGCAGGTCGGCATCGACTTCTACCACCGCTACGCGGAGGACATCGCCCTCTTCGCCGAGATGGGCTTCACGACCTTCCGCTTCTCGATCGCCTGGAGCCGCATCTTCCCGAAGGGCGACGAGACCGAGCCCAACGAGGCCGGCCTCGCGTTCTACGACCGGGTCCTCGACGAGCTCGAGCGCCACGGCATCGAGCCGCTCGTCACCATCTCGCACTACGAGACGCCGCTGCACCTCGCCGAGACCTACGACGGCTGGGTCAACCGCGACATGATCGGGTTCTACGAGCGCTACGTCCGGACGCTCTTCACCCGCTACGGCGCTCGCGTGAAGTACTGGCTGACATTCAACGAGATCAACTCGATCGTGCACGCGCCGTTCATGTCGGGTGGCATCAACACCCCCAAGGACCAGCTGTCGCCGAGCGACCTGTACCAGGCGATCCACCACGAGCTCGTGGCCTCGGCCCTCGCGACCAAGGCCGCCCGCGAGCTGGCCCCGAACGCGCAGATCGGCTGCATGGTCCTGTCGATGCCGGTCTACCCGCTCACGCCGAACCCCGACGACGTGTTCGCCGCCCTCACCACCGAGCGGGTGAACCTGGCCTTCGGCGACATCCACGTGCGCGGCGAGTACCCCGGGTACTACCTGCGGAGCCTCCGCGAACAGGGCGTCGAGCTGAACATCACCGACGAGGACCGGACGCTCCTCAAGGAGAACACGGTCGACTTCGTGTCGTTCAGCTACTACTCCTCGATCTGCGAGACGACGGACGAGTCGAAGCGCGTCATGGGTGAGGGCAACCTCTTCGGTGGCGTCAAGAACCCGACGCTGAAGGAGTCGGAGTGGGGGTGGCAGATCGACCCCGTGGGCCTCCGCCTCGTCCTCAACCAGTTCTGGGACCGGTGGCAGAAGCCGCTGTTCATCGTCGAGAACGGTCTCGGCGCGAAGGACCAGCTGGTCGAGGTCGACGGTGTGAAAACCGTCGTCGACGACTACCGCATCGCCTACCTGCAGGCGCACCTCGAGGCGGTCGGCGAGGCCGTCGCCGACGGCGTCGACCTCATGGGCTACACGACCTGGGGCTGCATCGACCTCGTGTCGGCCTCGACGGCGCAGCTCAGCAAGCGCTACGGCTTCATCTACGTCGACCGAAACGACGACGGCTCCGGCTCGCTCGATCGCTACAAGAAGAAGTCGTTCGACTGGTACGCCGAGGTCATCCGCACGAACGGCGCCTCGCTCAGCAGCTGACCGATCGGCCTCGCGCGTCAGCTCCCCAGCTGGTGCGCGAGGCCGGCGATGTCGGCGGGCGTCGTCCGGCAACAGCCGCCGATGAGGCGGGCACCGGCATCCACCCACGCGTCGGCATCGGCGAAGGTCGCTCCCGCATCGCCGTGCCAGGTCCGGGATGCCGCGTCCCACGTCTCGCCGCTGTTGGGGTACGCGACGGCCGCCACTCCCGCGGGCACCCGGTCGAGCACCGCGGAGATCAGCGACGGCGGGCAGCAGTTCGCGCCGACGGCGATCACATCCGGGGCGGAAGCGGCCACGGCGAGCGCGGAGGCGTACCCGGCGTCGTCGAAGGCCGTACTCGCGGCGGACAGCGCGATCCACGCCGGCACGCCGACGCCCTCGAGCGCCGCAACCACCGCCTCGACCTCGGCGGGCGACGCGATCGTCTCGATCGCGAGGAGGTCGGGGGCGGCGTCGGCGAGCACCTGGACCCGGCGCCGATGCCACCGGGTGAGCTCGACGACCGTCATCCCGTACGCCCCCGTGTATTCGCTGCCGTCGGCGCGCACCGCTCCGAACGGACCGACGGATGCCGCGACCCACGCCCGCCCTTCCGCCGCCTCACGGGCGAGCCGGACAGAGGCTGCGAGGAGCGCGTCGACGGCGGCCTCGTCGTGGCCGGCCGCCGCGAGGTTGTCGTAGCCGAGCTGATACGACGCGGTCGTGACGACGTCGGCGCCCGCCCCGACGAAATCGGCGTGCACGGCGCGGATGTCGTCGGGCGACTCGAGGAGCACACCCGCCGACCAGAGCGAGCCGGTGAGGTCGTGCCCGCGGGCTTCGAGCATCGTGCCGAGTCCGCCGTCGAGGACGAGCGGACGGTCGGGGAGGGCGGCGCGGACATCGAGCATGCGGTCACTCTAGGCTCGCGGAGCTCGCACCCAGGCGCCGCATTACGCTGAATGAGTGACGACTCCCCGCATCCGACCGATCTCCACCGACGATGCAGGGGAGGTCCTCACCCTGCAGCGCGCGGCCTTCGTGCAGGAGGCCCTCATCTACGACGCCGTCGACATGCCGCCGCTCACGCAGACCCTCGACGAGGTGCGCGCGGAGCTGGAGGAGAACCTCGGATGCGTCGCCCTCGAGGGCGAGCGCATCGTCGGGTGCGTGCGCGCCCGCGTCGACGGCGACCTGCTGCTCATCGGCCGCATCGCCATCGCCCCGGACCAGCAGGGATCCGGGCTCGGCACGACCCTGCTGAACGCCGTGGAAGAGCGCGGCCGTGAGGCCGGCGCGACGACCGCGGAACTGTTCACCGGCTCGCTCAGCGAGGCGAACATCCGCCTCTACGAGCGCGAAGGCTACGCCGAGAGCGAGCGGGTCCCCGGCGACGGCGGCACCGAACAGGTCTTCCTGCGCAAGCAGCTCTGAACCGGACGCCTCTCTCGGTCCGGGAGAATGGACGTATGACGCGCATCGCCTTCCTTGACGTAGACGGAACCATCCTGGAGCACGGGACGGCGATCGCCGACTCGACCGTCACGGCGATCCGGACGGCGCGCGAGAACGGCCACCTCGTGTATCTCTGCACCGGCCGCGCGGCCGGCGACGTCCACCAGAAGGTCCGCGACATCGGGTACGACGGCGCGATCACGAACGGCGGCGCCTACGCCGTCCGCGGCGACGAGCTGCTGTTCGCCGAGCCGATGCCCCGCGAGGACACCGACCGCCTGATCTCCTACTTCGAGTCGGAGGACATCGACTACTTCCTGCAGTCGAACGAGGCGGTGTACGCGAGCGACGGCGTCGGCGGGATGCTGGACGCCTACTTCGCCGAGCGGCGCAAGCGCCACCTCGAGGATGCGCGCCGCCTCGGTCAGACGGATGCCGTCGAGCCGAAGCCCATCGTGACCTACCGCCCGATCAGCGAAGCCGATCTGAACGGGATCGCGAAGACGACCTTCATCAGCAAGCGCTCCGACAGCGTCGACAGGGCGCAAGCCGACCTCGGCGAACGCTTCCACGTCATCCCCGGCAGCATCCCGCTCCCCGGCGGTTCGAACGGCGAGATCGGTCTGGCGGGAACGAACAAGGGGACGGCGATCCTGCGCGTGCTCGACATCCTCGGTCTCGACGCCGCCGACGCGGTCGGCATCGGCGACAGCTGGAACGACGCCGAGATGTTCGACGTCGTCGGCTCGCCCGTCGCGATGGGCAACGCCGACCCCGCTCTCAAGGAGCGCGCCGGGAACGTCACCACCGACGTGCTCGACGACGGCGTCTGGAACGCGTTCGTGAAGCTCGGCCTGGTCTGACGCCGCGGCCGCGCCGTGCGCGCGGATGCAAGGGATCGTGCGCGACGCCCCGGCATCCGCTCGTGTTCTGCGGGGTGTCGGCGCGGATCCCTTGCATCCGCGAACGGGTGCCGGCAGACGTCAGTCGAGGAAGATGTCGGGGAACAGCTCGGTGTCGGGCGTGCCCGGCGTCGCCGCGTAGCGCGAGAAGTCGCTCACACCGGCATCCCGCAGCACGTCCTCGACGATGAGGGTCTGTCCCGTGTACTCGCGGGCCGGCTTGCAGAGCACCTCGTAGGCGGCGTCTGCGTAGACCTCGGGCGTGCGGCTGACCTTCATCATCCGGTCGCCGCCGAGGGCGAACTGCACGGCGGCGGTCGCGATCGTCGTCTGCGGCCAGAGCGTGTTCGCGGCGACGCCGTCCTTCGCGAACTCCGCGGCCATGCCGAGGGTCGCCATCGTCATGCCGTACTTCGCGAGCGTGTAGCCGGTGTGGGCGCCGAGCCACTTCGGCGACAGGTTGAGGGGCGGCGACAGCGAGAGGATGTGGGGGTTCGCGGCATCCTTCAGGATCGGGAGCGCCGCGCGCGACAGCATGAACGTGCCGCGCACGTTGACGTCCTGCATGAGGTCGTACTTCTTCGTCGCGAGGTCGAGCGAGCCCGAGAGGTCGATGACCGAGGCGTTGTTGACGACGATGTCGATGCCGCCGAACTCGCCCTGCGTCTTCATGACGGCCTCGGTGATGTCGCCGTCGTCGCGGACGTCGCCGACGATCGGCAGCGCGTTGCCGCCGGCCGCACGGATCTGCTCCGCGGCGGAGTGCACGGTGCCCTCGAGCTTCGGGTGAGGCGTGTCGGTCTTGGCGAGCAGGGCGATGTTCGCGCCGTCGCGGGCCGCACGAAGGGCGATCGCGAGGCCGATGCCGCGGCTGCCGCCCGACATGAGGATGGTCTTTCCGGCGAGGGTCATGGGTTCTCCAGGGGGTCAGGCGCGACGCGAACGGGATGCCGCGGCGAAAGCGGCGACGCGGGCTTTCGAGTCGGCGGTGTCGAACGCGGCGCCGATCGTGCGGGCCTCGTCGTCGAGGTTGTCGGCGAACGGGCGGTGGGTACCGGTGCGGACGAGGCGCTTCGCCTGGCCGAACGCGGCCGTTGCACCCTCGAGCCACGATCGGGCGATCTCGTCGGCCCGGTCGCCGGGTTGATCGACGACCTCGGCGACGAGGCCCCACTCGAGCGCGGTCGGCGCATCGATCGTCGTGTCGGTGAGCAGCAACTGCAGCGCGCGACGCTGGCCGACCGCGGCGGGCAACAGCGTCGAGACGCCGAGGTCGGGGGTCAGCCCGATGTTCGCGTACTTGCTGACGAACACCGCGCGGGGCGCTGCGACGATGTAGTCGGCCGTCAGCATGAGGCCGAGGCCGCCGCCGGCGACCGCGCCCTGCACGGAGGCCACGATCGGAATGGACGACTCCACGAACGTCCGGATGCCGTCGTGGATGACCCCGGCCATGTCGGTGATCGTGCTGCCGCTGCCGCCCGAGGTGGCCATCTGCACGACGTCGCCGCCGGCGCAGAAGGCCGGGCCGGCGGCATCCAGCACGATCGCACCAACCGTGTCATCGGCCGTCAGGTCGTGTGCGAGATCGCGCCAGCGGGTGCCCATCTCGAAGTCCATCGCGTTGAGAGATGCCGGGCGGTTGAAGGTCAGCCGCGCGAGTGCACCGTCGCGCTGCAGCAGGATCGTGTCGCTCATCTGTTCTCCAGTCACTTGGGGGCCATGCGGATCGAGCCGTCGAGGCGGATCGTCTCGCCGTTGAGGTACCCGTTCTCCACGATGTGCTGCACGAGCGCCGCGTACTCGTCGGGCCGGCCGAGACGCGCGGGGTACGGCACCTGCTGCCCGAGGGACTCCTGCGCCGCCTCGGGCAGACCCGCGAGCATCGGCGTCTCCATGATCCCCGGCGCGATCGTGCAGACGCGGATGCCGGAGCGCGCCAGCTCTCGCGCGATCGGCAGGGTCATCGCGTGCACGCCGCCCTTGCTCGCCGAGTACGCGGGCTGGCCGATCTGGCCGTCGAACGCAGCGACGGACGCGGTGTTCACGATGACGCCGCGGTCTCCGGATGCCGTCGGCTCGGTCGCGGCCATCGCCGCGGCCGCGTGCGCGATGACGGTGTAGGTGCCGATGAGGTTGATACGGACGATCCGCTCGAAGTCGGCGATCGGGTTGGGTGATCCGTCGCGGGCGAGAACTTTCGCAGGCGGCGCGATCCCGGCGCAGTTGACGGCGATGCGGAGCGGGGCGACGGCGGATGCGGCGGCCACCGCCGCCTCGACCTGGGCGGCATCCGTCACATCGGCGGCGGCGAACGTGCCGCCGAACTCGGCCGCGACGTCGGCGCCGGCGGACGAGGGCAGATCGACGATGACGACGTGCGCGCCCTGCGCGGCGAGCCGGCGGGCGGTCGCGAGGCCGAGGCCGCTCGCGCCGCCGGTGACGAGGGCGGATGCTCCGGCGATGTCCATGCGCTCTCCTTCGAACGGGATCGGGTTCCACACGCGGCGCGACTGGGTGCCACGGCGACGGGATGCCTCCAGGCTAGCTGTCCGAGCCCGCCGGCACGACAGGACGATGCCGACGACGGCAGGATGAGGGGATGTCGATCCCCCTGCCCGACTCCCCCGTCTCGCCGCTGGTCCGCCGGCTCGCGCGTGGCGCACAGGTGCGTCCGGTCTGGCAGAACAACCTCGGTGGGATGACGTTTCGCACCGACGACGAGCGGTACATCAAGGTCGGTCCCGTGCATCTCGAGACGTCGATGGCCGACGAGGCGGAGCGGATGTCGTGGGCCGCCCCCTTCATCCGCGTGCCGACCGTCGTCGAGCAGGGCGACGACGGCGAGACCGAGTGGCTCGTCACCCGGTCGATCACCGGCCTGTCGGCGGTACATCCGCAGTGGGTCGCGCAGCCGGAGACGGCGGTCCGAGCGATCGGTGAGGGCCTTCGCGCTCTGCACGAGAGGCTGCCGGTGGCATCCTGCCCCTTCGATTGGACCGTGCCGTCGCGGATCAGCAACGCGGCGGAGCGCGGCGTCATCGTTCCCGAGGGTCTGCGTGCGGCCCCGCCGATCGACGTGCTGGTGGTCTGCCACGGCGACGCCTGCGCCCCGAACACGCTCGTCAGCGAGGACGGCCGATGGAGCGGGCACGTCGACATGGGCCAGCTCGGCCTCGGTGACCGATGGGGCGACATCGCCGTCGCCGCGATGAGCACCGGCTGGAACTACGGCCCCGGCTGGGGCGGTCTGCTGCTGGAGGCCTACGGCGTGGAGCCTGACGAGGAACGCCTGGCTTACTACCGCGACCTCTGGAACGCGACGTGACGCGTCAGCGCATCGCGTTGTCGAAGAGAGCGACTGCCGCGAGGTAGCCGGCGACGACGAGTGCGGTCGAGACGAGCGGCACCCACGCGAGGTCCCGCCCCGACCGCCAGGCGACCACGGCCGCCGCGCCGGTGATCGCGAAGCTCGCGCCGATCACCACCACGAAGAGCATTCCCGCAGCATCCGCCGTCGCCCCGTCGCACGCGGGCGAACACGCACCGCCCGCGAAGACGGTGTGGAAGAACCAGAGCGCTCCGGTCACCACGACTGCGACCACCTGCAGGACTGCGACCGCGATGACCGCGCCCGCCCCGCTGCGGTGGAGGCGAGGCGGGGAGGTACCTGCGGTCATGTCGCGGACGTTACCAGTCGCGGCGCGAAAGAGGCAGCGCCATGATGGAGCCGTGGCCGAGCACCCCCGCATGTTCCGTGACGACGATCCCCAGCTGGCCGTGGTCCGCAGACACGCCCTCGCGCTGCCGGATGCTCAGGAGAAGGTGAGCCACGGCCGCCCGGCCTTCTTCACGACGAAGGTGTTCGCCTACTTCGGCGGATCGGTGCGGCTCGCGCCGGGAGAGTTCGAGCAGCACGACGCGGCGGTGATGGTCCTGCCGGATGCCGCCGACGAACCCGCCCTCCAGCAGGACCCGCGCTTCTGGTCGCCCGCGTACCTCGGCCCGTCCGGATGGCTCGGGATCGACCTCGCCGACCTCGACGAACCGGAACTCGCCGAACTCCTCGACGCGTCCTACCGACGCACCGCGCCCGCTCGCCTGGTCCGCCGCCTCGACGACCCGGAGGACGCATAGGCTCGTCCGGTGAACGAACGGACGAGCACCGGGTCCCGCATCCTCGAGGTCGCATGGGACGACCCGCGCGCGAAGACGCTACGCCAAGAGTTGGATGCCGACCTCGGCGCCCGCTACGACGGATTCCACGGCGACGAGCCGGCCGAACGCCGCGCCGCGCGCTCGCGGGCGCTGGCGATGCATCCCGACGAGATCGTCGCGACGCTGATCTCGGTCGATGCCGACGGCACCCCGACCGGCCACGTGATCCTCCGCCGCCTCGGCGAGGAGTGGGAGATCAAGCGACTCGTCGTCACCGCGGCAGCCCGGGGCCGCGGGCTCGCGCGCGCCCTCATGACGGCAGCCCTCGACCGTGCCCGCACGGACGGCGCCGAGCGGGTCATCCTGCAGACCGGCATCCCGCAACCGGAATCGGTCGCCCTCTACGAATCGCTCGGGTTCACCCGCATCCCCGTCTACGAGCCGTACGCCGAGACGATGCCGCGCTCGATCTGCTTCGCGTACGCGTTCTGACGCGCGTCGGGCCGCGCCTTCGGTGACGTCTGCACGATCGGTGGTGCAGGAGTGTGTTCGGCGAGCGCCGGAGGCAACTCCCGCCCCACCGGTCGTGCATCCGTCACCGCGCCGCAACGCACCGCACCGCACCGCACCGCACCGGCCGTCACATCCACACGAAGCGGAACGATCCGACCGACACTGCCACCCCGATCGACACGGCCATGATCAGCAGCGCCCCGATGACCGCGACACCGTCGCGGCGCGACAGCCGCGAGGTCCGGGCCCACGTCCGCTCGACCGGCGCACCGAACCCGCGCGCCTCCATGGCCGTCGCCAGCCGCGTGCCGCGCCGCACGGCGAACACGAGCAGCACGAACGCCATCGAGAAGAACCGGCGGATCGCGTTTCGGTCCCCCACGCCGCGCGCCCGCCGCGCCAGGCGCATCGCCCGCCAGTCGTCGACGAACAGGCCGAGCGTGCGCGTGCCGGCGAGCACGCCGAGCACGAGTCGCGCCGGCAGCCGCACGACCTGGGCGAGCGCCGCCGCCAGCTCGATCGGGTCGACCCGGCTGAACAACAGGATCGTGGGCAGCGCGAGCGCGATGACGCGGATGCCGACCGCCACCGCGAACGCGATGGAATCGTCGCTGATCGTCGCGTACCAGAACGACGCGTACACGCGTCCGCCCGGTTCCGCGTAGAGGAGCATGCTGAGCCCTGCGACCGGCATGAGCAGGAGGACCGGCGCCATCCGTCGGAGGACCGTGCCGAACCCGATGCCGGTCAGGGGGACGCAGAGCACCATCAGCGCGACCGCGACACCGGCGCTGACGGCGTCGATCGTCGTCATGAGCGGAATCGACAGGACGAACGCGAGCAGGATGCGGACCGCCGGGTTCACCCCGTCGAGCCACGCGCTCCGCTCCGCCGTCGCGGCTTCCACCCGGGCGACGGTCATGCGCGCACCGCCCCGAGATCGACTCGGCGCCCGCCGAGCAGACGCACGACGTCGTCGTCGTGCGTGACCGCGACCACCGCACGGCCGTCGGCGATCTGCGCCTGCAGGAGCGAGACGATGCTCGCCCACCCGCGCCGGTCCTGCCCGAAGGTGGGCTCGTCGAGGACGATGACCTCGGGCGATGTGGCCAGCACGGTCGCGACCGACAGCCGCCGCTTCTGACCGCCCGACAGCGTGAACGGGTTCGCCCGAGCGAGCGCCGCGAGTCCGAGCCGCTCGAGCAGGCCGTCGACGATGCCGTCGATCTCCCGCGGCGCCAGCTTCAGCGCGCGCGGACCCACCTCGAGCTCGGCGCGGACCGTCGACGCGAGGAACTGGTGCTCGGGATCCTGGAAGACGGTGCCGATGCGGGTGAGCAGTTCCCGCGACGTCCACCGCGACGGTCGCGCACCCGTCCGCCCGGCCGGGATGACGCCGGCCTCGACGGTCCCGGCGTACTCGGGCAGCAGCCCGGCAAGGGTCAGGGCGAGGGTCGACTTGCCGACGCCGTTGGGTCCTGTGATGACGGATGCCGCCCCTGCCGCGACGTCGAGGTCGATCCCCTCGCGCACCGGGGTCTTCCCGTCGCGCGAGACGCTGAGCCTCCGCGCACGGAGGGCTGCCGGGGCGTCGGCCGCGGCGGCGGGCAACTCGGGCAGGTCGACGGGATGCCCCGGCAGCCACACCCCGGCCGCGAGGAGCGTGTCGGCGTGCCGGGTGAAGACCTCGGCCGGCGACCCGTCGGCGAGGAGTCCCCCCTCGGCGTCGAGGACGATCACCCGTGTCATCAGGTCGACCCAGACGTCCGTGCGGTGTTCGATCACGACGAGCGTGGCGCCCGTGGCATCCACCGCCCGCCCCACCGCCGCACGGACTTCTCGCACCCCGTCGGGGTCGAGGTTCGCGGTCGGCTCGTCGAGGAGGAGCAGCCCAGGGTCCATGGCCAGGACGCCCGCGATCGCGAGGCGCTGCTTCTGACCACCCGAGAGCCGTGCGGTCTCGCGGTCGAGCGGCACGTCGAGGCCGACGGCATCGAGCGACGCGCGCACCCGGCCGGGGATGAGCTCCGGGCGCACCCCGAGGTTCTCGCAGCCGAAGGCGACGTCGTCGCCGACGCGTGAGAGCACGACTCCCGCATCGGGATCCTGCAGGACGAGACCGACGCGCCCTCGCTGGGTGGCCGGGTCGGCGTCGTCGACGGTCATCCCACCGAACGATTGCCCGTCCTCGTCGCCGCCGAGAAGGCCGGCCATGCCCGCCAACAGCGTCGACTTGCCGGCGCCCGAGGCTCCGAGGAGAAGGACCCGCTCGCCGGGCGCGATGTCGAGATCGACGTCCTGCACGGCGGGGAGGCGGCGACCGGCGTAGCGCCACCCCCAGCCGCGCGCGCGGAGGCCTGCCGGCCGGGACTCGGCGGTCAGACCTCGTCCGCCTGTTCTCGACCCGCGGCGAACCGGCTCAGCGCCCCGGTCTTGGCGAGCGCACGGACGAGCAGCCATCCGACCACGCCCGCGAGAGCGATGCCCGACGCGATGATCGTGCCGAGGTAGATGAGGTTGAACTCGAGCGTCTTCGCGATGTTGGGCGATGTGCCGAAGAAGAACTCGAAGATCCACGCGGCGACGCCCGCGCCGACGCCGGCGAGCGCGGCCACCCCGATGCCGAAGCGACGGTAGAGGAACACGGCGAAGATGAGCTCCGCACCGAGGCCCTGGACCACCCCCGACAGCAGCGTCGCGGGACCCCAGATGTTACCGATCGTCGCCGAAACGGCAGCAGCGACGACCTCCACCAGCAGCGCCGCACCGGGCTTGCGGATCACGAGTCCGCCGATGACGCCGCCGATGAGCCAGATGCCGACGGCGAAGCCGCCGAGGCCGGGGGTCGCGGCATCCATCACCTCGAACCAGCCGTAGCCGACTCCGTTCCAGAACCAGAACAGGAGCCCCACCGCGACGCCGAGGACGGCGGCGACGACGATGTCGACGACCCGCCAGCGGTAGCGGTTCGGTGACGAGGTCGTCGGGGTGTCGGTTGCGGACGCGACAGCGTGCATTTTCTCTCCTCCCTGCGCCGGCATGATCCGGATCAGGTTCGACGGTCGAAGCGTGGATCGCTTCCTCTCAGCCCGGCTCACCGGACTCCCGTGGTTGTGCGTCGAGTATAGCCACAGGCTCGGCGCGCTACCGTTGTCCGGTGACCGTGGACGACGCCGCTACCCGCACGCGCCGCGCTCGGCGCGACCGGGCCTCCGATTCCGCCGACCTCTCCGCCGAGAGCCGGGTGGCCCTCACCTGGGTCGACGACGAGGGACGCCCGACCACCGCGCCACCCGCGTCGCCCGGGACCGCGAGCTTCGAGCTGCTGCCGCCGATGCGACGACGTCGGCAGATCCGGGGCCGCGTGATCGGGATCCCCGCGCTGGCGATCCTCGCCCTGGTGACGATGTACACGTCCGCCATGCTGCTGTGGCCCCTCTCCTCCACGACTCCGACGGCCAAGACCACCGATACCGAGCCGCTCACCGGCGCGGCCAGCGCGATCGCGTGGCCCGCCGACGGTGAAGCGGCCGTCGGCATCGACGGGTTCGCGTCGGCGACCTCGTCTGCCGATCCCGCTCAGATGGCGAGCACCGCCAAGCTGGTCACCGCGCTCATGATCCTCGACGCAGCACCGCTCGCGGCGGGCGAACAGGGCCCGGCCTACGAGTTCACCTTCGCCGACCGTCAGGAGTACTGGCGCTACGTCGCCGAGAACCAGTCGGCGCTGAACGTCCCCGACGACGGCTCGCTGACGGAGTACCAGATGCTCCAGGGCATGCTCATCGCCTCGGCCAGCAACTACGCGGACCGCCTCGCGACCGACGCGTTCGGCTCGATCGACGAGTACGCCACCGCCGCCAATGCCTGGCTCGCGAAGAACGGCATCGACGGGATCACGGTGACGGATGCCTCCGGCTACAGCCGCGACAACGTCGCCACCCCGGCGGCCATGATCGCCCTGGCAGAGAAGGCCCTCGAGAATCCGGTGATCGCCGAGATCGTGAAGACCGAGTCCGTGGAGCTCCCCGGGGCCGGAACGTTCGAGAACACGAACGCGCTCCTCGGCACCGACGGCGTCGTGGGCCTCAAGACCGGCAGCTACGCCGGCTACTACAACCTCCTCGCCGCGCGGACGGTCGACCTCGCGGGCACCCCCACGACCGTCTTCGCGTCGGTCGCCGGCCAGCCGACCGACAGCGACCGCGCCGACGAGGCCGAACGCCTCCTGGGCGCCGTCGCCGCCGAAGCCGCCACGCCGTCGACCCTCGCCGCGGGCACCGTGGTCGGCGAGGTCACGACGCCGTGGGGCGCCTCGAGCCGGATCGTCACCGAGAAGGAAGCCTCGCTCCTCCTGTGGAACGGCGCGAGCGCCGAGCCCTCGGCATCCTTCGACGTCGACAGCGATGCGACAGCGGGAACGGATGCCGGAACGCTCACCCTGACGGGACCTGCCGCGAAGGTCGAGGTCCCCCTCGGCCTCGAGAAGACCCTCCCCGGCCCCGACGCCTGGTGGCGACTCACCCATCCGCTCGAGCTGGTGGGCGCTACCGACTGACGTTCAGGCGAATCGGACGGTCTGCTGCAGACGCGTCCGCACGTCGAACAGCTCGTTGCCGCCGATCTCGCGGGCACCGCTGACGCCGCGGCGGAGCACCGTCGCGAGCGCACTGCGGGCGACGACGGCGACGGGCAGCCCCTTCACCTTGCCGAGCTCCTCGATCGCCGAGACGACGTCGTCGTCAGGGAGGACGACGAGCGCCGCGCTGAACTTCACCTTCGCCGAGCGACCGAGGGCGCGGGCGGCGAGCACGAGCTGCGCCACGGGGGATCCGACGACGGCGTCTCCCTCGAGTTCACCGCGGCGGATGCCGACGGGGGCACCGAAGTCCTCCGAGAGCACCGCGTACAGTCCGCTGGGCCCGAGCACGATGTGGTCGAGCTTGACGTCGTGGTCGCGCCGGTCCGCGGCGACGTCATGCCACACGGTGTAGCCCATGCCGAGCTCGGCGACGATCCGGGCGGTCGCCTCCTCGGCGAGCGCGTCGGCGAGGAGGCGCCGCACCTCGTGAGGCGCGCTGCGGACGAGCGCGGGATCGTACGGGTCGGGAAGGTCCACGCCACGCCCCGCCCACTCGCGGATCAAATCGAGGTATCGCTCCCGGCGCCAGCCGCCCGGCTGTCCGAACGACCGGGCGCGCGGCCGGGTGTCGGCCTGTCGGGCGTGGGGGCGCCACACCGGCGCTCCCGCATCCGGGGCGTACGACACCGTCTCGCCGAACCCGTGACCCCGGTCGTACGACGCCCGGGCTTCCGCGGTGCCGACGAGCTCCCACGCGCGCTGCACCTGCACGAACTGCGCGGCGTCACCGCCGGTGTCGGGATGCGTCTGGCGCAGCCGCAGGCGATAGGCCTTGCGCAGGTCGTCGTCGCTGGCGTCGACCGCGACACCGAGCACGTCGTAGGCCGAAGCGGAGAGGGGACTGTCGAACACGTCAGCTCCAGAGGGGGGCGGTCGGGGTGAACGACAGCGCACGATCTGCGGTGTCGGCGGGCACCTCGGCCAGGGTCGCCGGCTGCCAGCGGGGCGAGCGGTCCTTGTCGACGAGCTGCGCGCGGATGCCTTCGACGAGGTCGGGCTGGGTGCGACCGAACCATTCGACGAGCCCGTACTCCTGCGCGAGCGCCGCTCGCAGCCCCGAGAGCCCTCGGGCGGAACGCACGGCCGCGAGCGTCACGGTCAGAGCCGTCGGCGCCTGCGTCTCGAGCATGTCGGCCGTGGCCGCGGCATCCGCTTCGGGACGGTCCCGCAGCCTGGCGATGATCTCTGCGACGGTGTCGGCGGCGAACGCCTCGTCGATCCACGCGCGCGCGGAGATCAGGCGGGAGGGCTCCGGCGTCTCGTCGAACAGCATCGCGATCTCGGTCGGGGTGTCGGGGTCGGCGCGTGTCACGAGAGCGTGACGCACGTCGTCGAGGCGATCGGCGGGCACGAAGTGGTCGGCGAACCCGGCGTAGATCGCGTCGGCGGCATCCATCGTCCCGCCGGTGAGCGCGAGGTACTCGCCGAGGCGGCCGGGGGCGTGCGCGAGGAGCCATGATCCGCCGACGTCGGGCGTGAAGCCGATGCGGGTCTCGGGCATCGCGAGACGCGAGCGCTCCGTGACGATCCGCACCGAGGCGTGGCCGGCCAGGCCGATGCCGCCGCCCATCGTGACGCCGTCGGCGAAGACCACGATCTGCTTCGGGTACTCGGCGATGCGGGCGTTGAGCGCGTACTCGTCGCGGAAGAAGCCCATTGCCGCCTCGGCATCCCCTGCCAGGATCTGCTCGCGGAGCGTCCGGACGTCGCCGCCCGCGCAGAAGCCGCGCTCCCCCGCGCCGTCGAGCAGGATGAGGCGGATGTCGGGATGATGCTCCCAGCGGTCCAGCGCCTCGGCGATCCCACGGATCATGCCGTGGTCGACGGCGTTGATCGCTTCGGGGCGGTCGAGGGTGATGCGACCGACGCTCCCCTCCGCACGGACGAGCAGACGGGATGCCGCGGGTTCACTCACTCGCGCAACGTTACCGGCCCGCCGCTCGGCGTCAGCCGTGCGGGTCAGGCCTGCGCCGGTCGCGGCGCGCGCCGGCGCGACGGGCGGCCGGCTGCGGGGGTCGCGGCATCCGGCCGCTGCACCGGGATCTCTGTGGTCACGAGCTCGACGACGTCGATGGGCTCGTCCTCGACATCGAGGCGGAGCGCCTGCACGAGCGCGAGACCGTGGCGGGTGGTGAGCACGAGCCGCTGGAACTCGGGATCGCCCTCGAGGTCGATCACGACCGACGCGCGCCGACGCCGAACGAGAACGAAATCGTCGCCGCCCGCGGAGCGCCAGCTGCCCATCGCGATCGTCCGCGGGACGACCGTGCCGGGGCTCGGGACGCCGCGCAGCCACGACCACGGGTCGTCGACGAGCTGCACCTTGGTGATGTGCGCGCGCTCGACGCGGACGGCATCCTTCCGAAACGCCAGCACGCGCTCCGTGGCGGAGAGCGCGACCTCCAGTCGCGACGAATCGAGCAGCAGCGTCACCATGAGATCAGTCTGCCAAACCCGCCCGCAGTGACGGATGCCGGGCCGCAACGATCCGGTCTCGACCTCGGCGTCACCCCTGGATGCGGGGGAAAGAACCGGTGGGCGGGGCGAGTTCGTCGATCGCGTGAGGCAACGGGAACTGTCCGACCGCGGAGATGAGGCCCGCGACCGTCTGCTCCTTCGCGGTGACGCTCACCCCGAGACCCGCGCGGCGGGCGTCCTTCGCCGTGCGAGGACCGATCGCGGCGATGACGGTCGACTCCGGAATGTCGGAGAACTGCTCGTGGACCTGCTCGGCGACCGATCCGCTGGTCACGAGGATCGCGTTGATGCGACCCGAGCGCACATCGGCCGCCACCTTGTCGGTCACGGGAACGCCGATCGTGCGATAGGCGACCACGCTCCGGACGTCGTGACCGGCTTCTTCGAGGAGGCGGGTCAGTACCGGCTTGGCGAGTTCGCTGCGGAGCGTCAGAACCCGCATGGGCTTCGGCTCGAGTGCGATGAGCTGACCGGCCATACCGGCCGCGGAGTTGTCCTCCTCGGGGACGAGGTCGACGCGATAGCCGACCGCTCCGAGGGCTGCCGCCGTCGTCTCGCCCACGGCGGCGACCTTCGTCGAGTGGGGGATCACGGCGCGATAGGCGTGGAGCACGTCGACCGTCGTAGAGCTCGTGAGCGTCACCCAGTCGAACACCCCCGCCGCGAGGTCGCGGAGGGCGGACTCGAGGTCGGTCGGATCCTCGGACGGCGCGAAGTTGATGAGCGGAGCGATGACAGGGGTCGCACCCTGCGCGCGGAGAGCAGCGGCCACGCTGTCTCCCCACGGACCTCCGCGCGGAACGAGCACACGCCAGCCCTTGAGGGGCTTCGGTGCTGCCGCAGCGGATGTGTTCATGGTTCGGACTCTCGTGTAGGCGGTGGCCGCCCCTGAGCGTGGCGGCCGACGCTCAGCAGAAGAATGAGCGCTGGTGCGCACGTTCGGGACCGTGTCGTCGGCAGCAATCGCGCCATCGCCGCTGCCTGATCCGAGCATACCCCCGGCATCGGCGACGACGATGCGGCGCGAACGTCAGCGTGTGTAGAGGCGGACGGCGCCCCAGACGAGCAGCCCCACGGCAACCGCGGCGCCGACAGCGGCGATCGCGGCACCCGACGGGTTGCGGTCGGCGAACTCGCGGGCCGAGACCTGCGCACGGCGGGTGGCGCGCGCGGTGCGCTTCGGGATGTTCGCCTTCTCTTCGATTGCGGCGAGCGCCGCTTTCAGCTCGGCACGGGCACGTTCCACCGGGTCGGTGATCCCGAGCGGGACGGCGGTGCGGGGGAGATCAGAACTCATCGGCCACTTCCTTCACGATTCGGGCGTCGGTCGACAGGGCCTTCGCGGGGTTCTCACGGTTCTTCATGCGCCGGACCCGGAGGAGTCCGAGGAGCGCGGTGATGACCACGAGGAGGAGTCCGAGCACGACGAGGATCAGGGCCGCAAGCCACGGCGCCATCCACGACGAGAGCCCGATGACGGTGAACGCGCCGATCGCCGGCAGCGTCCAGAACAGGAAGAACAACGCCAGGACGAACCAGAGGCCGACGACGCCGGCATCCTTACCGGTGCGCGCCGCCCACGTCTTGGCCGCGTTGATCTCGGCGACGATGAGGTTCTTGACGAGCTCGGGCAGGTCGCCGACGAGGCCGAGGAGGCTGTCGTCACCCCGGTCCCGGAATCCGCGAGGCGTGCTCATGAGGCGGAGGACGGCTTCTTGGTCGCGGCGCTCGACGAAGTCGAGGTGCGCGTCGACGACGCGCGGCCGGTCGACTTCTTCGCCGTGCTCGAGACCGCTCCGGCCGTGGTCTTGGCGGCGTCCTTCACGTCGTCAGCGGCGTCCTCGGAGGCGTCCAGGGCTGCGTCGAGCTTCTGGCCGGGAGTGCCGGAGGTCGTGGCGGCGCGGGTGATCTTGACGGCGCCGTTCCACAGGACGCTCGGAAGAGCGAAAGCGGCGGACTTGCCGAACTCGCCGACCTTGTCGACCTGCTTCTGGACGGCCGGCGTGTTGTACACGCGCAGGTAGGCGTCCTTGATCTGCTCGTAGCGCTCGCGACCCGCACGAGCCCCGAGGACGTAGCCGGCGGTGAGCCCGACGACGATTCCGATCTTGCCCTTCATGGCGATTCCTCACGTTCGAAGCGATGTGGTGCCGAGAACCCAGCGTATCGGCGCATTCCGTTCGCGGCATCCACCCTTGACAGGCGGCTCAGCGCGATGCACCCTCGGTGTCGCCGTGCCACAGGAGACCGGATCGGATGCGTTCGGCTTCCGTCTTGGCGTCGGCGGCGACCCGCGCCAGCCCTGTCCCGTCGATCCACGCGCCGACGACACCCAGGCGCGCGTCGGTGCGGACAGCGCGGCGGACCTCGTCCCGGGCCGGGGAGAGCGCCGACGACGGCAGCGCGCGCGGCCAGCGCGCGCGGTACGACGCCCGGACGGTGCCGAGGTCGGCGCCGAGAAGCTCGGCCGCGGCAGCGGTCGACGTGGCGATCGCCTCGGCATCCGTCTGCTCGCTCGCGGGGATCGTCACGCGCACGATGTGCGGCTCGCCCGCCGCGTGCGGCCAGGTCGCGCTCGCGTGCACGACGGCGAGCGCCGCGGCCTCCCCCGGCGTGGCGTAGACCGCGTGCCCTCGCGGGCGCGCGTCGAGCGCCGCCGCATCCACGACGAGAGTCACGACGTCGACGTCGTCCGGCGACAGGACGGGGCCGTCGAGACCCGTCAGGTGCGCCGCGATCAGGTGGCGCGCGGCACGTTCGGGGGTCGCCACGATCACGGCGTCGACGTCGAAGGTCTCGTCGTCGACCGTCGTCGTCACGGTCCATCCGTCCGCCGTGGGCGAGATGGCGGTGACCTCGGTGCCCATGCGCACGTCGACGCCGAGATCGGCCAATCGTGCCGCGAGGGCGTTGACGAACACCGACATCCCGCCGTCGATGGTCGCGCGGGAAGGGCGGGACGCGGCATCCGTGTCGGGCAACTGCTGCGCGACGGCGCCGGAGAGCGACCCGGTGCGGGTGAGTGCGGAGTTGAGGCCGCGCGCGGCGCGATCGACGTCGACCTGCTCGGGAGGCACACCGTGGATGCCGTAGGTCAGGGGCGCGATCATCCGTTCGAGCACGCGCGCGCCCATCCGCTTCTGCACGAGGGCGCCGAGGTTGCGCTCGACGCCGATCGTGAGCGGCGGCCGGAGACGATCCACGTACGCGCGCCAGGCTCCCGCCGTGCCGACGATCCGACGCACCCGCGCGTCGAACGGGGTCGCCGGGATGCCGAGGATCGACGCCTCCGGCAGAGGTGCGACGCCGTGCGGTCCAGCCACCCAGGTGTCGGCATCGCGGGCGGGCACGACCCGGTCGCGGAGACCTAGCTCGTCGATGAGGTCGTCGAAGGCGCCCGGGGCGACGCGGAAACCGTCCGCGGCGACATCCGTCGTCGTGCCGTCGAGCTCGGCGGAGGCGACGATCCCGCCGAGGCGCTCGCTCGACTCGAACAGCGTGACCCGGATGCCGACTTTCGCGCAGTGCAGCGCCGCGACGAGCCCGGCGATCCCACCCCCGACGACGGCGACGCGCGCTCGACGCGCCTGCGAGATCAGGTCGGTGGCAGCGTCGGACGTCATCCCCCCATCCTCTCCCACCTGGTTTCAGAACGGCTGGTCGCGCGCGCCAGGAGGGGCGATCAACACACCGGTGATCTTGCCCGAGCCGTTGTAGGCGACCCGGCCGATCCACTCGCCTGCCTCGTGATGGAGGGTCGCCTGCACGATGGCACCGTTCGCCAGCACCTTGTTCGCGAACTTGTTGAGCGCGTTCGTGCCGTCGGGAGTCCGCACGGTGAAGTCGGTGGACGACTCGAGCCGGCCGGTCGCGACGACAACCTCGTTCCAGACTCCTGCGAGGCGGCGCTTGCTGAGCGCACGAGCGCAGGCGTAGGTCATCTGCGTTCGCACCGCCTCGTAGTCGCCTGCGTCCAATCGCTCGAACACGGTGCGGGTCCGATCCATGAGGTCGATCGTCTGCTCAGCCATATCCGTCTCCTTCTCGGGGTGCGTAACGGCTGCTCCGAACCGTTTGAATGCCGCCTGGCGACTTACGCCGAGCGCGTCGCCGATCGCCTGCCATGACACCCCGGCGGCCCGCGCAGCGGCGACCAGATCCACCAACCGCGCCTGCGATCGGTGGACAAGGCGATCGGCTCGCCGGATCGCATCGGGTTCGTCCCAGGGTGCTCCTGCGACACCGGCACCCTCGACGGCTGCCGCGAGCTCGGACAGCGAGAGCCGGTCGTCCTCCGCCTGATCGGTCATGTCATTCAACATACGAACGCCAACTGTGAATGTCAACGCATGGTTTACATGCACAGCTGCCCGGGCTCGCTCGCATTCCTGTCAGAACTCAGATCGGGTGCCACGATGGACGCATGGCTCTCCACATCACCGGCGACGAGGCCGCCGACGCGCTCCTCACCGACGAACCGCTCGCTCTGCTCATCGGGATGCTGCTGGACCAGCAGATCGCGATGGAGACGGCATTCGCCGGTCCCCTGAAGATCCGCGATCGGACAGGTGGCATCGATGCGGCCGGGATCGCGGCAGCAGACCCGGAGGAGTTCGCGGCCGCGTTCAGCCAGACCCCCGCCGTCCACCGCTTCCCGGGGTCCATGGCGGGCCGCGTGCAGTCCCTCTGCCAGGCGCTCGTCGACGAGTGGGGTGGCGACGCGTCGAACCTGTGGACCGCGGGCGACCCCGACGGCGCGACCGTGCTGAAGCGCCTGAAGGCGCTGCCGGGCTTCGGCGAGCAGAAGGCTCGGATCTTCGTCGCGCTCCTCGGCAAGCAGTACGGCTTCACGGGCGCAGGCTGGCGCGAAGCCGCGGGCGCCTACGGCGAGGAGGGGTCGTTCCGCTCGGTCGCCGACATCGTGTCGCCTGAGTCGCTCACGAAAGTCCGCGAGCACAAGCGGGCTGCCAAGGCGGCGGCGAAGTCCGCGAAGGACTGACCCGACGGTGCCGTCCGGGCGCGAAAACGTGCGCGTCGATGTGCCGTCGTCTCCGCGTGGCGTGCCCGCTGGTTCGCATTCACCTGAATATCACCGGAGGATCCGCACGTTCGTGCACGGCGATTGAGTAAACGTCCTCGGACTCGTACTGTCGGTTCTCGCGTTCCCGCGAGAACGCTTTCCCCGAGAGGACACCCGATGGCAAAGAAGCCAGCCGACATTCGTGTCGCCAGCGCACCCCCCGCCCCACCCCGCCCGTTCTGGCGCGACCGCCCGAAGGTCGTCGCCCTGCTCGCCGTCTTCCTGATGATCGCCGGCAGCTACCTGGCCATGCAGATCAATACGGCCGGTGGATCCACGAACGTCCGCGAGGTGACGATCTTCAGCGCGACCGGGCAGCAGATCAGCGCCGACCTGTACACACCGGCGAACATGGCGCCCGACAAGCCCGCGCCCGCCGTCGCCATGTGGCACGGTCTGAACAACCAGAAGCAGCACATGCAGCAGACGGCGCTGGAGCTCGCCCGCCGCGGCTTCATCGTCCTGTCCGCCGACCAGATCGGTCACGGCTCGTCGAACGGTGCGAATCAGGATGCCGGGTGCGGCGGCCCCGCAACCCTCGCCTACCTGCAGACCGTCCCCGGCGTCGACGCGTCGCGCATCGGCCTCGTCGGAATGTCTCAGGGCGGCTTCTGCGCGGCCACGTCGGCCGCACTGTCACAGCCCGAGGGTTACGCGTCGGTCTTCTACATGGAGTCCGAGCCCGGCCAGCCTGGGTCCGTCGACGCGAGCGCTCTCACCGGCATCCGCAACGCCGCCGTCCTCATCGGTGACTGGACCGAGCTCCCCGGCCTGATCGCCGTCGGCCGCGGCCTGGACGCCCCGGTCTCCCCCGCCCTGCAGGCCTTCTTCGGCACGAGCGACCGGATCGAAGCCGGCCGCACGTACGGCTCGATCGAGGACGGCACCGCCCGCATCCTCTACACCGAGTGGGAGGGCCACGCCTCGTCGACAGACTCCCCCGCCGCGATCGGCGACGCCGTCGAGTGGATGCAGAAGACCCTGACCGACGGGTCGGGCCTCTCCCCGGACAACCAGATCTGGCCCCTCAAGCTGGTCGGCACCTCGCTGGCGCTGCTCGGCGGCATCCTGTTCCTGTTCGCCGGCGGCAGCCTGCTGCTGCGTACCCGCGCGTTCGCCGGTCTCGTGCGTGCGGTCCCCGAGTACCGCGGCCTCCGCGGACCCGGCTGGTGGATCGGTGCGGTCATCACGACGGCGCTCGGCCCGCTGCTGTACCTCGCGGTCTGGAAGAACATGTTCTTCACTCCCGTGATCGGGGTGAGCACGCTCTGGCCGCAGAACTTCACGAACATCTACATGGTGTGGGGGCTCGTCGTCGGCGTGATCGCCTGGGCACTCATCGCGCTGAACCACTTCGCGTTCACGCGTCGCGCCGGCGGTGGTTTCGCCGCTTACGGCGTCACGGAGCACGGTGGCGGCATCGCCTGGGGCAAGATCGGCCAGGCGCTCCTGTTCACGGTCGCCGTAATGGCTCCCGTATACCTGATCCTGACCTTCACCGATGCCGTGTGGCTCGTCGACTTCAGGTCGTGGGTCGTGACGCTCCCGCCGCTGACGCCCGCGCGCTGGATGGCGTTCCTCGGCTACCTCGTGCCGTTCGCGTTCTTCTACGTCGCGCAAGGCATCCTCTTCAACGGGTTCCTCCGCTGGCGCGGGGGCAAGGCGCCGCTGTGGCAGGAGATGCTCGTCAACTCGATCGTCATGACGCTCGGTGCGCTCGTGTGGGTCTTGATCGCGTACATCCCGCTGCTCTCCGGCCAGCCGCTTCCCTTCGGAACGGACCCGCAGACGATGACGGCTGCAGGCCTCGGGGCGATCTACTACCTCCCGCTCCTGGTGTTCTGGCCCGTCGCGGCGTGCCTCTGGACGTACTTCTTCCGCAAGACGGGACGCACGTACGTCGGCTCGATCATGGTGACCGTGTTCATCGTCTGGAGCCTGGCGGCGTCGTCGAGCTTCCAGATGTGGCCGATCAACGGCTGAGCCTCCCCGGACGACAGCGCCCGCCGACACGCGATGTGTCGGCGGGCGCTTCGTCGTTGCGGGCAGTCGGCTCCAGGGACGCCAGCTGTCGCGGATGACGAGGCGAGGCGACCGTTCGGGTCCCCGGAACCCGCGGAATCAGGCGCCGCGCAGGCGCGGGGCCAGGTACGCGTGCAGCTCGGACAGTGCGACGCGCTCCTGCGCCATCGAGTCGCGGTCGCGGATGGTCACGGCGTCGTCGTCGAGCGAGTCGAAGTCGACCGTGACGCAGAACGGCGTGCCGATCTCGTCCTGACGGCGGTAGCGCCGCCCGATCGCACCGGCGTCGTCGAAGTCGACGTTCCACCCGTTCGCGCGCAGGTCGTCGGCCACCTTGCGGGCCAGCGGCGAGAGGCGCTCGTTGCGGCTCAGCGGCAGCACGGCGACCTTGACCGGCGCGAGACGCGGGTCGAGACCCAGGACCGTGCGGGTGTCGGTGCCGCCCTTCGCGTTCGGCACCTCCTCCTCGCGGTAGGCGTCGACGAGGAACGCCATCATCGCGCGCGTCAGTCCGAACGAGGGCTCGATGACGTACGGGACGTAGGTCTCACCGGATGCCTGGTCGAAGTACGCGAGCTTCTGACCCGACGCCTCGATGTGGCTCGACAGGTCGTAGTCGGTGCGGTTGGCGACGCCCATGAGCTCGCCCCACTCCTTGCCCGTGAAGCCGAAGCGGTACTCGACGTCGATCGTCCCGGCGGAGTAGTGGGCGCGGTCCTCCTGGGGGACGTCGAACTGCCGCATGTTGGCGGGATCGATGCCGAGGTCGATGAACCAGTTCCAGCACGCCTCGACCCAGTGGTCGAACCATTCGCCCGCCTCGGCGGGAGGCGTGAAGAACTCGATCTCCATCTGCTCGAACTCGCGCGTGCGGAAGATGAAGTTGCCGGGGGTGATCTCGTTGCGGAACGCCTTGCCGACCTGGCCGATGCCGAATGGCGGCTTCTTGCGGCTCGCGGTGAGCACGTTCGAGAAGTTCACGAAGATGCCCTGTGCGGTCTCAGGGCGCAGGAAGTGCAGACCGCTCTCGTCGTCGACGACACCGAGATACGTCTTCACGAGACCCGAGAACGACTTCGGCTCGGTGTACTGGCCCTTCGTGCCGCAGTTCGGGCAGGGGATGTCGCCGAGCCCGTTCTCGGCCTTGCGGCCCTTCCGCGCCTCGAAGTCCTCGATGAGCGTGTCCTCGCGGAACCGCTTGTGGCACTGCAGGCACTCGACGAGCGGGTCGCTGAACGTCGCGACGTGGCCGGAGGCCTCCCACACGCGCTTGGGCAGGATGACCGAGGAGTCGAGCCCGACCATGTCGCCGCGTCCGCGGACGAAGGTCTGCCACCACTGGCGGCGGATGTTCTCCTTGAGCTCCGTCCCGAGGGGGCCGTAGTCCCACGCCGACCGCGACCCGCCGTAGATCTCGCCCGCCTGGAAGACGAACCCGCGGTGGCGGGCGAGGGCGATGACTTTGTCGAGACGGGACTGCTCGGCCACGGTGGCTCCAATGGTCGTTGTGAAGAGGGTGCGCGACAGCGCGGATGCCGCAGAACGCGGCATCCGTCAGTCTATCGGGGCGTTTTCGCGGGGGTGACGCCGCTCAGGACACGAAGCGGATGCTGAGGGGCGGCGTGTACCACTGCCCCTGGTTCGCCTTCACGGCCGCGAGGATCTCGATCACGAGGGCGAAGACGCCGACGGCGATCAGGAGGAGCACGCCGATACCGAAGAACGCCAGCGGGATGCAGACGAGCGCGGCGATGAGGATCGTGAGTTGGAAGTTGAGGGCCGCGGCGCTGTGCGCTCGGACGAACGGACCCCGATCGCGCAGGACGAGGTAGATCACGAGCGGGCCGACGAAGTAGAAGAGGATGCCGCTGAGATGAACCAGGGTCGACCAGAGCTTCTCGTCCTGCGGATTCATCGGCGGCACCTGCGGGTACGGCGGCTGAGGCGGGTGAGGGGGCGGCGGCATCGTCATGGCGTCAGCGTAGAGGTCCGAACCGGTTGCCACGAACCTCGTCACTCGGCTGGAGTAACCGATACGTTCGTAGTCAGCACGTGAACCGTGCCGGGAACGACCGACCATCGGGACTCAGGGGGAACACATTCATGGACGTACTCGCAGCCGGAGGCGCTTTCGTGATCGGTGGCGTCGCCATCGTCGCCGTCATCGTCTTCATCATCATCTTCATGGTCATCCTGCGCGCCTGGTACAAGGTCGCCAAGGCCGACCAGGCGCTCGTGATCGTCGGACGCAACCAGAAGAACGCGTCGGGTGACTCGTCGCGCATCTCCGTCATCACCGGCGGCGGCGCCCTCGTGAACCCGCTGACCCAACGCGCCGAGATGATCTCGCTGCGTGCACGCCAGATCAAGATGGAGCCGACGGCTCAGTCGTCCACCGGTGTCACGGTCAACGTGAGCGGTGTCGCGCTCGTCAAGATCGGCTCCGACCCCGAACTGGTCCGCCGTGCCGCCGAGCGGTTCCTGTCGCAGGACGGCGCAATCGAGCAGTTCACCACCGAGCAGCTCGAGGGTGCTCTCCGCGGCGTCGTCGCGACACTGACCGTCGAGCAGCTCATGAACGACCGCCAGAAGCTGAGCGACCAGATCGCCGACGGCATCAAGAGTGACCTGCTCTCGCAGGGCCTCATCCTCGACTCCTTCCAGATCCAGGGCGTCACCGACAAGAACGGCTACATCGACGCCCTCGGCGCGACCGAGGTCGAGCGCGTCCGCCGCGAGGCCGAGGTCGCCCGCATCAACGCGGCCCGCGAAGTGAAGGCTCGCCAGATCGCGACCGACGAGGCGAACCTCATCGAGCAGACGGCGTACGACAAGAACTCCGCCGCCGCCGCCGCCGAAGTCGGTCGTGCCCGCGCCGAGGCCGAGCAGGCTGAGGCTCTCGCCCGCGCCGAGCGCGAGCAGGCCGTCCTCCTGCAGCAGGCCGAGAACCGTCAGGCCCAGCTCGACGCCGACGTCAAGAAGGTCGCCGACGCGTCGCTCTACGAGCGCGAGCGTTCCGCCGACGCCGACGCGTACACGCAGGTCAAGGCGGCCGAGGCTCGTGCGCAGATCGCTGCGCAGGAAGCCGAGGCCACGCGCCTGCGCGCCGAGGCCGACGCCGCCGCCGTACGGCTCGAAGGTGAAGCGCGCGCTGCGGCCCTCACGGCCGAGGCACGCGCCCTCGCCGAGAACCAGCAGGCACTGCTCGCCCAGCGGGCGATCGAGGCCCTCGTGCCGCTCATGACCGAGTTCGCCCGCGGCTTCGACAAGGTCGGCTCGATCACGGTCCTCGGCGGCGAGGGCGCGTCGAGCCACATGGCGAGCGAGAGCGCGTCGAGCATGCGCGCCACGTTCGACGCCGTGCAGGCGGCGACCGGCATCGACCTCCGTGGCATCATCCAGGGCCAGGCCACCGGCCGCGGCATCGCCCAGGGTTTGCAGAACGAGCAGGGTCTGCAGAACGAGCAGGCACAGGACGCGGCGCCGCTGCGTCGTCGGACGGCTGAGACTGCGGCCCCGGCCGGGACCGCGGCATCCGCTGACGCCCCGTCGCCGGACGCCGTGTGAGTACGCCCGAGGGAGGCCGGTCGCTCGTCGTCGACGAACAGCTGGCCTCCCGCCTCGCGCGCGGTTTCTTGCGATGGCAGCTGACGCAGCCGTCGTGGATCGTGCTGATGAGCCTCACGGCCGTGATCGTCGCGCTGAGCGTCGTGCTCACCCTCACGGGAAGCGAGGGCGCGGCCTGGGTCGGCGTCGCCCTCGTGGTCATCCTGAGCGGAGCGGTGATCGCGTCATGGGTCGCCGTGCGGTCGTCGATCCTTCGCGCGTACCCGATCGGCTCCGTCGCCACCGCGACGCTCACGGATGACGCACTGCACGCCACCTCGGCGCTCGGAACGAGCGAGATCCGCTTCACGGCGTTCCGCCGGGTGGATGCCGCAGGCGACGCACTCCTGCTGAAGGTCGGGTCGCGCCTGGGCCCCGTCGCGGTCATGCCGCGGGCGCTGCTGTCCGAGCCGGACATCGCGCGCCTACGGGCGATCTCGTCACGCTGACCGGATGCGGCTCCGGTACGTCCGGGGCCGCATCCCTGTCAACCCGGTGGGCCGCAGTCGCTCCGGTTCGTAGCGTCGGACCATGACCTTCTCCCCTCGCCGCGCCATCGTGACCGCCTCCGACTCCGGGATCGGGCGCGCGACCGCCCTCGCTCTCGCCGACGCCGGGATGGACGTCGGCGTCACCTGGCATTCCGACGAGGACGGCGCGAACGAGACCGCGGAAGAGGTCCGCCGCCGGGGCCGGAAGGCCGTCGTCGCACAGTTCGACGCCACCGACCTCGAGTCGGTCCCCGGCGTCGTCCGCCACCTGGCGGAAGAGCTCGGCGGCCTCGACGTGTTCGTCAACAACGCCGGCGGCGGAACGGGCGGCCCCTTCCTCGACATGGACATCGAGGGCTGGCGGACGGTCGTCGGCCTCAACCTCGACGGTGCCTTCGTCGGCATGCACACGGCGGCGACCCTCATGGCGGATGCCGGCCAGGAAGGCCGCATCATCGCAGTCACGAGTGTCCACGGCTCGCAGCCGCGCGTCGGCTCGGCCGCCTACGTCGCCTCCAAGCACGGCCTCGAGGGCCTCGTGAAGACGATGGCGCAGGAGCTCGGCGCGAAGGGGATCACCGTGAACTCGGTGGCTCCCGGTGAGATCGCGACCCCGATCAACGACATGGAGGGCGAGGACGCGGAGAACACGCACCGCCCCGGCATCCCGATCCCCCGTCCCGGAAAGCCCGAGGAGATCGCCGACGTCATCGCCTTCCTCGCGTCCGGGGCGTCCTCGTATGTCACGGGTGCGACGTGGGTCGTCGACGGCGGGATGCTGCAGATGGGCCCGCAGGCCGGCTCTCACCTCGAGTCGGACGCGTGGCGGTCGGCGGGCTGACGCTCGCCCCTCGGCATCCGGTGTCCGCTGCCGGGGATAACCTGGAGGGATGCCCTCGGACGACAGACGCAGACTCACCCGGATGCCACGTCAGGGCGCGATCGTCGCCGTTCTGGCGATCGCGGGGCTCGCGTCCTCGTTCATGTTCACGCTCGTGGTGCCGATCCAGGCGAAGCTCCCGGAGCTCCTGAACGCCTCTCGCGAGGACACCGCCTGGGTCGTGACCGCGACCCTTCTCGCGGCTGCCGTCTCCACTCCGATCGCGGGCCGGCTCGGCGACATGTACGGCAAGCGCCGCATCGTCCTCATCCTGCTGGGGCTTCTCATCGCCGGCTCGGTGATCGCAGCGCTCTCCCCCGGGATCGGCGGGATCATCGTCGGACGAGCGCTGCAGGGCGCCGTCACGGGTGTCGTTCCGCTCGGCATCTCGATCATGCGCGATGTGCTGCACGAGGACCGAGTGGATGCCGCGATCGCCCTGATGTCCGCGACGCTCGGCGTCGGCGGCGCCGTCGGCATGCCTGTCAGCGCGATCATCACCGAGACGAGCGACTGGCACGTCCTGTTCTGGATGGCCGCAGGCCTCGGTGTCGTCGTCTTCATCCTCGTCGCGCTCGTCGTGCCGGCGAGCGTGCTCCGCACGGCGGGCCGCTTCGACTTCGCGGGAGCCGCGGGCCTGGCCGTCGGTCTCACAGGAGTGCTCCTCGCCGTGTCACGCGGCAACACGTGGGGCTGGACCTCGCCCGCCACCCTCACCCTCGGGATCGGCGGGATCGTCGTCCTGCTCGTCTGGGGCTGGTTCGAGCTGCGCATCAAGGAACCGCTCCTCGACCTGCGGGTCGCCGCCCGCCCGGCCGTGCTCCTGACGAACCTCGCGTCGGTCGCGATGGGCTTCTCGCTGTTCGCCTCGAACGTCTCGTACCCGCAGATGCTGGAGCTCCCGGCATCCGTCGGTGGATTCGGACTCACCCTCTTCCAGGCCAGCCTCATCGTCATGCCCGCGGGCCTCGTGATGATGGTGCTGTCGCCGTTCTCGGGGCGCCTCGCGCGCACCATCGGGCCGCGCGTGCTGCTCATCATGGGGGCCAGCGCCCTCGTCGTCGCCTACGCCTACTCGCTGCTGTGGGCGTCGGAGGTCTGGCACCTGCTGGTCGCCAACCTGCTCATCGGCGTCGGCATCGGGTTCGGCTACGCCGGGATGCCGATGCTGATCATGCGCTCCGTCCCGCAGCACGAGACCGGCGCCTCGAACGGCCTGAACGCCCTGTTCCGCTCGCTCGGAACCTCGATCGCCGCTGCCGTCGTCGGCGCGGTGCTCGCCGCGCTCACGGTCGACCACGGCGGCGTCGCCGTGCCGTCGCCGGACGCCTTCCGGCTCTCGTTCGCGCTCGGCCTCGGCGCCGCGGCGGCGGCCCTGGCGGTCGCGCTCTTCATCCCCCAGCGCCGCGACCCGCACGAGGCGCGGCCGAGCCTGCGCAGCTGACGCCTCCGCCCGGGCGCCGGGCCCGGGGTGGATGTCACGAGATGCAACGGATGCTGCGCGGCGCGCCGCGGCATCCCCCTCCGTCCCGGCGTGTCGCCGAGAATCCATTGCATCCGCTTACGCGCGGCGGCGGGTGCCCGCCGCGAGCGCCGCGATGACGAGCGCGAGGGCGACGAGGACTGCGCCGCCCGAGAGCGCGGTCGCGCCCGTGGGCCGGTCCGCGCCGCCGACGAGGTCGCCGAGCCATGGGCCCGCCGCGATGCCGACGTTGAAGGTGACGACGACGCCGGCGCTGGCGAGCGTGCGGGTGCGATCCGTGGCGATCCGCATGAGCATGGACTGCTGCAGCGGGAAGTAGGCGCCGATCGTGAAGCCCCAGGCTGCGAGCGCGACGTACATCAGCGGGGTGTCGGCGGCGAAGCTCAGGATGCCGAACGCCACCGCCAGGCTCGCGAGCACGGCGACGAGCGAACCTCGCGGCCAGCGGTCGGCGAGTGGACCCGCGACGACGACACCGACGAGACCCGCCGCGCCGTAGCCGAACAGCAGCAGCGGCACCTGCGCCTCGGGCGCTCCCGCCGAGACTTCGAGGAGGGGCCGGACGTACGTGAAGGTCGCGAACTGTCCGAGCGCGAAAACGAGGGCGGCCGCGGCGAAGAGCACGATCGGGCGGAGCGAGGCATCCGCTCCCGCCGGGCGCTCGGCGCGCGGAAGTACGGCCTCGGGCGCGCGCCGCGGCAACCGGAGCGCGATCACCGCCGCCAAGGCGAGCGCCACGCCAGCGAGGACGCCGAACGACCAGCGCCACGACAGCAACTGCGCGATGAGGGCGCCCGCGGGCAGGCCGGCGAGGGTCGCGACCGTGCCGCCCGCGGTCACGAGGGCGAGCCCCCGGCCGAGGTGGGAAGGCGCGAGGAGGGAGGTCGCGTAGACGATGACGATCGCCCAGAAGAGACCGTGCGCGACGCCCCCAGCGATGCGGGTCGCGACGGCGACCTCGTACGTGGGGGCGAGGGCGGTCGCCATGTTCGCGAGGGCGAAGCCGGCGAGCGCGCCGGCGGCGACGAGGCGCCGATCGAAGCGGGCGGTCAGGCGAGCGAGCGGAATGCTCGTGACGATGACCGTCAGCGCCCATACCGAGATGAGCAGGCCCACGCCGAGCGGATCGGTCTGCAGCCCTGTGACCATTTCGGGCAGCAGGCCGGCCGGCAGGGACTCCGCCGTGACCGTGACGAAGACCGCGAGGCTGAGGAGCAGGAGCGCTCCGACGGGGAATCGCGGCGCGGACGTGGCCGTCGTGGGGATGGAGGCGGTGGACGTGCTCATGATCTCGAGCGTAGAGTCTCACATCAATGTGAAGGTCAAGCGGGGATCGAGGAGCGATGAGGATCGGCGAGGTCACGGCGCGCACCGGCATCCCGCAGCGGATGCTGCGTTATTACGAGGAGCAGGGTCTGCTGTCGTCCGAGCGCGCGGACAACGGCTACCGCGAGTACGACCACGACGCCGTCGAGCGCGCGCAGCGCGTGCGCGGACTGATCCAGGCGGGCTTGTCGACGCGCATGGTGAAAGTCGTGCTGGATCTCGAGGCGGACTGCCGTGCAACCCAACCGCCCTCGTGCACCCGCGGGCTGGCCGAAGAGCTCGCGGCCGAGCTGCATGCCCTGGACGATCGGCTGGCGTGCCTGGCGAAAAGCCGAGACGCGGTTGCGCTGTACCTCAGCCGGTCGGCTCACGCCGATCTGCTCTCACAGTGACGCTCTTCACACGGCGGACCCTTCGGAACAACCCCATCGCGACACCCCGGGCGGTCCGCGAGGATGGACGCATGTCCTACGCCACCGAACGCCGTTCCAACCCGACCGCCTGGGCCGCCTTCTGGGTCGGCCTCGCCGGCCTCATCCTCATGCCGATTCCGCTGTTCATCGGGCTGATCCTCGGTGGCGGGCTCTCGCTCGTCGCGGCGGTGCTCGTCGTGATCGCGCTCTTCAAGGGGCTGGCCCGCAGCGGCAAGGGCATCGCCCCGGTCGTCTTCGCCGGTATCTTCGTGCTGCTGACGTGGGGCGGCATCTCGGTCGGCGGCGGCATCCTCTGGTGACGACCGCGCTCGCTAGACGCGCAGGGTCTCGCGAGCGACGGTGAAGGCCTCGAGCGCCTCGGGATCGATCTCGACGCCGAGCCCCGGCCCGGTCGGCACCCGCACGTGCCCGTCCTCGAGGACGGCGGGCTCGGTCACGATGTCCTGCGCGTAGAAGCGAGCGGATGCCGAGACGTCGCCCGGCAGCGTGAAGGCGGGGTGCGCGGCGAGCGCCGCGTTGGCGGCGCGGCCGATACCGGTCTCGAGCATGCCGCCGCACCACACCGGGATGCCGGCGCTCTCGCAGAGATCGGCGATCCGGAGTGCCTCGAGGTAGCCGCCGACGCGGCCCGCCTTCACGTTGATGACCGTCGTCGCGCCGAGGGCGAGCGCGTCACGCGCGGCTTTGACCGACGTGATCGACTCGTCGAGGCAGATCGGCGTCTTCAGCTGCTGGGCGAGCGCGGCGTGGTCGACGATGTCGTCCTCCTGCAGCGGCTGCTCGATGAGCAGCAGGCCGAAGCGGTCGAGCTGCGCGAGCAGGTCGGCGTCGGCGAGTGTGTAGGCGGAGTTCGCGTCGACCTGCAGGGGGATGTCGGGGAAGGCGGAACGCACGGCATCCGTCTCGGCGATGTCGCGGCCGGGCTTGATCTTGATCTTGATCCGTACGTAGCCCTCGTCGAGGTAGCCGCGGACCGTCTCCACGAGGGCCGCGCGATCGGACTGGATGCCGACGCTCACCCCCGACGGGATCGTCGCCGCCGTGCCGCCCAGGTACGACGCGAACGAGCGCCCCTCGAAGCGGAGCGCCGCGTCGATGACGGCGAGCTCGAGACCCGCCTTCGCCATGCGGTGCCCGACGAACGGCTCGAGCGTCGGAGCGACGTCCTCGGGCGCGAGGGCGCCGCGGTCGAGCAGCGCGGGGGCGAGCCAGCGCGTTGCGACGTCCCACGCGCCCTGGGTGTACTCGCTCGAGTAGAGGGGTGCGCTCTGGGTGACGATCTCCCCCCAGCCGTCGCCGACGTCGGTGCGGGCGCGGACGACGATGACCTCGCGCACCGTCTCGGTGCCGAACGACGTCGTGAACGGCGCGACGAGCGGGATCTGGAGCACCCGCAGTTCGATCTCTTCGAGACGGACGGATGCGGCGTGAGAGGCGAGCGGCATAGGGGTCAGGTTACGGGCGGTTGCGGCACGGGTGCGCGGGCCGTGGCGGATTCCTAGACTCGGACGATGCCCCTCGAAACCACCACCTCCGGCAGCCTCCCCCGCTCGAGCGCGCTCATCGAGGCCAATGCCGCGCGAGCGTTCGCCGACGACGGCTTCACGCTGCTTCCCAGTCCCGAGGCGGAGGAGCTCACCGCACGAGCGGTGGCCGAGGTCGTCGAACGCCAGCGCTCAGCGGGGATCACTCTCGTCGGAGACGGTGAGTTCGGCAAGGCGATGACGAACCCGGTCGACTACGGCGCGTGGTGGGGCTACTCGTTCCAACGCGTCTCCGGACTGTCCCTCACCGAGGTGAACGCGTTCACCGAGCCGCCGACCCTGTCGACTCCCGGGAACATCCGCCTGACGAGCTTCCTCGGCCGTCGCGACCGTCAGCGCTTTCCCGCGGTCTACGCCGAGGCCGTCGAATCCGGTCGCATCGCCACCGCCTTCCCGACGACGACGGGGCCGATCGCCTACCGCGGGCACGAGGCCGTGGCGGCCGACATCCGGAACCTCACGTCCGCACTTCGGGACGGCGAGCAGGGCTTCCTGACGGCGATCGCGCCGGGGTCGGCCGCGCGCGTGCACAACGACTACTACGCGACCGACGAGGAGCACATCGAGGCGTGGGCGGATGCACTCCGCGAGGAGTACCGGGCGATCACCGACGCCGGCCTCATCCTGCAGCTCGACGACCCGTCGCTCGCGGAGAACTTCGATCAGATCGACCCGGAGCCCTCGATCGCGGACTACCAGGCGTTCACCCGCATCCGCATCGAGGCCATCAACCGGGCGATCGAGGGGCTCCCGAAGGAGCAGGTGCGGCTGCACCTCTGTTGGGGCTCATGGCACGGCCCGCACACGACCGACGTCGAGCTGAAGGACATCCTCCCGGTCGTGCTCGAAGCGAACGTCGGGTCGATCTCGTTCGAGGCGGGGAACGTCCGACACGAGCACGAGTTCGCCGTCTGGGCGGATGCCGAGATCCCCGACGACCTCGTCCTCGTGCCGGGCGTCGTCAGCCACGCCACGAACGTCGTCGAGCACCCCGACCTGGTCGCGCAGCGCATCCGCCGGTACACCGACATCGTCGGCGCCGAACGCGTCATCGCCTCGACCGACTGCGGCCTGGGCGGCCGCATCCACCCCGACCTCGCGTGGGCGAAGCTCGACGCCCTCGGCGAGGGAGCCCGTCGGGTCGGCTGACCGCGCGGCTCAGCTCCGCGTGAAGAGGTACCCCTCGCCGGTGCGGAACCCGCCCACCACGAGGCCCACGGCGAGGTGGGAGTGGAACGCGTCTCGCACTTCGCGGCGTGCCCGGGCCGCGGCATCCGGATCATCCACGCGGAGACGCTCGACGTCGGCCGGGATCGGGACCACGGCGACCACGTCGGCGGCATTCGGGGTGGGGACCGGCGAGGCGAGATGCCACGCGACATGGAGCCGGTCGCTCTCGTCGCCGCTGTTGATCGCGTCGCCCATGTCGCCGTAGTGGTCGACGAGGTAGTCGGTCACGCGCCCGCCGAGCACCTCGAGGTTGAAGTGGGCGTTCCGGGCGATGAGCGGATCGAACGTCCACGTGATCGTGCCGACGTCGTGCGCGAACGCCCACTCGCGCTGGTGCGCCTTGAGCGCTCGACCGATCCCGCGCGCCTGCGCATCGGCCAGCACGCCGGTCACGTGGGAGTGCATGCTGCGTGACCC
The DNA here is from genome assembly GCF_964186585.1 of Microbacterium sp. MM2322. Lineage (NCBI taxonomy): Bacteria > Bacillati > Actinomycetota > Actinomycetes > Micrococcales > Microbacteriaceae > Microbacterium > Microbacterium sp. MM2322. The sequence continues at coordinate 2,734,587 of NZ_OZ075067.1, forward strand.
CGGCGGACCGAAGAACGCCGCGGATGCCGCGACCATCCGCTCGCCGTCGTAGACGCCGACGACGTAGTTGCCGGAGTGCTCCAGGGCGCGCAGGAGGTTCGGCGGCATCCCGCCGTCCGGCGAACCCCAGACCGCCTCGAAGACGCCGCTCGCCGCGACCATCTCGTCGATCGTGTGCAGTTCGCGGATGTCCAGCGCGTCAGCCATGCCGCCACGCTACGCCGATCAGCGCCGCCAGCGCTCGACACTCGGCCGCAGCCGCTCGAGAGCACCGCGCACGAAATCGGGATGCCGCCGGTACCACTCGAGGTGCGCCTCGCGGACCTCGGCTGGATCGACCGGAACCCCGTTCACGGTCCAGGCGGCCTGCGGCTCGGCGTCGAGGTCCCACGCATCGATCACCCACGACTCGCGGGGCGCGTGCACCGCGTTGAGGAGCGGCCGGCCGGGCTCGGTCGCGGTGCCCGGGCGTCCGAGCGCGCGGAGGACGCGGTCGCCGATCTCGAGGATCACCTCGTTGCCGGGGTGGTTCACCGTGCGCACGAGCTCGAAGCGCGGCTCGGCGAAGAGATCCGAGATCGCGACGTCGAGGGACTCCTCGCGCCGCCCGAGTTCGGCGAGCGAGTCGGCCGCCTCGGCGCGCACCGCCTCGGCACTCAGCTCCGACCGGACCGGGATGCCGGCGGCCTCCGCGAGCGTGCGGACATCGTGGTACGCCACGATCGGCGGCACCTCCTCCGTCCCGGGCACGTGAAGGGCGGCCTGGAACGGATACAGGCCGGTGAACCGAACGACGGGGAACGTGACGGCGCGCCCGGAGGGCGGGAGGGATGCCGCCAGCTGCCGGGTGCCGAGCGGGAGGCCGTGGTAATCGTCCTTCACCGGCTGGGCGACGAGCGCCGATGCGCCCGCGAGCACCTCGTGGAGGCGGGCGGTGTCAGCGGCATCCAGTTCGTGGACGGGCGGCATCCGCAGCAGAGGCATCTCGCCGGAGTCGAGGACCAGACGCACGGATTCCGCTTGGCAGTTGCCGACGACGACCCCGTACCCCGCGGCGGGCAGGTCACCGTAGAACGCGGCGTAGTGGGCCCGGCGAGCGGTCTGCGGATCGGTCATTGCTCGAGCGTCGCAGGCGACATCCGTTCGGACCAACGGCTTGCGCATCCGGCGGACAGCCGCGGGTACACCCGCAGCGCGGCCGGGTCGGTCCGCGGCATCCGTCGTCGCAGGGCAGAATCGAAGGATGACGTCGCCCGCCCCGCAGCTCCACCCCGACCACGCCTGCCTCATCGTGCACGGCAAGGACAGCCCGGGGATCATCGCCGCCGTCTCGGCGATGATCACGCGGATCGGCGGCAACATCGTGCAGTTCGACCAGTACTCCGATGACCCGCGCGGTGGAGCGTACTTCCAGCGCGTCGTCTTCTACCGCCCCGACTTCGCCGGCCAGCGCCCCGTCATCGAGACGGAGATCGCCGACACGCTGAAGCCGTTCGACCTCGAGTGGTCGCTCACCGACCAGTCCGTGCCCAAGCGGATGGCGATCCTGTCGTCGAAGCAGGACCACTGCCTGCTCGATCTGCTGTGGCGGAACCGCCGCGGTGAGCTGCCCACCAGCATCCCGATGGTGATCTCGAACCACACCTCGTCGGCGGATGACGTGCGCTCGTTCGGCGTCCCGTTCTTCCACGTTCCGTCGACGCCGGGGCCCGACAAGTCGGCCTCGGAGGCGAAGATCCTCGAGCTGCTGAAGGGCAACGTCGACTTCGTGGTGCTCGCGCGGTACATGCAGATTCTGTCGCCGGAGTTCCTCGACGAGCTGGGTGTGCCGGTCATCAACATCCACCACTCGTTCCTGCCCGCCTTCATCGGCGCCGAGCCGTACCGCAAGGCGAAGGAGCGGGGCGTCAAGCTCATCGGCGCGACGAGCCACTACGTCACCGGCGACCTCGACGAGGGCCCGATCATCGAGCAGGACACGATCCGCGTCACGCACGCCGACACGACCGCCGAGCTCGTCCGTCGCGGCGCCGACGTCGAGCGCCAGGTGCTCTCGCGCGCCGTCCGCTGGCACTCCGAGGACCGCGTCATCCGCCACGGGAACCACACGATCGTCTTCTGACGCGGGGGCGGGGTTCCGGGGACTCGATTCGTCGCCTGCGCGGTGCCGGAGCGACATCACGGGTCCCCGGAACGTGGCGCGTCACAGCGTGCCCGTGAGCACCCCGCCGTCGGCACACCGCCGTCGGCCCGCAGGGCAGCGCCGAGCCCGACTGGACCCCTGCAGGGATCAGCCCCCCTCGCTCCCCCGTCGCAAACTGCAGCACCACACGGCGAGTCGTGACAGGGGAACGCACAGTCACCGCGGGCGGGGAGGCGTCCGCCGCACGCTCAGCCTGCGAATTCCCCGAGCTCGGTGACGGTGGCGGATGCCGCGTCCCACCGCCGCAGCCCGCGCGCCGTACCCTCTATCGGGTCCCCCAGCAGGGGCAGCGCGCGCTCGAGGTCGGCGACTTTGATCCGGCGCGCGAGGGTGACGTGTGGCATCCACTCGCCCGGCGCGGTGTGCGGAGCGTCGGCACCCGGACCGGCCGCGGCGTGCACGGCGGCGTGCAGGGCGAGCAACTCGGCCGAGGGCACGACCGAGCGGGCGAGCACACGCCGCTCCCCCGCCCCGAACAGCACCAGGGCACCGAGCGTCACGGGGAACGCCGCGGGCAGCGGCACCGACGACAGCGACACAGCGGAACGCACGAGCAGCGTCACGTGCGGCGCGTTCGAGGGCGAGGTGTGCGCCGCGAGACTCGACAGCCCGGCGTCGGCGAGCGCCTGCCACTCCGCGCGCACGGCACGCTCGGTCGCCGCATCGAACTCGAGCTCGATGCTGACGACCGGCGCACCGCGCACCGCGGTCACCAGATGGTGACGCGCTTGTCCTGATCGAGCCAAAGCTCGTCGGCCTCGGTCACATCGAACGCCGCGTAGAACTCGTCGATGTTGCGGACGATCTGGTTGCAGCGGAACTCGTTGGGCGAGTGCGGGTCGATCGTGAGCAGGCGGATCGTCTCGGCATCCCGCCCCTTCTGCTGCCAGATCTGGCCCCAGCTGAGAAGCAGTCGCTGGATGCCGGTGAGTCCGTCGATGACGGGGCCGTCGGCATCCGTCGACCCGGTGGTCTGCAGGTGCAGTCGGTACGCCTTGATCGCGATGCCGAGGCCGCCGAGATCGCCGATGTTCTCACCGATGGTCAGCGCGCCGTTGACGGTGTTGTCCTCCGACAGCCCCCGCGGCACGAGCTCGTTGTATTGCTCGATGAGCGTCTTCGTGCGCTCGGTGAACGATGCGCGGTCCTCGTCGGTCCACCAGTCGTTGAGCGCGCCGGTGCCGTCGAACGCGCTCCCCTGGTCGTCGAAGCCGTGGCCGATCTCGTGACCGATGACCGCGCCGATGCCGCCGTAGTTGGCGGCCGGGTCGCGCTCCATGTCGAAGAACGGGAACTGCAGGATCGCGGCGGGGAAGACGATCTCGTTCATGAGCGGGTTGTAGTACGCGTTGACCGTCTGCGGCGTCATGAACCACTCGTCGCGGTCGATCGGGGCGCCGAGCTTCGCGAGCTGCTCGTCGTGCTGCCACGCGTTCGAGCGGCGGACGTTGCCGATGAGGTCGGATGCGTCGACCTCGAGAGCCGAGTAGTCCTTCCACTTCACCGGGTAGCCGACCTTCGGGGTGAACGCCTCGAGCTTCTCGAGAGCGCGCTCGCGCGTGGCGGGCGTCATCCACTCGAGCGACGAGATCGACTGCCGGTACGCCTCGATGAGGTTGTCGACGAGGACGTCCATCTCCTCCTTCGCGCGCGGCGGGAAGTGACGCTCGACGTACACCTTGCCCACGGCCTCGCCGAGCGCGGCCTCGACGAGCGAGACGCCCCGCTTCCAGCGCTCGCGGTTCACGGGCACGCCGGTCATCTCGGTGCCGTAGAACGCGAAGTTCGCGTCGACGAACGCCTGCGACAGGAATGGCGCCGACGAGCGGATGACCTGCAGCCGCAGCCACGCTTTCCAGTCCTCGAGCCGGTCCTCGGCGAGGAGCGTGCCGAGACCCTCGAAGAAGCTCGGCTGGTTGACGTCGACCTCCTCGATGATGCCTGCCTTGCCGGGGGCGACGGCGTCGCGCCAGGGCGCCAGGTCGGCGCCCGTGAGCTGGACGACGGCATCCCACGACATCAGGTTGTAGGTCGCGACGGCGTCGCGGCTGCGGACGTTGTCCCAGTGGTGCGAGGCGATCTGCGTCTCGAGGGCGACGACGCGGTCGGCCTGCTCTTCGGCGTTCTCGACACCGGCGAGGGTGAAGACCTTCGCGACATAGGCGCGGAACGCGACACGCGTCTTCTCGAAGTTGTCGAGACGGTAGTAGCTCTCGTCGGGGAGCGACAGCCCGCCCTGCACGAGGAACATCACGTACCGCGTCGGGTTGCCCGGGTCGGGCTCGATGTAGGTGCCGAAGATCCCCGGCACGCCCTCGCGTTCGAGCGACCCCGCGGTGCTCAGCAGGGTCGGGATGCCGGTGATCCGATCGACGAGCGCGAGCTGGGGCGCAACCGCCTCGGCGCCCTTCTCCTCGATCGCGTCGGTGTCCATGAAGCTCGCGTAGAGGTCGCCGATCTTGCGGGTCTCGGTGCCCGGCTCGGCATCCGTCGACTCTTCGATGATCGTCTTGACGTCCTTCTCGGCCTGTTCGGCGATGAGGTGGAAGGAGCCCCAGCGCGCCTTGTCCTCGGGGATGTCGGTGCGCTCGAGCCACGAGCCGTTCACGTGGCGGAACAGGTCGTCCTGCGGCCGGACCTCGGTGCTCAGTTCGTCGAGGTCGATGCCGGAGGGAAGGGTGTTCTCGGTCATGCGTCCCACCCTATGGCCGCACTCCGGCGCCGGCTCATTCCCGCGTGGTCGAGCACTTCTCGGGCGCCGGCTTGCCCGCGAACCGAGCCGTCGTCCACTCGATGAGCTCATCGAGGAGCGGCGAGGGGCGTTCCACGACCCCGGCGTGCTCGTAGCCGTCGTAGATGCGGTAGTCGACGACCTGGCCGGCCGCGCACATCCGTCGAACGAACGCCGTCTGGGTCGTGACCGGGATGACGCTGTCCGCCCCACCGTGGGCGAGCAGCACGGGGGCGTTCTGGTGGAGCGGCGCGGCGTTGTCGCGCAGATGGACACCGAGGGGGCCGGATGCCGGGGGCTCCGAGAACAGGCGGGGATCGCCGCTCATCCCGAGCGAGGCCGCGACCGACACGACGATCGCGGGGTCGGACAGGCACCGCTCGGACATCTGCCTGAGCACCGTGTCGGCCCCCGGGCGGACGTAGTCGTCGTACGAGACGTCGTCGTAGATCGACGAGAACGACGCGAAGGCGTAGGAGGCGAAGATGCTGCCGCCCGTCACGCTCGAGATGTTCTGCACGAGCGCGGGCGGATCGCTGGCGGGAGCCAGCGCCGCGACACCCTGCACATACAGCTCCGGCGCGTATTCGCGGGCCATGGAGCCCGCCCACAGCGCGGCGGCGCCGCCCTGCGAATGCCCCCAGATCACCGTGCGGGTGCCGAGGTCGGCATCCTGCAGCTCACGGGCGGCGCGGACCGCGTCGAGCGACGCCGTCGCGCTCGGCGGTCCGATGAGGTACGGATGCGGGCCCTCGGTGCCGAGGCCGATGTAGTCGGTCGCGACGACCGCCCATCCCTGCCGGATGATCGTCGGCAGGATGTAGAGCGCACCCGACCACAGCCCGCGCGGCTGCAGAGAGGGGGCGCAGTTCTCGGAGTACCCGGTCGTGCCGTGGTTCCAATCGATGACCGGCCACTTGCCGTCGCCCTCCTTCGGCACGACGACCACGCCGCTCGCGACCCGCACCTCGCCCTCGACGCCCGTGGTCGTGTAGAGGATGCGCCAGGCCGTCGCCGACACCGGGATGCCGGCGGTGAACGCCTCGGCACGGACGAGGCGACCCGGCTCGGTCGGCAGGTCACGCGGCGCGGCGTAGAAGTCGTCGACGACGGTCGATCCTTCGCGGAGCGGCACCGTCACGAGAGCCGTCGTCACGGCGAGCGCGACCGAGACGAGCGCCGTCACCGTGCGCCCCCACCGCCGGAACGGGCGCGGTTCGTGGCGGTTCGCGGCTCGCGTGTCGCGGCGGCGGCGGATGCGGGTCCAGAGGTCGGCGACGCCGCTCATGATGAGGCGCGCCCCGAAGACCACGGCGACGACGAGGAGTGTGATGTCGGGCCAGAAGAGCGCAAGGACGCCGAAGATCGCGCCCGAGATCGAGAAGGCGGCATCCGCGATGCGGGCATCGAGCGTGCGGCCCTTCGCGAAAACCGCGACGATGCCCAGCGCACCCGCGGCGAAGAGCAGGATGCCGACGAGCGTCGCGACGACGCGCACCGTCAAGCCGGGAGTGAGGAGCACGACGAGCCCGCCGAGCAACCACGCCGCCCCCGTCACGGTGCGCCAGCGCGGCCGCGTGCCCTCGCCGTCGCGCCCCGTCAGCTCGAGGACGCCGGTGAGCACCATGCCGCCGCCGATGAGCCACGCGAGCACGCCGAGAGCCGTCGTCGGGCGGATGACGATGACGATCCCGAGGACGACCGCGCTCACGGCGACGACGACGCGGACCCATTCGGGCAGGCGCGCGTAGAAGCGCCCGAGCGCGAGTCGCTGCAGCAGCCGCATCCGGTCCCTCCTCCGCGTCGGCGTCGAAACGTCCACGCTAATCGCCCGCGCGGGATCGTCCGTGATCCTCGACATCGGGCGGCGACCCGTGCAAGGGGCCGCGTCCGCCGAGGGATACAGTGAGCGCCATGGGACGGGCCGGGACGATGCGCGCCAGCGTGCGCGACGTCGCCGCGCGGGCAGGGGTGTCGACGCAGACCGTGTCGCGCGTCATCAACGACAGCCCGAACCTCCGCCCCGAGACCCGCGCCCGCGTCGAGGCCGCGATCGCCGAACTCGGCTACCGCGTCAACAATGCCGCGCGTTCGCTCGGCACCTCGACGACCCGCACCGTCGGGGTCGTCGCGTCCGATGCGACCCTCTGGGGCCCCGGCGCCGGAATCGCCGCGCTCGACACCGCCGCCCGCGAGGCGGACCGCTGGCTGGCGACGGCCTACGCGGATGCCGCGGACCCGGCATCCGTCACCGATGCCGCCCAGCGACTTCTCGCCCAGGGGGTCGACGCGCTGATCGTCGTCGCTGCGCACACCGCGACGCTCCCCGCCCTCCGCCGCATAGCCGGCGAGACTCCGCTCGCCGCGCTCCACACCGGCGACGGTGCGGAGCGGCAGCGGGTCGGGGCGGGTCTCGCGGTCGACCACCTCGTCGCGCTCGGGCATCGCCGTATCGCGCTGCTCGCCGGACCGGCCGACTGGCTCGAAGCGACAGCCCGCGACGAGGGTGCCGAGGCGGCGTTGTCGGCCGCCGGCATCCGTCCCGCGGCGACCTGGCGCGGCGACTGGAGCGCGGCCACGGGAGCGGCGATCGCGCGCGACGTGGCAGAGGCGGTGCGCGGCGCGGGCGGACCGACGGCGGTCGCGGCGGCGAACGACCAGATGGCGCTCGGGCTCATCGCCGGGCTGGTCGCCGCGGGGGTGCGCGTTCCCGAGGACGTCTCGGTGACCGGGTTCGACGACAACGCGGATGCCGCCTTCTACACGCCCGCGCTGACCACGGTGCGTGTCGACACCGCCGGCGAGGCCCGCCGGGTCGTCGCGGAGGTGCTGGGCCTGCCGGCCGCGGGAGCGGCGGCGGAGCCGGTGCTGGTCGCGCGCGCCTCGACGGCGGCGCCGCGCGACTGAGGGTGCGCGCCCGCCGGTGCGCGGCCGCGCGCGGGCCGTTCTCCGGAGAATCCGAGGTCCGCGGGGCCGACACGGGCCGATCGAGCGATCCATCCGGAGTTCGGTCCGCCGGGTCCCGGGTCCGCCAGGCGAGCGGTAGCGAGCGGCTGAGGGCAAGCGCCCGCCGGGTGCGCGGCCGCGCGCGGGCCGTTCTCCGGAGGATCCGAGGTCCGCGGGGCCGACACAGGCCGATCGGGCGATCCATCCGGAGTTCGGTCCGCCGGGTCCCGGGTCCGGGCACCGAATCCTCGATCTCACCATGGCCAAACCGGCATGTTACCGATAACATCGAGCGCATGACCGATCTCGACGAGGCGATCGCCGCCGTTCGCGCGGACGTGGCCGCTCTCCACGCTGAACTCGTCCGCTACGGCCTGGTCGTCTGGACCGGCGGCAACGTCTCGGGCCGCGTGCCGGGCGCCGACCTGTTCATCATCAAGCCGTCGGGCGTCTCGTACGACGACCTCGCGCCCGAGAACATGATCCTCTGCGACCTCGACGGCAACGTCGTCCCGGGCACCCCCGGCAGCGAGCGCTCGCCCTCGAGCGACACCGCCGCGCACGCCTACGTCTACCGGAACATGCCGGGCGTCGGCGGCGTCGTGCACACCCACTCCCCCTACGCCGTCGCCTGGGCGGCGCGGGGCGAGGAGATCCCCTGCGTCATCACCGGCATGGCCGACGAGTTCGGCGGCCCGATTCCCGTCGGACCGTTCGCGATCATCGGCGACGACTCGATCGGCCGCGGCATCGTCGAGACCCTGAGCGGCCACCGCTCGCGGGCCGTCCTCATGCAGAACCACGGCCCGTTCACGATCGGCGTCAGCGCGAAGGATGCCGTGAAGGCAGCCGTCATGTGCGAAGACGCCGCGCGGACGGTCCACTTCGCGCGTCAGGGCGGTGAGCTCATCCCGATCCCCCAGGAGAAGATCGACGCGCTCTACAACCGCTACCAGAACGTGTACGGCCAGAGCACGGACGCCCGCCGATGAGCGCCGCATCCGTCATCTCCGCGGGCGGCGCAGCCTTGGGCATCGAGCTCGGCTCGACCCGCATCAAGGCGTGCCTCGTCGACGCCCAGAACCCCACCACCGTGCTCGCCGCCGGCAGCCACGAGTGGGAGAACGCCCTGGTCGACGGCGTCTGGACCTACGCCGAGGACGCGATCTGGTCGGGCCTGCAGGCCGCCTACGCCGACCTCGTCGCCGACGTCCGCCGGCAGGGTGCCGAGCTCACCGACCTCGCCGGCATCGGCGTCTCGGCGATGATGCACGGCTACCTGGCCTTCGACGCCGACGGCATCCTGCTCGTCCCGTTCCGCACGTGGCGGAACACGTCGACGGGCGCGGCGGCCGCGGAGCTGACCGACCTGCTGGGCGTGAACATCCCGCTCCGATGGTCGATCGCACACCTGCACCAGGCCGTGCTCGACGACGAGGCGCACGTCGCGTCGGTCGCGAAGATCAACACCCTCGCCGGCTGGGTGCACGAGAAGCTCACGGGCCGCTACGCGCTCGGCGTCGGTGATGCGTCGGGCATGTTCCCGATCGACTCGTCCGGCGGCTACGACCGCGACCGCGTTGCGGCGTACGACGCGCACGCGGCGGAATTCCTCGCCGGCCGCAGCCTCACCGACCTCCTCCCCGAGGTCCTCCCCGCGGGAGCGGATGCCGGCACGCTCACCGCCGAGGGCGCCGCCCTCCTCGACCCGACCGGCACGCTCCGCGCCGGGGCGGTGGCAGCCCCCGCCGAGGGGGACGCCGGCACCGGCATGGTCGCCACCAACGCGGTCGCCCCGCGCAGCGGCAACGTCAGCGCCGGGACGAGCATCTTCGCGATGGTCGTGCTCGAGCGCCCGCTGGAGCGGGTCCACACCGAGATCGACCTCGTGACGACGCCGTCGGGCTCGCCCGTCGCGATGGTGCACTGCAACAACGGCGCGAGCGAGCTCGCCACGTTCGTCTCGCTGTTCGCGCGGTTCGCCGCGGCATCCGGTCAGTCTCTCTCAACGGACGCCGTGTACGAGACGCTCCTCCGCGAAGCTCTCGAGGGCAGAGCGGATGCCGGTGGGGCCCTCGCGTACAACCACCTGAGCGGCGAGCCGATCGCCGGCCTCGCCGAGGGCCGCCCGCTCGTCGTCCGGACGCCGGACGCGGACTTCTCGCTCGCGAACGTCATGCGCGCGCAGGTGTACGGCGTGTTCGCGACGCTCGCGATCGGCATGCAGACGCTCGCCGAGGAGGGCGTCGCGCTCGACGCGATGTTCGCGCACGGCGGGGTGTTCCGCACCGCGGGCGTCGCGCAGCGCTTCCTCGCCGGGGCCCTCGACGCACCCGTCACGGTCGGCGACACGGCTGCCGAGGGCGGCGCGTGGGGCATGGCTGTGCTCGCGGCGTTCGCGGCGGCGCAGCGCGGGACCGACCTGTCCTCCTACCTCAGCGACCACGTCTTCGCGGGGGCGACGTCCGCCACCGTGAACCCCGATCCGGCCGACGTCGCCGGTTTCACCGACTACCTCATCCGCTACCGCAAGGGCCTGGCCGTTGAAGCCGTCGCCGTAACCGCGCTCGGCACCCGCGGCATCCGCTCATCGAACGAAGGAACAGCATGACCCTCTCCACCAGCCTCGAGCAGTACACCGTCTGGTTCGTCACCGGCAGCCAGAACCTCTACGGCGAGGAGACGCTGCGCCAGGTCGCCGAGCAGTCGCAGGCCGTCGCCGAGGGCCTCGCCGGCCTGCCGGTGAAGGTCGAGTGGATGCCCGTCCTCAAGGACTCGGAGTCGATCCGTCGGCTCGCGCTCGACGCGAACGCGGACGACTCGGTCATCGGGGTCATCGCGTGGATGCACACGTTCAGCCCGGCGAAGATGTGGATCTCGGGCCTCGATGCGCTCCGCAAGCCCCTCCTGCACCTGCACACGCAGGCGAACGTCGAGCTGCCCTGGAACGACATCGACTTCGACTTCATGAACCTCAACCAGGCCGCCCACGGCGACCGCGAGTTCGGCTACATCCAGACGCGTCTCGGCGTCCCCCGCAAGACGGTCGTCGGCCACGTCTCGAACCCGGTCGTCGTGCAGCAGATCGAGGACTGGGAGCGCGCCGCCGCCGGCTGGCAGGCCGTCAAGACGCTCAAGCTCGCCCGCTTCGGCGACAACATGCGCTACGTCGCGGTGACCGAGGGCGACAAGACCGAGGCCGAGCTGCAGTTCGGCGTGCAGGTCAACACGTGGGGTGTGAACGAGTTGGCGGATGCCGTGGCCCAGGCATCCGAGCAGCAGATCGACGCGCTCGTCGAGGAGTACGTGGCCTCGTACGACGTGGCGGCGGAGCTGCTGCCCGGCGCGGAGCGCCACCAGTCACTGCGCGACGGCGCGGCGATCGAGATCGGCCTGCGCTCGTTCCTCGAAGCCGGCGGCTTCAGGGCGTTCACCACGTCGTTCGAAGACCTCGGTGCGCTGACGCAGCTGCCCGGCCTCGCAGTGCAGCGCCTGATGGCCGAGGGCTACGGCTTCGGCGCCGAAGGTGACTGGAAGACCGCGATCCTCGTGCGCGTGGCGAACGTGATGGGCTCGGGGCTCCCGGGCGGCGCGAGCCTCATGGAGGACTACACCTACGACCTCGTGCCGGGTAACGAGCGGATCCTCGGCGCGCACATGCTCGAAGTGTCGCCCTCGCTCACGACGTCGAAGCCGCGCCTCGAGGTGCACGAGCTCGGCATCGGCGGCAAGGCCGACCCCGTGCGCCTGGTGTTCACGGCGGATGCCGGTCCTGCCCTCGTCGTGGCGATGAGCGACATGCGCGATCGGTTCCGCCTCGTCGCGAACGTCGTTGAGAACGTCGACGCACCCGACCTGCCGAAGCTGCCGGTGGGCCGCGCGGTCTGGAAGCCGTCGCCGGACTTCGCGACCTCGGCATCCTGCTGGCTGGCGGCCGGTGCGGCGCACCACACCGTCATGACGACGGCCGTGGGCATCGAGGTGTTCCGCGACTTCGCCGACATCGCCGGCACCGAGCTCCTCGTCATCGACGAGGACACGACCGTCCGCGGGTTCCAGAAGGAGATCCGCTGGAACCAGGCCTACTACCGCCTCGCACGCGGACTGTAAGACGCACAGAACGCCCCGGTGCCGGTGTGGCTCCGGGGCGTTCTCGCGTGCACGGGGTGTTGAGTGTCACGCGATGCAATGGATGCCGGGCGGCGCGCCGCGGCATCCGCCCGCTGTCGGCGTGTCGGCGCGGATCCATTGCATCCGCTGACGTCGAACGAGCTCAGTGCCCGCCGTGTCCGGTCATGAAGACCTCGTTGACCGATGCACCGGGGGCATCGCTGCCGATCGGGGTGGCTGCGAGAGCCGGTGTCACGACGCCGGCGAGCAGGAAGGCCCCGGCGATGAGGCCTCCGATGCTCGTCCGCGCCGCCGACCGCGCTGCGGTTCGACTCGGACGTCCGCGGCCGGCACGACGCAGCGCGACCGCAGACACGACGCCCACGGCCAGCGACAGGATCGCTGAGACGGCCACGGGGTAGACGCTCACCTGTGCCGGCCCGACGAGCATGAGCCCGAAGAGCAGGACGATTCCGACCAGCGAGACGGCCACACCCGAGCGTGGCATCGCGATCCGACCCTTGGCCAGGGTGACGACGCCCCACGCGAGGGTGGCGGCGCCGACGGTGGCCAGAAGGATGCCGATGCCGCGATCGACGGCATCGGCGCCCTTCACGATCGCGCCCGCGCCCAGTCCCAGCTGCACCAGCCCGGCTCCCCACGCGGCGAGCGCGGGCCAGGAGCGGACCAGGGCGGACGGCGACATCAGACGGCCGCGCGCGGCGAAACCTGCTTGTCGGCAGCGATGCCGACGCCGAGCAGCACGATCGCGCTCGCGAGGTGCAGGAAGTGGTCAGCCGTGTTCAGCGCGAGGATGTTGGCGGCGCTGCCCACGATGAAGAAGCCGACGATGCCGAGCAGCAGGTAGGCGGCACCGACGACGATGTTGACGCCCTTGGCGGCGCGGACGTTCGACAGGCCGCCGATCAACAGGGCGGCACCGATCAGGAGGTGCGCGACGTTGTGCAGCGGGTTGACCATGAAGATGCCGAGCAGCAGTTGACCGTCGGTGGCCAGGAAGTCGACGCCCGCGGTCACGGTGAAGCCGAGCAGCCCGACGAGGATGTAGACGGCGCCGAAGACGACGGCGACGAGGCGGTTGGGTGAGCTGGTCATGGGATGTCCCTCCATTGGTGCGACGGATGCCGCGGTCCCTGCATGTGATGGTGCTGCAGGTAATTCGGCACGACGGCCGAAACGGATTCAGCACGGCCGTGACCGACGACTGTAGGGAGGACTCCGTGGACCCGCCGCCGGGCTTGTGATGCCCCCGGAGTGGATGCTATGAGCGCGCTGTGAGCGGAGGGAGTGCCGTCCGAGACACGCAGCCATCAGGCCAGGTGATCGCGACGTCGTCGACCTCGAGGGTCACCGCCACCTCGGTCCGAACGGCCGCGCCTGCCCCGCGCAGATCCACCGCCACAGCAACGACACTGTCGATGCCGACCTCGACCTCGACGACGGGAACGAGTGCGCTCACGCCCAACGGACTCGCGTCCTCTCGCCCCACCACGTGCGCCAGTCCCCCGGACAATGAGCGGATGCCGCTCGTCAGACCGTCGGACACGACCTCGGCCGCCGAGCCGTCCACCTGAGCCCGCGGGTCGCTTCCGGCGATCGGCCACCCCCCGACCCGGAGGCGCAGGTCCCCGACGTCGGCCGCGAGGTCTGCCACACGGACGAGCCGGATCTCGAGGCTGCCACGGACGAGCGAGTCGACCCGCAGGCGCCCGGCGTAGCGCGCGGCCCCCGTGGATCCCGACCCGTGCGCGTGCGTCGAGGGTTCCGGCTCGATCCAGTGCGCGTCCCACACCGCCGACGCCACCCCGACCCGGCAGGCCGGCCCATCATCGACGCGGACGCCGAGGAGCTGCATCCCGCTGCGGTGCGTCACGCGCCCGCCGGCGTCTCGCAGCACGACCGCTTGATCGAGAGGCTCCCGCCACGAAGGAGCGTCGAGGAGTGGTGACGTCGCGGTCGAGTACCCGATGCGCGCGTAGAGCGGTGAATCGGTCGACACAGTCCCGGGGAGCGAGTGATCGGTGCCGTGGTTGATGACGCGGACGATGCCGTCATCCGCCGTCCCCGACACGATCCATCCCGGGGCGGTGACGGCCGCCAGCACATCGTGCGTCGCCACGGGAAGCGGCTCCGGCGGCGAGGTCCAGACCGGATGATCGGCGGGGAGCATGATCCCGATCAGCCCCTTCACCGCCCAGTACGGAGACCCCGGACCGGAGTAGGACTGGGCGAGGGAGCGCCACTCCCCGTGCCACCCCATCGTCAGCACCCCGTCCGCGTCGGGCGCGCCGTGATCGGCGAAATGCCGCACGACCCTCTCCGCCGCGGACCGCAGCCGCCCGGAGGAGTGCGACGGCGTCTCGGCGAGCACCCCGATCCAGAAGACGGCGGCCGCCGCGAACCGATAGATGAGACTGCGCCCCTGCACGAGCGGCGAGCCATCCGCTCCGACGAGCGCGAGCGCGTCGTCGAGGAAGCGGTCGAGCCGGGCGACGTCGCCCGCCGTCCGCCCGCGGGCGAGCTCGGCGGCCCCCGACATCCGCGACCACAGGATCGGATACACGTGCAGCGCCCATCCGACGTAATGGTCGTACGAGCGTTCCTCCCCGTCGGCGAGCCAGCCGCCGTCGCGCACGAACGAGTCGTGGCACGCGAGGTCGGCCGCGATGTCGTCCGGCGACCACGGACCGCCGACCGACCGCAGGAACGTCTCGACCACGATCCGGAACCACACCCAGTTCGTCCGCGGGTAGGTGTCGTCGCCCACCACGGGGGCGAACCAGTCGATCACCCGCTGCTGCGTCACCGGGTCGAGGGCGTCCCACACCCACGGTCGGGTGAGATCCAGGACGAGGGCGATGGATGCCGCTTCGACCTTCGCCTGGCCGTGCTCGTCCGGGCGGACCCACCGATCGGGTGCGCCCGAGTCGACCCCGGTCGTGATCCCGCGCCGGACGGCGGCGATGAGGTCGTCGACGCCGGCGCCGCGCTCCCCCGCGATGCGGAATCCCGCGAGCAGCAGCGTGCGGGCGAACCCCTCCAGACCGTCGATGTCACGGCCGTACCCGCCCTCGGCGCCGGGGAGGAGGATGCGCCCGCCGCCGGGCGACGCGTGCCGGAACGCTGCATCCAGGAGCGCGTCGGCGTGGGCGACCCAGTCCGCGCGCGACCATTCCCGCGGCGACGACTCATGGGCTCCCATCGGCGGTATCCCCGGGTCAGGCCCGTTGCCGCGCGAGGCTCCGGCCGGCATCCTGCAGCCAGCGCACCGGATCGGCCATCGAGGCTTCGGCACTGCCCGCGAGGTCGGTGAGCGACACCGCGTGCACGAAGCCCGAGGTGTCGGCATCCGCCCCGATGCGACCGGCGACGACCGCGACCGGCACGCCATGCTCCGCGGCAAGACCGTGGACGAACGCGGGCACCTTCCCCGCGGCGGACTGCCCGTCGAACGACCCCTCCCCCGTGACAACGAGGGATGCCGCAGCCACCGCACCGGCGAGGTCGACCAGGTCCGCGACCCGCTCGGCGCCGCGCACGAGCTCGGCACCCCAGGCGGCGAGGGCGAAGCCCGTCCCACCCGCGGCTCCCGCACCGGGGAGCAGCGGATCGAGGCCGCCGACTTGGCGCGCGATGCAGGCGGCGTACCGCTCCAGCACGCCGTCGACCACGTCGACGTCCGCGGAGCTCAGCCCCTTCTGCGGACCGAACACGGCCGCCGCACCCGACGGTCCCGTGAGCGGGTTGGTGACATCGCTGAGCACCGTCACACCGCCCGCCGGAAGCGCCCGCAGACGCGTGAGGTCGATGGCCGACACAGCCGCGAGCCCGCGGGCACCGGCGGGAACGTCGCGCCCATCGGCGTCGACCATCCGCGCGCCGAGGGCACGCAGCATCCCACTGCCGCCGTCGGTGGATGCCGAGGACCCGATCCCGAGCACGAGCCGGGAGACCCCCGCGTCGAGGGCAGCGGCGATCGCCTGCCCGAAGCCGGTCGTGTCGGCATCCCACGGCAAGCGGTCGTCGCCGAGGAGCTCGATCCCGCTCGTTGACGCGAGTTCGACGACACCGGTGCCGTCGGGGAGGAGGAGCCACTCTGCGTCGACGAGGGTGCCGCGCGGACCGCGGACGCGAACCGGCCGCCGATTCGCCCCCGGGACCGCGGCGGCGAAGGCGTCGAGCGTGCCCTCTCCGCCGTCGGCCATCGGACGGAGCACCAGGTCCGCCGTCGGCGCGAACTCGCGCCAGCCGTCGGCGAACGCGGCCGACGCGGCGGCAGCGGGGAGGGAGCCCTTGAAGCTGTCGAGGGCGACGACGACGCTCATGCGCGCGGCGGGGTGCTCTCGCGCAGCAGCACCTCGAGTCGGAGGTCGTCGGGGTGCGGCGCCCACTCGGCATCCGTCGCGGCACGGAAGGCCTGGTAGCCGACCTCTTCGAGCGGCACCCGCACCGTGGTCAGCGCCGGGGTCACGTCGCGTCCGGTGGGGATGTCGTCGAAGCCCGCGAGCGCGATGTCGTCGCCCGCCGTCCGCCCGGCCGCGCGGATCGCGGTCAGAGCACCGATCGCGACGACGTCGCTGATGCCGAAGACGACCGTCCCGGGCTCGACGCCGTCCGCCAGGGCTCGGGTCATCGTCTCGTAGCCGGCTTCGCGCGTGAAGCCGCCACGGTAGACGCGCGGCTCTGCGCCGCCCGCACCGGTGAACCCGGCCGAGAAGCCCTCGAGGCGCGAGTCGCTCGTCGCGGTCCCCTCTTCGGCGGCGAGCACGACGGCTTCGTGGTAACCGCGCTCGACGAGCGCACGGCCGAGCGCCTCGGCGCCGCTGCGGTTGTCGAGGATGAGGGAGCGCACACCGCCGGCTCCGGGGCCGAGTGCGACGACCTGACCGCCCATTGCGCCGAGCAGGTCGAGCTCGCGCGTGAGGTCGGGGTCCGGGCCGGACGTCGTCCGCGACGCCGCCAGGATCAGTCCCCGCGGCCGCTGCCCGCGAAGGGCGCGGACGAGCCGGACCTCGCGGTCGGGGTCGCGGTCGGTGATCGCGACCGTCACGACGAGACCCGCCTCGTCCGCACCGCGCGCGACGCCCGAGGCGATGAGCCCGAAGTACGGGTCGGCGATGTCGGCGACGAGCAGCGCGATGATCGCCGACGTCCCCCGCGCCGTGGCCTGCGCCGACAGGTTCGCGGTGTATCCGAGCCGCGACGCGGCCTCCTCGACCCGCTCCCGATACGAGTCGGCGACCTTCCGCGTCGAGCCGTTGAGGGCGCGCGACGCGGTCGCGAGCGACACGCCCGCCTCGCGCGCGACGTCGTCGAGGGTCACGGCGCCCGAGGGCGCGGGTCGACGCAGGGTGCGGTCCGTCATGGTGCGCAGTCTACGGGCGGCGGTTCGGGCGGTACGCGAGGTGCGTCATCGACCCGCGAGAGCCGGTGAGACGGATGCCGCGAACCCTGCAGCCGTCCGACGCACCGCCTCGAGCGGGTCGGTCGCCCACACGTCGGCGTTGAAGATCTCGACCTCGACGTCACCCGCGTAGCCGGTGTCGACGACGGCGCGGGTGAGCCCGGCCAGGTCGATCACCCCGTCGCCCGGGTAGTGGCGGCCGAGGAGGACGTCCGCGGGAAGCGGCGTCTTCCAGTCGCACACCTGGTACGTGGCGATGCGGCCCTCACGGCCCGCGCGCTCGATCGAGTCGAGCACGTCCGGATCCCAGAAGATGTGGAACGTGTCGACGGCGGCACCCACGACCGACGGATCGAAGTCCGCCGCGAGGTCGAGCGCCTGCCCGAGGGTCGAGACGACGCACCGGTCGGTCGCGTACATCGGATGCAGCGGCTCGATCGCGAGCGTGACCCCGGCATCCGCGGCATGCGGCGCGAGTTCTCCCAGTGCGTCCCGGACGCGCTCGCGCGCGCCCACGAGATCGCGGGAGCCATCGGGCAGCCCGCCTGCGACGAGCACCAGCACGGCCGCCGAACCCGGCGCACCGGCAGCGGCGAGGGTGGCCGCCTCTTCGATGGCGACGAGGTTGTCCGCGATCGACGCGCGTCGCGCCGGGCCTTCGGGCATCGTGAAGAAGCCCGAGCGGCAGTGCGTCGAGAACCGGAGCCCCGAGTCGGTCAGCATCGCGGCGGCGGTCGCGAGACCGACCTCTTGGACCGGCTCACGCCAGAGCCCGATGGACTGCACGCCCGCCTCGACGGTCACGCGGAGCGCGGTCGCGAGGTCGGCGTACTTGAGGGTGCCCTGGTTGATCGACAGGCGCGCGTCGACGGCGCTCACGCGTCGAGACCGTTCAGGCGCAGCATCGCGTTCCACCGCTCGGCGGCGAGCTCGGGCCGTTCGAAGGCCTTCGCGTCGTTCGCGAGCTCGACGATGCGGGAGAGGTGCGGCAGGCTCCGCGCGGAGTGCAGCCCCCCGACCATCTGGAATGCGGGCTGGTGGCCGTTCAGCCACGCGAGGAACGCGACGCCCGTCTTGTAATAGAACGTGGGCGCGGCGAACACCTGACGCGAGAGCTCCTCGGTCGGCGCGAGCACCTCGAGGTAGCGCGCCGGGTCGCCCGCGTCGAGCGCCTGGATCGCGGCCGAGGCCACCGGCGTCAGCGCGGCGAACGCTCCGAGCAGAGCGTCCGAATGCTGCCGAGCGGATGCCGGGTCGCGCGGCGGCTGCGGCGCGTCGGGCACGTCCGCACCACCGATGAGGCCGACGTAGTTGAAGTCGTCGCCCGTGAACATGCGCACCGACTCCGGCAGGCGCTCGCGCACCGAGACCTCGGAGGACGCGTCGAGGAGGCTCATCTTGACGCCCGCGACCTTGTCGGCATTCGCCTCGATGATCTCGAGCAGCACGGCCGACGCGCTCTGCCAGTCGGGGGCACCGAAGTACCCCGCGAGCTGCGGGTCGAACGCCGTGCCGAGCCAGTGCAGCACGACCGGCGCGGTCGCCCGCGACAGCACGGCGTCGTAGACGCGGCGGTAGTCGGCGGCGCTCTCGGCGACCCGGGCGAGGTGGCGGGAGGCCATGAGGACCGGCCCCGCCCCCTGCTCCTCGGTGAAGTGGAGCTGCTCGAGGTAGGCCGAGATGACCTCGTCGAGCGTGATCCGCTCCGCATCGATGTGGTCGGTGTTCACGCCGACGACGACGGAGCCGCCCTCTTCACGGGCGACCTCTGCGGAGCGGGAGATCAGCTCGCGGGTGGCCGCGGCATCCAGCCCCATGTTTCGCTGCGCGGTGTCCATGGCGTCGGCGACACCGAGACCCCAGGAGTACACGTTGCGGCGGAACGCGAGGGTCGCATCCCAGTCGATGTCGGCCGGCTGGCCGGGGGTGTTGTCGGCGTGCGTCTTCGGCACGACGTGCGCAGCCGCGTAGGCGACACGGCTGCGGAGCGGTCCCTCGGGGCGGGTGTAGCCCGAGGTGTCGATGAGCGGGACGCGGCGGAGGGCGCCGTCGCCCGAGAGGAGGGTGAGGTCGGTCATCGATCAGTCCAGCGACAGCGCGTCGAGCTCGATCTTGCGGCCCTCGCGGCTGGAGCGGAGGCCCGCCTCGGCGAGCTGCACGCCGCGAGCACCGGCGAGCAGGTCGAACTCGTAGTCAGTGCCCTCGACGTAGGAGATCAGGAACTCCTCCCACTGCTGACGGAAGCCGTTCATGAACACGTCGTTGACGGGGATGCTCTGCCAGTCGGCGTCGTAGTCGTGGGTGTCCTCGAGGTCGGGGTTCCACACCGGCTTCGGCGTCGCGTTCCGCGGCTGGATCTTGGCGCCGAACAGGCCCACGACAGCGGAACCGTGCGTGCCGTCGACGTGGAACTCGACGAGCTCGTCGCGGTTCACGCGGACGGTCCACGACGAGTTGATCTGGGCGACGACGCCGCCCTCGAGCTCGAACACGCCGTAGGCGGCGTCTTCGGCGGTCGCGGTGTAGTGCTCGCCGTTCTCGTCCCAGCGGTCCGCGATGTGCACGGCGGCCTGCGCATAGACCGAGTTGACCTCGCCGAACAGGTTCTCGAGCACGTAGTTCCAGTGCGGGAACATGTCGACGATGATGCCGCCGCCGTCCTCGGCGCGGTAGTTCCAGGAGGGACGCTGCGCGGGCTGCCAGTCACCCTCGAAGACCCAATAGCCGAACTCGCCGCGGACCGACAGGATGCGGCCGAAGAAGCCCGAGTCGATGAGGCGCTTCAGCTTCTGGAGGCCCGGGAGGTAGAGCTTGTCGTGCACGACGCCCGTCTTGACGCCGGCGTCGGCGGCGAGCTTCGCGAGCTCCAGCGCCTCTTCGAGCGACTCGGCGGTCGGCTTCTCGGTGTAGATGGTCTTGCCGGCGGCGATCGCCTTGCGGAGAGCCGTCGCGCGGGCCTTCGTGACCAGGAAGTCGGCGTAGATCTCCCAGCGCGGGTCGGCGAGGGCGGCATCCAGATCGGTCGTGTAGTCCTCGATGCCGTGCTTCGCGGCGAGCTCGGCGAGCTTCGCCTCGCTGCGACCCACGAGGAGGGGCTTGACGGTCACCTTCGAGCCGTCGGGCAGTTCGATCCCACCCTGCTCGCGGATCGCGAGGATGGAGCGCACCAGGTGCTGGCGGTACCCCATGCGGCCCGAGACGCCGTTCATGATGATGCCGATCTCGCGGACGGCGGGGGCGGAAGCAGCGGGCGCCGGGGCGGGTGCGGCGATGGTCGTCTCTGACACGGTGTGGTCCTGTCTGTTTCTTCGCGTGCGGTGTCGTCACAGTCTTCGACTGCGATACCGACAATGGGTAAGCGCTTTCCCCCAGTCTGGCATCGGTCTGCGGAATCCGCAACAACCCCGCCATTCGTGCGATCGGAGCCGCTCGGGGGAGGATGGATACCGCCGTTGTCGCAAAGACGTTACATACCCGACACCGGTAAGCGCTTGCCGTCGGGGGGCTCCCCGGTTACCGTATGAGCACCCCTTGTCATGACATGCCGACAAATCCCGGTCGACCTACCCATGGCACATCCCGCGCTCACCGAAGAGCGCCTGCGAAGGAGAAGCAGTGAAGAGTTCCCGCACCATCCGATCCGCCACCATCATCGCCGCGGCAGTGGGCGCGCTCGTGCTCGCCGGCTGCTCGTCTTCCGGGGGCGGTGGGGGCGACGACGTCACCCTCGAGTTCGTCCAGTCCGGCGACGCGGCCCAGGGTGGCGGCTACGCCACGCTGGCCAAGAAGTACGAGAAGGAGACCGGCGTCAAGGTCAAGGTCGTCGAGGTCCCGAGCGACGACCTCCGCACCCGCCTCCGCACCGCCTCGCAGGCGAACGACCTCCCCGCACTCGCCGCCGCTCCCGACGCCGACCCCGCGTGGACCGACCGCATGCTCGACCTGACCGACATCGCCGAGGAAGCCAAGGTCGTCCCGGCGCTCCGCGTCGAGGACCCCGAAGACGGCAAGGTCAAGGCACTCCCGACCACTCTCACGGGCGTCGGCATGTTCCTCAACAAGACCCTCTGGGACGAGGCCGGCGTCGAGTACCCGACCTCGCTCGACCAGAAGTGGACCTGGGACGAGTACGTCCAGAAGGCCACCGAGGTCGTCGACAAGACGGATGCCGAGTTCGGCGCCGTCGTCGACAGCTCGGCGCACCGCCTCCGCGCGTTCATGTTCGAGTTCGGCAGCAAGGGTGTCACCGAGCAGTCCGACGGCACCTGGGCGCTGGACGCCGAAGGCGCGAAGGCCCTCGAGTACTTCAAGAAACTGAACGACGACGGGTTCATGCCGAAGGCCGTCTGGGCCGCCGGTGACGACCCCAGCGCGACCTTCAAGAGCGGTCGCGTCGCCGGCTACATGTCGGGCGTCTGGCAGATCGCCGACTTCCAGGCCAACATCAAGGACTTCGACTGGATCTCGGTGCCGCTGCCGCAGCAGCCGGTCCGCTCGACCAACTACGGTGCCGCTTCCTGGATCGTCGCCTACGACGGCACGGGCGTCGAGAAGGAAACCCTCGACTTCGTGAAGTGGATGTACCAGCCGGAGAACTACAAGGAGTACTGCGAGATCTCGGGCTGCCTCCCCGCGGTCGAAGACGTCGACATCACGTACAAGGACGACGCATACGCGTTCGACCTCTACAACGGTGAGATCGCCGCATCCCCCGAGATCGCTGCCCGCCAGACGGTCGACGGCCTGAAGAACAGCTACACCGGTCTCGCGATCGACAGCGAGCCGCTGAAGGATGAGACGGTCAAGTACCTCAACGGCGAGCAGACGCTCGAGCAGACCGTCACGGCGATCAACACGATCTCCACCGAACAGATGAAGTGACTCCCTAGGGGAACCTCGCATGACTGCAACAATCACGCCGGACGCCTCCGCCCCCGCGGCGGGGGCGCCCGGCGCGCCCTCCCGCCGCCGCAAGCGCGCTTTCGGCCGGTACCGGATGGCGCCGTTCCTGTTCACCATCGTCACCGCCGCCCTTTTCGCGCTGTTCTTCCTGTGGCCGGGCGTCCTGGGGCTGTCGTACTCGCTGACGGACTTCCGCGGCTGGGGCGATGCCAACTTCGTCGGCCTCGACAACTACTCCAAGCTCTTCGGCGACCCGAGCTTCTACGGGGCACTGGGCCGCACGTTCGTGTTCGCCCTGTTCTCCGTCCCGCTGAGCTACGCGCTCTCCCTCGGCATGGCCGTCGCGATCAATGCGACCCACGCCAAGGGCAAGACCGCGGCGCGCATCATCTTCTTCCTGCCGTGGCTCGTCTCGCCCATCGTCACCGGTGTCATCTGGCGCTGGATGTTCGGCGAGAGCTTCGGCTTCGTGAACTTCGTCATCGGCATGCTCGGTGGCGACCGGCTGCCCTGGTCGTCGAACGCCGACCTGTCGCTCTTCGTCGTCATCGTGGCGTCGTCCTGGGGTGGTGCAGCCTTCAACATGCTGCTGTTCGTCGCCGCGCTGAACAACGTCCCGCAGTCGTACTACGAAGCGGCTGAGCTCGACGGCGCCAACGGCTGGCAGCGGTTCCGCAGCATCACGCTGCCCTCCATCGCGCCGACCTCCGTGCTCGTGATCCTGCTGTCGACACTGGGGCACATGAAAGAGTTCGCGCTCATCCAGTCGCTCAACGGCGGCGGCCCCGGCACGCAGAACCGGCTGGTCGTCCAGTACATCTACGAGACCGGCTTCAAGCAGTCCGAGATCGGCTACGCCAGTGCGGCGTCGATGGTCCTCCTGGTGATCCTCATGATCATCGCGATCATCCAGCTGCGCATCAGCCGGAGGAGCAACAACTCATGGTGACCACCTACGCCATCACCGTCCCCGACGAAAAGCAGACGGAGCGTTTCGAACGCCGCCGCCGGAACAAGAACCTCCGGCGCCGCGCGGTCCTGCCGACCACGATGCTCTGGGTGCTCGCGCTCCTGATGCTGTTCCCCCTGGCCTGGTTCCTGCTCTCCTCGTTCAAGCCGGGCAGTGAGCTCTTCAGCTACCCGCTGTCCTTCTTCCCGAAGGAGTGGACGCTCGGGGGCTACTCGGCCGCGCTCGAGCGGATCGACTTCGCGCGGTACTTCCTCAACACCGCGATCGTCGCGACGGTGTCGACGGTGTTCACCGTCTTCCTCTGCGCCACGACCGGCTACGCGCTGGCGAAGTACAAGAACCCCTGGCTGAGCGTCCTCGGTCTTTTCATCCTCTCGATGACGATGCTGCCGGGCGAGGTCATCCTCAACCCGATGTTCGTCGTCATCCGCGACCTCGGGCTGTACAACCAGCTCGCCGGTGTGATCATCCCCTCGATCGTCACCCCGACCGGCGTCTTCATGTTCCGCCAGTTCTTCATCTCGGTTCCGGATGAGCTCATGCAGGCGGCGCGCATCGACGGCGCCAGCGAGTACGGCATCTTCTTCCGGATCATGCTGCCGCTGGCCCGCCCCATCGCGCTGACGCTGGCGATCATGTCGTTCCAGTGGCGCTGGAACGACTACATCTTCCCGCTCATCATCCTGGGCGACCCCGATCAGTTCACGCTGCAGATCGCGCTGCGTGCTCTCGTCGGAGCCGAGAACATCGAGTGGACGATCCTGCTGTCGGCATCCGTGCTGTCGATGATTCCGCTGGTCGCGCTGTACTTGGTCTTCCAGAAGTACGTGACCTCGTCGAACATCAACGCAGGACTCAAGGACTGATGCACTCTCGGGACCACCTCGTCCTGGAACGCGTCGACCGCTTCATCGGGGAGTACCTCGATCAGGCCGTCGTCGCGGACCGCACACCCCTCCAGGTTTCCGCCTGGCAGGTCCCGGACGTCGGGGACCTGCCGGGCGAGCCGGTGTCGGTGGAACGGATGCGGCAGAGCGCCGCCTTCGCCCCCGTCGACGCCGGCCACCGGTGGGGGCGCGCCTGGGGCACGACGTGGTTCACCGTCGAGGGCGAGATCCCCGCGGCGTGGGCCGGCCGCGACGGCAGGATCGAGCTCTCACTCGATCTCGGTTTCTCGCAGGCGAAGCCCGGCTTCCAGTGCGAAGGACTCGTCCGGACTCCCGCCGGCAGTGTCGTCAAGGGTCTCGAGCCGCGGAACCATCACGTCCCCGTGACGAGCGGCCCCGGTGAACGGGTCTCGTTCACGGTCGAGGCGGCGGCGAACCCCGACCTGTCGGGCGGAGATGACTTCAAGAGCCCCCTCGCCTTCGGGCCGACCCCGCTCGGCGACCCGGCCACCGCCGGTGCTGACCCGCTCTACCGCCTCGGCCGGATGGAAGTGCGCCTCGTCGACGAGACCGTGGAGCGCCTCCGCCGCGAGGTCATCGTCCTCGTGGGCCTCGCGCGCGAACTCATCGATTCCGACCCGCGCCGCGCGCGGATCCTGGACGGCCTCGAGCGCGCGCTGTACGCGATCGACCCCGACTCCCCCGCCGGCGGCGCTGCGGCAGCCCGCAGCATCCTGGCCCCCCTGCTCGCGGCTCCTGCCGCGGCATCCGCTCATCGCATCACCGCGACGGGGCACGCGCACATCGATTCGGCCTGGCTCTGGCCGAGCCGCGAGACGGTGCGGAAGGTCACCCGCACCTACGCGAACGTCCTCGAGCTCATGGCAAACGACCCCGATGCGGTGTTCGTGAGCTCCTCGGCGCAGCACTTCGAGTGGGTGCGCCGGAGCGACCCCGACCTCTTCGAGCGCATCACGGAGCGCGTCGCGGAAGGCCGCTTCATCCCCGTCGGCAACATGTGGGTCGAATCCGACGTCAACATGCCCTCCGGCGAATCGCTCGCGCGTCAGCTGCTGGCGGGAACCCGGTTCTTCGAGGAGCACTTCGGCGCGCGCAGCGACGTCGGCTGGCTGCCCGACTCGTTCGGCTTTCCCGCTGGACTCCCCCAGCTTCTCCGCGGCGCGGGCCTCGAGTGGTTCTTCACGCAGAAGATGTGCTGGAACGACATCGACACGATGCCGCACCACTCCTTCGTCTGGGAGGGCCTCGACGGGTCGCGGATCTTCACGCACTTCCCGCCGAACAACACCTACAGCGGCGACATGCGCCCGACCGAGCTCGCCCGCAGCGTCCGGAACTTCGCCGATCACGCCGGCAGCACGCGCTCGCTCATGCCGTTCGGCTTCGGCGACGGCGGCGGCGGGCCGACGCGCGAGATGATGGCCGACGCGCGCTTGCAGGCCGACCTCGAAGGGTCGCCGACGGTCGCCTTCGGCACCCCGCGGGAGTTCTTCCTCGAGGCCGCCGATGAGCCGGTCGATCCGCCCGTCTGGTCGGGCGAGATGTACCTGCAGTTCCACCGCGGCATCTTCACGTCCCAGATGCGCACGAAGCGCGGCAACCGGCGGAACGAGGCTCTGCTCGTCGAGGCGGAGCACTGGAGCGCAGCCGCCGCGGTGCGCCGCGGCATCCCGTACCCCGCTGCGGAACTCGACGAACTCTGGCGCGAGGTGCTGCTGCTGCAGTTCCACGACATCCTCCCGGGCAGCGCGATCGCCTGGGTGCACCGCGAGGCAGAGCGCTCCCACGACGCGACGACGGCCCGACTCGAGGCGATCATCGCGGATGCCGTCGCGGCCCTCGTCGGCGACGGTTCGGAGCGCCTGGCCCTCAACCCCGCCGCGGCACCCATCGGAGCGATCGCCGCCGGCGGCGCGGGCCCGGCCCCGCAGCCCGCACGCGTCTCGGCGGAGGCCGTCGAGGGCGGCTTCCGGCTGCGCTCGGACCTCCTCGACGTCGTCGTCGGCCTCGACGGGACCCTGCGGAGCGTCGTCGACCTCGCCACCGGACGCGACCTGATCCCGGCCGGCCACCGCGGCGGCCTGCTGCAGCTGCACGTCGACGCCCCGTCGAAGTGGGATGCGTGGGAGCTCGACGCCTCGTACCGCCTCGTGACGACCGACGTCGACGGCGGCACGGCGACCCTGACGGACGAGGGCGTCGTGCACGTCGTGCACCCGCTCCCCCGCGGCACCGTCGAGCAGTGGATCGACATCCACCCCGCCGACGGCGCCGTCCGCATCCGCACCCGGGTCGACTGGCACGAGCGTCACCGGCTGCTGAAGCTCGCATTCCCCGTCGCGGTGCACGCGCAGGACGCCGCCTACGAGACCCAGTTCGGGCACGTGCGCCGCCCGCTCCACGCGAACACGTCGTGGGATGCCGCCCGCTACGAGGTGTGCGCGCACCGGTGGGTGCACGTCGCCGAGCCGGGTGCGGGCGCCGCGATCGTGAACGACGGCATGTACGGTCACGATGCGACGCGCACGACCGACGCCAGCGGCACCGTCACGACCGTGCGGCAGTCGCTGCTGCGCGCCCCCACGTTCCCCGATCCCGACGCCGATCAGGGCGTGCACGAGTTCACCTCGGTCTTCGCTCCCGCGGAATCGACGACGGATGCCGCCCGCTGGGGCGCGCTCGTCGGTTCGCCGCTCCGCGAGGTCACCGGCGGCGAGGCCGTCGCACCGCTCGTGTCGAGCTCGTCCGAGGGCATCGTCGTGTCGGCGGTCAAGCTCGCCGCCGACGGCAGCGGCGACCTCATCGTCCGCGTGTTCGAGCAGCGCGGGGCCCGCACCCGCGGCATCCTGCGCATCGATCTCGCCGTCGCGTCGCTCGAGGTCTGCGACCTGGTCGAGACCCCCGGCCGTGGTCGGGACGACGCCGCACTCCTGCACGACGACCACAGCGTCTCCCTCGACCTTCGCGCGTTCGAGGTCGTCACCCTGCGCGTCCGCCTGCACGACCTGGAGACCCGATGACGTACACCACCGACACGTTCGTCGCCGATGTGATCGCCGCGGCAGATGCCGAGGCCGCCGCGCTCCTGCATGCGTCGACCGACGTGTCGGCCGCCCCGCTCGGCCCGCACCGCGCGTCGATGCGGCGGGCGAAGCTCCTCGTCGCGGTGTACCTCGAGCCGGCGTCGGCGTTCGCGGGCGATCCCGCCGTCGTCGCCCTCGCCGAGGCGTACGCGGAGGTGCTCCGCGGGTTGCAGTCACCGACGGGGTTGTTCCTCGGCGGCGACAACGTCGAGTCACCGCCCGACACGGGGTTCACGATCAACGACGTCGGCGACATCCTCGAGCTCGTCCGCCGCTCCGGTGACCCGCGCCTGGACGGCGTCGCCGAGGTGCTCGGCGGCATCGCCGACCGTGCCGCGCCTGCCCTGCTCGCGGGCGGCGTGCACACCCCGAACCACCGGTGGGAGCTCACCGCTGCGCTCATGCGGCTGCACCGCCACCGCCCCGACCCCCGCCTCGAAGCGCGCGCTCACGAGTGGCTGGCCGAGGGCATCGACGTCGATGCGGACGGTCTCTACTCCGAGCGCAGCGCGAACTACGCGGTGTACGTTTCGAACCCGTCGCTGCTCCTCATCGGGGACGTCCTCGACCTGCCCGAATTGCACGAGATCGTGGCGCGGAACCTCGAGTCGACGCTCGGACTCATCTATCCGGACGGCTCACTCGAGACGGTCCACTCCCGTCGCCAGGACCAGCGCGAGCCGCAGTTCCCCCTCGCGCCGTACGCGCTGCACTTCCGCCGCCTCGCGCTCGAGACCGGTCGCAGCGACTTCGCGTGGGCGGCGCGGGCCGCGGCATCCGCTCCGGTGATCGACCCGCAGACAGCGCTCGCCGACATGCTCCTGCACCCGGCGCTGCGCGAGCCGCTCCCCGCGGGCGAGGCACCCGCTGACCGCGGCCGGACCACGTGGCCCGTGTCGGGTCTCGTCGTCGACCGCACGCCCGAGCGCACCGTGACCGTCTTCGGCGGCACGGACTACTCCGTCGCCCGGCGGATCCGTTCCGGCCTCGCGGCCAATCCGACGTTCCTCCGGCTGTTCGCGGGTGACGCCGTGCTCGATTCCGTCCGACTCTCCCGCCACTTCTTCGGTCTCGGTCCGTTCCGCACCGATGAGATGACGATCGGGGACGAGCGGATCGTGCTCGAAGAGCGCCTCTCGCCCGCCTACTTCGGACCGTTGGATGCCGCGCGCCGCCGCCCCGCCGGCGACTACCGCGTCGTCGACGAGGGGCGCTTCTCGGCCGCGATGTCGTTCGACGAGCGGCCGCGCGACGAGGTCCCTCTCCGCACCCGCATCGACATCGTGCCCACCGAGGACGGCGTGGATCTCACGATCGACACCGACGGACCGATCTGCGCGTGGAGCCTCGAGTTCGCGTTCCGCGAGGGCGGTGCGTTCGACGGCGTCGACGGGCGGGGCGACGGCACCGCCGTCCTGACATCGGGGTCCGCGCACTACCGCGTCGGCGGCGACGCGATCGAGGTCGGTCCGGGTACGGGCTCGGCGGCCCCCGCCGCCTATCTGCCCGGCGAGGACTACGACTACCTGGGCGGTACGGATGCCCTGGGCGGTCCGCGCCTCTACGTGACGGGCACGACGCCGGGTCGCGCGACGGTCCGGATCCGCCGCGTGCGCTGAGGCCTCAGCGGCTCCGGCGGCGCTGCGGCACCGCGACGACGGCGAGCACGGCGCACCCGAGCGCGGCCGGCAGCAGGGGCGGCAGCATCCACGTCAGGATGACGACGAGCGCGACGGCTGCGATATAGAAGACGAGTCCGCGGACGTCGTCGCGGACGATCGACGGGACGCTCCGGACGGCGTTGCTCCACCCGGTCTGCGGGTCCCACGCCCCGGCCGCGATCAGCAGACCGACGGCGAGAGCGGCGAGACCGGTCCACCCGACGGCTTCGATGACGACACCACCGGGGAGCATCCCCGACCGCGCGAGCATGATGTCGACCGCCAGGACCGCGGCCGCGACGACGACGATCAGCCCGAGGAGGCTCCCCCCGGCGAGCCCCGCCCGCACGTCGCGCCAGAAGAGCGCGAGCCGGGAGTCCTCGGCCGCGATGTAGCGCCCGAGATGACGGATGCCGGCTGCCAACGCCACCGGCAGGGTCACGACGAGCACGCCCACGAGCACGACCAGCAGTCCCACCATCAGGACCTCGCCGAAGAGCGCGAACTTCGCCGCGGCTCCGGGGAAACGTGCCGAGGGTCGCTCTTCGAGCACGGGCCCGCTGCCGGAGCGGTCCGCGCGTACGGCGGCGCGCTCCGCGCGACGGTCGGCTCGAGTCCCGGTCATGTCAGCCCTTGAGGCCCTGCGTCGCGACGCCGTCGACGAGGAAGCGCTGGAACACGAGGAAGAACAGCAGGACGGGGACGAGCGCGAGGAACGAGGCGGTCACCGTCGCACCGAAGTCGCTCGTCGACGACTGGTCGTTGTAGAGGCGCAGCGCGATCGGGAGCGGGTAGTTCTCGGGGCTCGTCAGGTAGAGGAGGGGTCCGAGGAAGTCGTTCCACGACCAGATGAACGCGAAGATCGCGCACGTGATCAGGGCCGGCTTCACGAGCGGCAGGATGATCGCCCAGAAGATCCGGATGTGCCCCGCGCCGTCGATGCGGGCCGCCTCATCCATGTCGCGCGGCATCTGCCGCATGAACTGGACGAGGAGGAACACGAAGAACGCCTCGGTCGCGAGGAACTTCGGCAGGATCAGCGGCCAGAACGTGTCGACCATGCCCAGATTGTTGAACAGGATGTACTGCGGGATGATCACGACGTGGAACGGCAGCAGCAGCGTGCCGATCATCGCGGCGAACAGGATGCCGAGGCCCTTGAACTGGATGCGGGCGAACGCGTACGCGGCGAGGGCGCTCGAGAAGACGGTACCGACCACGGCCGCGACGGCGAGCAGGAGCGAGTTGCCGAAGAACTGGAGGAGCGGCACACCCGCGATGCCCTCGAAGACCTTCGTGTAGTTGTCGAGCGACGGTGAGTTCGGAATCAGCCCGGAGTTCTGACCGAACTCGGAGTTCGGCTTGAGGGTCGAGACCGCGAGCCACACCAGCGGGTAGAGCACGAGCGCCGTCAGCGCGAGGAGGACGACGAGCCAGATGATCGTCTGCCAGGTCTTGCGCTTGACCCGACGACGGGGTGGGTTCGCGATGACCTGCTGCGCGGCGAAGACGGGGGTGGATGCCGCGCCCGAGGTCGTGGTGACGTTGGAGGTGCTCATCGGTTGTCTCCGGCGTAGTGGACCCAGGAGCGCTGGGTGCGGAAGAGGATGAAGGCGATGATGGCGACGACCACCAGCAGGACCCAGGCGATTGCGGAGGCGTACCCCATCTGCCCATCGGAGAAGCCGCGCTTGTAGAGGTAGATGGTGATGAAGTTCGTCATCCCGGCGGGACCGCCGGAGCCGTTCGAGATGATGTACGCCGAGGCGAACACCTGGAAGGCGCCGATGAGGCCGAGCAACAGGTTGAAGAAGATGACCGGCGACAGCATCGGCAGGGTGACCGCTCGGAAACGATGCCAGGGACCGGCGCCATCCATCTCGGCCGCCTCGTAGAGCTCTTTCGGCACCTGCTTGAGGCCGGCGAGGAAGATGACCATCGTCGCCCCGAACTGCCAGATCGACAGGATGATCATGGCGGGAAGCACGAGGCTCGGGTTGCCGATCCAGCCGCCGAGGTCGATCCCGAAGAACGACAGCGACGAGTCGACCGGGCCGTCTGACCCGAACATGGCGCGCCACACGATCGCGACCGACACGGACCCGCCGATGAGGGAGGGCGCGTAGAAGGCGGAACGGAAGAAGCCCGACCCCTTGTCGCGGAAGTTCAGCAGCATCGCGACGAGGAGCGCTGCGATGAGGGTGATCGGAGTACCCACGAGCACGTAGATGAGGGTGATCTGCGCGGACTGGATGAACTGCGGATCGTTCGTGAACAGCCGGATGTAGTTGTCGAGGCCGACCCAGGAGGGCGGGCGGAAGATGTCGTACCGCGTGAACGACAGGTACAGGGAGTAGACCATCGGGATGATGGTCAGCCCGAAGAAGCCGAGCATCCACGGGATCAGGAATCCGTAGCCCGCGAGCGTCTCCTTGCGGGCGCGCGAGCGCTGGGTCGGACGGCTGAGGTTCTCGGGCCGGCGCTTGTTCGCGAGGGCGCGACGCCGCTTCTCGCCGGTGACGATGACTCTCGTCGCAGTGGTGCTCACAGGGTGCTCCAGATGTCGGGACGGATGGACCGAGCGGGGTCCGGATGCCGCGGCATCCGGACCCCGCCATCGGTCACGAGTTGAGGGCGACGTCCATCTCGGTGAAGAACTGCGACACCGCTTCGTCGACCGTCATGGTGCCGAAGTTCAGCTCGACCCCGAGCTGACGGAACTTCTCCTCGAGAGTGCCATAGCCGACGATCGGGACGGGCGGGGCGTCGCCGAGACGGTCGGCGATGGATTCCTCATAGGCCTTGACCTGCTGGCTCAGCGGGTCGAGGTCGGCGGCGGCGAGAGCCGTCTCGGAAGCGGGCAGGCCGCGGTTGGTGCCGAAGATCTCACCCGACTCGGGCGAGTTGACGAGGAAGTTCACGAGCGTCGCCGCGGCCTCGGGGTGGTCGGTGTTGGCCGCGATCGAGTGCAGCATGGAGGGCTTCAGGTAGAGGTCCTTCGCGCCTTCCTCGGTCACCGGCGGGGCGACGAGACCGAGCTCGGTGTAGCTTTCGCCGAGGTTGCCGAGGTAGCCGGCGCCGAAGTTGTCCCACGTGAGTTCGCTGGCCGTGATGGCGGTGTCGAACGGGCCGAGCGGCAGGGCCTCCTCGACGCGCTGCTGCGGCGCGCCGATACCGTCGCGGATCGACTGGCCGTCTTCCCAGAACTGGGTGAGGCGCGCCTCGTCGAAGCCGGGCTTGCCGTCCTCGGTGAACAGTTCGCCACCCTCGGCGCGCAGCTGGAGTTCGAAGTTCTGGATGCGGCCGGTGTAGTCGCTGCCGCCCCAGAACTCGCCGCCGCTGGCGTCGGTGACGTCCTTCATCCAGTCGGTGTAGTCGTCCCAGGAACCGCCGGCGAACTCATCGACGCCCGCCTTCTCGAGCAGGACCGGGTTGGTGAACAGGCCCCACGCGTTGGTCGACGTGGCGATGCCGTAGGTCTTGTCGTTCACGACGCCGATGTCGAGGATGTTCTCGGGCAGCGGGTCGGTCTCGATGACCTTGCCGAGGTAGGGGTCGAGGTCGAGCAGGAGGCCGTTCTCGGAGTACTGGCGCAGGTACGAGTAGTCGAACTGCATGACGTCGGGGAGGTTCTTGCCGGCCGCCTCGGTCTGACGCTTCTCCCAGAACTCGGGGAACGCGAGGAAGCTCGTGCTGACCTTGATGTTGGGGTACTTCTCGTTGAACGCCTCGATCGCCTTGTTGTAGAGGTCGGCGCGCACGTCGTTGCCCCAGAAGGCGAGGTCGAGCGAGACCTTCTCGTCGGGGTCGTACGTGCCGGCGGGAGCGGGCGAGCCGGCACAGCCCGCGAGGGCGATGGCGGAGCCGGTTGCGAGGGCGATGGCTGCGAGCCCCCGTTTGGTGATGAACATCTTTGTCCTCTCTCGAACGTCCGTGTTGCGAGTGCTGGCGGACGCCGTGGTCCGTGATCGAGGCCTCCCTGGTGCAGCGGGCAGAAGCCCACGGGAAAGCGCTTGCCGCTCAGAATACCGCCAATTGAAACGTTTTTCAAGGGCGGCCTGTGACCGGTCCCACACGGTCCATAGTACGGCTTTGCTCCCGCGCGCGAGGGGTGCAGATTTCGCCTTCGCGCCCCTGGACGGACCTATTGACACGTTTCATTCACGGGGCTACGCTCCCCGGAAAGCGCCTTCCAGCACGCTCTGGGGCGCCAGCACGAGGAGATCAATGACGATGAGTACGCAGTCCGGTGGTGCGACGTGGGCGCTGCGCGTCCATGCCGCCTGCGACTGGGTGCTCTGGTCGCTGACCATGAACGCGCTGTGGCTGGTCTTCACGCTCGCCGGCGGCGTGGTGCTCGGCGCCGCCCCTGCCGCCGTCGCGGCGGCGGATCTCACCCGCCGTCGCCTCCGCGGCGAACTCTTCTCGACGATGCGCGAGTTCCTCGGCGTCTGGCGTCGGGAGTTTCTGCGCGCGAATGCCGTCGTCGCCCCCGCTCTCGCCGTCGCCACGCTTCTGGCGACCCGCGCAATCGCGCTGATCACCGCCGGCGCGGCAGACCCCGCATCCGTCCTGGTGATGGTCGCCGCCGGCTTCGCCTTCACCCTCACCGCCACCCTCGTCCCGCTCTACGTCCACTACGACCTGCCCCTGCGCCGCTACGTGATCGTCGCGTCCCAGTGGCTCCTGCGGAATCTCGCGCACGGCGTCGTGCTGCTCGCCGCCGGAGTCCTGATCGGGGCGGCGAGCGCCGGACTCCCCGGTCTCATCCCGCTCGTCTCGATCGGCGCCTGGCTGTCGCTCAGCACCGCCCTGTGCATCGCCTTCTTCACCGCGAACGACACCGCTGTCGCCGAGCAGATCGCGCCCGTCCCGGCCACTGCGGGAAAGGCCGTCTGAGCCGCATCCGCCTTTCTCCGCACGACTCACCCACCCCGAACGAAGGAGTTCTCATGCACAACCGCACGCGCCTCGCTGCGGCCGCGCTCGTGACCGCCGGCGCCATCGCCCTCGCCGGCTGCTCGGGAGGCGGCGCCGAATCTGAGTCGCTCGACTCGATCTCGATCATGGCGCCCTACCTCGTGACGAATGCGCCGAGCGACGACAATGCGATCCTCGACAAGCTCGAAGACATCGCCGGCGTCGACCTCGACATCAACTGGGTGCCGAACTCGTCCTACGGCGACAAGACGAACATCACGCTCGCCGGCGACGACATCCCGCACGTCATGGTCATCCAGGGCAAGGACCCGGGCTTCGTGAAGAACGCGCAGGCCGGTGCGTTCTGGGACCTCACCGACTATCTCGATGACTACCCCAACCTGAAGACGACCTTCCCCGAGGTGCAGGAGGCCTCGAGCATCAACGGCAAGGTCTACGGCATCTTCCGCGCCCGCGATGTCATGCGCACCGCGGTGATCGTGCGGAAGGACTGGCTGCAGAAGCTCGGTCTCGAGCTCCCGAAGACCACCGAGGACCTCTATGACGTCGCGAAAGCGTTCACCGAGGACGACCCCGACGGCAACGGCAAGAACGACACCTACGGGATCATCATCCCGAAGTGGCCCGGTGCGATCGGCACCAGCAGCCCCTACGACGTGATGGAGACCTGGTACGGCGCCGGCAACCGCTGGACCGAGCGCGACGGCAAGCTCACGCCGAGCTTCACGACGGACGAGTGGTTGGATGCGGTCGACTACGAGAAGCGTCTCGTCGACGACGGCCTCGTGAACGGCGACTACGCCACGTTCGACTCGGCGAACTGGAACGAGCCGTTCCTCAACGGCAAGGGCGGCATCATCATCGACGTGCACTCCCGCGCGGGCGTGCTGATGAGCCTGTTCAAGGAGTCAGACCCCGAGAACTTCGAGAAGTACGTCGACGTGACCGGCAACCTCATCGGACCCGACGGCCAGTTGCACGCGCAGCCGACCACCGGGTACAGCGGCTTCCTGGCGATCCCGAAGGCGAAGGTCCGGACCGAGGCGCAGCTGAAGACGGTGCTGGGCGTGCTCGACAAGCTGAACTCGCCCGAGGCGGGCCCGGTTCTCAACAACGGCATCGAGGGCGAGACCTACACGCTCGACGGCGATCTCGCGGTGCCCGTCGAGGACGCCCCGCAGGCGCTGAAGGATGCTGTCCTGAGCTACTCGCAGCTGGGGATGAACGTCTCCGGTTTCCGGGGTTACCTGCCCAAGCAGGCGTCCGAGTACGAGCAGGAGATGTACGACAAGCGCAAGGCGATCGAGGAGTCCGACCTGGCCTCTGCCGAGTACGACCCGGCCGCGCCGTACGTGTCCGAGACCTACGTCACGCAGGGCGCCCAGCTCGACACGATCGTCTCCGACGCCCGCATCCAGTACATCGCCGGCCAGATCGATCGCGCGGGTCTCACCGCCGCGGTCGACCGGTGGCGCTCGAGCGGTGGCGACAAGGTCATCGACGAGATCAACGAGCTGGCCTCGCAGGCCGACTGAGCCGAGTGGGGCGGATGCCGCATCCGCCCCACTCCCTCTCGAACAGGATTCGACATGACAGTCCTCGATCGCTCGGTCGCCGCGACCGAAGCCCTGGTGGTCCCGCCACGGAAGCGCCGCAAGGGCGTTCGCGTGCACTTCTCGCAGTTCAAGTGGCTGTACCTGCTGCTGCTGCCGGGGATCATCTACTTCGCCTTGTTCCGGTACGGGCCGATGTACGGCGCGATCATCGCGTTCAAGGACTACGTGCCGTTCCTCGGCATCGCCGACAGCCAGTGGGTCGGCTTCGACCATTTCGAGGCGTTCTTCGCGAGCCCCGACTTCCCGAGGCTGCTCGCCAACACGCTGATCCTCGCGCTGCTGAGCCTGCTCATCGCGTTCCCGCTGACGATCATCGTGGCGATCCTGCTCAACGAGCTGCGCGTCACCCTCGTGAAGCGGTCGGTGCAGACCCTCATCTACATCCCGCACTTCCTGTCGTGGACGGTCGTCGCCTCGCTGACGTACCTGCTGTTCGCCCTCGACGTCGGTCCGCTGTTCCAGCTCATCAACAACGTCTTCGGCACGAACGTCGACTTCCTCACCGATCCGGCCTGGTTCCGGCCGATCATCGTGCTGCAGGACATCTGGAAGAACACCGGCTGGGGGACGATCATCTTCCTCGCCGCGCTCGCCAGCGTCGACCAGGAGCAGTACGAGGCCGCGATCATCGACGGCGCCGGCCGGTTCCAGCGCGTCTGGCACATCACCCTGCCGTCGATCATGCCGACGGTCGTCGTGATGCTCGTCCTGCAGATGGGCCAGGTGCTGAACACCGGGTTCGAGCAGATCTACCTCATGACCAACTCGCTGAACCGGCAGGTGGCCGACGTGTTCGACACCTACGTCTACTTCATGGGCATCACGCAGGGCAGCTACAGCTACAGCACCGCCGTCGGCCTGTTCAAGGCGCTCGTGGGCGTCGTACTGATCTTCGGCGCGAACTGGATCGCGCGCCGCTTCAACCAGACGGGGATCTTCTGATGGCACGCGAGAAGTACCGCTTCAACACTCCCGGCGGCCGGGTCTTCGACGTCGTCAATGTCGTCCTCTTGACGGTCCTCGGCATCGTCGCCCTGCTGCCGTTCGTCTACGTCGCGGCGGGGTCGTTCGCCACCGAGTCGGAGCTCGCGACCCGGTCGTTCTTCCTGTGGCCCGAGACGTTCAGCCTCCGCGCCTACGAGTCGATCCTGACGAGCCCGGCGTTCCTGCGTGCCATGGTCACGACGATCCTGGTGACGGCGGTGGGCACCGTCATCCAGCTGCTCCTCACGGCCTCGATGGCGTACCCGCTGTCGAAGGCGAACCTGCCGGGGCGGCGCGTGCTGCTCTCGCTGATCGTGTTCACGATGGTCTTCTCGGGCGGGATGATCCCCACCTTCCTGATGGTGAAGGACCTCGGGCTGCTCGACACCTACTGGGCGCTGATCCTGCCGCTGGCGATCAACCCGTTCAGCCTCATCATCATCAAGAACTTCTTCCAGCAGCTGCCGAACGAGCTGGAGGAGTCGGCCAAGATCGACGGGGCCAACGAGCTGCAGACGCTGTGGAGCGTCATCCTGCCCCTGTCCAAGCCCGTCCTCGCGACGTTCGCCCTGTTCTACGCCGTGGGCATCTGGAACGACTTCATGTCGCCGCTGCTCTACCTCAACGACAACTCGATGTGGACCCTGCAGATGTTCCTCCGGCAGGTCACGGTCGCGACCGATCTGTCGATCGTCGAGGCCGACCCGAGCCAGCTGCCGCCCGCGCAGGGCATCAAGTTCGCGGTCATCGTCGTCGCAACCCTGCCGATCCTGCTGTTCTACCCGTTCCTGCAGAAGCACTTCGCGAAGGGCATGCTGATCGGCTCGGTCAAGGGATGAGCCTCCTCTACCGCAACGCGCTCACCGGTCCCGACGACGTGGCGGATTGGCTCCGCGAGGGACCGGTCGACACGGCCGCGGCGGGCGGTGCGCTCTGCCTGAGCTCGGCGGGCGGAGGTGACGACCACTGGACGCTCTGGTGTCCGGAAGAGTTTCCCGACGGCATCCGCATCACGTGGGAGTTCTCTCCCCGCACCGAGCCCGGCCTCGCGATGCTCTTCTTCGGCGCGCGCGCCGCAGCGGGCGGGGGCATCTTCGACGACGGCGTCGCGGCGCGGACCGGGGCGTACCCGGAGTACCACTCGGGCGACATCCGCACTCTGCACGTGTCGTACTTCCGGCGCCGGTGGGAGGACGAGCGCGCGTTCCACACGTGCAACCTCCGCAAGTCCCCCGGCTTCCACCTCGTCGCCCAGGGCGCCGACCCGCTCCCCCCGGTTGACGACGCCGCGCACCGCTTCTATCGGATCGCGGTGGAGAAGGACGGCGACCGCGTCTCCTTCGACATCGACGATCTGCGCCTGTTCTCGTGGCGCGACGACGGGACGGCCGGCCCTGTCGTCGGCGCCGGCCGGATCGGCTTTCGCCAGATGGCGCCCCTGACGGCGTGCTACCGCAACCTGGAGGTCCACTCGCTATGACCGTCCCGCTCCGCTGGCTCGACGACGCACCCCCCACCCGCCTCCCCGCCGGGGTCACGTGGGGCAGTCCACTGCCGCGCGGCGCCGCCTCGACCCCAGACGCTCTCCGGCTGCGGCGGCGTGGCGACGGCGCCGCGGTACCGGCGCAGTTCTGGCCGCTCGCGACCTGGCCCGACGGCTCGCTCAAATGGGTGGGCGCCGCACTGGGTGCGACGGAGCAGCCCGAGGAATACGACATCCATATCGACCCGGATGCCGCGGCCCCCACCGCTCCGCAGAGCGTCACCGCGCAGATCCTCGAGGGCGCGGTCACCGTCGACACCGGCGTCATCCGCGTGCGGTTCGGCGAGCGCGGCGGCTCGGCGCTCGTGCAGTCGATCGCGCGGGGCGGCGTCACCGTCGCCGAGGACGTGCACCTCGTCAGCCTGCGGCAGGACCGCGTCGACGACGACGACGCGTCGGGCCCGCGCGCACACTTCCGCTCGGCCGTGAGCGAGGTGCACCTCGAGCAGGACGGACCGATCAGGGCGGTCGTCCGCGTCGACGGGCACCACCGAGATGCCGCGGGATCCCGGGAATGGTTGCCGTTCACCGTGCGATTCGTGCTCGCGGCGGGCAGCGACCGCATCCGGATCGTCCACTCGTTCATCTGGGACGGCGACGCCGAGGTCGACTTCATCGCGGGTCTCGGCGTGCGTGCCGCGGTGCCCCTGCGTGCGGAGCCGCACGACCGTCACGTCCGCGTCGCCGGGGCGGACGGCGGCGTCTTCGCCGAGGCCGTCCGCGGGCTCACGGGATTGCGACGCGACCCCGGCGCCGAGGTGCGACAGGCGCAGGTCGCGGGACGTCGGACTCCGTCGCCGGCGGAGTGGGCGCCCGAGGTCTCGTCGCGGCTGCACCTCATCCCCACCTGGGGCGACGTCACCCTCACCCAGCTGAGCGCCGACGGGTTCGGCATCCGCAAGCGCACGGCACCCGGCCACGCATGGATCGACGCGGGCGCCGGAACGCGGTCGGAGGGCTTCGTCTCGCTGAGCGATCCGGACGGCGGCGTCGGACTCGGGGTGCGCGCGTTCTGGCAGTCGCACCCGGGCCAGCTCGACGTCCGCGATGCGACGTCGGACCGGGCCACCGTGACGGCGTGGCTGCACTCGCCCGAGGCCCGCCCGATGGACATGCGGTTCTATCACGATGGTCTCGGGCAGGACGATTTCGCGAGTCAGCTCGACGCGCTCGAGATCACGTACGAGGACTACGAGCCCGGCTTCGGCGACGCGCACGGCATCGCGCGCACGCACGAGCTCGTCCTCGTCGCCTACGCCGCGACGCCGTCCGCGGCGGAGTTCGCCGACGACGTGACCCACCTGCAGCGACCGCCGCTGATGCAACCCACGCCCGCGCACCTCGCGTCGGTCGGGGTCTTCGGCGACTGGGCGCTCGTCGACCGCTCGACGCCCGTCCGCGCCGAGATCGAGGACAGCCTCGACTTCCTGCTCGAGTTCTACCTCGGCCAGGTGGATCAGCGCAGCTGGTACGGCTTCTGGAACTACGGCGACGTCATGCACGCGTACGACACCGACCGGCACACCTGGCGTTACGACGTCGGCGGATATGCGTGGGACAACAGCGAGCTGTCCCCCGACCTCTGGCTCTGGTACTCCTACCTGCGGACGGGCCGGGCGGACGTGTTCCGCTTCGCGGAGGCGATGACCCGCCACACGGGAGAGGTCGACGTCTACCACCGCGGCCGCTGGGCGGGCCTCGGCTCGCGCCACAACGTGCAGCACTGGGGGTGCAGCGCGAAGCAGCTGCGCATCAGCAGCCCGATCTACCGCCGGATCTTCCACTTCCTCACGGCGGACGAGCGCGTGGGGGATCTGCTCACCGAGCTCCGTGACAGCGACGAGCGGTTCCTCGACACCGACCCGACCCGCAAGGTGCGACCGGATGCCGCGACCTACCGCCCCGACCGCCGCGCCCTCGCCGTCGGGCTCGGGACCGACTGGGGCGCTCTCGCGGCCACGTGGCTCGCCGACTGGGAGCGGACGGGCAACGCACGCTCGCGCGACCGCCTCCTCGGGACGATGGCCGACATCGCCGCGCTCCCCCAGGGCTTCCTGACCGGCGAAGCGCTCTACGACCTCGACTCCGGCCGGTTCGACACGGCGCGCGACCGGGTCTCGGTGTCGCATCTGAGCGCCGTCTTCGGCCTCGTCGAAGTGTGCAGCGAGCTCATCTCGCTCGTCGACGTGCCCGGGTTCGCCGTTGCGTGGGAACGCTACTGCCGGCTCTATCTCGCCTCACCCGAGGAGCAGGCGACGGCGGTCGGAGCGCCGCTCACCGGCATCCACCTCGAACAGGCCCACAGCCGCTTGGCGGCCTACGCGGCCGCGCGGCGCGGCGACGAGAAGCTCGCTTCGCTCGCCTGGCGGGCGTTCGAGGGGATGGGCGAATGGCTCGTGCACCGCCGCGACTTCGCGCTCTCCCGCGTCAGTCCGCCGCACGTGCTGCGGCCGGTCGACGAGGTGGCGACGGTGTCCACGAACGACGCCGCACAGTACGGTCTGGCCGCCATCCAGAACCTGGCACTGATCGGCGATCGGCTCGAATCCGACATGATCTGAGCCCTAAATCTCACGGATCTTGTGATCCGTCAACAGGTCGCCACCGGGAGGGCGTCGCGCCATAGTGGGTTCTCGACACACGGCCCTTCATCCTTAGCCCGGAGGATTCATGACCGCGCAGACCACCGTCAGGCCCAACTGGCCCGTCCTCATCGGATCGTCGATTCTCATCGTCGGTATCGCGGTGTGGGCGATCGTCCTCCCCGACCAGGCGGGTGGTGCGATCGGTTCGGCGGTCGGCTGGGTCGCCACCAACCTCGGGTGGTACTACATCCTGACCGCGACAGTGGTGCTCGGGTTCGTCGTCTACCTCGCGCTCTCGCCGATGGGGCGGACGAAGCTCGGCCCCGACCACTCGAGGCCGCAGTTCCGCCTGTTCACATGGATGTCGATGCTGTTCGCGGCGGGGATCGGGATCGACCTCCTCTTCTTCTCGGTGGCGGAGCCCGTCGCGCAGTACTACGAGCCCCCGGCCGGGGCAGCGGAGAACGTCGAGGCGGCGCGACAGGCGATCGTGTGGACGCTGTTCCACTACGGCCCCGTCGGGTGGGCGATGTACGCCCTCATGGGCGGGGCGTTCGCGTACTTCGCCTATCGCCGGAACATGCCCCTCAGCATCCGCTCGCTCCTGGCGCCGATCCTCGGGAACCGTCTTCGCGGATGGGCCGGACACACCGTGGACATCGCGGCCGTGCTCGGCACCGTGTTCGGCATCGCCACCTCCCTCGGGATCGGCGTCGTGCAGCTCAACTACGGACTGTTCCTCCTGTTCGGGATCCCGCAGGGCGTGGCCGCCCAGATCGGCCTCATCGTCATCTCCGTCATCATGGCGACGATCTCGACCGTCTCGGGCGTCGAGAAGGGGATCCGCCGACTGTCGGAACTGAACGTCGTCCTCGCCGTGCTCCTGCTCGTGTTCCTCGCCGTGACCGGCAACACCCGGCGCCTTCTCGACGGCGTGGTGATGAACGTCGGCGACTTCGTCTCCTCGTTCCCCGGCCTCATGATGAACACCTTCGCGTGGACGCAGCCGGACGAGTGGATGAGCGCCTGGACCCTCTTCTTCTGGGCGTGGTGGATAGCATGGGCCCCGTTCGTCGGCCTCTTCCTCGCGCGGATCTCCCGCGGACGCACGCTCCGCCAGTTCATCACCGGCGTCGTGGTCGTGCCGTTCGTCTTCATCGCGGTGTTCATCTCGATCCTCGGCAACTCCGCGCTGGAGCTCATCCTCGGCGGCGCCGACGACTTCGGTCAGACGGCGCTGTCCTCGCCCGAGCAGGGGTTCTACGATCTGCTCGCGGCCTACCCGGCTGCGCCGGTCGTCATCGCCCTCGCGACGCTGACGGGCCTGCTCTTCTACGTGACGTCCGCCGATTCGGGGGCACTGGTCCTGGCGAACTTCACGTCGATCATCGACGACCCGCGCGAGGACGGCAGCAGCCCGATGCGGGTGTACTGGGCCGTCGTGACGGGTCTGCTGACCCTGTCGATGCTGCTCATCGGCGGCATCTCGACGCTCCAGAATGCGACGCTGATCGTGGGCGTGCCCTTCTCGATCGTGCTGTATCTCGTCATGATCTCCCTCTTCCGAGCGCTCCGGACGGAGCAGCATCAGGCCGAGGGCTTCCGGGCGACGGTGACGGCCCGCGTGGCGACCGTGGAGACCCCGTGGCGGCGGCGCCTGCGACGCGTCGCGGAGTTCCCGACGCGCGAGAAGGCGCTGAGCTACCTCGAAAAGACCGCGGAACGCGCGCTGCGCGAGGTCGAGGCCGAACTGTCGGCGGTCGGCGTGGACGTGTCGTACTCCCGATCGGACGTGCCGGATGCCGACCTGCCGACGCTCGTGCTCTCGGCCCGGTTCCCTGATCACGCCGACTTCGTCTACCAGGTCTACCCCGTCGTCGAGGAGCTGCCCAGCTACGCGCGCCGCACCCCTCGACGGAGCGACCTCTACTACCGTCTCGAGACGTTCACGGCGACCGGATCACGCGGGTACGACGTCTACGGATACACGGCCGAGCAGCTGATCGCCGACGCGGTCGCGCACTACGAATCGCACATGGAATTCCTTCGGGTCACCCCCGACGGACGGGACGCCTCGATCGTCGAGGATGCCCCCGTGCCCGATTGGCACACCGACTTCCCCACCCACAAGGACTGACGCTGAGCAGAAGGAGCATCCCCATGCCCGAAACCCTGTACATCGACGGACGCTGGGTCTCCGCCGCCGCCGGCGGAACCAGGGAGATCCGTTGCCCCGCCGACGGTTCCCTCGTCGCCGTGGTCGACGAGGCGGACGAGACCGACACCGTCCGGGCGATCGCCGCCGCACGAGCCGCTTTCGACCGTGGCGAGTGGGCGGGCACCCCGATGCCCGAACGCGGCGCCCTCCTGCTCCGCGTGGCCACGGCCCTTCGCGAGCGGAAGGAGGAGTTCGCCGAGGCCGAGTCGCGCGACACCGGAAAGCGCATCGTCGAGTCGCGCATAGACATGGACGACATCGCCGCCTGCTTCGAGTACTACGGCCGCCTCGCGGGCAACGACGCCGGTCGCATCGTCGACGCCGGATCTGCAGATGTCCTCAGCCGCGTGGTCTACGAGCCCGTCGGCGTCTGCGCCC
Organism: Microbacterium sp. MM2322; assembly: GCF_964186585.1. Taxonomy (NCBI): domain Bacteria; kingdom Bacillati; phylum Actinomycetota; class Actinomycetes; order Micrococcales; family Microbacteriaceae; genus Microbacterium; species Microbacterium sp. MM2322. Next base: position 2,777,791 of record NZ_OZ075067.1, read on the forward strand.
TCATCACCCCGTGGAACTACCCCCTCCTGCAGGCGGCGTGGAAGATCGCTCCTGCGCTCGCGGCCGGCAACTCCATCGTGCTCAAGCCCGCCGAGCTCACCCCGCACACGGCGATCCTCATGATGCGCGTCCTCGAAGACGCCGGCCTCCCGCGGGGCGTCGCAAACCTCGTGCTCGGAGCCGGCGCCGCTGCCGGCGGCCCCCTCTCCACGCACGAGGACGTCGACATGGTCTCGTTCACGGGCGGTCTCGTCACCGGACGGGTGATCGCCGCGAACGCCGCCGCGACGGTGAAGAAGGTCGCTCTCGAATTGGGCGGCAAGAACCCGAACGTCATCTTCGCCGACGCCGATTTCGATGCGGCGGTCGACAACGCGCTCAACGCGGCGTTCGTGCACTCCGGACAGGTGTGCTCGGCCGGCGCCCGGCTGATCGTCGAGGCATCCATCGCGGAGCGCTTCGTCGACGAGCTGGTGCGACGTGCCGAGGGCATCCGCCTCGGCGGACCGTTCGACGACGCCGCGGAGACCGGGCCCCTCATCTCGGCCGAACACCGGGACAAGGTGACCGCCTACGTCGACAAGGGAGTCGCCGAAGGCGCCCGCGTCCGGTGCGGCGGACGCTGGGGCGAGGGTGAGCTCGCCGACGGCTACTACTACCTCCCGACGGTGCTCGACCAGGTCAGCCGAGGGATGTCGGTGGTCCGCGACGAGGCTTTCGGACCCGTCGTGACGGTCGAGACCTTCGAGACGGAGGACGAGGCGGTCGAGACGGCGAACGACACCATCTACGGCCTCGCGGGAGCCGTGTGGTCGCAGGATGCCGGGCGCGTCCAGCGGGTCGCGGGTCGACTGCGTCACGGGACGATCTGGATCAACGACTACCACCCCTACCTCCCGCAGGCCGAGTGGGGAGGCTTGAAGCAGTCCGGCTTCGGCCGAGAGCTCGGCCCGACCGGCCTCGCCGAGTACCAGGAAGCCAAGCACATCTACCAGAACCTGCGCCCGGCTGTGACCGGCTGGTTCGAGAAGCGCTGAGGAGAAGAAACCGACATGGAGACCACGCACACTTTCGATTACGTCGTCGTCGGCGGCGGTTCTGCGGGAGCGGCCGTGGCCGCCCGGCTGAGCGAGGACCCGACGGTCACCGTCGGTCTGCTCGAGGCCGGCCCCACCGACGTCGACACGGACGTCGTCCTGACGCTGTCACGGTGGATGGAACTGCTCGAATCCGGGTACGACTGGGACTACCCGATCGAACCCCAGGAGAACGGCAACTCGTTCATGCGCCACGCGCGCGCGAAGGTCCTCGGCGGCTGCTCGTCGCACAACTCCTGCATCGCCTTCTGGGCGCCCCGCGAGGACCTCGACGAATGGGCGCACGTCCACGGCGCCGAGGGCTGGGACGCCGACAGCACCTTCCCGCTCTACCAGCGCCTCGAGACCAATGAGGACGACGGGGACCACCACGGCCACGACGGTCCCGTCCACCTCATGACGGCCCCGTCGACCGACCCGTCGGGCGCCGCACTCCTCGCGGCGTGCGAACAGGCCGGCATCCCGAACGTCCGTTTCAACACGGGTGACACCGTCGTCAACGGGGCGGGGGTCTTCCAGGTGAACCGTCAGCCGGACGGCACTCGCGCGTCGTCGTCGGTGTCGTACCTGCATCCGATCCTCGACCGGGAGAACCTGACGATCCTGACGGACGTCCACGTGCGCGAACTCGAGTTCGACGGCGACCGCTGCGTCGGGGTCCAGTACGTCGGGAACGCGTTCGGCCGCCCCGATCGCATCGCCGCGAGCCGCGAGGTCATCGTCTCGGCGGGGGCGATCAACACCCCGCAGCTGCTCATGCTCTCGGGCATCGGTCCGCGGGAGCACCTCGAGGAGCACGGCATCGCGGTGCGGGTGGATGCGCCGGGCGTGGGCGAGAACCTGCAGGACCACCCTGAGGGGGTCATCCAGTGGGAGTCCAAGAAGCCGATGCCCCGCGAGTCGGTCCAGTGGTGGGAGATCGGCGTGTTCACCGCGACGGAGGACGGCCTCGACCGCCCGGACCTCATGATGCACTACGGCTCGGTGCCGTTCGACATGCACACCTACCGCGCGGGCTACCCCACGGCGGAGGAAGTCTTCTGCCTCACGCCGAACGTCACGCACGCCCGGTCCCGCGGGACGGTGCGCCTGCGGTCGAGGGACTTCCGCGACAAGCCGATGGTGGACCCGCGTTACTTCACCGACCCCGACGGTCACGACATGCGGGTGATGATCGCCGGCATCCGCAAGGCGCGCGACATCGCGGCGCAGCCGGCGATGCAGGAGTGGGTGGAACGCGAACTGGCCCCGGGTCCCGACGCCGTCACCGACGATCAGCTCGCCGATTACATCCGCCGCACGCACAACACCGTCTACCACCCGGTCGGAACAGTCCGGATGGGCGCCGTGGACGACGCGATGTCGCCGGTCGACCCGCAGTTGCGCGTCAAAGGCGTGACGGGTCTGCGCGTGGCCGACGCCTCGGTGATGCCCGAGATCACGACGGTGAACCCCAACATCACGGTCATGATGATCGGCGAGAAGTGCGCCGATCTCATCCGCGGGGCGTGACGACAGGCGAGACGACGGTGAGCGGGCTCAGGCGAGACCCGCCTGCGTCAGGTGCAGGTGCGCGTAGCGGCCGCCGCGCGCCAGGAGCTCGTCGTGGGAGCCGCGCTCGACGATCTCGCCGCGCTCCAGGACGACGATGACGTCCGCCTGCCGGACGGTCGACAGCCGGTGGGCGACGACGAGGGTGGTGCGTCCCGTCATGAGGCGGCCGAGGGCATCCTTCACGAGCTCTTCCGACTCGGGGTCGAGCGCGCTCGTGGCTTCGTCGAGCAGCAGGATGCGCGGGTCGCGGATCAACGCCCGCGCGATCGCGAGCCGCTGCCGCTGACCGCCCGACAGGCGCGCGCCGCGCTCGCCCACGACGGTGTCCCACCCGTGCGGCTGGTCCTGCACGAACCCCCACGCGTTGGCGTCGCGGAGCGCCCGCTCGATGCGGGCATCGTCGACCTCGCCGAGCCCGTAGCCGACGTTCTCGCGGATCGTCCCCTCGAAGAGCACCGACTCCTGCGGGACCACCGAGACGAAGCGGCGCACCGCGCGCAGGTCAAGCTCCTGCATGTCCTCACCGTCGATGAGGATGCGGCCTCCCGTCGGACGGAGGAACCCGAGGATGAGGTTGAGCATCGTGGACTTGCCCGACCCCGACGACCCGACGAATGCGACGGTCGCGCCTGCGGGGATGTGCAGGTCGATGTCGTGGAGCGCATCCTCGGCGGCACCGGCGTAGCGGTGCGACGCGTGCGCGAGGGTCAGTTCGCCGGCGACCGCGTCGACCGTGCGCTTGCCGGCGTTCTGCTCGAGGTCTGGCTCCTGCAGGACCTCGGCGATCGAACGCACCGACTCGAGGCCGCGCGCGCCGACGGGGATGAGCATGAGCAGCTGCGTCAGCCCCTGGGTCAGCAGGGTGAAGTAGGTCGACAGCAGCACGACCTCACCCGGGGTGATGGGCAGGATGCCGGTGAGCGAGAACGTCGCGGCGAGGACGAGGCATCCCACCCCCAACAGCTGCATGGCGACCCACGAGACCGACGCGACGTGGCCGTTGAGCATGTCGAGGTGGAGCCCGGCGCGACGGACGCCGTCGGCGCCGGTTGCGACCCGGGTGACTGCCGTCTGCTCGAGGCCGTGGGCGCGGGTGACGGGGATGAGGGAGGCCATCTCGCCGACGCGGGCCGAGAGGGTCTCGACCTCGCGGCGGAAGTGGGCGTTCCGCTCCTGCGAACGCTTGCGCATGCCGTAGCGGATGCCGATGGCGATCGGGACGGCCAGCGCGTAGACGGGCAGGAACGCGGGGACGGCGATCGCGGTCATCGTGATCGCGCCCGTCATCACCATCGCCGCCGAAAGCAACGGATGCGTGACCTGCTGCAGCATGAGTTCGACGTTCTCGACATCACGCACGACCTTGGTCTGCACGATCGACGAGCTGACGCGCGAGTGGTAGCCGATCGACAGGCTCTGCAGCCGCTCGGCGAGGGCGTTGCGGAGGTCGGCGCCGGTGTCGCGGACGACCGTCATGAAGCTCCGCGTGTAGAGGATGTGGTTCGGGTAGTTCTGCAGCAGGAGCACGGCAGCCAGCACGAACCACCACATGACCTGCTGCACATCCCCGCGGCTCGCGACGATGTCGATCACCGCCGCCGTGATGACGGGCAGGAACCACATCGGGATCTCCTTCGCCGCGAAGGCGAGGATCGCGACGGCCATCCGCCCGGGCCGGCGGGCGAGCAGGCGCAGCACGGACCGCGTCGGGCGCGCGCCGTCGATGAGGGGAGTGAGATCGGAAAGCGTTTTCCGGGTCATGTGTCCATGGTAGGTGCGGGCTCTCCGGGCAGGAACCCCCTCGAACCCCGGAGCACCCGAACCCTCGACCCGAGGGGCGCCCCGCAGTACCGTGAGGCATGGCGATCTTGACCCTGCGGCGGTTCGCGCCCCTGATCATCGCGGTGATCGGTGTGGCCCTGCTGATCGCGGCGACGGCGCTTCGCGCGTCGCTGTGGGTGCACCTCGGCATCCTCGTCGCCACGATCGGACTGGCATCCCTCACCGCCGGCCGCGCTCGATCGACGTCTGCCGAGCCGCGCGAGCTCTCCGCCTCGGACGCGTACTCGGATGCCCACCTCGGCAGGCGCCCACCCACGCACCCGACGATCGACACGCGACCCCAGGGGCAGTACGGCCCGGGACTGCCGAAAGACCCGCTGCGCCTTCCCGAGGATCCGCCGGGCGTCTGACGGCGCGCAGCGGCGGGGGTTTCGGGAAGGCGCGCGTTCCGGGGACGCGAACTGCCGCATCTGCCGGACCGAGGCGACGATATGCGTCCCCGGAAGCCGGGGCGCCGGCACTCCGGGGACGCGATCTGCCGCTTCGTCGCGCCGGCAACGACAACAGGGGTCCCCGGAACGCTCCGGCCGGCGCCCGGGTCTATCGTGGAACCCGCCCGCCCCTCGATTCCCGGGACCCGATGACCACCCCACGCCGCGAACCCGATCCCCACGGTGAGCTCCCGATCGACAGCGACCTCGCCTCGACGGGGTCGCGGCCGGTGCACCTCGCCTGGTCGTCGATCCTGCTCGTCCTCGTCGGCGGCACCGCGGGGACGGCATCTCGCGAAGGACTCTCGCTCGCGATCCCCCCGGTCGGCGGCATCCCCGTCGCGATCTTCGCGATCAACATCGTCGGAGCGCTCTTCCTCGGGGCGCTTCTCGAATCCCTCGCCCGGCGCGGGCCCGACGACGGTCGCCGCCGTTCGCTCAGACTTCTCCTCGGCACCGGATTCGCGGGCGGGTTCACGACGTACAGCGCGCTCGCGGTCGACAGCGGCCTGCTGCTGACCGGGGGCAATCCGCTCGCCGGCATCCTCTACGCCCTCGGCACGGTCGTCGTCGGTGCGCTCGCGACCGTCGCCGGGATCGCGCTCGCCGCAGCGCACCACCGCCGGACGGTGACCCGATGACCCCCGTCCTCTTCATCGCGCTCTCGCTCGCGGGCGGAGTCGGCGCGGTGCTCCGCCTGGTGATCGACGGATCGGTCAAGAGCCGCGTGAAGACCGCACTGCCCGTCGGCACGCTCCTCATCAACGTCGTGGGCTCGCTCGTGCTCGGATTCGTGACGGAGCTCGCGCTCGGCGGCATCCTCGAGGAATCGTGGCGACTGATCATCGGCACGGGCCTCTGCGGCGGCTTCACGACGTTCAGCACCGCGAGTTTCGAGACGGTTCGCCTCGCGCAGGAACGCCGGTACGTGCTCGCTTCGGTGAACGCGATCGGGATGCTGGTGGCCGCCGTCGCAGCCGGGCTCGGCGGCATCCTGCTCGCCCGTCTGATCGGCTGATCCGGTCGGATGCCGCGCCTCGGGATGCCACAGGGAAAGCGCTTGCTGGCATACTCGAGGGAGCCGACGAAGGAGTCCCCGTGACTGTCACCCGACGAACCCGCATCGTCCTCGCCGGAGCCCAGGGCTTCGGCACCGTCCACCTCGAGAACCTGCGCCGCCTCGGTGACCGCGTCGAGCTCGTGGCGGTTGCGGATCCGACGCCCGTCCCGCCCGAGAACCTCCCCGCCGGAACCCGCGCCTTCGCGTCGCTCGCCGAGGCGCTCGACGCCGTCGACGACGTCCACGTCGTGATCGTGGCGACACCGCTGCACACGCACGCGGCGCTCGCGGGTCTCGTCGTCTCGCGCGGGATCGACCTCTACCTCGAGAAGCCGCCCGTGCTCTCGTCCGCCGACCTCGCCGTGCTCGCCGACGCCGCCGCGGCCTCGGGCGCCCGCGTGCAGGTCGGGTTCCAGAGCCTCGGGTCGCTCGCGATCCCCGCCCTCATCGCCGACGAGTTCGGCCTCGGGCCGATCCAGGCGATCGGTGCCGTCGGACTCTGGTGCCGCGACCGGGCGTACTGGTCGCGCAGCCGCTGGGCGGGCCACCGCATCCTCGACGGTTTTCCCGTCCTCGACGGCGTCGTCGCCAACCCGCTCGCGCACGCGACCGCGACCGCCCTCGCCGTCGCGCAGTCGACCGCAGCGTCCGACGTCACCCAGGTCACCGCCGACCTCTACCGGGCCAACGACATCGAAGGCGACGACACCAGCGTCATCCGACTGTCGACGGGGCGCGGCATCCGTGTGACGTCCGCCCTCACGCTCTGCGCGGAGGACTCCGAGGAGCCGTACGTCCTCATCCGCGGCACCCGAGGGTCGGCGAAGTTCTTCTACACGGAGGACGTCGTCGAGACGGCGGACCGCCGCGTCGAGTTCGGCCGCATCGACCTGGTCGAGAACCTGCTCGATCACCGCGATCACGGCACGCCGATGCTGGCTCCCCTGCACGAGACCGGCGCGTTCGTCCGCGTGATGGATGCCGTCGCCGACACCGAGCCGGCGCCGATCGACGCCGCCTTCGTCACCTGGAACGACGAGGGCCCCTCGCCGCGGGCCGTCATCCGCGGGGTCCGCGACGCCGTCGAGCGGGCGGTGGATGCCGAGGCGACCTTCGCCGAGTTGCACCTGCCCTGGGCGGCGAAGACCGAACCCGCCGTGCTGGCCGAGCTCCGCTCGCCGGACGAGTCGCGGCATCCCGTCGCCGTTCTCGTCGACGGCGCCGACATCACCCGCTCGTCGAGCCCGCGGCCCTACCTGCACCCCGTTCGGACCCCCGGCGGCGTCGTCGTGTCGGACATGCACCCGGCGGACCACGACTGGCACCTGGGCATCAGCGTGACGCTGCAGGACGTCTCGGGCGTCAACTTCTGGGGCGGCCGCACCTACACACCCGGCCGCGACTACGTCTGGCGCGACGACCACGGTCGCATCGTCGCCACGCGCGTCGAGGGCGAGGCATCCGCTCTCGAGGCGGAGTTCGCATGGATCGGCCGCGACGGCGCGCAGATGCTCACCGAATGCCGACGGATGACCGTGGCCGACGCCGGCTCCGGTGCGACGACGATCGATCTCAGCGTCGAGCTCACCTCGCGGGCCGGCACGCTGCACCTCGGCGGGCCGGGCAGCAACGGACGCGTCGGCGGCGGCTACGGCGGACTCGCCTGGCGCCTGCCCGCGGCGACGGACGTCGACGTGCGGACCGCCTCAGCGCGCGGCGAGGATGCCGTGCACGGCACAGTCGCCCCCTGGCTCGCCTGGTCGGCCGTGTTCGAGGGCGGACCGGCGACGGTTGCGATGGCCCCGCTCGACGAGGTCTCGGCCGCCGACCCGTGGTTCGTCCGCGTCGCGGGCTACCCCGGCATCGGCGCAGCCCTCGCCTGGGACCGCGCGGTGGACCTGGCCCCCGGCATCCCCGTGTCGCGCTCGTACCGCCTGCTCGTCGCCGACGGACGGCTCACCGACGACGAGGTCGTCGCCGCACTGCGACTGAGCTGAGGTCGCGCACGCCGAAGGCGGCGACCCCGACGGGCCGCCGCCTTCGCGTGGGGCTTACTTGATGCCGGTGGTGGCGATGCCTCGGATGAGGAAGCGCTGACCGAACAGGAAGGCCAGGAACACCGGCACGAGCGACACGACCGACATCGCGAACATCCCGCCGAAGTTCGACGCTCCCTGCGCCGACATGAACTGCCGGAGGGCCAGCGGCACCGTGAACAGGTCGGGGTTGTTCAGGTAGATGAGGGCGCCGAAGAAGTCGTTCCAGACCCAGACGAAGGTGAAGATCGCCGTCGTCGCGAGGGCCGGCGTCATCATCGGGAGCAGGATCTGCAGGAAGATGCGCGCGTGACCGGCGCCGTCGATGCGGGCGGCCTCATCGAGATCGCGGGGGATGCCGCGGATGAACTGCACCATCAAGAAGATGAAGAACGCGTCGGTCGCCAGCGCCTTCGGGAGGATGAGCGGCCAGAACGTGTTCACCATGCCGAGCTGGCTGAACATGATGTACTGCGGCACGATCACGATGTGCACGGGGAGCATGATCGTCACGAGCATGATCGCGAACATCGTGCGCTTGAAGTGGAAGTTCAGCCGGGCGAACGCGTACGCGGCCATCGAGCACGAGATCAGGTTGCCGACGATGGAGCCGGCGACCACGACGATCGAGTTCCAGAGGTAGGTCCCGAACGAGGGCGACAGGGCGTTCCAGCCCTCCGTGTAGTTCGACACCTCGAACGACAGCGGCCAGAGCCCCGGCAGCCGGAAGATCTCGTCGTTGGGTCGCAGCGAGCTGACGACCATCCACAGCAGCGGATAGAGCATCAGGGCGGACGTCGCGATGAGGAAAACGTGGCGGACCACGACGCTCACCTTCGAGCGCCCGCCGAGGCCGGCGGACTGCCGGCGGCGGATCCGTTGCCGTTCTTTCGCGAAGCGGCGGTCGCGGGTCGTGATCAGTTCAGTCGTCATAGAACACCCACAGCTTGGAGAGAGCGAAGTTCACGGCCGTGAAGCCCGCGATGATGGCCACGAGCAGCCAGGCCATGGCCGAGGCGTAGCCCATGTCGAACGACGTGAACCCCTTCTGGTAGAGGTACAGCGTGTAGAAGAGGGTCGAGTCCGACGGGCCTCCCGACCCGCCCGAGATGATGAAGGCCTGCGTGAAGGCCTGGAACGCGCCGATCATCGACAGCACGAGGTTGAAGAAGATGATCGGGCTGAGCAGCGGCATCGTGATGGAGATGAACTGCCGGACGGGACCGGCTCCGTCGACCGATGCGGCCTCGTAGTACATGACCGGGATCTGGCGGAGGCCGGCGAGGAAGATCACCATCGGGGCACCGAAGCCCCAGACGCTCAGCAGGATGATCGTCGACAGTGCCGTGTCGGGGTTCGAGATCCAGCCCGGCCCCTCGATGCCGAACACCGCGAGGAACTGGTTGACGATGCCGTCGACGCCGAAGATCTGCTTCCACAGGATCGCGACGGCGACCGACGAGCCGAGCAGCGACGGCAGGTAGAACATCGACCGGTAGAAGGCGAGTCCGCGGAGCCCCTTGTCGAGCAGGAGCGCGACACCGAGTGCTGCGATCATCGCGAGCGGGACGCCGACGAGCACGTAGACGAAGGTGACGCCGAGGGATGCCCCGAGTCGGGGGTCCTGCGACATCCGCACGTAGTTGTCGAGCCCGATCCACTCCGGGGCGTTGAAGAGGTCGTACTTCGTGAACGACAGGTAGAGGGATGCGCCGATGGGCAGCACCGTGACGAGGATGAGCCCGAGCAGCCACGGGGCCAGGAAGACCAGGGCGGCCTTCGTGTCCTTCGGTCGCTCGCGCGCGCCTCGCTTGCCGCCGACGCGGCGTATCTGGGACAGCTCGCTGATCGCGCTCATCCGGGTCCTCCTCGACACTTCCGACGGTCCTCTGCGACCGCCGTAGACACGCTCAGAAAGCGCTTTCTAGGACGATACACTATCGAGCGGAGCGCACAAGCGATCCCCGAAGACGAGGAGCCGCCATGGCCGATCCCACCCGCGTCGACGAGTCGGCACAGGCTCTCGGACCGATCGTCGGATACCCCGATTGGCCCGCTTTTCTCGAGCGGGAGCCGGTTCGGACCGACGGTTCGGACACCGGCCGCGCGCTCGCTGCAGCGCTCGGCATCCGTCGCACCGCAGCCCATGACGTCCGCGTCGAGCGCGAGTGGCGCGCCGCTGGCGTCCACGGCCGCGAACTGACGTGGCAGCTCCCCTACGGGCCCCGCACGCGAGCGTGGCTGCTGCGTCCCGACGACGACGGACGTCCGCTGCCCGCCCTCCTCGGACTCCACTGCCACGGCGGCGTGCGGTCGGTGGGTGGGGAGCAGCTCGTCGAGACCGACCGGGCGCCGCACCCCTCGGCATCCCGTCTGCGCGAGAACGTCTACGGCGGTCTCGCCCCGGCGAACGACCTTGCCCGCGACGGATTCGTCGTGCTCGCGCACGACGCGTTCTCGTGGGGCAGCCGGGCGTTCGACCTCTCGCACCCGACGCCGCGGCTCGCCGGACTCATCGCGGCCCGCGAAGCACTCTGGCGTGAGGAGGGCGTGACCCCCACCGACGCGGAGCGCTTCGATGTCGTGTCGTCGCTGCACGAGGACTCGCTCGCCAAGGCCGCCGGCATGCTCGGCACGTCGCTCGCCGGCGCCGTCGCGACCGAGGACGTCGCCGCACTCGACGTGTTGGCCGGTCTCGACGGGGTGGATGCCGACCGGATCGGCACGTTCGGACTGTCGGGCGGCGGGGGCCGCGCCGTGCTGCTCCGTGCGCTCGACGACCGGGTCCGCTCGACCGTCGTGACGTGCATGATGGCGACGTTCGCCTCGCTCGTGCCGCGCGAGATCGACACGCACTCCTGGCTGCTCAACAGCCCCGGCATCCGTTCCGCGGGAGACCTTCCTGAGATCGCGGCATCCGCTGCTCCCCGCGACCTGCTCGTGCAGTACGGAACCCAGGATCCGCTGTTCCCGATCGAGGGGATGCGGGATGCCGACCGCGCACTGCAGGGGACGGCGGGATACCGCGGCTCGTTCTTCGAGGACGGCCACGTCTCGAGCGCGGCGATGCAGGACGAGGCACGCGCGTTCTTCGCCGCGACACTCGCGGCGTGACCCAAGCGAGACACAGCGGTCGTTGACAACGTCGCGGCTCCGGCGCTACCGTCCGTCAGTAAGCGTTTTCTCACAGCTGAGAAAACGTTTGATCCGCGAAGGAGCGGCATGACCCCGATCACTACCGGCCAGACCCGATCCGGCCTCACGGCCACCGGTCGATCGACCCTCCGCTTCGCCCGGATCACCCCTGTCCTGCTGCGCGCCTTCCGCCGCCGCACCGTCTGAGAGGAACCTCATGAAGAATCGACGCCTCCTCGCCATCGCCGCTGCCGGCGTGGCGCTGGCCGTCACGCTGACCGGTTGCGGCGGTGGATCCGGCGCTGGAAACGGCGACGAGAAGATCACGCTGCGCTTCGCCTGGTGGGGCAGTGACGAGCTGAACGCCATCAAGGCGGAGCAGATCAAGCTGTTCGAAAAGGCCAACCCGAACATCACGGTCGAGGGTGAGCCCAGCGAGTACAACGGCTACTACGACAAGCTCGCCACCCAGGTGGCCGGCGGCGGCGCACCCGACGCGCTGCAGATCACGTACGACGCGCTGCCGCTCTACAAGAGCAAGAACGCGATCGCCGACATCAGCGGCGACATCGACCAGTCGGCCTTCCAGGCCGGCTCGCTCGACGCCGGCATCATCGACGGCAAGCTCTACGCCCTGCCGACCGGTGTCGGTTCGCGCGGCATCATCGTCAACCCCGCTGTCTTCGAGAAGGCCGGCGTCGCGCTCCCCGACGACACGTCGTGGACGTGGGACGACTACATCTCGATCGCCAAGGAGCTCTCCGAGAAGGCCGGCAAGGGCACCTACGGCTCGTCGGCGATCTCGAACGACCAGTCGCTCATGGCCTTCGCCCGCCAGAACGGTGAGGACCTCTACACCGCCGACGGAAAGTTCGGCGTGAGCGAGGGCACCGCTGAGAAGTTCTTCCAGTTCTCGAAGGACCTGCAGGAGTCCGGCGGCTCACCCGACGCCTCCACCGCGGCCGAGGACGCATCGGCGTCGCTCGAGCAGAGCCTCATGGGTCAGGGCAAGGTCGGCATGACCTTCGCCCCGCTCAACTTCATCGGCATCTACGCGGGCGCGTCGGGCCAGGAGCTGAAGATCCTCAACGTTCCCGGTGACAGCGACGGCAAGGTGGGTCTCGTCATCCAGCCGACCGTGCAGTACGCGGTCTACTCGAAGTCGAAGCACCCCAAGGAAGCGGCGAAGCTGATCGACTTCCTGCTGAACAGCGAGGAAGCGGGCCCGCTCAACAAGCTGACCCTCGGCATCCCCGCCGACCCGAAGGTCCTCGAGGCCATCACGCCCGATCTGACGGAGTCCGAGAAGGAGCAGGTGGCCTTCATCGACCGCCTGTCGAAGGCCGGTGGCACGCCGCAGAACCCGATCGCGCTGCCGACCTCGCAGCTCGGCCCGATCATCACCAAGCTGCTCGACGACGTCACCTTCGACAAGACGACCCCCGCGGATGCCGCGAAGGAACTCCTGTCGCAGGTCGACACGGCACTCGCCGCGAGCTGACAGACGGATGCGGCGGTCGGGATCTCCCGGCCGCCGCATCGCCATGTCCCGGACCATCGGAGGATGCGGATGACTTATCACCTGGCGGGAGACTCGACCGTCGCGCCCATGACCGCCGCGGAGGCGCCGATGGCCGGGTGGGGCGAATGCCTCGACGAATTCGTGTCGGCGCCGGTCCTGAACCATGCGTTCGGCGGGGCGACGACCGAGTCGTTCCTCGCGAGCGGGACGTGGGAACGGCTGCTCGGGAATGTCGTCGAGGGTGACACGGTGGTGATCCAGTTCGGCCACAACGATCAGAAGCAGCCTGAGCTGCTCGCCTCCCGCGGCGGGTACACGGATCGGCTGCGGCGGATGGTGGCGGACGTGCGCGAACGCGGCGCGCGGCCCGTGCTCTGCACGTCGTGCGAACGGCGCTGGTACGACGGCGAGCGCGTGACGCCGACGCACGGCGACTACCCGAATGCCGTGCGCGACCTCGCCGCGGAGGAGGGCGTCGACCTCATCGACCTCACGGCGTTCACGACCTGGCTCTACGAGGATCTGGGGGATGCGGCATCCGCCCGGTTGTTGTCGCACTACGCGCCTGGGGAGACCACCGCGTGGCCGGAGGGCTTGGTCGACGACACGCACTTCCGCCTCGAGGGGGCGCGTCGGATCGCGCGCTTCGTGGCGACGAGCCTGCGCGCGATCGAGCGTCGCGACGGCAATCAGCCGGCGAAGGGGTCGACGCTGACGGCGTGACGCGGGTGCCTCTTACGCTGGGCAGGTGACCGACTACGACCCGCGGATCGTCGACCTCTACGACATCGACAACCCCGACGGTCCAGACCACGACTTCTATCGGGCGCTGGCCGACGATCGCGAGGCGAGCACGATCCTCGACCTCGGATGCGGGACCGGGATGCTGACGGTCACCCTGGCGCGCGACGGTCGGCGGGTGGTGGGGATGGACCCGTCGCGCTCGATGCTCGCGTTCGCTCGCGCCCGCGACGGTGGAGACCGCGTCGAGTGGATCGAAGGTGACAGCACCGCGGCGCCGCCGGGCCCGTTCGATCTCGTCGTGATGACCGGGAATGTAATGCAGCACATCTCCGACGATGAATGGCCGCGCACCCTCCATGACCTGCACGCCCGAATGCGCTCGGGTGGCACGGTGTCGTTCGAGAGCCGCAATCCCGCGTTCCGCGAGTGGGAGTCGTGGGCGTCCGAGAAGCCCGCGACCCGTGACACCGCGCACGGATCGCTCACCGAGTGGATGGATGTCGAGGTCGTCGACGACCGCATCGTGAGGTTCCGAGCCCGCAACCTCTTCGCGGTCACGGGCGAGACGATCACGGAGGAGCAGTCCCTCGTGTTCCGCGACCGAGCCGAGCTCGAGTCCGATCTGCGGGCGGCGGGATTCGATGTCGACCGCGTTGACGGCGACTGGGGCGGGACGCCTTTCGATGGGACCTCTCGACTGATGATCTTCGTGGCCCGCGCGCGGTAGCGCGGGGCGCGGTAGCGCGGGGCGCGGTAGCGCGGGGCGCGGTAGCGCGGGGCGCGGTGGCGGCGGCTCGGCGCGGTGCGGTCGGCGTCAGAGCGCTCAGGCGCGCCGGCGCGGCACCGCGGCACGGCCTGACGGCCAGGGTCTGCGTCAGAACGGTGCCGGGTCGCCGGGGTGTGTGGCGACAGGGGTGAAGGCGACGGCCGGGGTGGGTGCGTCTTCGCGGTAGGTCCTGCCGAGGGGTGAGGTCCATTCGAGGACACCACCCTTCAGTTGTCGGACCTTCCAGGCGGTGAACTGCTTCATCGAATGATGCCGTTGGCATAGATGCGCGAGGTTGGAGAGTTCGGTGCGTCCGCCGAGGGCGTGGTCGTGGGTGTGGTCGACTTCGCAGCGGATGGCGGCGACGCGGCATCCGGGGAACCGGCAGTGCTGATCCCGGGCTTGCAGGAACCGTCGCATCCCGGCCGGGACACGGTACGAATCCGTCGACACGGTGACTCCGGTGGTCGGGTCGTGGAACAGACGCTCCCATGTGTGCGTCGCACCGGCGAGAAGGCGGGCGGTGGCCGGGTCGATGGGCGAGCGGCCGGCAAGATCGCACGGACCGTCGTCCGCTCCGGTGAGTGTCGCCGCAGGGACGAGCACTTGCACGCGGGCGCGGATCGCACCGAGCGGTCCGGCGGTGGTGTCGCGCGTGTCATCGAGCGCCGGTGTTCCGGCGAGGAGCAGGTCGGCGAACACGTCGGCCCGGACCTGATCGGTGGTGCGCGCGTCGGTCGCGACGACCTCCGAGTTCGCGGCGCGTTCGTCCCTCGTGTCGACGATCGCCCGCGCCTGCTGCGTGAGCCGATCGTGGATCCCCTCCGCGATCACGGTCGGGAGAGTCGCGATCAGATCGCTCATCCCATCCCGCCCCGGGATCATCCGAACGCACCGCCCCGCCGCGGCCTCTTCGTGTCGTTCCACGAACGATCGCGGGTGCATTCGGTGCGCGAGGATCTCCAGTTCACCCCGAACCCGGTTCGACGTCTCACCTTCGCATCGTTCGATCGCGACCTTCTCGAACTTCGCCCACAACTCCGCGGGCAGGTTCACCCCGGTCTCGACGATCGCCCTCACGTGACCCTGCACGATCCGTCCGGCCTCCCAAGCCGCCACCGCGGCAGGGAACCCCTCGATCGTCACCCGGGCTTCGCCGATCTGGCGTTGCACCGTGCGGTCGGTGGTCCGCATCGCCCCCGCGACTTCGGCCGAGATCGACCGCAGCACCATGTCGTGCAGGGTCACTTTCGCGTTCAGGTGCGCGCCCTGCTCCTCCGCCAACCGGCCCGCAGCGGCGAGCACACGCAACTCCCGGATCTGCACACGAGCAAGCTCAACGGCTACGTCCTCGACGTCCGCGACGATCCCCGCGATGGCGGCGAGATACGCATCGCCACCGGGGGTTTCCATCGCTTCCGCCATACCTGCACTCTCGCACCAACCTCCGACATCGACCCCGGCAGAATCAGCCGAAAACGGCCCCTATCCGCATCCCGAGAATGAGAGTTCATTCATCTCGAGCGGGCGCTCACGTCAGCGCGTGGCGTGGGGCTTCTTGATCGGGACCGCGATGCGGTGGACCCGCTCCTCTCCGTCGGGTGCGTCATGGAGATCACGAGCGACATGCACGGTCGCGTGGGGTGCGCCCGCCAGCACGGCCGGGACGCCTCGCAGCGGCAGGTTCTCCGCCACGTGCAGCTCGCGCAGCGCAGCCGAGCCGCCGAAGGCGGAGATATCGATGGACCCCTGCGCCGTGTCGAGGGTGGAGTTGTACACCTGCACCGACGCGAGTCGAGGGCTGCGCGCGAGATCGTCGAGATCGCTCCACCGCAGGCTGTGTGTCATGAAGGTGGTGAGCTGCGCGGGCGGATGCGACCACACGATACGCGCCGTCTGCGACCTGCCCCGGAGCTTGAGAAACTCGAGCCGATCGCTGCCGTCGCCGATGCGCACGTCCTCGTCCCGCACCCGGCCGATCTGGAGCGTGACGACGTCGGACAGACCCACCCAGCCGTCGGCGACGAAGGATGCCGCTTCGCAGTCGATCCTCCGCAGCCACCCGACGTCCTCGCTCCGAACCGGTGACGCACCGGGCGTCCAGACGCAGAGCTCGTCGACACCGCTCCCCCTCATCGACGCGATGTCCGGCGTCCTCACCCGATCGTGCAGGAACACGGTTCGAAGCGTCGGGATGTCCGCAACCCACCGCATGTCGACACCGGGAGAGTCGAAGGACGCCGCGTCGAGCCGGAGCGTCGTCGCCCCGGCATCCCGAGCCTGATCGACCTCGACGACGCGCGGCGACCCGTCCACGATGCGGGCACCCGTGCGGGAATGCAGAATCAACGCCATAGACGTCTCCGAATCCGAGCGCGCCGCCTCAGCCGAACGCGCGCGCCACCGGCCGCCTCACGCCCGCGAACTCCACGGTCGGCCAGGCCGGGTCTACCGTCAGCACCTCGACACCCGACTCCGTCACGAGCACGGTGTCCTCGACCTTCGCGCCCGGTGCGCTCGGGTTCCACGCGAACGCGTGGTTCGAGACCACGGCATCCGTCGTCAGGCTCGTCGCGCGGGGGTCGCGCCCGGCGTACCCGGTCGGTCCGCCCTGGTGGTGCTTCGTCCACTCGTCCGCATCGAAACCGGATGCCGCGTACCCGGCAGTCCCGGCCGCGAAGACGTCGTTCAACCGGGCACCCGGACGGGTCGCGGCGAAGAACGCCGCCTCGACCTCGAGGATCCGCGCGTCGTCGGCGCCCGCCTCGCCGACCCACCGCGTCGCGTTCGCGATGAGGCCGTGCCGCCGCCCGCAGACGACGAGCATCGCCCGACGTCCGAGCGGCCCGTCGGTGGGGAGCGGATGCCGGTGCGCCAAGCGCTCCTCGCCCGCGACGAGGATCACGAGCGGATCGATCCCTCGCGCGGCGAGACCCGACGCGAGCGCCGCCGCGGCGGACCGCTCGGTCGACGACGCACTCAGCCCGCGCGCGACAGCCGTCAGCACCTCCGCCGTCTCGCGCCCCAGCGCGCGGTAGCGATCCGCCTCCGCCGGCAGCAGCGACGCGCGCGCCGCCCGCAACGCGGCAGCCACCTCAGTCTCGCCCGCCCCGGCACCCGCAGCCTCGAGCACCGACTGATGCCACGGCACGCGGACCACCCGATCGGCATCTTCGGGCAGCAGCTCCTCTGCGATCAGCCGATCGGCCTCGTTCGCGCTGACGAACACCGTGTCGCCGTCATCGTCGACGCGCACGGCGAGAACGGGAGGGCCAGCGAGCGAGACGTGCGTGCGGACGCCTTCGAGGTACCAGGCGAGCGCTTCGTGCGATGAGAGCACGAGCGGGCGACCACCGGCATCCCGCCGCACACCGGCCACCCGCTCGCGTTTCGCGGCTCGGTCAACAGCAGATCCGGACATCGTCGTCTCCCGTCATAAAACGTTTCCTCGCATAGTATGGCCACACCGGCGCACGCGCTGCGCACGCCGGGAAGGCGCGAAGGGGAGCCGATGGCAGGGCTGAAGCAGACCACGATCACCGACGTGGCCAAGCACGCCGGCGTCTCGCTGGCAACCGTCTCCCGCGTGATGAACGGCAACGCGACCGTCGATCCGACCCTCGCCGAGCGGGTCCGCGCTTCTGCCGCCGAGCTCGGCTACTCCGCGAACCCCCTCGCCCGCAGCCTCGTGCTCGGCAAGACCCAGACGATCTCGGTCGTCGTCCCCGACCTCTCGAACCCCACGTTCCAGGGCATGCTCCGCGGGCTCAGCCGCGCGGCCGTCGCCGACGGCTATCACGTGCTCGTGGCCGACTCCGACGAGGACGAAGACCAGGAACGCCTGCTCGCCCTCGAATCGCGTCGCCGCTCCGACGGCCTCGTGCTCTGCGCTCCCCGCATGTCGGATGCCGCCCTCGCCGAGGTCCTTGCCGAAGTGGCGCCGGTCGTCCTCGTCAACCGCGCCGGCGATGCTCCGAGCGTCGCCGCGGACTATCGCACCCCGCTCCGCGAAGTCATCGACCACCTCTACGGCCTCGGCCACCGCCGCATCGCCTACCTCGCGGGCGCCAAGCGGAGCGCCTCGAACGCGCAGCGTCTCGCCGCGCTCGACGACGCCCGCGCGACCCTCGAGGGGTGCGAGATCTTCGAGATCCCCGCCGGCGTCGACTTCGCGGCCGGCGCCGACTCGCTCGACGCGGTCCTCGACTCGGGCGCGACGGCCGTCCTCGCCTTCAACGACCTGTCCGCCATGGGCCTGCTCAGTGCAGCGACCGAGCGCGGCCTGACGGTGCCTGGAGACCTGTCGATCGCGGGCTTCGACGACATCCCCTTCGCGCGCTACACCTCCCCCGGGCTGACGACCGCCGCCGTCCCGACGGCGGAGCTCGGCGCCCTCGCCTGGCGAGCACTCCGCGCCCTGCTGCAGGGCGAGACGCCCGACGCCACGCACACCGTCGTCCCCGAGGTCATCCTCCGCGGAACGACTGCCGCGCCCACGCGCTGAATCGCGCGACTGAAACGATCCACTTTCCCTCGAGAACATTCCTCGCGGAGCCGGCGGCATCCGTGCTACCTTCTGAGAAAACGTTTCCTGAGCCTGTTTCCCGGCTTGGAGGAGTCCGGCACGAAGGAGAGCCATGACCACTCGGTACGCCCTCGTCGGCGCAGGCCACCGCGCACAGATGTACGTGGACGCCATCGCTGACGACTACCGCGACCGCGCCGAACTCGTCGCGATCTGCGAGCCGAACCCCACCCGCGCAGAGTTCTACGTCGACCGCCTCGTGGCCCACGGCCTCGCCGCCCCGAGCACCTGGCAGCCCGACCAGCTCGAGGAGATGATCCGCGCCGAGCGCATCGAGCGGGTCATCATCACGGCGCGCGACGACCTGCACGCCGAGCTCATCGTCCGGTCGATGGATGCCGGGGCCGACGTCGTCGTCGAAAAGCCCCTCACCATCGACGCACCGAGCGCCGCCGCCATCGAGGCGGCCGCCGAGCGCCCCGGACGCTCCGTCGTCCTGACGTTCAACTACCGCTACGCGCCGCGCAACACGGCCCTCCGCCAGGTCATCGCCGAGGGACGCATCGGTCGCGTCACCTCGATCGACTTCTCCTGGATGCTCGACACGCAGCACGGCGCGGACTACTTCCGCCGCTGGCACCGCGAGAAGGAGCACTCCGGCGGGCTCCTCGTCCACAAGTCCAGCCACCACTTCGACCTCGTCAACTGGTGGATCGGGCAGCGTCCCCGCCGCGTCTTCGCCTCGGGAGCCCTCCGCTTCTACGGCGCCGAGAACGCCGCCGCCCGCGGCCTCGGCGACCGCCCCGACCGCGGCACGCACGACGGCGACCGCGACCCGTTCGAGCTCGACCTGCGCGGCGACGAGCGCCTGCGCGCGCTGTATCTCGAGGCCGAGCAGCACGACGGCTACGTCCGCGACCGCGACGTGTTCGGTCCCGGCATCACGATCGAGGACAACCTCGCCCTCGTCGTCGACTACTCGGACGGCGCGACCCTGTCGTACTCGCTGAACGCCCATGCCCCCTGGGAGGGCTACCGCGTCGCGATCAACGGCACCGAGGGCCGCGCCGAGCTCGAGGTCGTCGAGCGGGGCGCCGTCCTCGTCGGCGACGGGCTGCACCCGGTGGTCGACCCGAGTGCGGTGCAGGATGCCGCCCACTCGAGCCTCCGCCCCATGGGCGAGCGCCTGCTCGTGCAGCGGCACTGGGAGGAAGCCGTCGAGGTCCCGATCGTCTCGGGCGAATCCGCCCACGGCGGCGGCGACGCCCTGCTCCTGGCCGACGTCTTCGCGGGCCCCGTGGACGACCCGCTGGGGCGCCCAGCCGACTGGACCGACGGCGTCCGTTCGATCGCCGTCGGCATCGCCGGCAACCGCTCGCTCGAGACGGGCCTGCCCGTGCAGGTCGCCGACCTCGGCGTCGCGATCCTCCGCGACTCGACACCGCGGATCCCCCGATGAGCCGCGTCGTCGTCACGGGCGGCTCCGGCCGCCTCGGGCGCAACCTCGTCGCCGGTCTCGCCGCATTCGGTCACGAGGTCGTCTCGCTCGATCGCGCACCGGCCGACGACCTCCGCATCGACGGCGTCGAGCAGATCTCGATCGACCTCCTCGACGCGGCCGCGACCGCCGAAACGCTCGTGCGCGCGAGGGCCGACTCCCTCATCCACCTCGCCGCGATCGCCGTGCCGTTCAGCGCCCCCGAAGACGTGATCATGAGGACGAACACCGGCCTCGCGGTCTCGGTCCTCGGCGGAGCGGTGGATGCCGGCATCGGACGGATCGTCGCGGCATCCAGCCCCACTGTCCTCGGCTACGGCAACCCGTCGGGCTGGCTGCCCGACTCGCTGCCCCTCGACGAAGAGTCGACGCCGCGGCCGTGGAACGCGTACGCGCTGTCGAAGCTCATGATCGAGCAGACCGTGTCGATGCTGCACCGGCGCACCGGCGACGACGTCCGCTACGCGACGTTCCGCCCCTGCTACGTCATCGCGCCCGAGGAGTGGCTCGGTGCCCCGACCCAACAGGGTCACACCGTCGCCGAGCGCGTCGCCGATCCCGCGCTGTCGGCACCGGCCCTCTTCAACTACGTCGACGCCCGCGACGTCGCGTCGTTCACCGACCTGCTGCTCGGCGCGCTCCCCGACATCCCGAACGCCGAGGTGTTCTTCGTCGGCGCCGACGATGCACTGGCCGACGCCCCGCTCGCCGACCTCCTGCCGCGCTTCGTGCCCGGCACGGACGACCTCGCGAGCGGCCTCACCGGCACCACCCCCGCCTTCTCGAACGCGAAGGCGGCGCGCGTGCTCGGCTGGCACCCGCAGCACTCCTGGCGCACCGAACTCACCGCACCGTCGCCCACCCTCGACCGAAAGGACGTGCCGGTATGAACTTCGACGGCATCCTCTTCTTCCCCGTCACGCCCTTCGACTCAGCCGACCGCGTCGACACCGACCTCCTGACGCAGCACGTCTCGAAAGGTGTGGATGCCGGTGCCGGCGGCGTCTTCCCCGCGTGTGGCACCGGCGAGTTCCACGCCCTGTCCGCCGCCGAATCGGCGCTCGTGGTCCGGACGGCGGTCGACGCGGTCGCCGGTCGCGTCCCCGTCATCGCCGGAGCCGGCGGCCCGCTCGGCCACGCCGTCGAGGTCGCGCGCTCCGCCGCCGGTGCCGGCGCCGACGGCCTGCTCGTCCTGCCGCCGTACCTCGTGGGCGCTCCCCAGCACGGGCTCATCGCCTACGTCGAGGCGATCGCCGCGGCATCCGATCTGCCCGTCATCGTCTACCACCGCGGCTCGGCGGCGTTCACTGCCGAGTCGATCCGCACCCTCGCGGCAAACCCGAAGGTCGTCGGCTTCAAGGACGGCGTCGGCGACATCGGCGCGACCCAGCTGATCGTGCGCGCCGTCGCGGATGCCGGTCGTGAGGACTTCGCGTTCTTCAACGGCCTGCTCACCGCGGAGCTGACGCAGGGTGCGTACCGCGGGATCGGTGTTCCGCTGTACTCGTCGGCGGCCTTCGCGATGATTCCCGAGGTCGCGAACGCGTACTACCGCGCGTACATCGACGGTGACGAGGCGCGTCGCCTGGCGATCGTCGACGGCTTCTACGCTCCGCTCGTCGCACTCCGCGACGAGACACCGGGCTTCGGCGTCTCGCTCATCAAGGCGGGCCTCCGCCTCGAGGGCCTGCCCGTGGGCTCGGTCCGCGCGCCGCTCGTCGACCCGACCCCGGCGCAAGAGGCCCGACTGTCCGAGATCCTCGCCGCGGGCCGCGCACTGCTGTGACCACGATCGCCTCGCTCGGCGCCCGGCTGATCCGGGTGCCGCTGACGCGCCCGTGGGCCGCCGACGTCACTTCGGTGGGCGTCATCGCGACCCACGTCGTGCGGTCGGACGGCGCCGAGGGGTGGGGCTTCTCGTGGACGCCGCAGATCGGCGCCGAGGCGGTGCTCGCGCTGCTGCAGCACGACATCCCCGCCTTCGCCGTCGGCCGCTCGGCCGAGCCGGCGGAGGTGTGGCCCGAGCTGTGGCGGCACCTGCATGAAGCGGGTGGCGGCGGTCTCACGACGATCGCGATCGCGGGGCTCGACCTCGCCCTGTGGGATGCCGCGGCCCGCGCCGCCGGCACCTCGGTGTCGACGTCGATCGGCCGCCGCCGCGAGTCGGTGCGCTCCTACGGCAGCGGCATCAACCTGCACTACGAGCTCGACGATCTGCTCGCGCAGGCGCAGCGCTGGGTGGATGCCGGTTTCGACGCCGTGAAGATGAAGGTCGGCAGCCCCGACCTGACGCGCGACGTCGAGCGCGTCGCCGCGGTGCGTGACGTCATCGGACCCGACCGGCAGCTCATGATCGACGCGAATCAGCGGTGGGACCTCGACCGGGCGACGACCGCCGTCGAGGCACTAGCGGCATCCGACATCGCCTGGATCGAGGAGCCGCTGCGCGCCGACGACCTCGCCGGCCACATCGAACTCGCCCGTCGCCTTCGATCCGGATCGGGAGTGCCGATCGCCCTCGGCGAGAACGTGCACACCCGCTACCGCTTCGACGACTTCGTCCGGTCGGGCGCTGCGCAGGTCGTGCAGCCGAACATCGTCCGCGTCGGCGGGATCACCCCGTTCCTCGAGATCGCGGGCGACGCGCACGCCGCCGGTGTCGACCTGCATCCCCACCTGCTGCCCGAGCTCTCGGGCCAGCTCGCAATGACCCTGCCGCAGGAGGTCCTCGTCGAGGACATCGAGGATGCCGCTTTCGGCGCCCTCGGTGCGCTCGACGCCCCCTCCCCCGTCACCATCGCCGACGGAACGCTGACCGAGGTGCCCCACGAGGGTCTCGGCCTGCGCTTCACCGACCCGGAAGGACTCCGATGACCACGTCACCCGAAGAACTCGCCCGCCTCACCGACGCCGCCGCGGCCGCCGCGCCGATCTGGCGCACGTCGTCCGCCGACGATCGCGCGCGCTGGCTGAGCGCCGTCGCCGACGCGCTCGACGCCCACGCCGACGAACTGGTGGCGATCGCCGACCGCGAGACCCGCCTCGGCGCCGTCCGTCTGCGCGGCGAGGTCGGCCGCACGACGGGGCAGCTGCGCCTGTTCGCCGCGGTCGTCCGCGAGGGCTCGTACCTCGAGCTGACCGTCGACGACGCGGATGCCGCGGCCACCCCGCCCCGCCCGGAGCTGCGTCGCCTGCTCGTCGGCGTCGGCCCGGTCGCCGTGTTCTCGGCATCCAACTTCCCGTTCGCCTTCTCGGTCTGCGGCGGCGACACCGCCTCGGCGTGGGCGGCCGGGAACCCGGTCATCGTGAAGGCGCACTCGGGGCACCCCGAGCTGTCGGAGCGCACCGCCGCCATCGCGATCGAGGCGCTGACGGCCGCGGACGCTCCGGCCGGGTCGCTCGCTCTCATCGAGGGCCGAGAGGCGGGGAACGCGCTCGTGCAGCACCCCGTCATCCAGGCCGCCGGCTTCACCGGCTCGCTCTCGGGCGGCCGCGCACTTTTCGACCTCGCGAGCGGGCGCCCCGACCCGATCCCGTTCTACGGCGAGCTGGGCAGCGTGAACCCCGTCGTCGTCACGACGGGCGCCGCAGCGGCGCGCGGCGCTGCGCTCGCGACCGGACTCGTCGGCTCGTTCACGCTCGGCGCGGGCCAGTTCTGCACGAAGCCGGGTGTCGTGTTCATCCCGCGGGATGCCGGTATCGAGCAGCTCGTGGCCGACGCGGTCGCCGGTGCGGCCGGTGGACCGCTGCTGACCGAGCGCATCACGACCGCGTTCCCCGACGGCATCCGCGACCTCGAGGCAGACCCGTCGGTCGAGGTGCTCGCCCAGGGCGCCGAGACGCCCGGCGGCGCCCGCCCCGTGGTGTTGACGACGGATGCCGCAGCGGTCGCCGAGCGTCCCGAGACGCTCATCGCCGAGGTCTTCGGCCCGGTCACGCTGCTCGTCCGCTACAGCGACCAGGCCGAACTGCTCCGCGCGCTGCGCGCCGTGCCGGGAAGCCTCACCGCGACCCTGCACAGCGAGGCGGGCGAGGATGTCGCCGAGGTGCTCGAGCTGCTGCAGCTGCGCGCCGGACGCGTACTGTTCGCGGGCTGGCCGACCGGCGTCGCCGTGACGTGGTCGCAGCAGCACGGCGGACCGTGGCCCGCGACGACGTCGCTCCACACCTCCGTCGGCGCGACGGCGATCCGCCGGTTCTTGCGGCCGGTCGCGTTCCAGGACGCGCCCGACGCGCTGCTGCCCGAGGCGCTCCGCGACGCGTCGCTGGCTCGACTGCCGCACCGCCGCAACGGCGTTCTGCAGGTGCCGACCGCATGAGCGCGGCGTTCGACCTCGTCCGCGGCCACGTCGATGCGGGCCGGCTGCCGTCGGCCGTGCTCGGCGTGGCCACGGCCGACGGGACGGTGGCGCTGGAGGGGTTCGGGGCCGCGGCATCCGATCGGTACCCGCTCTTCTCGATCACGAAGCCCCTGCTCGGGATCGCGGCGGCGCGGGCGATCGAGCGCGGGCTGCTGACGGCCGAGACACCGCTGCGCGACGCGGTGCCCGAGTTCGGCGCAGGGCGGGACGACGTCGTGCTGCTGCGCCACCTCGTGTCGCACACCGCGGGGATCGCGGAGCCGCCGCTCGACCCAGTGACGCCGCTTCGTGAGGAGCTCGTCACGCGCGGCCGGGACTTTGCCGCGGGCACGGCATCGCGCTACTCGTCGCTCGCGTTCGAGGGCGTCGCGGCGCTCGTCGAGCACACGACTGGTCGCGAGTGGGCGGATGCCGTGGCGGACTGGGCGGCCGAGATCGGCGCCGACGGGCTCAGCCTCGATCACGCCGGCTCGGTCGAGGTCGTCGACGCCGCGGCCTCGGGCGTCGACATGGCGCGGTTTGCCGCGGTGCGGCATCCGGGGGCGGGTCTCGTCGGCCGTGCGGACGACCTACTGAGGCTGGGGTCGGAGCTGCTGCGGATCGAGGGCGGGGCGACCGGCGGCATCCTGCAGCCGGCAACGCTGGCGATGATGCGGCGGCCGTTGACGGGCGACATCCCCCGGCTCGAGCCGTACACCGCGGAGCGCGGGCAGGACTGGGGGTTCACGTGGAACCTCCGCACGCGCGCGCCCGGCCTCATCGACCAGGACGTCTACGGCCACGGCGGCTGGGCAGGAACCGAGTTCTGGGTGCACCCCGGTGCGGGGATCGCCTGGGTGCTGCTCACGAACGCGGTCTCGCGCCCCGGCGTCGACCTCGACGCGCTCGACAACGCGGTGGTCGCGGACCGCTGAGGCGCGTGCGGGCTGCGGCGCGTGCGGGCTGCGCTGCTCTCTCGCCCAGATCATGTTCTGTCGCCGAGAACACACGTCGCGAACGTCCGCGGCGTGTGCTTTCGGCGAGAGGACATGATGTGGATGCCTCGCGGGCTGCGCGGCCGCCGACCCCACCCCCTGCGCGCGACCGCACCCTCTACATCCCGCTCGCACAGG
This sequence comes from Microbacterium sp. MM2322, assembly GCF_964186585.1. NCBI lineage: Bacteria > Bacillati > Actinomycetota > Actinomycetes > Micrococcales > Microbacteriaceae > Microbacterium > Microbacterium sp. MM2322. The sequence continues at coordinate 2,803,474 of NZ_OZ075067.1, forward strand.
GTGGGGTCGAGCAGAAGGGGTGGGGTGGATGCCTCAGCCTCGCACCACGCGCGGTTCGAGCTCCGCGCGCACAACCTCCGCACCCACGGGCGGCGAGCCCGCAAAGCGCACGCGCCCCGACGGCGGTCCGGGCAGGATCTCGATGCGCAGCTCGCTCGCGTCGCCGCGGGCCTCGGCAGGGATGCGCCAGGGTCGCCCGGTCCACAGGGCGTCGGCGACGAGGCGGTCGCCGACCCACGCGCGGGCGACGTCGCCGGTCCAGTCGAGGCGGAGGGTCCGCTCGTCGGCCGGGTCGATCGCCACGGTCACGATCGCCGCCGCGTCCCACGAGTCCGGGATCGACGCGCGACCACCGTGCGCGGACCTGGCAGGAGGCGCACCGGCCGAACGCTCGACCCTCACCTCGACCGGGGTCGGCCGCCCGGGCTCGACGTCGACCGCCGACCACCCGTCCTCGCCGAGCACCTCGACGCGCGGCGTCACCGCGGCGTCCCCCGCGAAGGTCACCTCCCCGCCTGCTGTCACGACCGCGCCCGGAGCCCACACGAGCCGCCCGTCGGCGACGGCGATCGCGTCGGCATCCGCCTGGTCGAGCACGAGCACCCGCGCGGCGACGCCGACATCGCGCGACAGCTCCCACACCCGCCCGCGCCGAGCCGGAACCTCGACCGCGTCCGCATCGGCCGAGACCTGCGGCGGGATGCCGTCGGTCGCCGCCGCGACCAGCAGCGGCGACCCGCGCCACACCACCTCGGTCACCGGTTGCGCGGTCAGCCAGTGCACGGTCGCGTCGCCGAGCGGCATCCCGAACGGCCACGCGAACACCGCGCCGGTCGGAATGTCGGCCTCGGGGAACATGACGTCGCCGACCTCGAATCGCACACCCTCGTGGGCGGGCAGGTCGACCCCCGGATGCCGGTTCACGACGAACACGAAACCGCTCGCCCCGTCGGAGCGCACCGACCACCGGAGCCCGGTGACGTCCGGGGCGTCGACCGCGTCGTCGGGGAACGAGGCGGGCATCGCGGCGAGCGCTGATCCCCAGCGCGCGAGCATGAGGTGCTGCCGGCGGAGCGCCGCCCAGCTCGCCCGCGGCACACCCTCGACCTGGAGGGGTGCCCCGAAGTCGTACGAAAGCTCGACGAAGTCGTTGGGCGCGCCCGCCGCGTGCGATTCCTGCAGGCCGCGCCGCGGATTCCGCCCGTCGGCGTACATGTAGTACCCCTGCCAGACGCTGCCCGACGCGAGCTTCGCCATCGCGATTCCTGCGACGTCGGCCGCAAGCACGTCGAGCCGCCGGTGGTACGCCGAGGTCATGCCCGACCCGAGCTCGCAGGTCGTGAACGGATGCGGCGCCCGCACCGCCTCGGCGACGGCCGCGTCATCGCGGTGGTCGGCGCCGATCGAGTCGTCGTCGCGTCGCGGTGACGGGTAGAAGTTCGCGTGACTGCGGAGGTCGGGATCGGTCTCGGCGTCGACCCAGAACGACTCGGGGTATCCGCCGTACACCGGGAGGAACCCGTCGGGCACCGCCGCGCCACCCCACCCGGTCGCCGTCCAGATGGGCGCGGTGAAACCCAGCCCCTCGGCGATGTCGCGCAGGCGGGCCAGGTGGTCGGCCCCGTCGTAGAGCTCGTTGTCGACCTGGATCGAGAACAGCGGGATGCTGCGCACCTCGTGCGCGAGCCGGGCATACCAGGTCTCGACCTCCGCCAGGTAGGCGGGGTCGTTCGTCCGGAGCGGCAGGCCGGAGTCGACGAGCCAGTCGGGGATCCCGCCGTGGCGCGCCTCGGCGTGGGCGTACGGGCCGATGCGGAGGATGAGCCCAAGCCCGACCTCCCGGGCCGTCTCGAGGAAGGCGCGCAGGTCGAGTCCGCCGGTGAAGTCGGCCTGACCGCGCACCGGCTCGTGATGGTTCCAGAGGACGTACGACGACACGTGGGTGAGGCCGCCGGCGCGGGCGGCGGTGAGCACCGGCATCCACCTCTCACGAGGGATGCGGGAGTAGTGGATCTCGCCCGAGATCGGGAACACCGGGATGCCGTCCTGCCGGAGCGACTGCGCGGTGACGTCGATTCCCGATTCCGCGGAGGGACGGATGCCCGCGGGCTCGGGGGTATCCGGCGGGCGGACGGAAAGGGCGTGGATGCGCGTCATCGGGACTCCAGCTGGGGACGGGGACTCCCCCGAGCCTAGGAGCCGCCCGGTACCCGGCCGGGGCCGCGCGCGGATCGTCCAGGCATCCCGTCGCTTCACTCCGAGGCGGATGCCAGCAGCGCGTCGCGCAGGCGAGGGCTGAGTCCGACGAGGTCGGTTTCGACCGGAACAGCGAGAGCCTGCAGGGCTCGGCTGAAGTAGTTGCGCGCCGCCGCGGCCAGGGTGATGTCGACGATCTGCCGGTCATCGAAGCCCGCGTCGCGCAACCCCTGACCGTCTGCATCGGTCATGTCGGTGGGATGCGTCGACAGTCGCCGCGCGTACCTGATGACCGCCCGGTCGGCGTCACTGAAGTCCGGGTGTTCGCCGTGCTGTGCGAGACCCTCGATCTGATCCTCCGCGAGCGCGCCCGAGCGCAGAGCCTTACGGCCGTGTGCGAGCAGGCAGTGCCGCGAGCGCAGCGCGCCCGCAGCGGCGAGGGTCGCGAGTTCATACGTGCGCACCCCGATTGACGGGACGACCGCGTGGATGAGCGCCTCGAAGGCGGCCAGCGCCTCGGGGTTGACCGCCATCGCCCGCGTATGGCTGAACACGAACCCGTCCTCGGCGAGGTCGTCGCGGTAGATCTCGGCGATCACGCCATCGGAACCATCGGGATCGGGGGTGCGGATGATCATGGGAGCCTCCCGGGATGTCATGACGCTGGGTCCGTCCTACTCCCCGGGGGCCGGTTACACCAGTGCGGGCTGCTCCTCCAGGGCCCCCGCATCCTTGACGACGAACTCCCGGCCTGAATCGCACAGGTCACGAATTCGTTCCTCATGCCTGTCTGCGCTTACGGCTGGGCGTCGGTTGTGATCTGCGCGAGGGCGTTCATGAATCCTTCAGAGCACCCGCTGGGTCGTCGAAGTTCTGGTCCTCAGCCGGTCACCGTCACGTGGCGGCATCGGGCGCCTGAGATGTGGCACTCCAGCTTGCGAGGAGACGGAGGCGGTCGGCTGTTTCCGATCCGGGCTCGGCGCCGTAGATGATCAGGTTCTGGCCGGGGTCGGCAGGCAGCGGCATGGATTCGAATGTCAGGTGGAGGTCGCCGACGACGGGGTGGTGGATGAATTTGATGCCGGCGTCGTGAGTGCGCACGTCATGGGATCGCCACAGCACTCGGAATTCGGCGCTGTCGCGGTTGAGGTCGTCGATGAGTTGTTGCAAGTCTCGATTCAGCGGGTCGGTGCCGAGTTCGCGTCGCAGGTTGGCGACCAGGTTCGCTGCGGCGGTGTCCCACTCGATGAAGAACTCTTTGGCGCCTGGGTTGAGGAACGTGTATCGGGCGGTGTTCGGGATGCCGTCGGGCGCGGCGTCGTACAGGGGTGAATAGGTCTCGCGTCCGAGGGTGTTCGCGGCGATGAGACCACGGGTGACGGTCCCGACGAATGCGGGTGATTCGGTGAGGCCGTCGAGAATGCGCTGCACGGCCGGTCGCACGAGAGTCCGCATCGGGCGCGAGGCGGTTCGCAGAGAGGCGGTGGTACCGGTGAGGTGGAACAGGTGATCGCGTTCGGTGGGCGTGAGTTGAAGGGCTCGGGCGACGGCGTCGAGCACCGACTCGGAGACGACGCCTACGGCTCCGCGTTCGAGCTTGGTGTAGTAGTCGACGCTCACCCCGGCGAGCATCGCTACTTCTTCGCGCCGGAGACCCGCGACTCGGCGGTTCCCGCCGTACGCGGGGAGCTTGGCCTGCTCGGGAGTGATTCGCGCCCGCCGAGACACGAGGAACTCGCGCAGCTCGTTTCCGGTTTCCATGATCCGAGGCTACGACTGGCCACGGCGATAAAGGGGGTTCTGCGAGAGCCTGTATCGCCCCGCACAGCGGGCGTTGACTGGCCTTCGACCGCAGACGGCCAGATCGTGCTCGGGTGCACGAGCCAGCTCAACGAGCACTACGCAGTCCGTCCGCCCGCGGGCTACTGAACCCCCTCCTCGCGCCGCACGGCGCAGTCGAAAGGAACGATCATGACCACGATCCCCACGGTCACCCTGAACAACGGTGTCGAGATGCCGCTGCTGGGCTTCGGCGTCTTCCAGATCCCCGACGAAAACACTCAGCAGGCCATGATCGACGCGATCCAGGCCGGCTACCGCCTGATCGACACCGCCGCCAGCTACGGCAACGAAGAAGCTGTCGGCCGAGGCATCGCAGCCAGCGGTATCGCCCGGGAAGAACTCTTCATCACGACCAAGCTGTGGATCCAGAGGCGCGGCGAGCAGGGCGCCCTCGAAGCGTTCGAGACCTCGATGAAAAAGCTCGGCCTCGACTACCTCGACCTTTATCTGATCCATCAGCCCTTCGGGGACTACTACGGCGAGTGGCGGGCCATGGAGAAGCTGCACAAAGACGGCCGTATCCGTGCAATCGGCGTCTCCAACTTCGCCCCCGACCGGCTCGTCGACCTCATCCAGTTCAGCGAGATCATGCCCGCGGTGAATCAGATGGAGACCAACCCCTTCCACCAGCAAGCCGACTACCAGGAACTGCTCACCAAAGAAGGCGTCGTCCTCGAAGCGTGGGCGCCCTTCGCTGAGGGCAAGAACGACCTGTTCGCCAACCCGGTGCTGACTGAGATCGGCGAGAAGTACGACAAGGCACCCGCCCAGGTCGTCCTGCGCTGGCTGCTCCAGCGCGGCGTCGTGTCGCTCGCGAAGTCGGTCAAGCGCGAGCGGATGCGGCAGAACATCGACGTCCTCAGCTTCGAACTCGCCCCCGAGGACCTGGATCGCATCGCGACACTCGATGCTGGCGAGTCGCAGTTCTTCTCCCACGCCGACCCCGAGATGGTCCGCTGGCTCGCCGGCCGAGCGGAAAGCTAGGAACCGGTCAGGCTCGTGGACGGAATCGATCCGCGGGACGATCCTCGCGATCAGGGTTGGCCTCGCAGGCTCGCGTTCCTAGGCTGAGCGGATGCAGGCGGACTGGATCGAACACCGGCGTTCCGACGACGGTGAACTCCTGGGATGGATGAAGCCCGTCGGGGAAGGCTTCGTCGTCGTGGACTTGCTCGGCCGAACTCGCACGGACGCTGTGGACTGGTTGACCGCAGAAGAATGCCTCGATGCTCTGGGGCTGACCTACTTGGCCGACCGGTACGAGTTTCGCCTGAACGACGGTTCATGGCTGAAAGTGCGTATTGCAGAAGTCTCGCCGACGGGAATCCGGCTGCAGAAGGATGACTGGGGCAGCGTCTCTGCGACGGAGCTGTACTACTCAACGCCCTTCCCCGTCAGCCCGGACACCCTGCGGCCGCTCTCGTAGAGGGGAGATCCCTCTGCTGGCGCAGGGCACCGCCACGCAGATGTGATTCTCGCCGATCTCGTTGGCAACGCCGTTCGGTGCGCCGGTCCCGGGGCAGCCATCTCCATCCGGGCCCGCCGCAAGGGCGACGGTATCCGCATAGACGTGAGCGACGATCGGACTCGGGCTACCGATCGCACGCGAGAATACGGCACTCCACGGCGATGTCTCCCGCCTCAGCTCTCGGCGGCCACTCCAGCGGCGACAGCGAATATCACGACCACACCGATCACGATCCACGCGATCATCCACGGTCTGCGCTCGTACAGCGGCACCACGCCGGGATGGCGCTGCTCCAGCAGCTGAGGCGTCAGTGGCTCGTCGATGATCTCCGCCCGACCGAGGGCGCGGGTCAAGGCCATCAGGTCCCCAGCGTCGTAGACCTGGCCGGACAGACGCAAGAACGGTTTCGACCCCCCGGCCACCGCCACGAATGTCGGCGCGATGTCGTTGCCGAGCTGCTCGTACTGCAGCACCAAGACGGCCTTGGTCACGGCCTCCACCGGCGTCCGCTTCTCAAAGCCGAGCAGCAGGCCAGCCACGACGTATGACGCGTCCACCGTGACACTGGTGATCATGGTGGCTATCGCCAGTGTCCCCACCAAGAGCCCCGCGCCGATGACGGTCCAGATCGCCCAACTGGGCAGACCGGTGCCCTGCAGTCCGAGGGCTGCCACGATGACCAACGGAAAGAAGATCGCAGCGCGGTAGGCCAATCCCTTGCCGAAAGCCTGGCCGCTGGGCTTGATCGTCAGGTGTGGGGACCCGGGCGGTTGCGTCGAGTGCATACGTCGAGTTTTGCATCATGCTGGCCGCTGTCGCAGCCCGACATCACGGATGGATGTGGGTAGTTGCCCCCCCGTCACCGTGACCGACGGGCACGGTATCGTGGCCCCATGATCGATCCCCCTGGACCGGTTTCCTCATCACCACGGCCATCAGAGGTACTTGATGCCGTTGCCCTGGCCCGTTCCGGCGATCAGGCAACCGCCGCAGGCCAACTCGACGCACTGGCCGACAGCCCCGACCCCCTCACCGCCTGGTCGGCGACCGCCGCCCTGATGCCCTGGTGCTGGTGGAACGACGAGTTCACGGCTGCCGCGCAGCGTGTCGAGCGCACCGTTGCCGCGGTCGGTCCGCTCGCGGTTCACGCAGACCTGCCGAAGGTGAACGCTTTCGTGACCGCCTTCGCCGCGGCCGCCCACTACGAGGGCATAGACATCGTCGGCCCCCTCGAGAACGTGTTGGCTGCTCTGCCACCGGAGCACCGGCAGCGCCGGCTGTTCGACCAGACCTGGCACCGTGTGGTCTCGGAGCCATCCTCCGTGTTGCCTGCCGGGGTCCCCGATCCCGAACCGATGCTGTCCGGGCCGGCGGCCCTGGCCGCACGAGGCCTGTCCGCGCTGTCGGCCACCGAGGCGCAGACCGTGATGTTGGAGGCGATCAACTGCGGTCAACGGGATCTCGTGCTCGACTGGATCGACGCCGGGGTCCCGGTCCCTGACAGGTCCTGGACATTGCTCTGGGTTGCGGAGATGTTACTTGAGCGAGGACGCACTGATCAGGTCGAATCGCTTCTGGTCCGACAAGCAAGCGCCTGGATCCCGGCGGCGTGGTGGGAGACGACGTCTGGGAGGATCCCAGTGGGAATCGTCACCCACGACCTCACCACGCCGGCCGTCCGGCGGGCTCACCTGGAGCAGCCTGTCGCCGTGGGTGTGCACTGGGACGAACCCATCTGACCGTGCCTGATTGCCAGATTCAGAACCCACCGAGCGGCCTGACCGAAGCTCAGACCAGAAAACTACTCGTCCCGTAACGCACATACGGCGGCTTGGTGTGAAAACGTATGACGGTCTTCACCAGGACTCCTGGTCAGTGACACGCTCGCGGCCCGAGGAAGTGTACCCCCCTCCCCCCGAAGGAACGTGCGACCGCCACGCCCTACCCCTTCCCCTGCCCCCGATACGCCGTCGGCGACACCCCATGGGCCACACGGAATCTCCGTGAGAAGTAGAACGCGTCGTCCATGCCGACGCGGCGCGCGACCTCCGCGACGGGCAGGTCGGTCGCGTCGAGCAGGTGCCGGGCGTGCGCCATCTTCAGCGCGAGGTGGTGCGCGATGACCCCGCCGCCGGTCGCATCGCGGAACAGCGCGGCGAGGTGTGAGGGCGACACCCCGACCATCGAGGCGAGCTCGCCGACGTGCACACTGCCGTCGATGCGCTCCTCGAGGTAATGAAGTGCACGCTCGACGGGCGTGCCGTGCTCGGGCAGCAGCCGGTCGACGGCGAGTTGCGTGAACAGCCGCCACGCCATTCCCGCCGTCGCGACCATGCGACCCGGGGTGGTGTCGCGAGCGAGCGACGTCGAGATCTCGTCGAGCAGCGCCGTCACGCGCTCCACGCCGCGGAGCGACAGCGTCACGCGGGCGGGCGACACCCCGACGGCGTCGAGCAGCTCGGGCACGTCCGAACCGCGCACGTGACACCACCAGATCGTCCAGGGGTCACTCGAGTCGGCTCCGTAGGAATGCGGCACGCCGCCCGGAATGACGATCGCCGTCGACGACCCGACGCGCGTCCGCTGACCGGCCACCTCGACCCACCCCGCTCCCGAGACGCACACGATCACGATCGTCTCAGGAGCACCCGTAGGGCGATGCCGGCCGTGGCCCGCCGCGCGTGGGAAGTAGCCAGCATCCGTCACCACCATCCGCCGCGTCACCGGACGGGCGAGAGCTGCCTCCACGACGGGGCGCGGCACGACACTCAGCCGTTGCCGCTCGAACCCCTCTGCCCGCTGCATCCCCCCATCCTGCCGCACCGCACCAGCGGATCGTCCAGGCTGCCCGCATCCCCGCCCATGGCCCCGCCGCCTCGACACTCGTAGATTCGCCCCATGCCCGACGCTGCGCCCAGCCGCATCCACCTGCCAGACGCCCCCGCCGACCAGCAGGCTCTGCTCGATGCGGGCGGCGTCGCGTGCTGGAGCGAGGACGTCACGATCGACACCTACGAGCCCGGCGGCCCCGACCCCTACCCGGCGTTCCTCGACCGGCGCGTCTACCAGGGGTCGAGCGGGCGGGTCTATCCGCTGCCGATGATCGAGTCGATCTCGCACGAGAAGCAGCCGCGGGCGTGGCGGGCGATCCACCTCGAGAACGCGTACGTCCGGCTCATGCTGCTGCCCGAGCTCGGCGGACGCATCCACATCGGGTACGACAAGGTCGCGGGCTACGACTTCTTCTACCGGAACAACGTCATCAAGCCCGCCCTCGTCGGCCTCGCCGGCCCGTGGATCTCGGGCGGCGTCGAGTTCAACTGGCCCCAGCACCATCGCCCCGCCACGTTCCTCCCCGTCGACAGCCGCATCGAGCGCGAGGACGACGGCAGCGCGATCGTCTGGCACAGCGACCTCGATCCCCTGCAGCGGATGCGGGGCGTCCACGGCGTGCGGCTGCGCCCGGGATCCTCACTCATCGAGCTCGACGTGCGCCTGCACAACTGCACCGACGTGCCGCAGACCTTCCTGTGGTGGGCGAACGTCGCCGCCCGCTCGCACGAGCAGTACCAGTCGTTCTTCCCCGACGACGTCCGCTTCGTCGCCGACCACGCCCGCCGCGCGATCACCGCGTTCCCGCACGCCGACCGGGCGTACTACGGCGTCGACTATCCCACCCTCGCCGCCGAGCGCCCCGGCGCCGACCGCATCGACGTGTACAGCAACATCCCCGTACCCACGTCGTACATGATCACCGACACCGAGGACGGCTTCTTCGGCGGCTACGACCACGCCGCCGACGCCGGATTCGTCCACTGGGCCGACCCCGCGATCTCGCCTGGCAAGAAGCAGTGGACGTGGGGCGACGGCCCCATCGGACGCGCCTGGGACGACCAGCTCACCGACACCGACGGCCCCTACGTCGAGCTCATGGCCGGGGTGTACACCGACAACCAGCCCGACTTCGCGTGGCTCATGCCCGGCGAGACGAAGACGTTCTCGCAGCACTGGTTCCCCGTACACGCCATCGGTCCGGCACGGCAGGCGACGACGGATGCCGCGGTCTCGGTCACGACCAAGGGCGGCCGGTCGCGCATCGGCGTCCTCACGACGCGTGCGCACGGAGCGGCGCGCGTCGAGGTCAGGGTCGACGGCGGTGACACGAGGATCACGGACGTCGCGATCGGCCCCGACTCCCCCGCCGTCGTCGAGGTCACCGGAACCGCGGTCGAGGTCACGGTCGTCGCCGACGATGCGATCCTCGTCCGGTGGGTGCGCCGGGACGCCGAGCCCGCGGAGCCCTGGGTCGCGACGGCGCCCGAGGCACCCGAACGCATCGAGGGCACCGACGAGCTGCTGCTCACGGCGGCGCATCTGGTGCAGTACCGGCATCCCACCCGGTCGCCCCTCCCCTACCTGCGCGAGGCGCTGCGGCGGGATCCCGACGACGCGCGCGCCCGCACGATGCTCGGCGCGTGGCACCTCGCGCGCGCCGAGTACGCCGCGGCGCGCGAACACCTCGAGGCGGCCGTCGCCCGCGAGACCCGCCGCAACCTGAACCCCCGCGACGGCGAGGCGCACTACCTGCTCGGGCTCGCGCTCGAGCGCCTCGGCGAGCGCGACGCGGCCGATCGGCGGTTCGCGCGGGCGGCGTGGAACGCGGTGTGGGCGGCACCGGCATCCCTCGCCCGTGCTCGCCTCGCGCTCGCGGACGGGCGCCCGTCCGACGCGCTCCGACTCGCGGATGCCGCCGACGCGATTCCCGAGGCGCGCCGTCTGCGCGTGCTCGCGCTGCGCCGACTCGGGCGTGACGACGAGGCGACGGCGAGGCTCGAAGATCTCGTCGCCGCCGACCCGCTCGACCCGATCACTGTGCTGCTCGCCGACGCGCCGGCTCCCTCCGACCCGCGCGCGGCGCTCGACGCAGGCGCCGAGTTCGCCCGGGCCGGCGCGCTCGAGGAGGCCCTCGCCGCAACCGAGCGCACCGCGACGGGCGAGTCCGGGTTCGGCAACCTCGAGCCGGTCCGGCTGATCCTCCGCGCCGCGTGGGCGGAGGCCGCCGGCCACCCCGATCTCGCCGCCACCGAGCGGGCCGCCGCCGACCGCCTCGACCTCGGCGGCGCGTTCCCCGCCGGCCTCGATCAGCACGACGCCCTCGTCGCCGGAGTCGCCGCCGGATCGTCCGCCGCCGCCGGCATGCTCGGCGCCTGGTTGCTCGACGCGGGGCGCGACGACGACGCCCTCGCGGCGCTCGACCGGGCCCGCGCGCTCGGCGCCGACGACCCCGTCGTCCTGCGGAACCTCGCCCTCGCCACGGTCCGCACCGGCGGCAGCCCCGACGACGCGGCCTCCCTCTACGAGACAGCCCTCGCCCGCCGCGCCGACCCTCGGCTCGTGCTCGAGCGCGACCTCCTCGCGCAGCTGACCGGGACGGATGCCGCGACCCGCCTCGCTCTGCTCGAACGCCACCCCGCGGCACTCGACGCCCGCGACGACCTCGCGGTCGCGCACGTCGGACTGCTCCTCGACGTCGGCCGCCTCGATGATGCGTGGCGGATCCTCACGACGCGGGTCTTCCGCCCGTTCGAAGGCGGTGAGGGCGTCGTGCTCGCCGCGTACGACCGCGCTGCGTGTCTGCTCGCGCGCCGCGACTGCGCCGAGGGCCGCCCGGATGCCGCGATCGCCCTGCTTCACGCCGGGATCGATGCACCTGCGAACCTCGGCGAGGGGCGGCATCCCGCCGTCCCCCAGGCCGAGCGGTTCGTCGCGCTCGGCGACGCGCACCGCCTCGCCGGTGACGACGTGGCCGCGCGCGCCGCCTGGGAGCGGGCCTGTGCGGCGACGCCGCTCGCCGTTGCTCCGCGTCCCGCCGACGAGGCGACCTTCTGGATCGGGGTCGCGCACACGCGGCTCGGCTCGCACGACGCCGCAGCCGACGTGTGGACCGAACTCGACGCGCGCGCCGCCCAGATCGAGTCCGCCCCCGACGAGGTCGACTACTTCGCGACGTCGCTGCCGGAGCTGCTGGTGTTCGATCTTGACACCGCCGATCGCCGACGGGCGCAGGCCGCCCGCCTGCGCGAACTCGCCGCCGTGGGACGCACGACGGCAGACGAAAGGATGAACGCATGACCGACCGCTACATGGGCTCCGGCAATGTCGCCGAAGGGCCCTACGGACCGACAGGCCCCATCCCCGCACACCTCCCGGACCGTCTCGCGATCACGCTCTGGGACTTCTCCTGGTACACCCGCGCCGGCGCGGGCGATGTTTACGCCGACCTGGATGCCGCGTGCGCTGACGCGGCATCGCTCGGCTACAACGCGATCCGCATCTGCGCGGCGCCCCTGCTGCTGTTCGGCGACCTGGGGCTCGACGACCTCGCCCGTGACCTGGAGATCGAGGGGCTGGGACCGGCGGCATCCGGCGGGTACTACGGTCAGCGCACCCGCTGGTACGACACCCCCGGCGGGTACGCGCTCGACCTCTACGCCCACCTCGAGGCGCTGTTCGCCGCCGCGCGACGGCACGGGCTGGTACTGATCCTCTCGAGCTGGGAGTACCAGCAGTCGCCCGCTTTCGCCGCGTCGCCCCGGTGGTTCGACGCGATCGACGCGGTCCCGTTCGAGGCCCGCTACCGGCTGCTCGCTGAGGCCTGGGATCGGATGCTGGCCTGGGTCGACGCGCACGGGTTCCGCGACCTCGTGGCCCTCGTCGAGATCCACAACGAGGTGGAGTTCTCGATCCTGCCACCGCTGACCGACGAGGCGGCGACCGAGGTCGCGCGGCTCGGGGAGCGGCATCCCGACCTGCTCGTCACCGCCAGCTACGGCAAACCGCCCCACCTGGCGATGCACCGCCTGCCCGCAGGCCTCGGCGCGGCGCAGTGCCACGTGTACAGCTACGGCGTGCTCGACGCGCTGCAGAGCCGCATCGACATCCGGTCGGAGGGGACCGAGGGGTTCCCGAACGCCGAGCTGCGCGCGCTCTTGCGGCCCGACGCGCCCACGCTGGAGGAGTACGGCCGGCCCGCCGAGTGGAAGCTGCGGTCGACCGTCGTCACCGACCAGATGATCTACGGCTACGACTGGGTCGACCCCGACGCCTGGGACGCCTGGCTCGACGCCGAGTACCCGCGCTACGCCGAGGTCATGCACCGCGAGATCGAATCCCGCGTCATCGCGATCGCCGAGTGGGCGCGCTGGCAAGGGGTGCCCGCGCTGATCGGCGAGGGCTGGGTGGGGTACACCCCGCTGCACGGCGGGTTCGAGGAGTCCGAGACCGGTCGCGAGCTGGCGGAACACGGCATCCGCACGGCCCTCGGCCGCGGCGTGTGGGGCGTCGTCCTCTGCTCGAACGCCGCCCCGCACCACCCCATGTGGCAGCTGCGCGAGTGGCAGCAGCGCGTGAACGCGCTCGTGCGCGGGATGTGACGCGCGCGCTGGTCCCCGCTCTTGTGTCCACATCATGTTCTCTCGCCGAGACGACACGTTGCGCGCACGCATAGCGTGTGGTGTCGGCGAGAGAACATGATGTCGCCGAGCTTGACGCCGCACTGTCGCCGCACTGACGCCCCGCTCGGGCGCAAACGAAGCGGGGGTGGATGCCACCGGCATCCACCCCCGCTCACGTCACCACTCAGCGCAGCGGCACCTTCGCGAACGACATGTCGGACGCGAGGTAGAAGTCCGTGTACGCGGGCTGGTTGTACGCCGTCTGCTGACGCGCGATCTCGGCCCGGTACTGCGGGTCGTGCATCAGCGTGTAGAGCTTGTGCTCGGTCGGCTCAGTCGAGACATACATGCGCAGCGCTGACGAGTCCGCCGTCCGCACGAGCAGCTCCTCGCGCCAGTCACCGAGCACATCGGCCACGAGCGACGGGTTGCCTTTCGTGCCGTTGTTGGTCAGGGTGCCGGATGCCGTGAGCACCGTCCCGCGCGTCCAATCGTCGATCGTGGGGGTGACGGTCTGCGCGCCGTTCACGATCTGCGTCGTGAGGTCGCCGGCCCAGCGGATCGACATGTTCGTGCCGGGGTTGGTGGCCTGCAGGACGTCGCCGTCGGCGGAGAGGAGGCCGGAGGCATCCGTTCCGGCGGGCATGCTCGACCAGACCTCGACGCCGGGCACATCGGCACGGACGTCGCCGACCATCCCGCGGCCGGTGTCCTTGCCCGAGTAGGCGCCGAAGAGCACCTCGCCCGTCGCGGCATCCCGCATCGCCGTCCCGTACGGGGCGTAGGCGCCACCCTCGTGAACGGTGAAGATCTCCTTGCCCGGGCGGTTCGGATCGAAGTCGCCGACGTGCATCGCGTCGCCGTGGCCGAGGCGCGCCGTCTCGCCCGGGGTGGCGCTGCCTTCGGGCATCGTGTCGAACGACGAGTAGAGCAGGCTGCCGTCGTCGTCGAGGGTCGCGGAACCGTAGACGATCTCTTGCTTGCCGTCGCCGTCGACGTCCGCCGCGCTCAGGCTGTGGAAGCCCTGCGTCGTGAGCGTGCCGTACTCGGGGTCGGTGCCGTCGCGACCGTGCGGACCGTCGTTGAACGGGTTCGTCATGGGCACGTGCCCGCTGTCGACGAGCCAGCGCTTCTTCAGGTGCTTGCCGTTCCAGTCGTACGTCGCGACGGTCGAGCGCGTGTAGTAGCCGCGGGCGAACACCGCCGACGGATGCGTCCCGTCGAGGTACGCAACGCCGGAGAGGAAGCGGTCGACGCGGTTGCCCGGCTCGATGCGCGACATCGCGTAGTCGCCCCAGAGCAGGCCGTCGTCACCGCGACCCGGCTCGTAGCGGACCGTCTCGAGCTCCTTGCCGGTCTTGCCCTCGAACACCGTCAGGTACTCGGGACCGTCGACGATGAAGCCTTCGAAGTTCCGCAGCACGTTGCGGGCCGAGCGCGACGGCGCGTACACGTCGATGAAGTAGTCGACGAGCTCCTCCGCATCGGCGCGGGAGAGCGGGTAGTCGTGCGTCGGCTCGGTGCCGAGCGCCTCCTCGATCGTGGCGGGCCACTGACCCGAGACGACCTCCTCGCGCTCCGACCAACCCTGGAAGACATCGGCGAGGTGCGCGGCGTAGTCGTCGGCGCTCATCCGATAGTCGTCGGAGTGCGAATAGCCCGCCTTGCGGTCGGACTTCGGCATGGTGACGTACTCGGCCTTCTTGGCCTTGCCCTTCTTGTACTCGGTGCTCTTCGTTCCGGGCGCCGTCTTCATCATGATCTCGGCCTTGCCGTTGCCGTCGAAGTCGTAGACGAGGAACTGCGTGTAGTGCGCCCCCGCGCGGATGTTCACGCCCAGGTCGATGCGGTTGAGCAGCGTGCCGTCGAGCTCGTACGTGTCGATGTAGACCGGCCCGGTGTAGCCGACCTGCGAGACATCCTTCGCGTTCGACGGGTCCCACTTGACGACGTACTCGTACGCACCGTCGCCGTCCACGTCACCGACCGACACGTCGTTCGCCGCATAGGTGTACGCCTCGCCTGCCGGCGTGACACCATCGGCGGGCTTCGTGAGCGGGATGTCGAGGAATGGCGACCCCTGCACCGTCACCTTGTCGGACGCCTTGCCCTCGCGCTTGCCCTGCAGCGGCGAGACGGTGTACTTCGAGCGGTCGGTGCCGTCCGGGTCGACATAGGTGGTCGAGTCGGTGACCGTCGCGATGCGCTTGCCGTCGCGCTTCACGACGAAGTCGGTGCCGGTGAGCCCGGTCGCGGATGCCCCGGTCGCCTCGCTCTTGAAGAGGCGCCAGGTGAGGTGGATGCCGCCCTCGCCCGGCAGGGCGACGAGCCCGCGGTCGAGCTTCTCGAGCTGCGGCGATGCGGCGGGTTTCGGCTTACCGGGGCCGTGCCCCGGGTGTGCCATCGCGGCCTGAGCCGGGATGACGAGGGCCGCTGCGGCGAGCGCGGCGACGACGGACGTGCGGACGGGATTTCTCATGCTGTTCACCCTTGAACTCGTGATGGAATGCGGTTTCCCCGGTGCCCGGCCGAGCCTAGGTCGGGCATTGAATCGTGTCAATGGATGCCGCACGGTCACCGCCCGCTCGCCGAGACGCATGCCCCGCGCGTGCAACCCGGGTCGGGGCAACTGTCGAGGGTGTGCCGAGTGCAGGTCATACGCTCACCTGCCCGCTCGATTCCGCCGGCATGCCGGCGCTGACCCTGCACCGGGCACGCGGCGTGTGGGGTGACGCCGCCGCCGCCGGACGAACGCGACACGCGGGCTCGAACTCCGCCACAATGAGCACGAACTCCGGAACCGACGACGGGACGCGCCATGCCTCGACCGAGCACCCTCTCCGACTACCTCGACGGCCTCAGCCCGGCGAGGCGCGACCTGTTCGCGCGCCTCAGCGAGGAGGTCGCGGCGATCGAGACTCCTGAGGAGATCACGCGCCTCGTGTTCCGAGCTGGGCAGACCGACCACCCCGAGTACGACGACGCGGACGTGGTCTTCTGGAAGGCGGTCGATCAGCTGTACCTGCAGGCAGCCGTCTCCGACGGCGACCTGCCGATCCTGTTCTGGGGCTTCCACACCATCGACCTGCTCGGTCGCCGCCACTCCAAGGGCGTGCTCGTCACCGACCGCACCGTCTACGTCGAGGGAGTCGACGAGCTCGATCCGAGACCGTTCAGCCTCGCCTCGCTGGGGACGACCGAGGTCCGGATCGACGGCGCCGCGCTCCGCGTCGGCGACGCGACGGTCGACCTCGCTCCGACCGAGCGGGTTCTGGCGGTCGACGAACGGCCCGCCGTTGCGCGCTACGTGTCCGCCGTCATCGACACCGTCCGCGGAACGGTCGCCGTCGCCGACCAGCCCGTCGAGAAGCCCGCGACGGTGGAGGAGCTCATCCTGGCGAGCAGGCTGTCGTCCGATTTCCTGCTCCCGTCACGCCCGAAGAACGCGAAGGGGATCGCGAAGCTCGCCGCGAAGTGGAAGCTCCCCGCATCCGAGCGCGTGCTCGTGTCGCTCTCCAGCGCGACCTTCGTCGGCGTCTACGGCATCGCGATCACCGACGCGGCGCTCTACTCGCGAGACCTCATGGAGGACCTCGACCGCACTCCGCTCGACGAGATCGGCGCGATCACGTGGGATGCCGAGGCGAAGGGTTTCCGCGTCACGCCCGACCATCTCGCCCCGACGCTTCCCGGCATCAACGACGACAATCGCGACTACGTGGCGGCGCTCCTGACCTCGCTGGTGCGGTCAGCCGCGCACACCGGCTGACGCCGGGCATCCCGCTCCCGCTTGGTGCGGATCATGTTCTCTCGCCGAGCGCACACGTCGTGCGCGTGCGGAGCGTGTGGTCTCGGCGAGAGGACATGATGTGGACCGGTAGCGCAGCGGGCCGCCCCTCTCAGCCTCCGGTGGAGGCGCGGACGATGAGCTCGGGGCGGAAGCGGATGCGCTGCGGCGCGGCATCCGGATCTCCGAGCGTCGCGAAGAGCGCGTCGACGGCGGCGGCGCCGATCTCGCGTGCGGGCTGACGGATCGAGCTCAGCGGCACGACCGTCGACTGTGCGAAGTCGATGTCGTCGTACCCGATGAGGGCGAGATCCTCGGGCACGCGCAGCTTGCCCAGGATCGCCGCTCCCTGCAGCACACCGACGGCCAGCAGGTCGTTCGCGCAGAAGACCCCGTCGGGCCGGTCCTCGGCATCGCGCCGCGCGAGCTCCTCGCCCACGAGCCGCCCCGCGAGCACGGTGAGCTCGTCGGTCGACGAGACCTCGAGGGTCGCGTCGGGCACCTCGGCGAGCGCGCGTCGCGCCCCCTCGAGACGGTCCGCCACCTGGCGGACGGATGCCGGGCCCCCGGCGAAGAGGATGCGTCGGCGCCCCTGCTGCAGCAGGTGCTGCACGGCCAGGTATCCGCCTTCGACGTCGTCGACGGCCACCGAGGGCAGCTCGCCGTCGGCTTCGGCATCGACGAGCACGATCGGAACGCCGGCGGTCTCGAGGATCTCCGCCCGGGCGTCGTCGAGGGCGAGCGGGGTCAGCAGGACGCCGTTCACGCGCTGCTCGCGGAACAGGTCGAGGTAGGCGTTCTCGCGAGCGGCATCCTGTCCGCTGCTGCCGAGGAGGACGGTGACCCCGTGCTCGGCGGCGCGTTCCTCGGCGCCGCGGGCGACCTCGGCGAAGAACGGGTTGGCCGAGTCGAGGACGACGAGCCCGACCGTCCGGCTGCGTCCGGCGCGCAGTTGCCGGGCGGCGTCGTTGCGCACGAATCCGAGATCGGCGATGGCCGCGTGCACGCGTTCCACGGTCGCCGGGGAGACCTTTTCGGGACGGTTGAGGACGTTCGACACGGTCCCCACCGACACTCCCGCCGCGCGAGCGACGTCCTTCACACTGACTGCCACATGACCTGCCTTGACGAATGCTTCGCCCCCACGTTACTGTTCTCGATGTTGAATCGTTTCATGATCACGAGTCAATCCCACGACCCCGGCCCTCACGAAGGAGTGACATGACCCGCGTCGCCTTCCAGCTGCAGATCGACCCGGCGCTGATCGACGAGTACGTCGCCCGACACACGCCCGTCTGGCCCGAGATGCTGGCTGAGATCGCGGCATCCGGTCGTCGCAACTACTCGCTCTTCCTCGGTGACGGCGGCCGTCTGTTCGGCTACTACGAGGTCGACGACGACACCGCCGCGCAGGCCTACCTGGCCGCCTCCCCCGTCGCTGCGCGCTGGGAGGCCGAGATGGGCCGCTTCTTCGTCGGCCTCCACGGCCGCCCTGACCAGGCGGCGACGCCGCTGGCCGAAGTCTTCAACCTGCACGACCAGTTGGCGGCCTCCGCCGACGTGTCAGAAAGCGATCCCTCATGACGACGCTGTCCCCCGACATCCTCACCCAGCTCGAAGGCCAGTCGATCGAACTTCCCAGCTGGGCGTTCGGCAACTCCGGCACCCGCTTCCGCGTCTTCGCGACGGCTGGAACCCCGCGGGACCCGTTCGAGAAGATCGCGGATGCCGCCGAGGTCCACCGCTGCACGGCTCTGGCCCCCAGCGTCGCCCTGCACATCCCGTGGGACAAGGTCGACGACTATGCGGCCCTCCGCCGCCACGCCGAGGACCACGGCGTGCAGCTCGGCACGGTGAACTCGAACACGTTCCAGGACGAGGACTACAAGTTCGGCGCGCTCACGCACCACGACGAGAGCATCCGCCGCAAGGCGATCGACCACCACCTCGAGTGCCTCGACATCATGCACGAGACCGGCTCGCGCGACCTCAAGATCTGGCTCGCCGAGGGCTCGAACTACCCCGGCCAGAACGACATGCGCGCGCGCCAGGATCGCCTGCAGGATTCGCTGCAGCAGATCTACGCCCGCCTCGGCGACGCGCAGCGCCTCGTGCTCGAGTACAAGTTCTTCGAGCCGTCGTTCTACCACACCGACGTTCCCGACTGGGGGACGGCCTACGCCCAGGTCGCCTCGCTCGGCGACAAGGCGCTGGTGTGCCTCGACACGGGCCATCACGCCCCCGGCACGAACATCGAGTTCATCGTCATGCAGCTGCTGCGTCTCGGAAAGCTCGGCTCGTTCGACTTCAACTCGCGCTTCTACGCCGACGACGACCTGATCGTGGGCGCCGCCGACCCGTTCCAGCTGTTCCGCATCCTCGTCGAGGTCGTGCGCGGCGGCGGCCTGAACAACCCCGACGTGGCCTTCATGCTCGACCAGTGCCACAACATCGAGGACAAGATCCCCGGGCAGATCCGCTCGGTGCTCAACGTGCAGGAGATGACGGCGCGCGCCCTGCTCATCGACCGGGGCGCCCTGGATGCCGCGCAGCAGGCGAACGACGTGCTCGGCGCCAACGGCATCCTCATGGACGCGTTCTACACCGACGTGCGTCCCGCGCTCGCCCGGTGGCGCGAGTCGCGCGGGCTTCCCGCCGACCCGATGGCCGCGTACGCGGCATCCGGCCACCTGCAGCGGATCGCCGACGAGCGGGTCGGCGGCACGCAGGCCGGCTGGGGTGCATGATCGTCCGATGAGCGAGAACCCCACCCCCTACGGCGCGGCCGGCGGCCTCGTCCGCGTCTACCCCGCGCGCGTGCTCGACCGCCCTACTCCCGGACTCGTCTGGCTGCACGGCGGCGGCTTCGCGGCCGGCGACATCGACATGCCCGAGGCCGATCACGTCGCCCGCACGTTGGCGGATGCCGGGACCACGGTCCTCTCGGTCGACTACCGCCTGGCTCCCCTGCCCGCCGGGTGGGAGGCTCCCGCGACCGAACCGGGTCGCGAGCGCGTCGGGTACCCCGCGGCATCCGACGACACTCTCGCGGCGTGGGAGTGGCTCCTCGACCAGGCCGCAACACTCGGCGTCGACCCCGGACGCCTCGCCATCGGCGGAGCGAGCGCGGGCGCGAACATCGCCGCGGGCGCGGTCCTCCGCCTCATCGAGACCGACCGGCAGCTGCCGGCGCTCGTGCTCCTCGCGTATCCGACGCTGCTCGCCGAGCAGCCCGAGCCCGAGGGTGACCTCCGCGCGGCGCTCGACGCCCGTCCCGAGGCCGACCGCTTCGGACCGGATGCCGTCCGCGGCATGTACGAGAACTACCTCGGCGGGTCCGTCGTCGACGCGCCACTCGGAGCCATCCCGGGGCTCGCGACGACCGAGGATCTCGCCGAGTTCCCGCCGACGCTCATCGTCGCGGGCGACGTCGACGAGCTCCGCATCTCGAGTGAGCACTTCGCCCGCACCCTCGCTTCCGCCGGCCGCGACGTCGAGCACGTGATCGAGCCGGGTACCGACCACGGGCACCTGAACCGCCCCGATGACGGGGATGCCGCATCCCTCACCCTGGCCCGCTTCGCCGCGCGCCTGGCGGCTCTCACCCCGTGAGCTCCGCGCGGGGAACGGTCGCCGCCGTCGACCTCGGCGCGACGAGCGGACGGGTGATCGTCGGGCACGTCGCCGCGGACACGCTCGAGACGACGACGGTCGCCCGCTTCGCGAACGAGCCCGTGCGGATCGCGGACGGCCTGCACTGGAACCTGCTGGGGCTGTACGGATCGGTCCTCGACGGCCTCCGCGACGCTCTGCGCGGCGACACCGAGATCGCGAGCATCGGCGTCGACTCGTGGGCCGTCGACTACGGCCTGATCGCACGATCGCGCCTGCTCGGCGAGCCGTTCCACTACCGCGACGAGCGCACGGCGCGCGGCGTCGAGGCCGTGCACGCGTCACACCCGCACGATGCGCTCTTCGCCCGGAACGGTCTGCAGTTCCTCCCCTTCAACACGCTGTACCAGCTGGCCGCGGAGCACCGGTCCGTGCTGCAGCTCGCCGACCACGCGCTCCTCATCCCCGACCTGATCGGGTTCTGGCTGACCGGGCAGGCGCGCACCGAGCGCACCAACGCCTCGACGACGGGGCTGCTGCGCGCCGACACCGGCGAGTGGGATGCCGATCTGATCGCCGCGCTCGGACTGCCGCAGCACCTCCTGACGCCGCTCATCTCCCCCGGCGAGACGCTGGGCGCTCTCACCGGCGACGTCGCGGCGAGCCTCGGTGCCCCGCGGACCCCGGTGACCGCGGTCGGGTCGCACGACACGGCATCCGCCGTGGTCGCCGTTCCGATGGTGTCGCCGGACGCGGCGTACATCTCCTGCGGCACGTGGGGTCTCGTTGGCGTCGAAGTCGACCAGCCCGTGCTCACCGACACGGCCCGCGAGGCGAAGTTCACGAACGAGGGCGGGGTCGACGGACGCGTCCGGCTGCTCCGTAACGTGATGGGGCTGTGGATCCTCAGCGAGACGGTCCGCGGCTGGCAGCGCGAGGGGCACGACGTCGACCTCGGCGAGCTGTTGGATGCCGCGGCCGCCGTCACCGCGCCCGTCGCCCTCTTCGACGTCGACGACGCCCGTTTCCTGCCGCCGGGTGACATGCCCGCGCGCATCGCCGCGTGGTGCGAGGAGCACGGTGCGCCGGCGCCGCAGAGCCGGACCGAGATCGCCCGCAGCATCATCGAGTCGCTCGCGCAGGCGTTCGCCGATGCCGCGCACGAGGCCGGTCGCATCGGCGGGGTCGACGTGCGCGTCATCCACATCGTCGGCGGCGGGTCGCTCAACGAGCTGCTGTGCCAGCGCACGGCCGACCGTTCCGGCGTTCCCGTGCTCGCGGGGCCGGTCGAGGCGACCGCACTGGGCAACATCCTCGTGCAGGCCCGCGCGGCCGGCATCCTGGCCGGCTCGCTCGAATCGCTCCGCGACCTCGTCGCCCGCACGCACACGCCTCGGCGGTACGAGCCACACGCCGAATGACCCCGGGCGGGCCGGACCGCCCGTCACCCCTAGGCTGAAAATCATGCCTGCGCCGACCCTGAACCGCGAGATCCTGCGTCTCGCCGTGCCCGCGCTCGGCGCGCTGGTCGCCGAGCCGATGTTCCTCATCGTGGATGCCGCTCTGATCGGCCACCTCGGCGTCGTGCCTCTCGCGGGCCTCGGCATCGCCAGCGCCGTGCTCCAGACGATCGTCGGACTGATGGTGTTCCTGGCGTATTCGACGACTCCGGCGGTCGCCCGGAAGTTCGGCGCCGGCGACAGCAAGAGCGCGGTCAGCGTCGGCATCGACGGACTCTGGCTCGCGCTGGGTCTCGGCGCCCTGCTCGCTCTGTTCGGATCGCTCGCGACGCCGTGGCTCGTCGACCTCTTCGGGCCGAGCCGCGAGGTCGCCGAGCAGGCAGTGACGTATCTTGCGCTGTCGATGTGGGGCCTGCCCGCGATGCTCATCGTCTTCGCGGCCACCGGACTGCTGCGCGGCATGCAGGACACCGTGACACCGCTCTGGATCGCGGGCCTCGGCTTCGGCGCCAACGCGCTGCTCAACTGGCTGTTCATCTACGGGTTCGGGTGGGGCATCGCCGGGTCCGCCGCGGGCACCGTCGCCGCGCAGTGGGGCATGGTCGCGGCCTACGTCGTCGTCATCGGACGCCTCGCGCGGCGCCACTCGGCATCCGTCCTGCCCCAGCGCGACGGCGTGCGCGGGTCGGCGAGGTCGGGCGGCTGGCTGTTCCTGCGGACGGTGTCGCTGCGCATCGCGCTGCTCGCGACGGTGGCCGTCGCGACGGGTCTCGGCACGGATGAGCTCGCCGGATGGCAGGTCGCGTTCACGATCTTCTCGACGGCGGCGTTCGCCCTCGACGCCCTCGCGATCGCCGCGCAGGCGCTCATCGGCCGCGGCCTCGGCGCTGACGACGAACCGTTCGTGCGGCGCGTGCTCGGCCGTACCGTGGCGTGGGGCGCGTGGTTCGGTGTCATCGTCGGGGTGGCGATCGCCGCGCTCTCGGGTGTCATCGGCATCGCCTTCACGGGGGATCCCGCGCTGGCCGCGCTCATCCAGCCGGCGCTCCTCGTCCTCGCTCTGGCGCAGCCCGTGTGCGGCGTGGTGTTCGTCCTCGACGGTGTGCTCATGGGCGCCGGCGACGCGAAGTACCTGGCAGTCGTGGGCGCCCTGAACCTCGTGCCGTACCTGCCCGCGCTGGCGATCGTCATCGCCCTGCACCCCGGCGGGGCGGGCGGTCTCGCCTGGCTCGCGGCCTGCTTCTTCGGCGTCTACATGCTCGCCCGTCTCGGCACGCTCGGCTGGCGCGTGCGCCGTTCGGAGTGGCTTCGCGTCGCCGTGTGACCGGATCCGCGGCATCCGTGCCGCTCCCGCAGTGTCACCCGGCTCCCCTAGAGTGCGGTCATGGATCCCCGTGACGACGACTTCCTGAACGACCTGCACCGGCTGGTGCAGCGACTGAACCGGATGCCGGAGGCCGAGGAGGCTCCGCTGACGCCGCTCGGCGAGCGCGTCCGGGACCATCTCGGCGCCGACCCGACGGGACTGCCCATGGTGTCCGAAGCGGTCCCGCCGCACCGCCTCGTCGATCTCGACCTCGCCCTCGACGCCCTGGCCGGCGACGACGCCGAGGTCATCGGACTGCGCGGAGGCAGGCATCTGCGGCACGAGGAGTTCTCGGGCCTGCTCGCGTCGCCCTACGCCCGCATCCAGCCCGGTCCGGTCGAGTACGTGTCGGTCCCCACCGGGCCCGAGACGACGCGGCAGACGAAGTCGACCGCCCTGCGGATGTTCCGCGTCGACGGGATGCCGGTGGCCGCCCTGCAGCGCGCCGCCGACCCGCAGTCGGGTCGCGAGACGGCGTCTCTCGACGTCGTCGCCGCGTCGCCCGAGGTCGCCTCGGGGCTCCTCGCCGAGACGCGACGCCTGATGAACGAGCTCAGTGTCGTGCGTGGCAACGTCGTGAGCTTCGCGCGCGGAGAGTACGGGGCGAGCGGCATCGGACGGATGACGTTCCTCGAGCGGCCGACGGTGACCGCCGACCAGGTGATCCTGCCGGAAGGGCTGCTCGACCGCATCCGCGCACATGTCGTCGAGATCGGCGGTCGCGCCGACGAACTGCGCTCCCGCGGGCAGCACCTCAAGCGCGGCGTCCTCCTGTACGGCCCTCCCGGAACGGGCAAGACGCTGACCATCCGTCACCTCATCCACGAGACACCGGGGACGACGGTCGTGCTTCTGCAGGGGGCCGCACTCGGACTGATCGGTGAGGCCGCCTCGCTCGCCCGTGCGATGAGCCCTGCCCTGGTGGTCCTCGAGGATG
Organism: Microbacterium sp. MM2322; assembly: GCF_964186585.1. NCBI lineage: Bacteria > Bacillati > Actinomycetota > Actinomycetes > Micrococcales > Microbacteriaceae > Microbacterium > Microbacterium sp. MM2322. The sequence continues at coordinate 2,827,596 of NZ_OZ075067.1, forward strand.
TTGACCTGGTGGCCGCGGACCGCGGTGACTTCGGATTGCAGCCGCTGCTGTTCGAGGTGCTCGACGCGCTGGACGGCCTCGACGGGGACGCCGACGTGGCCTTCGTCCTGACGACGAACCGGGCCGAGATCCTCGAGCCCGCTCTGGCCGCGCGGCCCGGCCGCGTCGACCTCGCCCTCGAGATCCCGCTGCCCGATCTGCCGGCCCGGCAGCGCCTGTTCCAGGTGTACGGCGGCGAGCTGCCGTTCTCGGCCGACGCGCTGGGTCAGTCCGCTGAGCGCGCCGAGGGGGTCACGGCATCCTTCGTGAAGGAGGTCGTGCGACGTGCGGTGCTGCGCGCCGTGACCGACGGTCGCGACGTGACCGACGACGACCTCGCGGTCGCTCTCGACGCGATGCTCGACGACACCCGCGGGATCTCGCGCGTGCTGTTCGGCGGGGATGCGGCCGCCGACGCGGTGGCCGCGGAGGAGGGGAGCACCAGCATCCACTTCGGAGGGCACTTCTGATGCGCAAGTCGCGAAGGGCCACGGCGACGGTCGTGCTGTTCTCTGCCTTCGCGCTCTCGGGATGCGGGACGACACCGGGATTTGGTGGTGGCCAGGCCGCTGGTCAGTGCGCCGCACCGATCGTGACCGTGACTCCCGCGGCGGCGGCCCCCGGCGACACGGTTACCGTAACGAGCGACGGTTGGTCCGTCTGCGAGGACACCCCGAACGATCCCTCGGGCGAGGCACCCTGGACCGAGGTCCGGATCGAGTGGGCTCAGGGCGACACCTCGCGCGAGCTGCGTACCGCTGACATCACCGATACGGCGATCTCCGCCGAGGTGACAGTGCCCGACGATGCGACCGCGGGGCCCGCCCGCATCCGCGTCCTCCACCGCGATCTCGCGATCGACGGCGACCTGACGGTCACCGGCTGACCCGCCCTCAGGCCATCAGCGGGATGGACCCGACGAGGACACCCACAGCGAGCATCACCAGCGAGACGATGACCGCACGCCACAGCACCTTCTTGTGGTGGTCGCCGAGGTTCACGCCGGCCAGCGAGACGAGCAGCAGGATTGCGGGGACGAGCGGGCTCTGGAGGTGGACCGGCTGGCCGGTGATCGAGGCGCGAGCCATCTCGACCGGCTCGATCCCGTAGTTCGAGGCGCTTTCGGCGAGGATCGGCAGGATGCCGAAGTAGAACGCGTCGTTCGACATGAAGAACGTGAACGGGATCGACAGGATGCCGGTGATCACGGCCATGAACGGTCCGAGTGACGGCGGAATCACCTGGGTGACCCAACTCGCCATCGCGTCGACCATGCCGGTGCCGTTGAGCACACCGACGAGCACGCCGGCGGCGAGCACCATCGACACGACGCCGACGATGCTGGGGGCGTGGGCGACGATCTCGTCGGCCTGGTTCTTCAGCCGGGGGAAGTTGATGATGAGCGCGACGGCCGCACCGACCATGAAGACGTAGGCCAGCGGGTAGATGTCGAGCACGAGCATCACCATGACGGCGAGGGTCAGGACGAGGTTGAACCAGATCAGCTTCGGTCGGAGCGTCGCCCGGTTCGGGTCGAGCAGCGTGTCGGCCATCGCGGTGTCGGCCGTGTCGACGAGTTTCGCGGCGTCGACGGCGGAGCGGGCGCCGCGGACCGTGACGATGTTGCCGGTGCGCAGGTGCGCGCGGGCGCCCGGCTTGCTCTCGGCACCGCGGAACAGTCGCGGCGCACCGAGGCGACCGTCGCCGGTGCCTTCGAGGCGCGAGGTATCGACCGATCCGGCGAGGCGACGGCGCTCCGAGAGGCCGAGGAACCACGCGAACAGCAGCGAGATGACGAGGCCCGTGGCGAGCGAGGGCAGCATCGGGACGAAGATGTCGGTCGGCTGCAGGCCGAGCGCCGAGGCGGCGCGCACGGTCGGACCGCCCCAGGGGACGATGTTCAGCGTGCCGTTCATGAGCCCGGCGACACAGGTCAGGACGACGGGGCTCATGCCGAGGCGGAGGTAGATCGGCAGCATCGCCGAGGTGGTGATGATGAAGGTGGTCGATCCGTCGCCGTCGAGCGAGACCGCTCCGGCGAGGATCGCGGTGCCGAGCACCACCTTGGCGGGGTCGTCCTTCAGCAGGCGGGTGATGAGGCGGATGAGCGGGTCGAAGAGCCCGACATCGATCATGATGCCGAAATACATGATCGCGAACATCAGCAGCGCGGCCGTGGGTGCGAGATCGCCGATCGCGTCGATGACCATGTCGCCGAGGCCGAGACCTGCACCGGCGAACAGGCCGAAGATGGTCGGCACCGTGATGAGCGCGACCATGGGGGTCAGTCGCCGGGTCATGATCAGGGCCATGAAGGTCAGCACCATCACGAACCCGAGGATGACGAGGATCGTGTCCGGTGGGGTGAACGCCACGGGATACTCGACTGCCTCGGTATGCACGATGCTCATCGCGACTCCTTCGTCGTGAAGCGGCGCCGGGGGGTTCGGTGCCTGGTCCCGCGAGCGTACGGATGCCGCGGGGTGCCGCGCGCGCTAAGGCTCATTCCCCGGCGTTGTGCGCGTAACGTGGCTTTCGCTCATTGTGCGCAGGAGGTGGTCGGGTGCGGTTCGGGAGCAGGATGCTGGTCCTCCAGCTCGTCACGCAGGTGTGCGTCGTGGCGGCGTGCGCCGGCGTCTTCCTCTTCCTCGGGGTGCAGCAGCTGCGCGCCGAAGCGGAGTCCTCGGCGCTGAACATCGCCCGGAGCGTCGCGGCGACCCCCGACGTCCGCGAGCTGGTCGCGGAATACTCCGCCGACCCCGGCACGCCGGATGCCGCGAAGCTTCGCGGCGGCCCTCTGCAGGGGTACGCCACCGCCGTCTCGGACCGTACGGACGTGCTGTTCGTCGTGATCACCGACGATCACGGCATCCGTCTCGCCCACCCCGACCCGGACCGGCTCGGCGATGTCGTGAGCACGAGCTTCGACGACGCCCTCGCCGGGCGCGAGGTCGTGACGTGGGAGTCCGGCACGCTCGGCGAATCCGCACGCGCCAAGGTGCCGGTGTACGCGCCCGGCGACGGCGACCGGCCGGTCGGAGAGGTGAGCGTCGGATTCGAGCGAGCCAGCGTGTTCCGCGATCTGCCCGCCCTCCTCACCGGCATCGCCGTCGCGGTCGTGCTGGCCCTCGCCCTCGGCGCGGTCGCGGCGCTGCTGATGCGTCGGCGGCTCGAGCGCGTGACGCTGGGGCTGCAGCCCGAAGAGCTCGCGGCACTCGTCCAGACGCAGACCGCCGTGTTCGAGAGCGCGGACGAGGGTGTCGTCGCGGTGGACCCGGACGGCACCGTGCGCGTGTGGAGCGAGGCGACAACGCGGATGCTGGGCGTCGCCGCCGCGCCTGGGACCGCCCTTCGCGACGTCCCGGTCGACCCGTCGGTGCGCGATGCGCTCACGGGGGGCGCGCCGTCGGGACTCGCGGTCGGCGACCGCATCGTCTATGTCGACGTCCGCCCGGTGCGTCGCGGTTCCCGCGCACTCGGCACCGCGGCGATCCTCCGCGACCGGACCGATCTGCTCGCCCTCACCGAGCGTCTTGACGGCGTCCGCACCCTGACCGACGCGCTGCGCGCGCAGCGCCACGAGTTCGCGAACCGCCTGCACGCGGCATCCGGTCTGCTGGACGCGGGCCGCGGCGAGGAGGCCCGCGACTTCCTGCGCGAGGTCTCGGGTCGCGGCGCCGTCGACCTGCGGGTGGCCGGGCTGGATGCCGTGACTGACCCGGTCCTGCAGTCGTTCCTCGGCGCGATGGCCGAGAGCGCCCGCGAACGCGGCGTCGAGTTGCGCGTCGGGCCCGACACCCTGCTGCGCAGCACGCTGCGCGAGGTGGAGGACACCCTCGCCGTGCTCGGGAACCTCGTGGGGAACGCGGTGACGGCCGCGGCATCCTCGTCGGCGGACGCCTGGGTAGAGGTGACCCTCCTCGACGAGCTGGACGGGGGCGAGCTCGTCCTGACGGTGGCGGATTCGGGAGGCGGCGTGACGGAGCCTGGCGACGTGTTCGCCGCGCGCACGGTGTCGGAGACTGAGACGGCGGTGCACGGCCACGGCATCGGGCTGCCGCTGTCCCGTGAGCTCTCGAGGCGACGCGGGGGCGAGGTCTGGATCATCGACGCGGGCGGCCGCGACGGCGGCGCGGTCTTCGGGGCTCGTCTGCCCGCGGTGATGGGTCCGGCGGGACCGGGTGAGATCGAGGAGAGCGACGATGAGTGACATCCGTGTGCTGATCATCGACGACGACTTCCGCGTCGCCGGCGTGCACCGCGACATCGTGACGGGGGTGCGCGGATTCACCGCGCTCGAGCCGGTCCGCACCGCGGCCGAGGCGCTGGCGGCCGTGCGGGCCGACACCCCCGACCTGATCCTCGCCGACGTGTACCTGCCCGACGGGGACGGCATCGAGGTGGTGCGCTCGTGCGGCGTCGACGCGTTCGTGCTGAGTGCGGCGACGGACGCGCGGACGGTGCGGCGCGCCTTCCGCGCCGGCGCCCTCGCCTACCTCGTGAAGCCGTTCGACGCGCGGACGCTGGCCGATCGCCTCGACCGGTACGCGCGCTACCGCAACCTGCTCTCCGACGCCGCCCCGCTCACGCAGGACCAGATCGACCGCGCGGCGACGGCGATGCGCGGCGCCCCCGACCAGGCGTCGGTGTCGCGGTCGGCGACGGAGCGGACCATCCTCGGCGCCCTCGCCGACGGCGAGGCGTCGGCGAGCGAGGTCGCCGAGCGCAGCGGCATCTCACGCGCAACGGCCCAGCGCCACCTCACCGCGCTCGCTTCGCGCGGGCTCGTGGAGATCAGCCTGCGCTACGGCACGACGGGCCGCCCTGAGCACCGCTTCCGCCTGGCGGATGCCGCGGGCTAAGGTGACACCACGCCACGACGGCCGTGTCGGGCAGGAACCGATCGGGGGAACGGACTCCACCATGAAGAACACCAGCAGGATCACACTCGCGACCGCTCTGATGGTCGCATCGGGTCTCGCACTGACCATCGGAGCCGCGGCACTCGCGACCTACCTGCTGACGGCGGACGGCACCTTCGCCGAGCTCGTCGTGGTCGCCGGCGCCGCCGGCACCGCCATCGTCACCGGCATCGTCGGAGTCTGGCTGCACCGGTTGCGCACCGTCGTCTCCGCCTTCGCGACGGTGGGATACCTGGTCGTGGGGGCGACGATTTTCCTCGGCGCCGTGACGACCCTCCAGGATGCTGCGGCGGGAGGTTTCGCGAACATCGGAGCGGGACTGCTCCTGCTCGTCGGCTCGGTCCTCGCCGTGCCGGCAACCGCTCTCGCCGTGACGCTCGCCGTCTTCTACCTGCGGTCCCGCCGGTACGCCGTGGCCTGACAACGCGGGCTCAGGCGTAGCGGCGGCACCATTCGTACATGACGACCGCCGCGGCGGCCGAGGCGTTGATCGACCGGGTCGACCCGTACTGGGTGATCTCGACGACGCCGGATGCCGCGGCCAGCGCCTCGGGCGACAGCCCGGGACCTTCCTGCCCGAAAAGCAGGACGCACCGCTCGGGCACGTCCGCCCGATCCACGGGCACCGATCCGTCGACGTTGTCGATCGCGAGGACGGGGAGGCCAGCGGCATCCGCCCACGCGGTGAAGGCCGCGACGTCCTCGTGGTGGCGGACGTGCTGGTAGCGATCGGTGACCATCGCGCCGCGGCGGTTCCAGCGGCGCTTGCCGATGATGTGCACCTCGGCCGCGCCGAACGCGTTGGCGCTGCGCACGATCGAGCCGATGTTCATGTCGTGCTGCCAGTTCTCGATCGCGACGTGGAACGGATGCCGCTTCTCGTCGAGGTCCGCCACGATCGCCGTCATCGTCCAGTAGCGGTACCGGTCGACGACGTTGCGGCGATCACCGTTCTCCAGGAGCTCACGGTCGTAGCGCGGATCGTCCGGCCAGGCGTCCGGGCCGCCGGGCCACGGGCCGACGCCGACGGGGAGCTGCGGCTCGGCGTCGCCGGCGGCGGGATCGGTCGGGTCTGGCACCGGTCCAGGTTAGTCGGGTGACCCCGGCAGGAAGACGGTGAAGCGGGAGCCGGCACCCACCTCGCTCGTGACCTCGACCGAGCCGCCGAGCGCCTGGCTGAGCCCTTGCACGATCGACAGCCCGAGTCCGGAGCTCTCGCCCGACCGCGTGCGCGCCGGGTCTCCCCGCCACAGCCGGTCGAACACGAACGGCACGTCGTCGGCGGCGATGCCCTCGCCGTCGTCGATCACCTCGAAGCGGACGGTTCCGCCCGTCGCACCCGCGCCGACCCGCACTGACCCGCCCGCGGCGGTGTGGCGGAGAGCATTGCCCACCAGGTTGCTCAGGATCTGCCCGAGACGCGCGGCATCGGTGCGCATCAGCAGAGGGCCATCGACCTCCGCGACCAGCGCGACGTCGGCGGCCGCAGCCCGAGCGAGGTGGGCCGCAACGACGCTCCGGACGACCTCGGCGGCATCCACCGGTGCGAGGTCGACGGCGAGGTCGCCCGTCTCGGCGAGCGCGAGCAACTGCAGGTCGCGCGTGATGGTCTCCATGCGTCCCGCTTCGGTGAGCACAAGGCTCCGCAATTCGGCATCGCTCATTCCGAGCCCGTCGTCAGCGGCCTCGACCCAGCCGCGGATGTTGGTCAGGGGGCTCCGCAGTTCGTGTGCCACGTCACCGAGAAGACGGCGGCGGGCGGTCTCGTGACTGGCGATCTCCGCCGACATCCGGTCGAACGCCGCACCCACGTGGGCGAGGTCGTCCGTCGCACCGACTCCGCTCCGACCCGCACGCTCTCCGGCGGCGAAGCGGTCGGCGGCGGCTTCGAGCTTGCGCGCGCTCCGAAGGGTCGGCGCGAGGATGATGGCGGCTGCGGCCGCGAGAAGAGCCAGGAGCACGACCACGACGATCGCGAGTCGTGCGATCGTCCCCGGGCTCGCGTCGAAGGGCCCGCGGACGTTCCCCCGGAGGTTCGTGAGGACGATCTGGACGGTCGGCGCCGTGACGGCGGAGGCCTGCTCGACCTGTGCGCTGAGGAGGCATCCCGCGGTGATCTCCGACCCGGGGGGATCGGTGCGGAACGCGAGTTCCGTTCTCGTCGCCGCGGCCGAGAGGTCGAGGTCGACCCGGTCGATCGGAGGAGCACTGGCGTCGAGCAGGCACCGGTTCGTGAGTTCGCGCAGTTCGTCGAGAGCGTCCTGTTCGGACGGCAGCGGGGTGTCGAGTCGGGTCCGCCCGCAATCCGGGGCGTTGTCCGTGGCCCACACCACCGGGCGTCCCGTCGTCCAGACGGTCGAGCCGATGACCGCCGTTCCCAGGCAGGCCCGGACGTCAGCAGCGCGCGCGGTCAGCGCCGTCCGCTGATCCTCGCTGAGACCAAAGGGTCCGACGATCCCCCGGTGCAGGCGCAGCTGGAGGGTTCCGGGCTCGGCGTACTCCTCGAGCGGATCGAACGTCATCGTCGACTCCTCGGGTCGCGGCAGAGTCGGCGCACTGTCGGCGATCAGCTCTCCGTCCCCCCCGACGAGCGCGATCCGCCGGCCGGTGTCGTGCGCGAGTTCGAGGAGCTCGGGTCCGACTCCGTCCCAGGTCGGATGCCGGCCGGCCCACAGACTCAGTTCGTCGAGGATCTGCTCGTTCCGGGCGAGGGCGGCATCCGATGACTGCTGGTCGAAGCGGTACTCCGCGGTCTGCGCGAGCCACAGCGTGCTGCCGACCGACGCGACGACCAGGAGGAGGCCTGCGGCGAGGTACCGCAGCAGCAGGCGCGGCGTCCGTCGCCGTGTCTGCTGCTCGTCCGATCGCACGCTCATCCCGTCGGCAATGCTCTCACCCGCCGCCCCCGCATCCGCTGCGCCACTCATCCCGCGGCGAGCGCAGCGGTCGGCGACTGCCGCGCCGCATGGATGGACGGTGCGAGTCCGGCGAGCGCCCCCGTGACGAGGGATGCCGTCACGCCGAGGACGATCGTCGCCACGGGGATGACCACCGGCCACCCCTGCGTGGCACTCCACAGCACCGTGCCGAGCAGCCCGAGCGATACCCCCAGGAGCCCGCCCATCGAGCAGAGGACCACTGCTTCGACGAGGAACTGCGACCGGATCTGCCCCCGATGCGCACCGAGCGCCCGGCGCAGCCCGATCTCACTCCGGCGCTCGAGCACCGAGACGAACATCGTGTTCGCGATACCGATCCCGCCGATGAGGAGGGCGATCCCGGCCAGGGTGAGGAACAGTCCGTCGAAGTTCGCCTGGGCGGCATCCTTCGCGGCGAGCACGGCCGACGGGCGACTGACCTGCACCATGCCGGCGGCCCCCGGCGAGAGCGTCGCGGCGACGACGGGCCGGAGCGCCTCGATCTGCGACTCGGCGCCGGTGAGATAGGCGACGGTGGGGGCACCGTCGAAGCCGAGCCAGTGCCGGGCGGCCGCGTCGCTGACGAGCACGGCCGACTGCAGGTCGGGCGCGAGAGGGGTGTCCTTCAGAATGCCGACGACCTGGAAGGGGATGCCGCCGAGGTCGATCGACACGGCGTGGTCGGGGAGCCGTGAGAGTCCGAGCCGGTCTGCGGCATCCGAACCGAGCACGACGACCGGCATCGGGTCGTCGCCGAGCCACCGCCCCTCTGCCAGCTCGCCGCGGAGCACGCCGAGGAGGTCGCCCGTCACGGCGAGGGTCGTGATACCGCTCTCGACGTAGTCGCGGAGTGCGTTGCTCCGTACTCCCGCATGCGCGTTTCCGACCGTGGCGGCGTCCGAGACCGGACCGATCCGCTGCAGCATGCCGCGCGACTCGGGAGGGAGCGGGATCGGCTCACCGTCGACGCCCACCCTCGGATCGGCGCGCAGCAGGTTCGCGCCGAGCTTCGTGAGTTCCTGATCGAGCGCGGCCTGCGACGACGCGGGCAGAGCGGTGACCGTCACCAGGGTGGCGATCCCGATGGCGACTCCGAGCGAGGCCAGTACGGCGCGCAGCGGGCGGGTGAACAGCCCCACGGTGCCGAGGGCGAGAAGGTCCCGGATGCCGAGGCGAGGCCGGCGGTCAGACATGAGCGACCTCCTCGTCGGCGGGGGCGGCCGTGTCCGCCACGATCCCGCCGTCGCGGAGTTCGATGCGACGCGGCATCCGTTCGGCCAAGCCGGCGTCGTGGGTGATGACCACGACGGTGGTGCCCTCCCGGTTGAGCCGCTCGAGGAGGTCGACGATGCGTTCGCCGTTGGCGCTGTCGAGCGCGCCGGTCGGCTCGTCGGCCAGGACCACGAGCGGCTCGGTGACGATCGCGCGGGCGATGGCGACGCGCTGGCGCTCCCCGCCGGAGAGGTCGCGAGCGCGGTGCGAGAGGCGGTGAGCCAACCCGACCCGCTCGAGCGCCGCTCGGGCGCGATCGCGTCGGAGTCGCCGCGGCACGCCGCTGTAGAGGAGCGCCGTCGCGACGTTGTCTTCGGCGCTCACGCCGTCGGTCAGGTGGAAGCTCTGGAAGACGAAGCCGATCGTCCGTCCCCGCAGGGTCGAGAGCGCTCGATCGTCGAGGTCGTCCGTATCTATCCCACCGACCCGGACAGTTCCGCTCGTGGGCCGGTCGAGGGTACCGAGGACGTTCAGGAGCGTCGACTTGCCGGCGCCGGACCTTCCGACGATCGCGACGATCTCGCCCGCGTCGATCCGGAGCGACACGTCCCGCAGTGCTGCGACGCCGCCCGGATGGACGCGGCCCACGCGATCGAGCTCGAGGGCGGGGGTGGTCATCGTGCGGTCACCACCGTCATGTCGGCGGTGATGCCGTCGCCGGCCACTTCGACGCGGCCGTCTGCGATGAGCCCGATCGTGACGGCGTGCAGCCGCCCGGACTCGTCCTGCAGCGCGTACCCGCCCTCGGCGAGCGCGATGAGTGCAGGTACGGGGGCGATGAGCACGTCGGTGACGGTCTTCGTCACGACGCGGACGACGACGGCCCCGGCATCCACCTCGGCGACAGCCTTCTGGTCGGCGATGTCGACCGTGGCGCGCACCTGGGACTGCGCGCCCTCCCCCGCCGTGCCGACGTCGCGGATCGTGCCCTTCAGCACCCGGCCGTCGGGCAGCTCGACCTCCGCCGCAGCCCCGGCACCCACGAGTCCCGCGTCGCCGGCAGGCACGGCCGCCTCGACGATCCTCGTGGTCGTCGACGCGGTGAACGGCGTCCCGGCCGCGGCGTCGCCGAGCCGGGCCGTCACCTTCGCGACGCGGCTGTCGGCGGCGAGGACGACGACGTCCGTCGGAGCGATGTCTCCCGTCCGCTCGAGGCCGAGCGAGGTCTGCCAGGCACGGACAGCGGTGCGGAACGCACTGTTCGTCCGCGCGTCCTTCGGGTCGGCCCGCTGCAGGTAACCGAGCTCCATGAGGTTCTCCGCGACCATGCTGACGTCGGCACCGGTCATGCCCCACGAGGTCAGGGGGCGGTAGAGCGCCGTCTTCCCGATGAGCACCGGGATGGGGAGGTCGTCGACGCGGAGCGCCGTCGCCCCTCGACCGAGGTCGGCGCCGGGCGCCGGCAACCAGGTGATCGTGCCCTTGGCCTTGACCGACACGGGCTCGGCGCCGACGAACCCGATCGATCCGTCCAGGGTCGCGGTCAACGACAGGTCGCCCCGCTCGATCACGGCTGTCGCTCGCTCCGTCTGCGGCGACGGCGCGGCCTTCGGGGACTGCTCGCTCGCGCTCGTCACAGCGGCCACCCCGCCCGCGCCGAGGAGAAGAGTCGCCCCGACAGCGGCTGCCGCGACGGCGAGGGTGCGACGGCGCCGATCGCGGCTCATCGGGCGCCGCCCGACACGTCGGCGACGCACCCGTCGACCTTCGCCATGCCGAGCGAGATCGACGTCGAGTCGTTCTGCTCACCGCCGAAAGCGAAGGCGATCTGTCCGAACTCGTCGGCGGGGGTGATCTCGACGTAACGTACGCCAGCGGCGTGCAGGCAGTCGACCACCTTCTGCGCGAACCGCAGCGCGTCGGGGTTCTGCGCGTCGAGCTCGTGCGGCGGCAACGGGGCGAATTTCATGCAGAACGCCTCCGCCTCCGCGGCGGCGCCGGGGTCGTCGTTCGTCGCGACGCCCACACCACTGTCCTGGCCGCCCGTGATCGTCGCCTTCGGCATCCGATCGGCGAGGCATCGCTCGCGAGGCTGCCACGCCGCCTCGCTCTCCTCATCGGTCATGTCGAGGCGCAGCCGTACCGGCTCGCCGTACTCGGCGATCAGCGGGTCCTCCGTCGCCGTCTTCTCGGGCGCCGCCGTCTCGAGGCTCGCGATCTGATCGTCCGGAACGGGGGCGGCATCCTGGCCCTGCGGCGCAGCGCCGGCTGCACAGCCGGTCGCGAACAGCACGGTCAGCGCGATGCCGACGAGGGCACCCAGGGGGCGGGTCGAATGGCGGAACATGGTTCTCCGATCTCTGTCGTCGCCTCCACAGTGATCGCCGGTTGTGAGGGGATTGTGAGGATGCGGTGCCGAGACCGTCGGCGTTCCGGTCGCCCGCCTACAGTCGATGACGTGGCCCGCATCGTGATCGTCGAGGACGACGAACTGCAGTCCGAGCTCATCCGCCGCTACCTGGAGCGCGAACGTCACGATGTGCATGTCATCGGCGACGGAGCGGCTGCGCTGGCCGCGATCCGTGCGTCCTCACCCGACCTGCTGATCGTGGATGTGATGTTGCCGGGACTCGATGGACTCACCCTCTGCCGCACGCTCCGCGAGGAGATGTACGACCTACCGATCCTGATCCTCACGGCGCGATCGACCGAGAACGATCTGCTCCTCGGCCTCGAGCTCGGCGCCGACGACTACGTCACGAAGCCCTACAGCCCGCGCGAGCTCGTCGGCCGTGTCCGCGCGCTGCTGCGGCGGGCGCTGCCGACCACGACGACCCGACCCGACGTGGTTGTGGGGGACCTCGTCGTGGACCCCGAACGCCGGACGGTGACCGTCGACGCTCGGCCCGTGGAACTGACGCGCGCCGAATTCGATCTGCTGCTCGTTTTCGCCACCCAGGCGGGGATCGTCCTCAGCCGGTCGCAACTCCTCGACCACCTGCACGGCTCCGACCGGTGGATCGGGCCGCGCACCATCGACACCCACGTGAAGAACCTGCGACTGAAGATCGAGAACGACCCGCAGCGGCCCGCGAGGATCGTCACCGTGCACGGCGTGGGGTACAAGCTCGAGTCCGCCTCGGCCTGAGCGTCGCCGCGAGCGCAGACGTTGCTTCCCGGCATCCTTCGGTCCTGTTAGATTTTTCGGTATGCCGAAAAATGTGCTCGTGGAGTCGCCCCGGGTGCGCGGCCCCCGCGCGGCCTGGCTGCTCGGACCGGCGCTCGTCGCGGGAGTGGCGTACCTCGATCCGGGCAACGTCGCGAGCAACATGACCGCCGGCGCCCGATACGGCTACCTGCTGGTCTGGGTGGTGGTCCTCGGCAACGTCATGGCCTGGCTCATCCAGTACCTCTCGGCGAAGATCGGCATCGTGACGCGCCGGAGCCTGCCCGAGATCCTCGGCGCCCGCATCCGCAACCACACCGCACGCCGCGCCTACTGGCTGCAGGCCGAGCTCGTCGCGATGGCCACCGACGTCGCCGAGATCATCGGCGGCGCCGTCGCGCTGTGGCTGCTGTTCGGGGTGCCGCTCGTCTGGGGCGGGCTGATCACCGGCGCCGTGTCGATCGTCCTGCTGCTCATCCAGTCGCGCGGCGGTGCGCGCCCGTTCGAGTTCGTGATCATCGGGCTGATGGCGATCATCGTCCTCGGCTTCACCTACGGCGTCTTCATCGGACCGCCCGACGCCAGCGGCGTCGTCGAGGGTCTCCTCCCCCGTTTCGACGGCACCGACTCGGTGCTGCTGGCGGCCTCCATCCTCGGCGCGACGATCATGCCGCACGCGATCTACGCCCACAGCTCGCTCGCCCGCGACCGGTTCCGGCCGGCCACCGGCCGGACGACGACGGATGCCGCCGCCGCCGACGCCGCCATCGACACCTGCCGCGTGCTCCGCGCCACCCGTTGGGATGTGACGATCGCTCTGGCGATCGCCGGAAGCGTGAACCTCTGCATCCTGCTGCTCGCCGCGGCGAACCTCGACGGGGTGCCCGGCACCGACAGCCTCGAGGGCGCGTACGCCGCGCTGCAGTCCGGGATCGGGCCGGTCGTCGCCACCCTCTTCGCGGTCGGCCTGCTCGCGAGCGGCCTGGCGAGCAGCGCCGTCGGCGCCTATGCGGGGGCGGAGATCATGCAGGGACTGCTGCGCGTCCGCATCCCGCTCCTCGTCCGGCGCCTGGTGACGCTCGTCCCGGCGCTCGTGATCCTCGCGGTCGGCGTCGACCCGACGTTCGCGCTGATCCTCAGCCAGGTGATCCTGAGCTTCGGCATCCCGTTCGCGCTCATTCCCCTCGTGGCGCTCACGGCGAAGGCGGACCTGCTGGGCGGGTACCGCAACCGCGCGTGGACGACGGCGGCCGGCATCCTCGCGTCGATCTTCCTCGTCGCGCTCAACGGGCTGCTGCTCTGGCTCACCCTGTTCGGCGGATAATCTGGGGTCCGTGCCCGCGTCCACGGTCGACGACTACCTGAAGACGATCTACCACTACACCGAGTGGCAGAGCGATCCCGTCACCCCGTCGGTGCTGGCCGGCGAACTCGGACTCGCGCCCTCGTCGGTGACCGAGATGGTCAAGAAGCTCGCGGCGCAGGGCCTCGTGTCGCACCGACCGTACGGCCCGATCTCGCTGACGGATGCCGGGACCCGCCGCGCGACCGCGGTCATCCGCCGGCATCGCCTCATCGAGACGTGGCTCGTCCGCGAGTTCGACTACGCGTGGGACGAGGTGCACGACGAGGCCGAGGTGCTCGAGCACACGATCAGCGATCGCCTCCTCGCGGGGATCGACGCGCGCCTCGATCACCCCCGGTTCGACCCGCACGGCGACGCGATCCCCGGCCCCGACGGATCCGTCGAGCGGGAGCCGTTCGTCCTCCTCGCCGAGGCGACGATCGGCCACACCGGTCGGGTGCTGCGGGTCTCGGACCGCGACCCCGCGCTCCTCCGCACGCTCGAGGAGCGCGGTCTCGACGTCGGCCACACCGTCACCGCGACGGGCCGCGACGCCGTCCAGGTCGATGGCGGCCCGACGATCGATCTGCCGCCCGCTGCCGCGCAGGCGGTCTGGCTCACCGCCTGAGGGTCAGGCCGCGCTCTTGCCGGGTCGGCGAAGCGCTGCCCGCACCCAGAACTCCAGCCGCGAGTGCTCGGGGTCGAGGGCGACCCGCAACCAGCTGAGCCCCATCGACCGTTCGCCCATGTGCGAGCGCTCCGCGTCGGGCTCGGCGAGCAGGGCAGCATCCTCGTCGTCCCGGACCCGGACGAGCAGGGACTCGCTCTTGAAGACGGCGACCGCCATCGAGTCGTCGACCATGAGCGCGATGGCGCCGAACATCGAGATCTCCCGGACCGCCCGGTCGCCGATGATCGTCCGCGCCTCGTCGAGGATCTCGCGCACCTCAGGCGCCACCGTCACCCGATCCGCCATGTCGCCTCCCGCGTCCTGGGTTCATCCCTAGTGGCTCCGATGCCTCGGGGCAAGGGGCCGCCTCGCGTCACGGCGAACCATCCGCACGACCGACCCCCGGCATCCCGTCACACCCGCCCCACCAGGTCACTCCCACCCCACCGATCGTGCATCCGTCAGACGCAGACGACCACGGCGGCGCTGGAGGGGTCGCACATCCGTCGCCGCGCCGCAGCCGCCAGCGCAGCGGCCCGTCCCGTCTCACGGCCCACCATCCGCACGACCGACTCGTGGCATCCCGCCACATCCGCCCCACCGGATCACTCCCGCCCCACCGATCGTGCATCCGTCACACGCAGGCGACCACAACAGCACGTCAGCGCACGCAGCCGCCACCGCGCGTCAGCGCAAGCGCAGCCGCCGGCCCTTGAGGTACGGCCATTCCGCGCGGGTCGCGTGCTCGGCGTAGTGCCACATGCGGGCGCCGACATCGGGGTCGATCGTGATGCGCGGCGCCTTCGCGAGGGCCGGGAGGCCCGTGTACATGCGGGACGGACCCCAGTACTGCCCGCCCTCGGCCTCCGGGTCGGTGAGGGCGCGCACCGGAGCCCACGCCCCGCTCTCTTTGGACTGCGAGACAACGGCCTGCAACCCGCCGATCAGGCGCTTGCGGCGCGTGGGTGCGCTGACTCCCGCGATGCGCCGGGTGCGGCCGCCGAGCGAGTATCCGGGGTGCGCGACGAGGCTGGCCACGGGGACGGATGCCGCCCGCAGCCGCCGGTCGGCTTCGAAACCGATCGCCGACGTCGCGACCTTGGACTGCACGTACGCCCGCCACGGGGTGTAGTCGTCGACGAGTTCGGGGTCGATCGGATCCCACGGGAAGAGCTTCGTCGCGACCGAACCGAGCCACACCATCCGGCCGCGCGCTGCGGCGAGGGCGGGCAGGAGGGCACCTGCGAGCGCGTAGTGCCCGAGCGCGTTCGTGGCGATCACGAGCTCGTTCCCGTCGCGGGTGACCTCCCGCGTCTTCGGCGGGTGGACGATGCCGGCGTTGAACAGCGCACCGTGCAGCCCGACGCGTCCGCGGACCGTCGCCGCGGCGGCGCGCACCGAGCCGAGGTTGCTCGTGTCGAGCGCGAGAGTCTCGAGGTCGGCATCCGGCACCTGGGCGAGGATCGCGGCCCGCGCGCGGGACAGTTTCGACGGGTTCCGCGCCGTCATGATGACGTGCGCGCCGGCACCGGCGAGCTGCAGGCAGGAAAAGAATCCGAGTCCGGTGTTCGACCCGGTGACGAGGTATCGACGGCCGCTCAGATCGGGCAGATCGTCGGGGTCCCAGTCATCTCGCGCCACACCCTCGACCCTACGCTCGGGCGCCACCTCGCGGCATCCCCCTCGTGGGAGAGTTGAGGCATGAACGGACTCGAGCAGAACCTGCTGTTCGCCGTCGTCGGGCTCTCGCTGGTCACGTCGCTGGTGCTCGTCGTCGTGCGGATGGTGCGCGGACGCGGCCACGACGATGACGACCGCAAGCCGTGGGACGACCTCGAGCCGAAGTAGGGATTACTGGGGCTTCAGGCCCAGGTCGTCGAGGTCGATCGCGGCCAGCCACGTGAGGCCTTCGGCTTCGACGGCGGCCTGCGCGCCGGTCTTGCGGTCGACGATGACGGCGACGGCGACGGGCTCGGCACCCGCGCGGCGGAGCGCCTCGACGGCCTTCAGCGCGGACTGACCGGTGGTCGAGGTGTCTTCGACGACGATGACGCGCTTGCCGACGACATCCGCTCCTTCGACCTGACGGCCGCGGCCGTGGTCCTTGGGCTCCTTGCGGACGACGAACGCGTCGAGCGGAGCATCGGTGCGCGCCGACTCGTGCATGACGGCGTTGGCGATGGGGTCGGCGCCGAGCGTGAGACCGCCGACCGCGACGATGCCGTCGACGTCGCGGATGAGGTCGAGCATGATCCGGCCGATGGCGGGAGCCGCGCGGTGGTCGAGCGTGAGCTTGCGCATGTCGACGTAGTACGTCGCCTTCTTGCCGCTCGACAGGGTGAAGTCGCCGTGGAACACGGCCTCCTCCTGGATAAGCGAGATGAGGCTCTGGCGGTCGGCTTCGAGTGCGGGCGTAGAGGCGACGGTCACGGGGACGAGTCTACGACCGGCGGCGTCGGACGCCCGATCTAGGCTGGGAACCATGCGGCTTGCCACCTGGAACGTCAACTCCATCCGCGCGCGCATCGTGCGCACCGTCGAATTCGCCGTGCGCGAGGGCATCGACGTGCTGGCGATGCAGGAGATCAAGTGCAAGCCCGAGCAGTTCCCCTACGAGGCGTTCGAAGAGGCCGGGTACCACGTCGAGGCGCACGGCCTGAATCAGTGGAACGGCGTCGCCATCGCGAGCCGCCAGCCGATCACCGACGTCGAGTACGCCTTCCCCGATATGCCCGGGTTCCTGAAGGGGCACGAGGGTCCGGATGCCCCGCAGGAGGCACGTGCCCTCGGAGCGACGATCGACGGGGTCAAGGTCTGGAGCCTCTACGTCCCCAACGGACGCGGACTGGACGACCCCCACTTCACGTACAAGCTGCACTGGCTCGAGGCTCTCCGCGCCTATACGCAGTCGACCCTCGCGGCTCGCCCTGACCTGCCGCTCGCCCTCGTGGGCGACTTCAACATCGCCCCGACGGATGCCGACAACGGCGACCCGACGATCGTCCAAGGCGTGTCGACCCACGTCTCCCCCGAGGAGCGCGCCTCGTTCCAGGCGCTCCTCGACGCCGGCCTCGTCGACACGGTCCGCCCGCTGGTGCCGACCGGCTACACGTACTGGGACTACAAGCAACTGCGCTTCCCCCGCAATGAGGGCCTGCGGATCGACTTCATCCTCGGCTCCCCGGCCTTCGCCGACGCCGTCGTCGCGGCATCCATCCACCGCGACGAGCGCAAGGGTGAGATTCCGAGCGACCATGTTCCCGTCGTCGTCGACCTGGATCTCGACGGCGAGGACGACGACGACCGTCCGATGATCTTCTGACGCGAGCCGCACGCCGCGGGACGATAGCGGCGGCACCCGGCAAACCCAATACCCGTCCCTTTTGAAGGCTGGCATCCAAGCTCGCGCCACCGGATGGGTCCACTTTGCCAACCGCTAGTGCAACACCACCCTCGGCCGCTGGGCTCAACAGGACACCCCCGGCAGCCCGCTCGACCCCAACCACGCCAACCGATACGCGCATGCCGGCGCCGATCCCGTGAACAACATCGACCCCACAGACCGAGCTATTTCAGCGTGGCGCCACATCGGCGATCACTGGGCTCCCACCCTTTGCCACCCACGTCGCTCGATTCGCCCTAGCCCTTTCACAGCAGGCTCCTCGATACCAAGCGCGGCGAGGGTGATCAGTACGAAATCCGCCATTGGCGACGCGACGTTTGCGGCCGTTGGGGTCTACTACCTCGCGTCTGATGGGAACTGTTGATGCCTCAGTTTCGAACGCCGGAGAAGCGGTCAGCCGCGGCGTGCACAGAGAGCAGTCACCGCGACGGGCCTGATCGTCGATCTCGCCAGTTCATCCGCAGGATTCATCCTGATCGCGAATGACTGGGCCTGGGGTGGGCAATCGCGGTCTCGGCGCCAATCGCAGCAGCGGCAGGTGCCTTCCTGTTGCCGATGGAGCGTAGACGCGATCAGTAGGCCCGGTCGGCGACTACGTGGTCTATGCAGGGCGGGTCATCTGCGACTGGCTTCAGCGAGAGAATTTCGCGCGGCCGCCTAGGTTTTCATCTTTCGCCATAAAGAGGGATCGCTACGGTTCCAGCAACCGCGGACAGTGTTGCCGCGGGGCCGAGGACGAAAGATTGGGGCCAGGATGCGTGAGTCGAAACTTATGATAGCGACACGAAGCGAGTAGCCGTCGGTGGTGCCGTCCTTGCCTTGATCAGGGCAACATGACCCGATCACACGTGCAAGCTGTCATCACGGCAATCACGGGCATCAGCGCAGTAGTTGCCGCTCAGGAGGACGTGATCCGTCTACCCCTGAGACCTGCGCAGGTGCGCCCCTCGACGTTGATGCTTGGCCACAACTCACTCACACCGATAGGGTCAACGGGACGGCTCACGGCCGCCACTTCAAACAAACCGGGGGGAACGAATTGAAGACGTATAAATACGATGCAGGACGAGGTCGTTTGGGCCGGCGGATCGCCGGCCTTATCGCTGTCGGCGCTGCTGCGGTCTCAATGCTGGGATTTGCTGGCACTGCCGCGGCGCTCGCGAACACCACGCCGGCCGAGGAAAAGGCGACAGCGTTCCTTGAAGAGAACATGGCTCGATTTGAAGTCCCTCAGGAACTTCGCGCCAGCCTCCTTGCCAAGGCGCTGAGCGGAGCAACCCTGGACGCACAGCTGCCGGGTGCGGTTCCGACTTCCACTGACGACGTCACCAACGAACTGGGCACGTTCCCAGTGAAGCGTTACCCCGATGGTTCCTTCGACAGCCTCGGGGTCAGCACGGAGGTGACTGATGCGGACGGCGGAACCTCGCTGCGCGCGATCAAGAACTGCAAAATGTCAGGCGGAGCCGGTGGAAGTGCTTATAGGGGGTGCCAGGTCTATCACTGGACCGCGTGGCATAACATGCACTTCGATGCCAACTACTCTCGCGCGTCCAATGCAGGCTCGATCACGTACATCGGTGGCCGGGGCTGGGATTCGGGTAACAGCTGCACCACCGAAGAGTTCAAGATCAGTAAGAAAGTCGGCAACAACGGCAACCCGGCGAAGGCCGACTGGCTAATGGCTTGCACTGACATCTCCGGGGCTTCCTCGTCCAAGTATCTCGGGCTCCGAGTGAGTGGCACCTCCGCACACAGCGTCCAGGACTACTGAGTGCCTCACGGTGTCCTGGACTAGCAACCTGGGAAGGGACACCGTGGTTCCACCCACGTGCAGACGGCAATCGCACTTCCGCTTCGCACAACGACAACTGGTGGCCGATCTTCGAAGCGGCGCCGATGGTCGGGTTTTAGATCCGCATTGCCGCCGTCCGGTCGATTCGCCACTGGAGTATCCGCGGCGGCGTAAAGCCGCCGGGGGCCGGAGCCGGGAATCGCGGGAGAGATACGCAACTGCTTGGGTCCAGTGCGGTCGCTGCATACAGCCGGAAGCGCCAGACCTCGGGCAGATCACGCCAAGTCCGCCGAGCGTGACGCGCCGGTCAGCAGCGTCTGGTATGCGCCATGGAATAGCACGGTAGACGCGGCCAGCTAGCTAGCCGCCTAACTCCACGATCCAGATCGTGGAGTTAGGCGGTCTCGAGGTCGACGCGGGCGGGGTTTGCCTAACGGAGAAGACTTCGACGTGAGCGCCATCGTCTCGAATCTTCTGACGCGAGCCGCGCGCCGCGGGTTCCCCCGCACGACGGATGCCGGACCCCGCCGCCCCCTCTAGCGTGGGGAGCATGCCCGACTCGATGCTCCGCCGCGCCGCCACCGCGGACGAACGACGCCACGACGCCTGGTTGGCTGCCGGATTGCTGATCGCCGCCATGCTCAGCACGGCCCTGGGCAGCGTCTCGGGTGTCTACCGCGGCGCTCACCCGGACCTGGTCTGGGGGCTGCTGTACTCCGCCGCGATCTCGGCTCCGCTGGCCCTCCGTCGGCGCTACCCCATGTCGGTCCTGATCGTCGTCTCGACCGCCTTCTTCATCGGCGTCTCGATACGGATCCCCGAGCTCTACGTCGGCAACGTCTCGCTGTTCATCGGGATGTACACGGTCGGCTCGTGGGTGGCCGACCGGCGCCGCGCGGCGCTCGTGCGAGCCCTCCTCATCGTCGCGATGTTCGTGTGGCTGATGATCTCGATCTTCCAGTCGGCGGCATCCGACGACGGTCTCTCGCGTGAGGGCCCCTTCTCCCCCTTCGCGGCATTCGCGATGATCCAGTTCTTGGTGAACGTGGCGTTCTTCGGCGGGGCGTACCTCTTCGGCGAGCGCGCGTACACGAGCGCCATGGAGCGGGCCGCGCTCGAGGAGCGCACCCGCGAGCTCGAGCTCGAGCGCGAGCGCTCGGCTGCGCAGGCCGTTGCCCTCGACCGGGTGCGCATCGCCCGCGAGCTGCACGACGTGGTCGCGCACCACGTCTCGGCGATGGGGGTGCAGGCGGGTGCCGCACGCACGGTGCTGGAGCGCGATTCGGATGCCGCGCGCACCGCGCTGACCGGCGTCGAGACATCGGCACGGCAGGCGCTGAGCGAGCTGCGGCAATTGCTCGAGACGCTCCGCACCCCCGAGACCGACGCTCCCGGCGGATCGACGCTGCGGCTCGATGGGCTCGTCGAGCTGGTCGCGCACGCGAACGACAACGGCCTGCCGACAACGCTGTCCGTCGTGGGCGAGGCGACGCCGACGCCCGAGCTCGTGCAGGTGAACCTGTACCGCATCGCGCAGGAGGCACTCACGAACGCCCGCCGCCACGGCGGTCCCGGCGCGACGGCCGACGTGCGGCTGCGGTACGGGACGAGCGACGTCGAACTCGAGGTCGCGAACACCGGCCGCCCGCCCATCTCGGGCCGCGCAGGGCTCGGCCTCGTCGGCATGCGCGAGCGCGCGGCCGCCTCGGGCGGTTCGCTCGAGGCACGGGCTCGGCCTCGGGGCGGCTTTCTCGTGCGCGTGCACGTGCCGGTCTCCCCGGCGGTGCCGGCATGATCCGCGTCCTGCTGGTCGACGACCACGCGATCATGCGCGCCGGGTTCCGCATGATCCTCGAGGCGGCCGGTGACATCGAGGTCGTCGGCGAGGCCGGCGACGGCCGCGCCGCGGTCGCGTCGGCGCGTGAGCTCCAGCCCGACGTCATCTGCATGGACGTCCAGATGCCCGACATGGACGGTCTCGAGGCGACGCGTCGGATCGTGGCGGATGCGGGGGTCGCGGCATCCGTCGTCATCGTGACGACTTTCGACCGCGACGACTACCTGTTCCAGGCGCTGTCGGCGGGGGCGAGCGGATTCCTCCTGAAGAACGCCGGCCCGGAAGAGCTCACGAACGCCGTGCGCGTCGCCGCCTCGGGCGACGCCCTGCTCTCGCCGACGGTCACCCGCCGCGTGATCGCGCGGTTCGCCGCGACCGAGGCGGAGCCGGCGGCATCCCTCCCCCGTGCAGCGGATGCCGCGCCCGGCCTCCCGGTGGAGCTCACGGACCGCGAGGCCGAGGTGCTGCGGCTGCTCGCGCAGGCGATGAGCAACGGCGAGATCGCCCGGGAGCTCTACATCGGCGAGGCGACGGTGAAGACGCACGTGTCGAACGTGCTGCAGAAGCTCGGTGCCCGCGACCGCGTCGCCGCCGTCGTCTGGGCCCACCGCCACGGCCTCGCCTGAGCCACGCGCCGCGGGTACCCGGCGCCCCGCGTGCCGGGCGCCACGCCCGTCACCCCGCCCCGCCCGAGCACCCCGCGTGCGCCGGCGCCCCGCGTGCCGGGCGCCCCGCCCGGCACCCCGCGTGTGTCCCGGCGCCCCGCGTGTGCCCGTCGCCCCGCGTGTGCCCGTCGCCCCGCGTGCACCCCGGCCCCCGCGCCGACAAACGCAATCCGGGGCGAAAAACGCGTCCCCTCATGGTGTCTCGCCCCGGATGCCGTTTCTCGGCGCTCCCCCCGGGCGCAGGCCGCCCGCCCCAGCCGCGATCCCCGGCCCGAGCCCGCGCCTCCGTCGCCCCCCCGCGTGCACCCCGGCCCCTGCGCCGACAAACGCGATCCGGGACAAGACACGCGTCCCCGCATGGTGTTTCGCACCGGATGCCGTTTCTCAACGCTCACACCCGGCGCTCACACCCGGCGCTCACACTCGGCGCGCACCCCGGCGCTCCCACCGGCCGCACGGCGCACGCCCCCACGCGCGAACCCTCCCGCAGACGCGAAACGGCCCCGCCCGAGTCGGGGCGGGGCCGTCGTCGCGACGCGGGTCAGACGCCCGCGGGGACCTTCGCGTAGCGGTCGACGAGGTCGTTGAACGCCTCGAGGTAGCCGGTCAGGAAGCCGGCGGTCGCGTCGTTCGTGACCTCGCCGTCCTCGGCGAACAGGCCGGGCGTGGTCTGCACGAAGCCCTCGGGCTGGCCGAGCGTCGGCGCGTTGAAGTGGCTGAGGATCGCCTTGAGGTGCTGCTGGGCGACGGCGGTCGCCACACCGCTGCCCGACGTGCCGATGACGGCCGTGGGCTTGTTGTGGAACGCGTTCTGGCCGTACGGGCGGGCAGCCCAGTCGAGCGCGTTCTTGAGGACGCCCGGGATCGAGCGGCTGTACTCGGGGGTCACGATGATGACGCCATCGACGTCCGCGATCGCCTGCTTGAAGTCGACGGCCACCTGCGGGAAGTTCCCGTCGTGGTCGACCGAGTAGAACGGCAGGTCCTTGATCGGGATCTCGACCAGCGTGGTGCCCTCGGGGGCGAGGCGCTCGAGCGCCTTGGCGAGGGTCCGGTTGATCGACGTCGACGAGATGCTGCCGACGATGTAGCCGATGGTGCGATTCGTCATGGGTCCTCCAAAGAGAGTGGATAGGGATGCCGGTGGGCACCGCAGAACCCAACGACACCCCCCGCATCCCTATTCCCATGAATGCACCGGGAACGCCCCTCCCCCTCGCGGCGGGGATGGGTTTCACCCGCCGGGGGGAGGCCCCCGGCATCCCGTCTCCCTAGCGTGGAACACGTGCCGCCGCCGGTGGCGCACAGACCACAGGAGGAACGGATGCTGCAGCTACGCGGGATCACCAAGAGCTACGGCTCGCGGCGGGTGCTCGACGACGTCGCGTTCGACGTCGCGCCCGGCCGCCTGACGGGCTTCGTCGGCGGAAACGGCGCCGGCAAGACGACGACGATGCGGATCATGCTGGGCGTCCTCGGCCGCGACGCGGGCGAAGTCACCCTGAACGGCGCCCCCGTCACCGCCGCCGACCGTCGGCGCTTCGGCTACATGCCCGAAGAGCGCGGCCTCTACCCGAAGATGAAGGTGCTCGAGCACATCGTCTATCTCGCGCGCCTGCACGGCTTCTCGAAGACGGATGCCACGACCCGCGCGACGGCGCTCCTCGAAGAGCTGGGGCTCGGCGAACGTCTGGAGGACAACGTCGAGACGCTGTCGCTCGGCAACCAGCAGCGCGCGCAGATCGCGGCCGCCCTCGTGCACGACCCCGAGGTGCTGATCCTCGACGAGCCGTTCTCGGGTCTCGACCCGCTCGCGGTCGACGTCGTGGCGAACGTCCTCCAGGGCCGCGCCGCGCAGGGGACGTCGGTGCTCTTCTCGTCGCACCAGCTCGACGTCGTCGAGCGCCTGTGCGATGACCTCGTCATCATCGCCGCCGGCACGATCCGCGCCGCCGGCACCCGCGACGGCCTGCGCGCCGAGCACGCGACCCGTCGCTTCGAACTCGTCTCCGGGGCGGATGCCGGCTGGCTCCGCGACGAACCGGGCGTCGAGGTCGTCGACTTCGACGGCGGCTACGCCCTCTTCGAGGCCGACTCCGACGAGACCGTGCAGCGCGTCCTGCAGCGCGCGGTCGCCGCGGGCGACGTGACCACGTTCGCCCCGCGCCGCCCCTCCCTCGCCCAGATCTTCACGGAGGTCATCCAGTGAACACGTCCGTCTCCCCCTCGTTCGGCCAGAGCGTCTGGCTCGTCACGGAGCGCGAGCTCGGCTCGAAGCTGCGCTCGAAGTCGTTCATCATCTCGACCATCGTCATGTTCGTGATCGTGCTCGGCGCGGTCCTCTGGGCGGGCTTCACCGCGCAGAGCGACAGTCGCACGCCCATCGCGGTCACGTCCGGAACCGAGTCCGCCATCACCACCCCCGATGCGTTCGACGTGACGGATGCCGCAACCGCCGACGAGGCGAGGAAGCTCGTCCGCGACGGCGACGTCGACGCGGCGATCATCCCCGGCGGCGACGAGCCGCTCGGCTACACGGTCGTGTTCGACCAGTCGGTCTCGAACACCCTGCTGCAGCAGCTGAGCATCGCACCGAAGGTCGAGATCCTCGACAAGTCGGCGACCGACGGGTTCCTCCGTTACATCATCGCGATCGCCTTCGGCGGCGCCTTCTTCGCGGCCGCGCTGACCTTCGGCACGACGATCGCGACGAGCGTCGTCGAAGAGAAGCAGACCCGCGTGGTCGAGCTGCTGATCTCGGCGATCCCCACGCGCGCGCTGTTGGCGGGCAAGGTGCTCGGCAACACGATCCTCGCGATGGGGCAGATCGTCGGCATCGCCGCGGTCGCCCTCATCGGGTTGACGGTGACGGGGCAGGACTTCCTCATCGCCGGTCTCGGCGGGCCGATCGCCTGGTTCGCGGTGTTCTTCCTCTTCGGGTTCGTGCTGCTCGCGGCGCTCTTCGCTGCCGCGGGAGCACTCGTCTCGCGCCAGGAGGACATCGGCCCCACGATCACGCCGCTCACCTACATCGTGATGGCGCCGTACTTCCTCGTCATCTTCTTCAACGACAACCCCGTCGTGCTGACGATCATGTCGTACGTCCCGTTCTCGGCTCCGGTCGGGATGCCGGTGCGCATCTTCGTCGGCGAGGCGCAGTGGTGGGAGCCGCTGCTGGCGCTGGCCGTCATGCTCGCCGCCTGCGTCGGGGCGATCCTGGTCGGCGCGAAGATCTACGAGAACTCGATCCTCCGGATGGGGGCCCGCGTCAAGCTGCGCGAGGCATTGTCGCGCTGAGCCGCGGCATCCCGAACCGGAACCGCCCCGCCCGCATCTGCGACGGGGCGGTTCCGTCGTTCCCGGGGCATCACCGGTCAGGGCTTGTCGGGTGTGTCCTTCGGGCCCTTCTCGGCGTCGCGCTCGGCACGCTTGGCGTCTTGCTCGGCCTGCTTCTCGGCCTCTTTCGCCGCCTTCTCCGCATCCTTCTCCGCATCCTTCGCCGCTTTGTCGTCCGGGGCGTCGTCGGTGGTGACGGTGCTCGGGGTCGGTGCGGGCTCGATCGACGGGGCCGGCGTCGGGTCGGTCACGGTGTCCTGCACCGGCTCCGTCGAGCGCGGCTCGGTCTGGGCGGGGTCGGACGACGTCGGCTCCGGGGATCCCGCGAGGGACGCCGTCCAGATGCTCGCCGCGGCGACCAGCGCGACGGCGCCGACGGCGAGCGCGACCACGACCGGACGACGCGATCGCCGCTTCTCCGGGACGTCGGTCGCGGCAGCCGGGTCGAGCGCGACGGTCGCAGCGGTGGGGTAGCGGCGAGTGGCGGGCTCCGCGGGCACGGCAGCGGCGACGGGGATGCCTGCGGCCACCGCCGCACGGACGGGCGGCAGCGGCGGGGCGCCGTCGACGGGCGCGGTCCGCAGCCGCTCGGCCGCCTCGACGACCTCGAGCGCGGTCGGCCGATCGTCCGGGCCGGTGGCGGTCATCCGCGTGAGGAGCGCACCCCAGCCCGGTCCGAGTTCGTCGGGGATCGTCGGGGGCGTCGTCAAGCGAGCGAGGGCGGCGCCGATGCCGTCGGTGTTCGGATACGCGCGTTCGCCGGTGAGGGCTTCGAGCAGGACGAGGCCGAGGGCGTAGACATCGGATGCGGGGGCGGGATCGCGGCCCTGCACCTGCTCGGGGGCGAGGTAGGCGGCGGTGCCGATCACGGTGCCGGGGGTCGTCACGCGAGCGCTGTCGAGCAGGAGCGCGATGCCGAAGTCGGCGAGCTTCGCGCGCGGCCGCCCGCCCGGCAGGTGCGGCGATGCGAGCAGCACGTTCGAGGGCTTGACGTCGCGGTGGACGACGCCCGACCCGTGCACGACGTGGAGCGCCTCGCCCAGTTCGGCGGCGAGCGCGGCGACCTCCGCCGGCGGCAGGGGTCCCTCGGCGATGCGCGCGCTCAGCGTGGGACCGTCGACGAACTCCATCACGAGGTAGTCGGGCGAGCCGGTGAGGTGGGCGTCGAAGAGGGTGACGAGCGACGGGTGGTTGAGCGAGGCGAGCAGCGTGACCTCGCTCCGCGCACGCTCGGGTGCGCTCATGGCGCCTTCGACCTCGGGGCGGAGCACCTTGACGGCGACCGTCCGGCCGAGGGCGGTGTCGTCGGCGCGGAAGACGCGCGCCATCCCGCCCTGTCCGACCTGGGCGACGAGGCGGTAACGGTCCGCCAGCACGTCGCCGACGAGCGGTTCGGGTGCATCCGTCATGGCGTCGTCCTCCTCTGTCGCCGATGACGTTACCCGTCGGCGTCAGCGCTCCGCACGGTCTTGACGAACGGGTCAGGTGCGATGGGCGGCGCGGCCGACGTGACCGGCCAGCGCATCGGCCGCCCCCACGAGCGCGAGGTGGCTGAGGGCCTGCGGGGTGTTGCCGATGTGGCGACCGGTCGCCGGGTCGTACTCCTCCGACAGCAGCCCCACGTCGTTCGCGACGGCGCACAGGCGGTCCATGAGGCGGGTCGCGTCGTCGATGCGGCCCGTCGCCGCGTACTGCTCGACGAGCCAGAACGAGCAGGCGAGGAAGGGATGCTCGTCGCCGGGCAACCCGTCGGTTCCCGCCGCGGTGCGGTAGCGCATGACGAACCCGTCCCGCAGCAGGTCGCGTTCGATGCGCTCGACCATCGCGAGCATCCGCGGGTCGTCGGCGGCGCAGAAGCCGACGACGGGCAGGAGCAGCAGCGAGGCGTCGACCTCGTCGGTGGTGTCGTGCTGCGTGAAGTGGCCACCCGCGGCATCCACCCCTGTCGCATCGATCTCGGCGCGCACCTGCTCGCGGAGCCGCTCCCACGTGTCGGCGTCGCCGGGCAGGCCGTGCTCGCGCACCGCGCGGACGCCGCGGTCGAGCGCGGCCCACACCATGGCGCGGGAGTGCGTGAAGTGGTGCAGGTCGCCCCGCATCTCCCAGATGCCGTGGTCGGGGCGGTCGACCCACGCGACGACCTGCGCCAGCAGCGCGCGCTGCAGCGACCACGACGAGGGGGTCTCGGTCACCCCGGCGAGGCGGGCGGCCTCGAGGGCGACGAGGACCTCGCCGATGACGTCGCCCTGGTACTGGTCGACGGCGCCGTTGCCGATGCGGACGGGCGCGGATCCCTCGTAGCCCGGCAGGCTCGTCAGCTCGCGTTCGGGGAGGTCCCGTTCGCCGCCGAGGCCGTACATGATCTGCACGTCGGCCGGGTCGCCGGCGATCGCACGCAGCAGCCAGTCGCGCCAGCGCTCCGGTGCCCGGGTGTAGCCGTGGGCGAGGTAGGCCTCGAGGGTGAGGGCGGCATCGCGCAACCAGACGAACCGGTAGTCCCAGTTGCGCGAGCCACCGGGGTCCTCGGGGAGCGAGGTCGTCGCGGCGGCGACGATCCCGCCGGTCTCGGTGTGGGTGAGGGCGCGGAGCACGAGCATCGAGCGAACCACGTGGGCTCCCCAGGGTCCGCCGTCCTCGACACCCGCTGCGAAGTCGCCCCACCACCTGCGGGTGTGCGCGATCGCGGCGTCGACGTCGATCCCGACGGGATGCCGGTGGTACGACCGGTCCCACGTGAGCACCGAGTCGACGGTCTCGCCCGCCGCCACCGTGAACACGGCGCGGTGCATCGTGCCGTCCGGGTGCAGTCGGGGGCCGCGCACGGCGACGGCGTCGGGACCGGCGATCGCGAGCAACACCGGCGCGTCCGCATGTCCGATCTGCCGCACCCAGGGGAGGGCCCGGGCATAGTCGAAACGCAGGCGCAGCTCGCTCGCGAAGGCGACGGTGCCCTCAATGCCGACGACGCGTCGGACCACGGCATCCGTGTCGTCGTGCATCGGCATGAACTCGATCACCTCGGCGCTGCCCGTCGGCGTCTGCCAGCGCGTGACGAGCACGAAGGTGTCGCCGTCGTAACGGCGAGTGGACGTGGCGGCGGAATCGGCGGGGCGGAGGCTCCACCGACCGTGTTCGTCGTCGCCGAGGAGTGCGCCGAAGATCGACGCGTCGTCGTAGCGGGGAAGGCACAGCCAGTCGAGGCTCCCGGCATCCGACACGAGGGCTCCCGTCCGGCAGTTGCTGAGCAGGGCATAGGACTCGATCGGGGCAGGCATCGTCGTCATTGTCGTTCGCGAAGAGCGGCGGGGCAAGAGACGAGGCACGACCGGCGTGGTCATCGGGAGCGGGGCTAGGGTGACGCCCATGACGGCCGACACGACCCTGCTCATCCTCGGCGCCTCGGGGGATCTCACCTCGCGGCTGCTGCTCCCCGCGCTCGGGCAGCTGCTCGCACGCGAGCCCGAACGCCGCGTGCGGTTGGCGGGGGCGGGTGTCGAGGAGTGGAGCGATGACGCCTGGCGCGAGACCGTGCAGAAGGCATTCGCCACGACCGACTCGGAGTCCGCCTTCGACCCCCTGTCGGGCACGACCTACACGCAGGCCGACATCACCGACCCCGATCAACTGCAGAAGCTGTTGGATGCCGCCGAGGGCCGGCCCGCGCTCTACTTCGCCGTCCCTCCCGCCGTCGCCGCGAAGGCGTGCGACGCGCTCCGCTCGGTTACGATCCCCGAGGGGACGATCCTCGCGCTCGAGAAGCCGTTCGGATCGGATGCCGCATCCGCGGAGCACCTCAACGCGACGCTCGCCGAGCTGGTTCCCGAGTCGCAGGTGTTCCGCGTCGACCACTTCCTCGGCCGCTCCACCGTCCTGAACCTGCTCGGGGCGCGCTTCGCGAACCGGCTCATCGAGCCGGCCTGGTCGGCCGATCACATCGCCTCGATGCTCGTGCAGTTCGACGAGCCGCTGGGACTCGAAGGCCGCGCGGGCTACTACGACAAGGCCGGCGCGCTCACCGACATGATCCAGAGTCACCTGCTGCAGGTCATGGCGTTCGCCACGATGGAGCCCCCGGCATCCCTCGATCAGCGCGACCTCCGCGACGCGACGGGCGCCGCGCTCCGAGCCACCGCCGTGTGGGGCGACGACCCGGTCGCCTCGTCGCGCCGGGCGCGGTACACGGCCGGCACCGTCGAGGGGCGGGACTTCCCGTCGTACGTCGACGAGCCGGGGGTCGATCCGAGCCGCGAGACCGAGACGCTTGCCGAGATGACGGTCGAGGTGCGCAACGCGCGGTGGCAGGGCGTTCCCATCACGCTCCGCTCGGGCAAGGCCCTCGGGAACGCCGAGGCGAAGGTCGAGGTGCGGTTCCACCCCGTCCGGCACCTCCCCCGCGGGTTCACGGGCGACCCGGGTCCGACCGTGCTGCGCTTCTCGCTCGGGCCCGACTCGATCGCGCTCGATCTGAACGTCAACGGCGAGGCCGACCCGCTCGAACTCGAGAAGGTGACGCTCGAGGCGGAACTCGGTGCGGGAGCGCTGAAGGCCTACGCCGAGGTGCTGTCGGGCATCCTCGACGGCGACGCGATGCTGTCGGTCCGCGGCGACGCCGCCGTCGACTGCTGGCACATCGTCCAGCCCGTCATCGACGCGTGGCGCGACGGTCGCGTGCCGCTCGACGAGTACGTCGCCGGAACCTCGGGACCCGAGAGCTGGCCAACTTCCTGAGAGCACGGTGACGCCGACCCCTCTCGCACGGTGGTGGAATAGACGGATGCCGAACCGCACCGCATCCACCGACGCCCCCATCCTCGATGTCTTGACCGAGCGCTGGAGCACCCGCGTGTTCGACGGGTCCGCGCCGATCGACGAGCAGGCGTTGCGGTCCGCGCTCGAGGCCGCGCGCTGGTCGCCGTCCGCGTCGAACACGCAGCCGTGGCGGTTCATCGTCGCGCGGCGGGGCACGGCATCCCACGCCGCGGTGGTCGAGAGCCTGCTGGGCTTCAACCGGGCATGGGCCGCGGATGCTGCGGCCCTCGTCGTCTTCGTCGCGACGACCGAGCTGGACGGCAAGGAGCTCCGCTGGGCGACCTACGACGTCGGTCAGGCCGCCGCGCACTTCACGGTGCAGGCCCACGCGAGCGGACTGAACACGCACCAGATGGGCGGGTTCCGCGCCGCCGACATCGCGTCGGCGTTCGACCTCGCCGACGACCAGCGGGCCGTCACCGTGATGGCCGTGGGCACACTCGGCGACCTCGACACCGTCTCCGACGACCTGCGCGCTCGCGAAGAGGCTCCCCGCGAGCGGCGTTCCGTGGCGGAGTCGATCCTCGTCGACGACTGACCCGACGCGGCGGCCGCCTCACCCGCCGTCCCGTGGTGTTTAGTGGACCCGATGGACGACGACGACGCCGCCGAGCTCGCCCGCCTGCGCGAACGCGCGTACGGGCGCACTGCTGACATCGCAGAGGATGCCGCGGCTCTGCAGCGCCTGCGCGAGCTCGAAGCGCAGGCTGCACACGCGGCGAGCGATGCGTCGACCATCGACGTCGCGGCTGAGGCAGCGACGAGCCCCGAGCCGGAGCCGGCTCCTCCCCCCGACGACGCCGACGACGAACGGCCGTACGGCGCGCCGCGACGGTGGCCGAGATGGGCGGCGGGCGCTGCCCTCACCGGCAGTGCCGCGGCTCTCGTCGCGGGGACGGTCGCGATCACCCTTGCGATCCCGCGCGATGAGCCGCGCTACGCGGAAGCGGTTCAGGTGACGACGCTGACGTCCCTCGTCCCGTGGCCGCCGGAGAACGACTCGGACAGCCGGCGATACGCCGATTTCCGCGGGTTCTCGGTCTTCGCCAACACGGTCGGCACGCCCGCCGATCCGAACCCCGTGCGGTGCCTCAGTATCGTCAGCCCCGAGGAAGCGGCCGAACCGACGATCGGCGAGACGCTGTCGGCGTGCGGCGCAGGCCCCTTCCCCGTGTCGGTGACGGCCGTCATCAGCACCCTCAGCCCTCCGGCCGCCCAGGAGGCGTACGACCTGGGGACGGCCGTCAACTTCACACTCGGTGAGGCGGGCGTCGAGGTGTGGGTCGCCCGGCGGTGACCGCGAGAACGTCCGGAATGCAGTACGTTGCCGGTACGAGACCGGTGCGGTCGGAGGGGGACGAGGCGACGGTGCCACTGTTCGAAATGGAAGCCACCCCGGCCGGCCGATTCCGCGTCTTCCTGCGCGCGCAGCTCCCCTTCGTGCTCGGCACCCTCGCCATCGCCATCGTCACGCTCATCGCCCGCCCCGACCGCCTGCTGACGCCCACCACCGTGACGGCGTTCGCGATCACCGTCGCCGCCTCCGTCGCGGCGCTCCTCGTGCCGTGGGAGCGACTGACGCGCGCTGCGATGATCGTGATCGCGGCCGCCGACATCGTCGCGGTGGCTCTGCTCCGCGCAGAGCTGATGCCCTTCGTGCCCGCGGTCACGGTCCTGGCACTGTTCCCCGTCCTCTGGCTCGCCTACGGGTTCCCCTGGTACGGGATGGTGGTCGCCGTCGTCGGGTCGGTGTTCATCATCGGATACCGGTTCGTGTACATCGGGGCGTGGCCGGCGACCGCCGCCGAATGGGCGAACATCTTCGCGTTCCCCGCGTTGATCGTCGGGATCGCCGTCATCGTGTTCATCGCTGCCCGCCACCTCCGGCGCAACGGCCTCCGGCTCGCGGAGGCGTCCCGCGCACAGGCGGAGGCGCTCCGCGAGGCGAAGGATGCCGAGGCGATCGCCGTCGGCATCCTGAACACCGTCAACGCCGGCGTCGCGTTCTACGACAACGAGGGGCGTCTCGACGTCGCGAACACGCTCGCGCACCGCATGGTCGAGGCGGTCGGATTCCGCCTCGATGAGCCGCCCTACGCGGGCGACAACGTGCTGGCTGCAGACCGGCAGAGCCGGATCCCGTACGACCAGCAGATCATTCCGCGCGCGCTCCGCGGCGAGATCATCGACAACCACGTCGAATGGCTCGGTCCTCCCGACGCTCAGGTGGCGATCCTCGCCTCTTCGGGGCAGGTCCACAGCGACGACGGACGCCTTCTCGGCACCGTCGTCGTCGCCTACGACGTCACCGAGCTCGCCGACGCGGTCGAAGTCCGGGAGCAGTTCCTCCGCACCGTCTCGCACGAGCTGCGGACCCCGATCACGAGCATCACCGGCTTCCTCGACCTCCTCGCCGATGCGGCCGACCCCGACGACGAGAAACTGCAGCGCTACATCGAGATCGTGTCGCGCAAGACGGACGACCTCTTCCACCGCGTCGGCGATCTGCTGCACGCGACGGAGACCGTCAAAGACCTCACGATCGCCCCCCTCGACATCGGCGAGATCGTGCGGAGCGCGGTCGACCGCGTGCGGGGTGCCGCATCGGCCCGTGGGATGCGCATCGAGATCGTCGGGCCGGGCGCGGTCGCGGCAGAGGCGGACGCCCACCAGCTGTTCATCGCTGTGACCGAACTGCTGACGAACGCGATCAAGTTCGGAGAGCCCGACAGCATGATCACCGCGGCGTACCGGACGGACGGCGAGTCCGTGGAGATCGCCGTCTCGAATCCGGGAGTGGGCCTCAGCCACGCGGAACAACGGCGGGTGTTCGATCGCTTCTACCGCACGGCAGACGCCCGGGCACGGCAGATCCAGGGTTTCGGCCTCGGCCTCACCAACCTCCGGACGATCGCGCTGGCGCATTCCGGCGCCGTTCGGGTCGACAGTGCCCCCGGCGCAGGGGCGCAGTTCACGATGAGCCTGCCGCTCCACCCGCCCACATAGACCCGCCACGGTCAACCCGCGGCCCCATGCGGCCTGCCGCCGGTTACGGTGAGGCAATGACCACCCGGATCCTGTCGATCGGCACGGCCGTGCCTCGCGCCCGCCTGCGACAGGACCAGGTGCGCGACCTGTTCGCCGGCCAGCCCGGCGCCGACCGGTTGACGCAACGGCTCATCGGCGCGGCGTTCAACGCCTCGGCGATCGAGACCCGCCACACGGTGCTCGACGACCTGGCCGCCGCAGCCGCCGCGACCGCCCTCCCGACCGTCGATGCCGCGGGTGGCGAGCGGATGCCGACGGTCACCGACACCGGCGACCTGCTGTCACCCTCGACCGGTGCCCGGAACGACGCGTACATCCGACTCGCGCCGCCCCTGTTCGCCGAGGCCGCGCGAAAGGCACTGGCCGCGGCATCCGTCGATGCGGCCGACGTGACGCACGTCGTGACCGTCTCGTGCACGGGGATGTTCGCGCCCGGACCGGACTACCGGCTCGTCCGCGACCTGGGCCTTCCGACGACCGTCGCCCGCGCGCACCTCGGCTTCATGGGGTGCGCGGCGGCGGTGCCGGCGCTCCGGACGGCGTTCCAGATCTGCGCGGCCCACCCCGACGCGGTCGTCCTCGTCGTCTGCGGGGAGCTGTGCTCCTTGCACGTGCGAACCCCGGCGGACCACGACGAGATCGTCTCGGCATCCGTCTTCGCCGACGGCGCTGCCGCGGCCGTCGTCAGTGCGGACCCGTCGCGCGTGACCGGTCCGTCGTTCGAGCTGGATCGCTTCGCGACGGTGCTGACCGACGAGGGCGAGAAGGACATGGCCTGGACGATCGGCGACACCGGGTTCGAGATGATCCTGTCGGCAGAGGTGCCGCGCATCATCGGGCGGGAGATCCGCGGCGCCGTCGAGTCGTTCCTGGGCGACGACGGCGTCGACACGTGGGCCGTGCACCCCGGTGGGCGGAGTGTGCTCGACCGTGTCGAGACCGGTCTCGGTCTGCCCGCCGATGCGCTGACGGTGTCGCGCGACATCCTCCGCGACTACGGCAACATGTCGAGCGCGACGATCCTGTTCATCCTCGGCGCACTGCTCGCCGGCGACCTCGACGACGGCGATCGGGTGGCGACGCTCGCGTTCGGGCCGGGTCTCACGCTCGAGGCCGCGCGGCTGACGTTCCGGCGGGAGCTCGCGTGAACCTCGCCGAACGCGACGCGGACCTGCGCGAGCTGATGGACGATCCGGACTGCGATCCCGTAGCGCTGGCGGCGACTCTGGAGCGATTCGATCTGGTGAACCGCGCGATCGGCGGGTGGGGCCGGGTGTGGCGGCGCGGCATCCGTCCTCGGCTGCGGAGGCTCGGCCGTCCGGCGCGCGTGCTCGACGTCGGCAGCGGCGGGGGCGACGTGGTCGCCCGGCTCGCGACCTGGGCGGAGCGGGACGGGCTCGACGTGCAGTGGCTCGGGATCGACCCCGACCCGCGCGCGCTCGACGTCGCGCGGACGCGGGAGAGCGAGCGCGTGTCGTTCGCCGCGACGGATGCCGCCGGTCTCCGCGCCGCCGGCGAGACGTTCGATCTGGTCCTGTCCAACCACGTACTGCACCATCTGGAAGCGGCAGAGCTCGGGGAGTTCGCCGCCGACACCCGCGCGCTTGCGACGGGCACCGTGATGCACGCCGACATCGAGCGGGGTCGGCTGGCGTATGCGCTCTACGGCATAGGCATCACCGCGCTCGAGCGCGGCACGTTCCTGCGCACCGACGGGCTCCGGTCGATCCGTCGGAGTTACCGCGCGGACGAGCTCGAGTCGGCCCTGGGTTCGCCGTGGCGGGTGGCGTCGCCGGCGCCGTTCCGACTCCTGGCGGTGGCGGATGCCTGAGGTTCTGATCGTCGGAGCCGGCCCGGTGGGCACGCTGCTCGCGGCGGAGCTGACCCGGTTCGGCGTCGAGGTAGAGCTGCTGGAGCGTCGGCCCGGCGCCGGCGGCGGGTCGCGCGCGATCGGGCTGCACGCTCCGACGCTGGCGGCGCTCGAAGCGGGGGGCGCGACCGAGCGCATCCTGACCCGCGCCGTCCGGGTGCGGAGGGGCGAGGCGCGCAGCGACGGGCGAGCACTCGGCGTGGTTGACTTCGGGCGTCTGGATGTGCGGCATCCGTACGTCGCGACCCTGCCGCAGGCGGAGACCGAGGTCGCGCTGCGCGGTTCAGGCCCCGAGGCCGAGCGGGGCGTGACTGTGACGCGCGTCGCGCCTGACGGTGCCCGGGTGCGGGTCGAGACCGACCGCGGCGAGCGGGTCGCACCGATCGTGGTGGTGGCCGGCGGTGTGGGCGTGCGCGATCTCGTGTATCGTCCGGGCGCGCTGCGGCGGACTGCATACCCCGATCGGTATTTGATGACGGATGCCGCCGTGCCCCCGCGTGAGGATGCGGAGACCGCGCTCGTGCACCTGGCGCCCGGAGGCGTGCTGGAGTCGTTTCCGCTGCCGGACGAGCAGCGCCGGTTCGTCGCGTGGGACAGGGGCGGGTCGCTGGAGCCGCACGCGCTCGCGGGCCGCCTGCGCGATGCGATGCGCGAGCGCGGCGAAGGCGAGGCGGCCGACGTCGTGACGGCGGCGACGGCCTTCGCGGTGCGACGCGTGCTGGCGCCTGCGATGAGGCGTGATCGGCTGTTCGTGATCGGTGACGCGGCGCACGAGATCAGTCCGATCGGCGGGCAGGGGCTCAACCTCGGCCTGCTGGATGCCGCGACGCTGGCCCCGCTGCTTGCCGCGTGGGTGCGACTCGGGGCCGCGCCGGAGCCCGACCTCGCCGACTGGGAGCGGGACCGGCTGCGGTCCGCAAGCACCGCCGGGCGGATGGCCGCCGTGAACATGCGCCTCGGGCGGCCGGTGTCGGCCGGCGCGCACGCGGTGCGGTCGAGGGTGCTGGGATCGGTGTTGGCCGCGACGGGTTCGCTCGTGCCGCACGCTTACGCGATGGGACTCGACGCCGCCGGGCGGTGATGCGCGGCGGGCGGCGGTGCCAGCGCGCGGTCGATCGCGGCTGAGACGTCGGAAGGCCTCATCACCTCACGGTCGATGAGGAGGGATTCGAGTCCTGCGGCGCGGGCACCGGCGGCATCCGTCGTCGGATCGTCGCCGACGAACAGGCACTCGCCGGGGGGAACGCCGAGACCTGACACAAGCGCCGCGAAAGCCCCGCGTTCGGGTTTGTGGTGCCCGATCTGTTCCGAGATCAGGGTGACGTCGAACACGTCGGTCAGCCCGATGCGGTCCAGCTTTTCGGACTGTTGGACCGCGGACCCGTTGGTGAGCAGCCCGAGCCGGTATCCGCGCCGTCGAAGGCCATCAAGGAGATCCCTGGTGCCGGGGAAGACGGCCCACGCAGCACGATAAGCGCTGAGGTAGTCGTCGAAAATCGCGTCGAGCCCTGCGTCATCCCCCGGGAGTTCCAGGCCGAGGCCGGGCAGCACATCCCGGAGACGCTCGCGCCGTTGCTCGGCGAAATCGATGAGACCGCGCCGCCACCGCTCGAAATGCTCCGATTCCGACTCGAACCAGGCGTTGACCACGACGTCAGTCACCGTCACGCCGCGCGCCGTGAAGAAGTCAGCGACACCGCGTCGAGCCGCGCCTCGGTGGTCGAACAGAGTCCCGTCGAGGTCGAACCCGATCGCGCGGATCACGCTGCCCCCGACGCCACCACCAGCTGCAGGGCGAGCACGAGAGCGGCGGTCATCACGAGGCGGAACCCGGTGCGGTCCGGGCCGCGCCGCCGCATCCGCATCAGCACTGCAGCGGCGATCGCCGTCACGACGACGGCGAAGGGGATCATCGCGAACGGCGACGCGCCCTCGATGAGGCTGCCGACGAGGACCGCGACGGCGGCGATGACGATGCCGGCGACGGCGAGAAGGACGGATGCCGCGGGCCCGATCCGATGCGGCAAGCCCCGGACGCCGGTGCGTCGGTCGTCGTCGAGATCGGGCAGGACGTTGGTCAGGTGCACGGCTGCTCCGAGCATGGCGCCCGCGAACGCCGCCCAGAGTGCGGCTGGCTCGGGGTCCGCCGCCGAGAGCGTGGCGAGCGACGGGAAGATGCCGAAGCTGACGAGGAAGGGAAGGAGCGACGCCAGTGTCGATTTGAGCCCCGCGTTGTAGCTCCAGGCCGACGCGAGGGCGATGACATGGGCGATGAGCATGCCCCAGCCGAGCACTGCCGAGAGGATGACGGCGGCACCGAGCGTGACGAAGGCGGCGATCCATGCGGTGCGCACGCGGGTGTCTCCCCGCACGAGCGGCTTGTCCGGTCGGCCGACGGTCGCGTCGCGGAACAGGTCGATCGAATCGTTCGAGAGGCCGACCGACACCTGTCCGAGGAAGACCGCCGCGACCAGGACGACGATCCGCCACAGCTCCAGCCCCGCCGCCACGCCCAGGGCGAGGGACAGGACGGTGACGACCAGCGAAGGGCCCGGGTGAGTGGCACCCCAGAGGGCCCGCGCGGTTCGCATGCTTGATCCTTTCACGCTGGCGGAAGGCGTTTGCTGGGGTCGCGGCGCCGGACGAGGCGCGGGGCGGCGAAGCTGAGAGGTTTCTCATTTTCGGATGTGGTCATAAGGGGTGTTCTCGGCGTTCCCGGGCGACGGAATGTCGGTGGTCGATGCGAGAGTGGAGGCATGACGGAAGCGATGGAAATCCCCGGTGGCGAGGACTATCTCGCCACTCTGGCGGGTCTCGTCACGGACGTCGGGACCGTCGCCGTCGAGATGGCGCGGGTGCAGATTCGGGAGTTGCGAATCCTGGCCGCAGCCGGCCGACTCGCAGAAGAACAAGCTGTCTCGAAGAACGCCAAGGTCAGGCTTCACGACATGGCCCTTCGATCGATCGCGGCAGAGTTCGGCGGCGTGCTGCGCACGACCGACCGCACCGTGCAACGCCGGATCGGCGGAGCTCGCACGATCATCGAGGGGTTCCCCGCCGCGGTGGCGGCGTGGGAGTCGGGCCGGATCGTCCGGGAACATGTGCGGGCGATCGTCGACGCGGGAACGACGCTGCCCGCCGAGATGTGGGGCGAGTTCGAAGCCGTCGCCATCGAACGGTGCGAGCAGGACACCCCGAACCGGGTGCGGGGCGAGCTCGAGATCCTCGCGCACCGGATGCACCCGCGATCCTTCGCGGAACGACACGAACAAGCCGCAGCAGGACGGTGCGTGCGGCTGGTTCCCGGACGAGACGGGATGTCGGATCTCATCGCGACCCTGCCGACCGTCATCGCCGAAGGGATCCACGACCGGCTGACGCAGCAGGCACGGGCGATCGTCGACACACGCGAGGAGCGTGCAACCGGCGACGACACCAACGTCGTCGCGACCGACGCTCGCACGACCGACCAGGTGCGAGCCGACGTGTTCGCCGACCTCCTGCTCGCCGGAACCCCAGCGCTCGACGACACCCGCGACACCACCGCGGGGCCGCTGGGCGCGATCCGTGCACGGGTGCAGGTGCTCGTCCCTGCAGCGACGCTGACCGGTGCAGAGGATAGGCCGTGCGACCTCGGTGGCCGCTCCCCCATCGACCCGGCATCGGCACGGACACTCGCGGGAGACACCGGCGTCTGGGAGCGCCTGTTCCACGACCCGACCACCGGCGTCACCATCGCAACCGACTCGTACCGCGTTCCTTCCGGGATGCGGCGGTTCCTACAAGCACGTGACCAGCACTGCCGATTCCCCGGATGCCGCGTCGCCGCCATCCGCTGCGAAGTCGACCACACCCACGATCACGCCCTCGGCGGCGCCACCGAACTCTCGAACCTCGCGCATCTGTGCCAACGGCACCACTCGATGAAGCAATTCACGAGGTGGAGAGTCCGACAACTCCAGGGTGGCGTTCTTGAATGGACTTCACCCCTCGGCAGGACCTATCGCGAGGACGCCCCCACCCCGGCCGTCGCGTTCACCCCTGCCGCACCACCATTGCGCGGAGAATCCGCACCTTTCTGATCACTCCGCGGTCGTTCTCTCGCGCACGTCACTCCTCCAAGATCCGCTGGAACAGCAGATGGTCCTGCCACCGCCCCGCGATCCGCAGATACCGCGGCGCCACCCCGATCTCCGTGAACCCGCAGCGCCGCAGCACGGCCTGCGATGGCGCGTTGTGCAGCAGCGTCGCCGCTTGAATGCGATGCAGCCCGAGCTGATCCCGAGCGATGTGGGCCGCGGCATCCACCGCTGCGGTCATCACCCCCCGACCACCGAGCTCCTCATCGATCCAGTAGCCGAGGTTCGCGTTCTTGAACGCGCCGCGAACGATCCCCGACAGGTTCAGTCGGCCGACGATCCGCGCACCCGCCGCGAGCACGAAGGGAGCAGCGAGCCGCGCATCGCACTCCCGCAAGACCGCGTCGACATCCGCGGCCTGACCGGCCTCGGTGAAGAACGACGGAACGCGCACCGGTTCCCACGGCGCCAGCCGCTCGCGGTTGCGGCTGTACGCCTCGGCGAGCGCCGCGGCATCCGTCGCCGCGAGCTCCCGCATCACCACGCCGTGGCCGAGCGCGACCTCCGGCATCAGTCGAGCAACTCCGCCTCGATGACGTCATCGCCCGACGAATCCGGCGGCGTCTGCCCACTACTCGTCAACACGAGCTGCGATCCGTCGACCGACACATCCACTCGCACCAGGTCGCCGTCATGCACCCCACCCGACAGCAGCGCCATCGCGAGCCGGTCCTGGATCTCCGACTGGATCAGCCGGCGCAGCGGCCGCGCACCGAACAGCGGATCGAACCCTCGCTCGGCCAGCCACGCCCGCGCATCCGGCGTCACTGCCAACGTCAACCGCCGCGAACGCAACCGCACCTGCAGCGCGTCCACCGCCAATTCGACGATCTGCGCCAGATCCGACTCGGTCAACGGCGAGAACATCACGACGTCGTCGAGACGGTTCAGGAACTCCGGCCGGAACGCCTGACGAACCATCGCCATGACCTGTTCCCGCTTCTTCTCGTCCGTCAGCGTCGGGTCGATCAGCACCGGCGATCCGATATTGCTCGTCAGGATCAGGATCGTGTTCGTGAAGTCGACCGTCCGCCCCTGACCATCGGTCAATCGGCCGTCGTCGAGCACCTGCAGCAGCACGTCGAACACCTCGGGATGCGCCTTCTCGACCTCATCCAGCAGCACCACCGAGTACGGCCGGCGCCGCACGGCCTCGGTCAACTGACCGCCCTGCTCGTACCCGACGTACCCCGGAGGCGCACCGACCAACCGCGCCACCGCGTGCTTCTCGCCGTACTCGCTCATGTCGATCCGCACCATCGCGCGCTCGTCATCGAACAGGAACTCCGCCAGCGCCTTCGCGAGCTCGGTCTTACCCACACCCGTCGGACCGAGGAACAGGAACGACCCCGTCGGCCGGTTCGGATCGCTGATCCCGGCACGTGAGCGACGCACGGCATCCGACACCGTCTTCACGGCCGCCTTCTGCCCGATCAGGCGCTTCCCCAGCTCCGATTCGAGGTGCACCAGTCGTGCGCTCTCGCTCTGCAACAGCTTGCCGACCGGGATGCCGGTCCACGCCGCAATGACCTCCGCGATGTCCTCCTCGGTCACCCGGTCGCCCACCATCCGCTCGGCGCCGTCGCCGATCGCACCCTCGGCCATTTCCGCCTCGGCCAGCTTGCGTTCGAGCGCAGGGATCTCGGCGTAGAGCAGCCGGGACGCGCGCTCCAGGTCGCCCTCGCGCTGCGCCCGCTCCGCCTCGACACGCAAGGCATCCAGCCGCGTCTTGTAGTCGCCGACGGCGTTCAGCGACGCGCGCTCCCGCTCCCATCGCGCCTGCAGATCGTCGAGCTCCTGCTGCGCCTTCGCGAGCTGGTCGCGCAGCGCCGCGAGGCGCTCCTTCGAGGCGTCGTCCTTCTCCTTCTTCAACGCGAGCTCTTCGAGCTTCAGCCGGTCGGCGTGCCGTCGCAACTCGTCGATCTCGAGCGGCGCCGAATCGATCTCCATGCGCAGCCGCGACGCTGCCTCGTCGATGAGGTCGATCGCCTTGTCGGGCAGTTGCCTCGACGGGATGTACCGGTTCGACAGCGCCGCCGCAGCCACGAGCGCGCCATCCGAGATAGCGACCTTGTGGTGCGCCTCGTACCGCTCCTTCAGCCCGCGGAGGATCGCGATCGAATCCTCGACGCTCGGCTCGCCGACGTACACCTGCTGAAAGCGCCGCTCCAACGCGGCATCCTTCTCGATGAACTCGCGGTACTCGTCGAGCGTCGTCGCGCCGATCAGCCGAAGTTCACCGCGCGCAAGCATGGGCTTGAGCATGTTGGATGCCGCGACCGACCCTTCGCCACCGCCGGCCCCCATCAGGGTGTGGAGCTCGTCGATGAAGGTGATCACGCGCCCTTCGGATTCGGTGATCTCCTTGAGGACGCTCTTCAGCCGCTCCTCGAACTGCCCGCGGTACATCGCGCCGGCCACGAGCGCCGAGATGTCGAGGGCGATGAGCTCCTTGCCCTTGAGCGACTCGGCGACGTCGCCGGCGACGATCCGCTGCGCGAGCCCTTCGACGACGGCGGTCTTACCGACGCCGGGCTCGCCGATGAGCACCGGGTTGTTCTTCGTGCGCCGCGTGAGTACCTGGCTCACGCGGCGGATCTCGCTGTCGCGACCGATGACGGGGTCGAGCTTGCCCTGACGCGCACGGTCGGTGAGGTTGATGCCGTACTGCTCGAGGGCGCTGCCCTGCTCCCCCTGACCGGATGCCGGTTGTGCGTTCATCGTCCACTCCTGAAGGGTCGATCAAAACTTGAGTCCGTCAGGCTCAACTTTATCACGAGGCCATCTCCGCGGACCCGGCGAACTCGGGCAGGCAGGCGAACCGGGACCGGTATGCCGTCGGCGTCGTACCCAGCACCCGCGAGAAGTTCTGCCGCAGTACCGCCGCCGACCCGAACCCGCATTCGTACGCGATCGCGTCGAGCCCGAGGTCGGTCTGCTCGAGCAGCCGCTGCGCGTGCAGGATCCGCTGCCGCGCGAGCCACGCCGCCGGCGTCGTGCCGTAGTCGGCCTTGAACCGACGGGCGAACGTGCGCGGCGACATGTGCGCCTTCCCCGCCAACTGGTCGACCGAGAGATCGAGCCGGAGGTTCTCCAGCATCCACTCGGTCACGGGCGTCAGCGAGAGCGACGTCGACACCGGCAGCGGTGAGGCGATGAACTGCGCCTGCCCGCCGTCGCGCTGCGGCGGCACGACCATCCGGCGGGCGATCGTGTTCGCGGCTTCGGCCCCCAGCTCCAGTCGCAGCAGGTGCAGGCAGGCGTCGAGCCCGGCCGCGGTCCCCGCGCTCGTGATGATCCGGTCCGACTGCACATAGAGCACGTTCGGGTCGACCTCGATGTCGGGGTACATGCTCGCCATCGTCTCGGCGTACCGCCAGTGCGTCGTCGCGCGACGACCCGACAGGACGCCGGATGCCGCCACCGCGAACGATCCGCTGCAGACCGTCAGCACCCACGCGCCTCGGTCGACCGCCCGCCGGATCACGTCCTGCACCCGCTCGTCGACGTTGTCCCACGCCTCGCGCGGGATCGGCGTCACGATGACCAGGTCCGCCTCGTCGGCGAAAGTCAGATCCGCCTCGACGTTGATCGAGAACGACATGTTGCTCGG
The DNA here is from genome assembly GCF_964186585.1 of Microbacterium sp. MM2322. Lineage (NCBI taxonomy): Bacteria > Bacillati > Actinomycetota > Actinomycetes > Micrococcales > Microbacteriaceae > Microbacterium > Microbacterium sp. MM2322. The sequence continues at coordinate 2,870,383 of NZ_OZ075067.1, forward strand.
CACCGCGCCCGGGTCGGGGGTCACGATGCGGAAGTCGAAGTTCCGGATGCCGTCGTCGCTGCGATCGAGCCCGAACGCCTCGCAGGCGAGGCCGAACTCGAAGGGCGCGAAGCCAGGCTGCACGAGACACGCGACGGTGGTGAGCATGAGACCCCCAAAGAGGTGAAACCGAGTTGGCAGAATTCCTGCGGGCAGTGTCTCAGCGGCCACTAGTGGCAGGATGAGGGCAAGCATAGCGTTTCTGCCATGACCGCCGCACTGCTTCTTCTCCTCCTGGTCGTCGTGATCGTCAGCGCCACCTTCGCTGTCGTCCGAGTTATCGCCCTCGACGGCTATCGCCGCCAGCCGACCCGGACGCGCGGGTCCCGCTTCCCGTGACCCGCCTTCCGCCCCTGGGCGGCCCGCCCCTAGACTCGGGATCCCGCGAGAGGAACCCTGATGAGCGAATCCATCCCGCCCTACCCGCCGCAGCAGCAGCCCGGCTACCCCTACGGCACGCCGCCCGCACCGGCCGGCGCAGGTCGTGGCCTCGCGATCACCGCCGTGATCATCGCCGCCGTCCCGGTCCTGCTGGGCGGCATCTGGCCGATGATCACGATCCAGCTCTACCGCATGGCCTCCGACCCCGCCCTGCTGGGCATCGCCAATGGCTTCTCCGCGGTCTTCACCTGCGCGCTCGCCCTGGTCGCCCTCATCCTCGGCCTCGTCGCCGTGAAGCGGGATGCCGCTGTCCGCCTCCTCGGCGGCATCGCGATCGGTCTCGCCGCAGCCACGGTCGTCGGCACGGTGCTGGGATTCCTGTCCTCCACGATCGCCAGCGGACTCTTCTGACAGGTGCGCCCGCGAGCCGGATCCGGCTAGGTTGAGGACATGGAATACGGTTTCGCAGCTGTCGTCGTCGGGATCATCGCCGCGAGCCTGTTCATCGCGAACCGTCGCGCGCGTCGCGACCGATCGGTCACCGACGAGGAAGGTCGCGGCGCGGCTGCCCGTCGCGCGATCGATTCCGAGGCACGCATGGCCAAGGCCACCGCGACGTACGTCGACAACCGGAGCAACGCCGGCGGCGCCGGCGGGATCTGACCCCGCTCAGCTCCGGCTGAGGTCCTTCGCCGCCGCCAGCAGTATCTGCGCGGAGCGCGCCCAGTCGAACGAGCGGATGTGCGCCGTCCCCGCCTCGACGAGACGCTCGCGCACCCCCGGATCATCCAGCGAGCGCACCGCGCGCGCCACATCCTGCGGATCGAGCGGATCGACGTACAGGGCACCGTCACCCGCGACCTCGCGGAAGATCTCCATGTCGGTCACGACCGCCGGCACACCCAGTTCGAGCGCCTCAGCCACGGGGAGCCCGTAGCCCTCGTCGAGACTCGTCGTCACGAGCGCGGCGCCGTCGGCGAGGAGCGCCGCGTAGGCGGCATCCGTCACACCGTCGTGGAAGACGACCGACCCGCCGCCCGCACGCGCGGTGAGTTCCGCGCGACGCTCGGGCGTGATGCGCGACAGCAGGTGCAGCGTGTGCTCGGGGAGCTCCCGCATCGCCGTCACGAGCGTCTCGACGTTCTTGTACGGCATGAACGAGCCCATGTAGACGAGGTTCCGCACGGGACCCGCACCGACGGCGGTGCCCTCCGGCAGCAACTCCGCGAGACGTTGCGGCGCATTCGGAATCACCACGACCGGGCGCTTCGTCAGCCGCACCCGCGCGAACTGGCGCGCGCTCGTCTCGCTCACCGTCGCGACGAGGTCGGCAGCGTTCAGGGTCCACCGCTGCGGCCAGTACGACAGGTGGAAGACCCGCCACCCGAGCCGCACGTACCAGGGCAGCGCACGCGGCGGGGTGCGGTGCCGGTAGTAGATCGTGTCGTGCAGCGTCAGGATGAGGCGGAACCGTCGGCCGCCCGATCCGATGGTCTGCATCGGCGAGAACAGCACGTCGGGTCGGTGCCGGTTCAGCAGCAGCGACGAGAACGGTTCCTTCGCCGACGTCGGCGAATGGATCGTCAGCGTGATCGCTCCGTCGGGCAGGAACGCCCGCTGCCGCTCGTCGTGGATCAGGTAGGTGACCTCGGTCTGATGGGCGGATGCGGCATCCGCCACCGCCTGCGCGAGCTCGGCCGAGTAGCGACTGATGCCGTCGTGGAAGTCGGTGCGGATGTAGCGCGCGTCGAAGAACAGACGCATGTCAGCCGTCGAGCGGTTCGCCGCGATACAGCTTCTCGAACGTGTCGAGAGTGCGCTCGATGTCGTGGATGTCGACGCCGTCCAGCGAGGCCTGCTGCATCCGCGAGTACTCGGCCTGGTCGGCGGTGAGCACGGTGCGGAGCTTCTCGGCGAGCTCGTCGGAGTCACCGGGCTCGAAGAGGTAGCCGTTCTCGCCGTCGTGCACGAGATGCGGCAACGCCACGGCGTTGGCGGCGATGACGGGCAGACCGGATGCCATGGCCTCCATCGTCGCGATCGATTGCAGCTCGGCGACGGAGGCGATGACGAAGACGTCCGCACGCGTGTACGCCGCGCGGAGTTCCTCCTCCGACACCCGTCCGAGGAAGGTGACGCGGTCCTCGAGGCCGAGACGCTGGGTCACCTGCCCGAGACTCTTCCGCTGGTCGCCGCCGCCGACGATCTCGAACTGCAGGTCGAGGTCGGGGAGCTTCGCGATGGCCTCGAGAGTGACCTCGACGTGCTTCTCGGTCGTGAGGCGGCCGACGAACAGCACCCGGCGGCGCTTCTCGCGCGGCTCGAGGTTGGGCGTGTAGTTGCTCTTGCGGATGCCGCAGCTGATCGGCACGACACCGGAGATGTCGATCGTGTTCTCGAGGAACTCCGCGGCCCGCCGGGTCGGGGTCGTGACCGCGCGCGACATCTTGAACGTCCGCTCCGCGTCGTCCCATGCGAGCTTGAGGAAGATGTCGTACAGGAACTTCGGCAGGAGCGTGAAGTCGAGGATGTTGTCGGCCATGATGTGGTTCGTCGCGACCACGGGGATGCCGCGCTGATTCGCGATGCGAGTCAGGGCGCGTCCGATGACGATGTGCGACTGGCTGTGCACGACGTCGACGTCGACCTCGTCGAGCAGCTTCCGCGAGTAGTGCTTGGCCCGCCACGGCGCCACGAACCGCAGCCAGTCGTGCGGACGGTAGCGCCAGCCCGGAAGGCGGTGAACCGTCAGCGGCTGCCCCTCGATGACCTCGGTGAAGACGCCGTGGTTGCGGTGGGTGACGCTCGGCGTGACGACGTGCACGTCGTGGCCGCGCGCCGCGAGGCCCGCGGAGAGTCGCTCGGTGAACCGGGCGCCGCCGTTCACGTCGGGGGCGAAGGTATCGGCGGCCACCATGATCGTGAGGGGCCGGCGTTCGGGGGCGGGATCGTCCGGGGGCGTCATGGTCACGGGCTACGGGCCAATCTGTGCGTCGGTGGGGCGCAAGGATGTGCGGGGCGCCGGGGCTCGATTCTAGCCCGGGACCGGGACCTCCCCCGCTGGGAGACCGGCGCGCCTCAGCGCAGGGCGACGCGCACGGCGAGGGGGTGGTGGTCGGAACCGAGCGGCCCGATCCATTTGCCGCCCGCCGTCTTGCCGGCGTTCTTCCAGGAGTGCACGACCGAACGCGACGGCCGCACGAGCACCTTGTCGATGTGATCGCCCCACGTCACGCTGGTGAACGGGGTGAGCGACATGGTCGGGTTCGCCGTGTTGTAGTGCTGCAGGCTGAGGGTGCGCGCCTGGTCGTAGGCGTCGTGCCACCCCCGCTTCTCGAGCACGGTCATCGTGCCGTCGCCTTGGCGCGATTTGTGGGTGTTGAAGTCCCCCAGGATCATCACCGGGGCCTTGGTCCAGTCGGTGAGAGAGCGGTGCGTCTTGTTCAGCTTCGTGAGCGTGGCCGTGACCGAGTCGGCGAGCTTGCCCGCTTCGTACTCGCGCTGACGGACGGCGGATGCCGACGTCCCGACCACGAGGTGGGTGTCGACGATCAGGAGGTAGGCGCCCGACGAATGCCGGACGGCGGCCCACGACATCCCCTTGCCCGCCCCTGCGTAGGCCGACGGGAACAACACCGCACCCGAGGTGGCGCCGCCCGACTTCGCGGCGACGCGCGTGAACCGGCCGTTGCGGATGAGGATGTCGTTCTGCCCGTTGTACGCGAAGGTGTAGCCGCTGGGCGGCGTCGTGTACTTCGACGCCTCCTGCAGGGCGACGATGTCGGGAGCGAGTTCGGTGATGCGCTTGTTGACGACGTTCTTGCGCATCGAGAAACCGGAGCAGACGTTCGAGCACACGTTCCAGCTGACCGCGAGATAGCTCGGTGAGCCCGCGGGGAGCGTCGCCTGCGCCGTGATCGTCTCGTGGGCCACGGGCGATGACCGGGGCCCCATGCCCGCGGCCGAGACGCCGCGCACCTGGATGAAGTAGGCGACCCCCGGCTTCAGCCCGGCGACGGTCGCCTTCGAGGAGGTGACCTTCTGGTTGATCGGTTGCTCGGGCCGAGTGACCAGGTTGTGGCTGGTGTTCGCATAGACGTAGTAGCTCGTCGCGCCGGGGATGTCGGCCCAGTCGACGGTCAGCGAGGTGAGCGAGGCGCCGACGTAGTTCACGAGTCCCGGCTTGGCAGGTACGGCGGCCGCGGCGGACGCCGGCGAGACAGGGAGGGCGAGACTGAGCGCGATCGCAACGATCACAGCGACGACGCTACGAGCGAGGGGGACGCGCAGCATAGGCGGATCCTAGCAACCTACGCTTGTCGACATGACGCGACTCTCTGCCCAGGCGGACCCCGCGCAGTGGGTCCCGATCACCGGCTCGTTCGGGTTTCGCGGACGCCGCGCCCGCAAGAAGGCGATCGGGATGCTGCTGGCCCAGGCGAACGCCGCCTTCGGGCGCGAGCAGCCCGGAAGCAAGGTGGCCGCGTGGGCGATGAGCCAGGCGATCCCCGCCCTGATGCGCCGCGCCGACGGTCGCCTGCTGGCGTGGGTGTGGAAGGGCGACCCCGAACTGCTCGTCACGATGGCTCAAGTGCAGGAGCTCACTCCCCAGCTCCGCACGATGCGCGCGAGCATGCCGATCGAGTACGACGACACCGTCACGTTCACCGGCTCGCCGCTGGGCGTCGGCGAGAAGCTCGAGATGCCGTTACCCCCGAACCCCCGCCAGACCCCGTTCGCGTCGTACACGTGGGACACCGGCACCCACCTCGTCACACTGACCGCCGTGATCTCCGACCGCGAGCGCTTCGGTACCGTCATCCCCGCCGTCGACGCCCTCGCCCGCTCGCTGCGCCTCGTCGACGACCTGACCGTCGGCGAAGGCCCCGGCACCCTCCGCATCGACCCCGCCTGACCCGGCTCGACCCCCGGCATCCGCTCGGTTCGTCGACCCGACGCAATCTGCACTGATCGACAACGGATAGGCGCAGTTCGCGTCGGCTCGAGCGTCAGGTGCGGTAGCCGCGTTCGAGGAGCGAGCGATGCACGCGGTCGAGGATGCGGCGGCGCTCGTCGCCGCGGTGCGAGCGGTTCACACGGATGACGCGCCACCCGGCTACCGCCAGCGCGTCGAGGCGCTCGACGTCGCGGGAGTACTGACGGTCATCGAGGCGGTGCTGTTGCCCGTCGTACTCGAGCAGCACCTTCGTCGGCGCATGCACCAGGTCGCCGTAGGCGAGGAACCGACCGCCTGCGTCGCGGATGACCTCGTTGACGGCGAACTCGGGCAGGCCGGCGGCCGCCGCATCCAGCCGAAGGAGCGTCTCAGCCACGGAATCGGTCCGCGCACGTGAGCGCGTGAGCGCACGTCGCAGCCTGCCGATGTGACGCGTTCGGTCGCGCTCGGCGACGGCGCGGCCTAGATCGTCGATCGTCAGAACGGGCTGCTGCCTCCGCATGAGTGAGTCCGCCGCGACGACGAGTTCACGGTCATCGAGAAGGGATGCCGCCTGGCACCACGCAGCGGCCGGTTCCACGCACGGCAACCCGCCGACCACGTGACGCACAGGCGCGGTCGCTTCGTGGCCTCGGACCCCCGCGCCGCGCGCACGCCCCGTCGGGCGTACGGCGGACACGTCCACGTCCGCCTGCAGGCGGTCGGGGATCCACCCGCCGGCGAGTGCGATCGCCGTTGCGTGCGAGAAGTGCTCCCCCGGCCGCAGCTTGGGCAGGTACGCGACCGCGCGGGCGACGGCGCCGGTCGACTCGTGCCGCGCGCGGACTCCGCGATACGGCCGCGACAGGTCCCTCCCCCGCAAGCGCGCGTAAGTCACCCCGGCATCCTGCGCATCAGCGAGGGCGAACGCGGGTGGAAGGTGTGCAGGCAACGGCGTCGGCGGTCTCACCCCCAGAGGCTCGCTCGCCGGCCGCCTCGAGACCCCGGGCATCCGCCCCTCTGTGGACGACTCCGCGCGCTCACCACCCGGGCAGAAGGCTCGACCCGACGCGAACTGTCGTCATCCGTCGGTCGTGAGTGCAGTTCGCGTCGGCTCGGCGCCGGGACCGTCAGTCGGACGGGGGATGTGGGCGCCAGAGCACCACGTCGGTCGCGCGGCGCACACGCGTGCCCTGCCGGAGCGTCACGACCGAGCCGGTCGCGCCGGCGGCGAACACGCGGGCGCCGCGGCGCGCGGCGACCTCGTCGCGCAGGCGCCCTTGCAGTCCAGAGACCTCGCGGCGCAGCATCCGCACCTGGTTCTCGAGCTCGATGATGCGCGAGATGGCCGGCAGGCTCACGCCGTCGGCCGACATCTGCGCGACTTCCCGCAGCTGCGCGACGTGGCGGAGGGAGTACCGGCGCGACCCGCCACGGGTGCGCGCCGGTACCACGAGTCCCAGCCGGTCGTACTGACGCAGCGTCTGCGGGTGCATGCCGGCGAGCTCGGCCGCGACCGCGATCGCGAGGATCGGGGCTTCTTCGTCGACCTGCTCGTTCGCCATGCTTCTCACCTCACTCGCGCGCCTTGGACATCAGATCGGCACGGGGGTTCTCCTTGGGCTCCAGCTCGTGGAACCGTTCCAGGGCTTCGCGCGCCGCACCGTCGAGGTGGGTCGGAACGGCGACCTGTACCTCGGCGAGCAGATCGCCGGTGCCCTTCGCGGTCTGGACCCCGCGACCCTTGACGCGCAGCACGCGACCCGACGGGGTCCCCGGCGCGACGCGCAGCTTGACGCTGTCGCCGCCCAGGGTCGGCACCTCGATGGTGGCGCCCAGCGCCGCCTCGGTGAACGTGACCGGCACGTGGATGCGGAGGTTCAGCCCTTCCCGCGTGAAGACGGGATGCGGGCGGACGCCCACCGTGAGGACGATGTCGCCGGACTCCCCGCCGTCGGGCGAGGGCCGCCCCCGACCGCGCAGCTTGATCTTCTGGCCGTCCGAGACCCCCGCGGGGATCTTGACCTTGATCGGCTTGCCATCATCGCCCTGGAGCGTGATCGTCTCGCCGCGGACGGCCGTGGTGAAGTCCAGCGTCGTGCGCGCGGTGACGTCGGCTCCGCGCTGCGGGCCGCCGAAGCCGCGGAATCCGCCGCTCGGCTGCCCGAAGCGACCGGAGCCGAATCGGCCACCGCTCTGCTGCCCGAACATCGCGAACAGGTCGTCGAAGTCGGCCTGCTGTCCACCGGCACCGGGCTGGAACCTGTTGAACACGTCCTCGAACCCGCCGCTCGCCCCGGGCTGGAAGCGTGCGCCCCCCGAGCCCATGGCGCGCAGCTGGTCGTACTCGGCGCGCTGCTCCTTGTCGCTGAGCACCGAGTACGCCTCGCTGACCTCTTTGAACTTCGCCTCGGCGGTGGCGTCTCCCGCGTTCGAGTCGGGGTGATAGGTGCGCGCCAGCTTGCGGTACGTCTTCTTCAAGTCGGCGTCGGACACGTCCTTGGACACCCCGAGCACCTTGTAGAAGTCCTTGTCGAACCAATCCTGACTGGCCATGGATGCGCTTCCTTACTCAGCCGGAACGGCGACCACGACCTTCGCCGGACGCAGCTCCAGATCCCCGAGGCGGTAACCGACCTCGACGACTTCGAGAATCGTCGGCTCGGTCGTGCCGGGGGTGGGCGCCTGGAAGATCGCCTCGTGCTGCTGCGGGTCGAACGCGTCGCCCGCAGCGCCGTAGCGCTCCACTCCCAGCCGAGCCACGACAGCGCGCGTCTTGTCGGCGATCGCCGCCAGCACGCTGCCCTCTTCGAGGTCGCCGTGCTTCTCGGCGCGATCGAGATCGTCGAGCACGGGCAGCATCCCCTTGGCGACCGCGCCCTTGGCACGCGCGATCTCCACCTCGCGCTGCTCCTCGGTCCGGCGTCGGTAGTTCGCGTACTCCGCCTGCACACGCTTCAGGTCGAGGAGCAGGTCGTGCTCCTCTTCCGGAGCGTCCGCGACGGCGGCCTCGTCGGACTGAGCCGCGCCGAGGATGTCGTCGACCGTGAGCGCGTCCGGCTCCGTGTCGGCATCCCCGGCGTGCTCGGTCGACTCGTCGGCCGGCGTCGCGGCGACGTCGTCGCCGTCTTCCGGCTTATCGAAGTCCTTGTCCGCCATGGTTACTTCTTCTCGTCCTCGTCGTCCACGACCTCGGCGTCGACGACATCCTCATCGGAGGATGCCGGCTGCTCGCCGGCCGGAGCGTCGGTCGGGGCCTGTGCGGCGTCCGACTGGCTCGCGGCGTAGATCGCTTCGCCGATCTTGCCCTGCGACGCGTTCAGCTTGTCGAAGGCGTCCTTGACGGTGTCGTCGTTGTCGCCCGCGAGTGCCGTCTTGAGAGCGTCGACGTCGGCCTGGACCTCGGTCTTGACGTCCTCGGGCAGCTTGTCGGCGTTCTCGCTGAGCAGCTTCTCGATCGAGTACGAGAGCGTCTCGGCCTGGTTGCGGATCTCGGCGGCCTCGCGGCGCTTCTTGTCCTCAGCCGCGTGCTCCTCGGCCTCGCGAACCATGCGCTCGATGTCGTCCTTCGGCAGCGACGAGCCGCCGGTGATCGTCATCGACTGCTCCTTGCCCGTGCCCTTGTCCTTCGCGGACACGTGCACGATGCCGTTGGCGTCGATGTCGAAGGTGACCTCGATCTGCGGGATGCCGCGGGGTGCCGGCGCGATGCCGGTGAGCTCGAACGTGCCGAGCGGCTTGTTGTCGCGGGTGAAGTCGCGCTCACCCTGGAAGACCTGGATGGCGACCGACGGCTGGTTGTCGTCGGCGGTCGTGAAGGTCTCGCTGCGCTTGGTCGGGATGGCCGTGTTGCGCTCGATGAGCTTCGTCATGATGCCGCCCTTGGTCTCGATACCGAGGCTCAGCGGGGTGACGTCGATGAGGAGAACGTCCTTGCGCTCACCCTTGAGGACACCGGCCTGCAGGGCGGCGCCGACGGCGACGACCTCGTCCGGGTTGACGCCCTTGTTGGGCTCCTTGCCGGCTTCCTTCTTCACGAGCTCGCTCACGGCGGGCATACGCGTCGACCCACCGACGAGCACGACGTGGTCGATGTCGGCGACCTTGATGCCGGCTTCGCGGATGACGTCCTCGAAGGGCTTCTTGGTGCGGTCGAGAAGGTCCTTGGTCAGGTCCTCGAACTTCGCGCGGCTCAGCGTCTCGGACAGCGAGACGGGGCCGGAGTCGGTCAGCGACAGGTAGGGCAGGTTGATCGAGGCCGACTGCGAGCTTGAGAGCTCCTTCTTGGCCTGCTCGGCTGCTTCCTTGAGGCGCTGCAGAGCGATCTTGTCGCCGGAGACGTCGACACCGGTCGTGTCCTTGAACTGCTTGATCAGGTACTCGACGATCCGCTGGTCCCAGTCGTCGCCACCGAGGCGGTTGTCGCCCGCGGTCGAGCGGACCTGGATGGTCGAGAAGTCGTCGTCCTTGCCCACCTCGAGGAGGGAGACGTCGAAGGTACCGCCACCGAGGTCGAAGACGAGGATGAGCTCGTCCTCCTTGCCCTTGTCGAGGCCGTAGGCGAGCGCGGCAGCGGTGGGCTCGTTGATGATGCGGAGCACGTTGAGGCCGGAGATCTCGCCGGCTTCCTTCGTGGCCTGACGCTCGGCGTCGTTGAAGTAGGCGGGGACGGTGATGACGGCATCCGTCACCGTGTCACCGAGGTACTGCTCGGCGTCGCGCTTGAGCTTCTGGAGGATGCGGGCCGAGATCTCCTGCGGCGTGTAGTTCTTGCCGTCGATCGCCTGGGTCTTCCAGTCGGTGCCCATGTGGCGCTTGACGGAGGTCAGGGTGCGGTCGACGTTCGTGACGGCCTGGCGCTTGGCGGTCTCACCGACGAGCACCTCACCGTCCTTCGTGAACGCGACGACCGACGGGGTCGTGCGAAGACCCTCGGCGTTGGCGATGACCTTGGGCTCGCCACCTTCGAGGACGGCGACGACCGAGTTGGTCGTTCCGAGGTCGATTCCCACTGCACGTGCCATGTGATGCTCCTTCGTGTGACATTCGCGTAGATCTGAAGTCTTTCCGCGGCGTCGGTTGGAACCTGAGCCGCGATGACTCAACGTTACTCCGACCGGTGTCGAGCGTCAAACCAACTTGAGCCCACACATATCAAGTTTGCAGGTTGGCGCCGGTGACGTCGCGACACCGGGAAGTACCGTGGCGGGGGTAGGGTGCGGCTCATGACGCGTTCCAGCGGCGGGACGCCCGAGATCCCCGCCACCGCCGACAGCGGCGCCCTTCCCGTGATGTTCCAGGACCTCGAAGAGCGCCCCGTCGCGCGCAAGAACGTCGTGTCCTGGGCGATGTGGGACTGGGCGACCCAACCGTTCAACTCGGTCATCCTGACCTTCGTCTTCGTGTCGCTGTACCTCGTGTCCGACACGTTCCTGCCGGCGAACATCGCCGCCCTCGCCGATGACGACCCGCTGAAGGAGTCGGCGCTGGCCGACCTGTCGAGCGGCTACGGGCTCGTGTCGACGTTCGCAGGACTCGCGATCCTGCTGCTCGCCCCGATCCTCGGCCAGGTCGCCGACCGGAAGGGCCGCAAGAAACGCTGGCTGCTCATCGCGACGGCGATCCTCGCCTTCCTGCAGTTCAGCCTCTTCTTCGTCTTCGCCGACCCGTCGTACTTCTGGCTCGGGGCGATCCTCGTCTCCCTCGGCGCCGTCGCCTCGGAGATCGCGGGCGTCAACTACAACGCGCTCCTCGTCAGCGTCTCGACGCCGCGGACGGTCGGCAAGGTGTCGGGTCTCGGCTGGGGACTGGGCTACATCGGCGGCATCCTGGCACTCGTCGTCGTCGTCGCGCTGAACGCCGTCGAATGGTTCGGCCTCGACCTCTCCGACGGTCTGGCGTACCGCCTCATCGCCGCCGGGTGCGCGGTCTGGACGATCGTCTTCGCGATCCCGCTGTTCCGGAACGTCCCGGAGCCCTCGGCCCCCGCGGGCGACACGCCGCTCGGGTTCACCGCGTGGTTCCGCGAGTTCTTCCGCTCGATCCGCGACCTGTTCCGCTCGCACCGCCCGACGGCCTGGTTCCTGCTCGCGAGCGCCGTCTACCGCGACGGGCTCGGCGGCGTCTTCGCGTTCGGCGGCGTGCTCGCCGCGGTCGCCTTCGGGTTCTCGCCGAACGAGGTCATCCTCTTCGGCATCGCCGCGAACCTCGTCGCCGGAATCTCGACCGTGATCGCCGGTCGCCTCGACGACCGCTTCGGCGCGCGGGCGATCATCCTCACGTCGCTCAGCGGCCTCGTCGCCGCATCGCTCGGGGTCTTCCTGCTGCACGACGCCGGCAAGCTGCCGTTCTGGATCCTCGGCCTCACGCTGTGCGCCTTCGTCGGCCCGGCCCAGGCATCGACCCGGTCGCTCCTGGCCCGCGTCACGCCGGAGCACATGCAGGGCGAGGTGTTCGGGCTCTACGCGACGACGGGTCGCGTCGTCAGCTTCCTCGCGCCCGCCATGTGGACGCTGTTCATCACCGCGTTCGGGGCGACCTATTGGGGCATCCTGGGCATCGCGATCGTGCTGGTCATCGGCCTCGTCCTCATGCTCTTCGTGAAGCTGCCGCGGCCCGCGCACTTGCGCTGACCGCGGCAGCTCCCCGAGGGGACTGATCCGAGCGGATGCCGGGGCTCAGCGCTCGGCGCGGGCCAGGTTCGCGCGCAGCTCGTCGGCGGTCTGCCGGATCACGTACGCGGGCTGGTCGCGCTCGACGCGCCAGCTCTCATCCAGCGGACCGACGTTGACGGTGTCGAAGCCGAAGTCGTCGTAGAGCTTCGTGATGAAGACGATCGCGTCGTCGGAGTCGCTCGAGGTCGCCAGCGCGCGGCGGCCCGGAGCGCCGGCCGGGGCGCCGTCGGTGGTGATGTCGGCGGCCGGGATGTGGTTGAAGCCCTTGACGACGGTCGACTGCGGCAGGCGGTCCTGCAGCATCCGCGAGGTCGTCGTCTTCTTCTCGTCGAGCTCGGCGATGTGGCCGTCGCGCTCCCAGTAGTAGTTGTTGGTGTCGACGACGATCTTGCCGGCGAGCTGCTCCACGGGCAGGGCATCGATCGCGTGCAGCGGCACGGTGACGACGACCCACTCGCCGAAGGCGGCGGCATCCGCTGCCGTCACGGCGTGGGCGTTCTCACCGAGTTCGGCGACGAGATCCGCCAGCGTCTCGGGACCGCGCGAGTTGCTGATCGCGACCTGGTGCCCCTGGGCGACGAGCCCTCGTGCGACTGCCGAACCGATGTGACCTGCTCCGATGATTCCTACGTGTGTCATACCTCGGGGCAACGCATCGGCCGCGGGTCCATTCCCGGCGGAGCCTGTGCGAACCCGATCACTCGGCGATGAGCGTGCTCCACGCATCGTCGAGGGTCGCGTCGATCTCCCGGTCACCGGCCCGGAACGCGTGAGCGCCGTGCGCCGTGGCGACGCGCGCCCGCGCGCGGGCCGAGGTCACCGTGCCGGCGTCGTCCCACGCGAGGTCGAGCTCGATACCGGGACGGGCGACGAGGCCGCGCACCGATCCCGCCCCGAGCGCCGTCGGCCAGGCCGGCAGGAGGACGACGACGTCTCCGTGCGAGTGCACGAGGCACTCCGCGATGCCCGCGGTGTAGCCGAGGTTGCCGTCGATCTGGAACGGCGGGTGAGCGGCCAGCAGGTTGTCGTAGAGACCGCCCGACTGGTCGCCGCGGTCGACCGACATGTCGCGGAACACGAGCGAGAGCAGGTCGGCCACGCGGCCGGATTCGCCGAGGCGCGCGCGGAGGGCGATCTTCCAGGCGAGCGACCACCCGGTCGATTCGTCCTCGCGGAGATCGAGGAAGCGGGATGCCGCCGCCGCGAGCTCCGGGGTGAGGGACTCGGTGCCGGGGTAGGCGAACACGAGCGGCGACAGGTGCCGGTGATGCGGGTCGATGGCTTCGCGACCGGCGGACCACTCGGCGATCGAGCCGTCGTCATCGAGCGGGATCTCCGGCATGTGCGCGCGTGCCTCCGCCGCCTCCGCCACCAGCGGGTCGTCGTCGTGGCCGAGCAGGTCGGCCAGGCGGAGGAACTCATCGAGGTGGGCGCGCAGCAGCACGAGGTCGAGCGTCGCGGACTCCGAGACGGCCGCCGACCCGCCGCTCTGCGTACGGAACACGTTCTCGGGAGAGGTCGACAGGGCGGTTCCCCACTCCCCAGACTCCCCGCGGCCGGCCCAGGCCAGGGCGAACGCAGTGGCGCCGCGGAGCAGGCGGAAGGCGCGACGACGCTCCGCGTTGTCCGCGACTCCGAACGCGTCGCGGTCGGCGAAGTGCCGGCAGAGCCAGAGACCCGCCATCGGCCAGAACGCCCACTCCGCGTCGTGCACGCCGTCGCCGACGGGCTGCGTGTAGCCCCAGGCATCCGTGTTGTGATGCGCGACCCAGCCCGGGGCGTCGTACAGCCGGCGTGCGGTCTCGGCCCCGCTGTCGGCGAGCGCCTCGATGAGGCCCAGCAGGGGCTCCTCGGTCTCGCTGAGGTTGGTGGTGTGGGCTGCCCAGTAGTTCATCTCGACGTTGATGTTCGTCGTGTAGTTCGAGCTCCACTCGGGGCGGAGGTCCTGGTTCCAGATGCCCTGGAGCGTCGCGGGCAGACCGCCGGGACGCGACGAGCACATGAGCAGGTAACGGCCGTAGTGGAAGAGGAGTGCGGCGAGGCCCGGGTCGCGACGCACGTCGACGCCGCCGCCCGCCGCGAGATCGCGGATGCGCTCGGCAGTGTCGCGGTCGGGGTCGGGCGCCGTGGTGAGCGAGAGCTCGGCGCGGTCGTACAGCGCGGCGTGGCCCCGCACCTGCGCGGCGCGGACGTCCTCGAGACCCGCCGCGATCACGGCGTCGACGAGCCCGGCTGCGCGGCGCGAGGCGGCACGCTCGGTGCCCGCCGGCATCCGTCCCATCCCGGTGAAGGTCGTCGCGGTGGCGAGCACGACGGTGACCCGGGTCGCCCGGAGCACCCGTCCGCCGCGCACCGGAGTGCCGTCGGTGAGGATGCGGGCGTGCAGCGCGCCGCGGACGGAGGCTGCCCCCTCCTCGTAGACGACGGGCTCGTCGACCTCGTCGTGGGGCGGCGTCACGTCGGACGGCGCCTGCATGAGCAGGGTGGTGGCGGTGTCGTTCTCGACGCGGCCGAGCTCGCGCAGCTGCGTCTCGAGCTCGACGCGGACGTCGATCGGCTCGTCGCTCTCGAGCTCGTGCACCAGCACGCCGTGCGGAGCGCTGATCCAGGTGCGGTGGCGGAGGCCTCCCCCGGCCCACACGCCCTCGGCGGAATGGGTCGCGGTGCGGAGGTCGAGCTCGCGGCGATAGTCGACGACGTCGTCCGCGTTCGCCCCGTCGATCCGCACCCGCAGGTCGGCGAGGGGGAGGAAGGACTGCGCGTGACGGTGCTGCAGACGGCGCACCTCGCGGTCGGCATCCTCTTCGCGACCCTCGGCGACCGCGGCGCGGGCGGCGGCGAGCGCCTCGCGGGCCTGGTCGGCGGTGACGACCGGCGCGACGAGTTCGCTTGCGGGGCTCCCCGACCACATCGTCTCGTCGTTGAGACGCAGGAGCGCATCGGTCACGCCACCGAAGCACATGGCGCCGAGCGCACCGTTTCCGAGGGGAAGGGCCTCGTTCCAGGTCTCCGCGGGGCGGCGGTACCACAGGACGTGCTCAGTCATCGTTCTCCTTCGGGCGCGAAGGCCTCTGCATCTGGGGGCCGCGCCAGAACTCCACGGTCGGATGCCGGAGGGGAGAGTAAAAGGGCGGCGACTCGACGATAGACGGCTTCGGGCGCGCTCCCCTATTCGTCGGCCTTGCGTGGGCGGCACCCGTCTGGTTTTATCTCAGAGTAAGACGAAAAGGGTCGAGGGGAATTATGAGCGGCGAGCGCGCAGCGGTTGGACGGGGAACGGCGACCAACGCCGACGTCACCCGCATCAACCGCACCGCGATCCTCGACGCCCTCCAGAACGGCGGCGCACTCACGCGCGCCGAGCTGATCGAGGCGACCGGACTCGCCTCCGCGACCGTCCACCGCCTCTGCGCGCGCATGGTCGCCGAGGGCCTCCTCGCCGTCGAACGCGACGCGAGCGGCATCGGTCGCCCCACCCATCGCTATCGTCCCCTCGGCGAAGCGCGGACGGTCGTCGCGATCGACGTCACCGCTGCCGTCGCCCGCGGCGTGCTCATCGATCTGAACGGCGACATCCGCCACGAGGAGCACGAGTCGCTCCGCGACGCCGCCGGCCTACTGTCGGCATCCACTCGTCTCGAAGGGATCGGGCTGCTGGCCGAGCGGCTCATCCGGACGGCGGTCGGGCTCGGAACGCCCGCGCAGGGTGTCGGCCTGTCGGTCCCGGGCGTGGTCGATGCGGACGGCGCCGTCGACGATTCGGTCGAGCTGGGCTGGAACGGCGTCGCCGTCCGCGACCTCATCCAGGCGCGCACGGGGCTTCCCGTCGTCGTCGAGAACGACGCCAACGCGGTCACGATCGGCGAGTGGACCCGCGGCGCAGGGCAGGGCACCGGCGACCTCGCCGCGCTCGTGTTCGGCGTCGGTGTGGGCGCCGGGATCGTCTCGGGCGACCGCCTCCTCCGCGGTGCGGGCGCGGCTGCGGGCGAGATCGGCTACCTCGTCACCGATCCCACCGCGTTCTCGCAGCAGCATCCGACGGGCGGCGATCTCGAGATGCGCGTGCTCTCGCTCGGGGCAGCGGATGCCGACGACTCCTCGACCATGGCCGTCCTCGATGTCGCGGATGCCGACCCCGCGGCGTCCGCCCGCGCCGAGCGACTGCTCGATCACGTCGCGATGTCGGTCGCCGCTCTCGCGGTGATCCTCGACTGCCGGGTGGTGATCCTCGCCGGGCGCCTGCCGCAGCGCACCGATCTGCTCATCGACGGCCTCGCACACCGACTGCAGGGACGCCTTCCCCGCCCACCTGCGCTCGTCGTCGGCGCCCTCGGCGAGAACGCCGCGCTCGTCGGCATCGGCCAGCTCACCATCGACCACGTGAAAGGGGCGGTGTACCTTGCCTGACACCCTCGACCGGTATCCGTCGGAGGCAGCGATCGTCGGCGTCGATGTGGGTGGGACGAAGACCCACCTCCGCGCGATCGTCGACGGCGACATCGTCGACCGCGTCGTGCCGAGCGATCTCTGGCGTGCCGGCGCGATCTTCGACGACGTGCAGAACTTCGACCGCCTCGCGCAGCTCGTCACCGACACGGTCGGCACGTCGCCCGCCGTGACGGTCGTCGGCGCACACGGCATCGACAGCACGCGGCAGCGGCACCAGGCGACGGCGCTGCTCGACGAGCGGATGCCGGGAGTCGTCGCGGTCGTGAACGATGCGGTCCTCCTCGCCCCGGCGATGAGGCTCGAGGCCGCCGTCTGCGTCATCGCGGGCACGGGCTCGGCCGTCGTGGGCTTCGACGTCGACGGGGAGCCGGTCACGGCCGACGGGTACGGCTGGCTGATCGCGGACGACGCGAGCGCCCCCGGGATCTCGCGTCGCGCGGCCGTCGCCCTCCTCCGCGCGGTGGACCGACAGGGCGCTGCGGCGATGACCGACCCGCTGGCCGCCCGCTTCCTCACCGCTTTCGACGCCCTCGACCACGTCGACCTCGCCCTGCGCTTCCAGGCCGACGCGAGCGAAGCATCGTGGGGCGGGTTCGCCCCCGAGGTGTTCGCGGCGGCCGCCGCCGGCTCGACCATCGCCCACGAGGTCGTCGCGGCATCCGCTCTGCACCTCGCCGACGCCGTCCGCGCCGTCCGCGGCCGCGGGGCCCGAGGCACCGACGTCATCGCGGCCGGCGGTGTCATCACGGCGCAGCCCCTGCTCGCGGATCTCCTCCGGGCCGAGCTGCGGGAGCGCGACGGCGCGCTCCGCTTCCACGTGCTCGACGAACCCCCCGTCGCCGGTGCGCTCGCCCTCGCGCTCGCCCACGCCGACACGCTCGACGCCCCCTCCCCCCGAAAGGTGCTCTCGTGAGGATCCTGCTCTCCCCCGATGCCGCCGGTGCCGGCGAGATCGCCGCCGCGATCGTCGCCGCATCCCTCAGCGACCTTCCCGCTCCCGTCCTGGGCGTCGCGACCGGTTCGAGCCCGCAGCCGCTGTACCGCGCTCTGACGGCCCGGGTGCAGGCGGGCCTCGACCTGTCCCGGACCGCCGCGTTCGCGCTCGACGAGTACGTCGGCCTGCCGGTCGACCACCCCGAGAGCTACCACGCGGTCATCGCCCGTGAAGTGACGGGCCCGCTGGGTCTCGACGCGACGCGGGTCCACGTCCCCGAGGGAGCGGCAGCCGACCCGGCCCAGGCGGCGGCCCGCTACGAGGCCGCGATCGCCGCGGCCGGCGGCGTCGACCTGCAGATTCTCGGCATCGGGGCGAACGGCCACATCGGCTTCAACGAGCCCGGCTCGCCAGCGGACTCCCGCACGCGGGTCGTCGAACTCGCCCCGCGGACCGTCGCCGACAATGCGCGGTTCTTCGACGGCGATGCCGGTCGCGTCCCGACCCACGCCCTCACGCAGGGGATCGGCACGATCCTCGACGCCCGCGAGATCGTCCTCATCGCGTGGGGTGAGTCGAAGGCCGACGCCGTGGCCCGCGCTGTCGAGGGACCGCAGACCGCGGACCTCCCGGCATCCTTCCTGCAGCGCCACGATCGTGTGACGCTGGTGCTCGATGACGCGGCCGCCGCGAAGCTGAGCGCCGCGTCGCTTGCCGTGGAGGTGACCCGATGACCGCCCCCGTCTTCGACGTCGCCCGCATCGGGCCCGGCGAGGGCTCGGTCGCTCCGCGGACCCGGCTGCGATCCGACGCCCCCAGCCAGTCGCTCGACGGTCGCTGGAGCTTCCGTCTCTCCCCCTCGCCCGCGCTCGCGCCGCACGACGGCTGGACGAAGGGCGAGACCGACGGCTGGGACCAGATCAGCGTCCCCGCGCACTGGAACATGAGCGGCTTCGGCACCCCCGCGTACTCGAATGTGCAGTTCCCGTTCCCCATCGACCCGCCCCACCCGCCCGACGAGAACCCCGTCGGCGACTACGTGCGCCGGATCGACGTCGACGGCGCGATCCGACAGGTGACGGATGCCGGGGGCCGCGTGCTCCTGCGCTTCGACGGGATCGAGTCGGCCGCCGACGTCTTCGTCAACGGCACGCGCCTCGGCTCGACCCGGGGCAGCCGCCTGACGCACGAGTTCGACGTCACCGACCACCTCACCGGCACCGGGGACGTCGTCGCCGTGCGCGTCGCGCAGTTCTCGGACGGGACCTACCTCGAGAACCAGGACATGTGGTGGCTGCCGGGCATCTTCCGGAGCGTCACCCTGCTCGCCCGCCCCGTCGGCGGCATCGACGACGCGGTCGTCACGGGCGACTTCGACTACGAGACCGGGCGGGGTGCGGTCGAGGTCACCACGTCGGCCGACGCCGTTCTCGAGATCCGCGAGCTCGGCCTCCGCGCCGAGGTCCCCGCCGGGCGCAGCACGGTCGACGCGGGCGAGGTCGGGCCTTGGTCCGCCGAGACGCCGCGCCTCTACACCGCGACCCTCCGCACGGCATCCGAGACCGTGTCGGTGCGCATCGGCTTCCGCCGTGTCCGCGCCGACGACGGCGTGCTGACGCTTAACGGGCGCCCGATCATGCTCCGCGGCGTGAACCGTCACGAGCACGACCCCGACCGCGGGCGGGTGCACACGACCGAGCTCGCGCGGCGCGACCTCGTGCTCATGAAGCAGCACAACATCAACGCGGTCCGGACGTCCCACTACCCGCCGCATCCGGAGCTCCTCGACCTCGCCGACGAGCTCGGCCTGTACGTCATCGACGAGTGCGACCTCGAGACGCACGAGTACGAGTACGTGTCGTGGCGCGGCAACCCGAGCGACGACCCGGCGTGGGAGGCATCCTTCGTCGACCGCATCCGTCGCACCGTCACGCGCGACCGCACCCACCCGAGCGTCATCATGTGGTCGCTCGGCAACGAGTCGGGCGCCGGCTGCAACATCCGCGCGATGGCGCGGTGGGTGCGCGAGAACGACGACACCCGCCTCATCCACTACGAAGGCGACCACTCCAGCCGCGACACCGACGTGTACTCGCGGATGTACGCCTCTCACGACGAGGTCCGGCAGATCGGCGAGGAGGCGGACGAGATCGCACCCGCCGACATCGGCGCGGCCGAGCTGCGGCGCCGGTCGCTGCCGTTCGTGCACTGCGAGTTCGGCCACGCGATGGGCAACAGCCCCGGCGGGGTGAAGGAGTACTGGGAGCTCTACGAGCGCTTCCCGCGCCTCGCGGGTGGGTTCATCTGGGAGTGGATCGAGCACGCGATCGCCGTCGAGGACGAGCACGGCCGGCGCGCCTTCCGCTACGGCGGCGACTTCGGCGAATCGGTCCACGACCACAACTTCGTGATCGACGGCCTCATCAGCGCCGACCGCGACGTCCGCCCCGGCCTCGTCGACTACGCCGCGATCATCGCGCCCGTCGTGATCAGCGTCGACGGCGACCGTCGCGGCATCCGTCTCGAGAACCGTTACGACCACGTCGACACGACCCACCTCGCCTTCCGCTGGCGGCGCGAGGTGGACGGTGAGGTCGTGGCACGGGGCGAACTCGACGTGCCCGCGATCGCGCCGCGGCAGCGCGGAGTCGTGGCGCTTCCCGCCGAGGCGCGCGCGGTCTCCGCCTCGAGCGTCGCCGACGTGCTGACGATCGACGCCGTGCTCCGCGACGCGACGAGCTGGGCCACGGCCGGCCACGTGGTCGCGACGGGCCAGCGGGTGGATGCCGGGGCTCCCCGCGTGGGTGCGCCGGCAGCCCCCGACCAGGGCGGCTTCGACCGGCGCGGTCGGCCGCTGCGACTCGGCTCGCTCGACGTGGTCGAGGGCCCCGGCATCGGGATCTGGCGCGCGCCGACCGACAACGACCTCTTCCCCGGGTGGGACGAACCGACCCTGCCGCCGATGGCAGAGCGGTGGGCGCTCGCGCGGATCGACCGGATGCAGACCCGCGTCCGCGGCATCCACTCGGACGCCGCTGCCCTCGTCGTCGACACGCGCGTCGGCGCGCCCTCGTTCGACAGCGGCGTCGATGCGCTGTGGCGCTGGTCCGACGTACCCGAGGGCCGGCTGCTCGAACTCGACCTCCGCAGCATCGGGTCGTGGGACAACGCCTGGATCGAGAAGGCGCCGTTCGCGTGGACCGTCGACTGGGCCCGCCTCGGCATCGACGTGGCCTTCGCGGGAGCCCCGGTGGGCATGGAGTTCGCGGGTTACGGCCCGGGGCCGAGCTACCCCGACACCGATTCGGGCGTGCACTTCGGGTGGTTCGAGGCCGGCGCCGACGAGCTCGTCACCCCGCACGTCCGCCCGCAGGAGAGCGGATCGCGCCGAGGCGTGCGGACCGCCGTCATCCGGACCACCGAGGGCGCCGTCCGCGTGAGTGTCGTCGGCGGCGAGGCCCTCGATTCCGGTGTCGCACTCACCGTCTCGCCGTGGGACCGGACGACCCTCAGCATGACCTCCCACGCGTCGCTCCTGCCGACGCCGACCGCCACGCACGTGTCGATCGACATCGCGCAGTCGGGCGTCGGCACGGCCACGTGCGGACCGGGCGTGCTGCCGCGGCACCGTCTGCCCGCGCGCGACGCGTCGTTCGCGCTGCTGTTCGAGGCGGTGTAGCCGGGGTCAGTCGCGGGGCCAGGATGCTGCGAGCTTGCCGAGCAGCCGGACGAGTTCCGCGCGCTCCTCGTCGCTGAAATCGGCGAGCGCCGCGGAGAGGCGCTCCCGTCGCTCGCCGCGGAAGTCGCCCGCTCGCCGCCGCCCCTCGGAGGTCAGCGCGATGCGCGTGCGTCGAGCGTCGTCGGGGTCGGCGTCGCGTTGGGCGAGTCGCAGCTCGACGGCCTGCTGCACCAGGCGGGATGCCCGGGGCTGATCGACGCCGATGGTCTCCGCGATCTCGCTCACCGAGAGGGGCTGCTCGGCGTGCACGAGTGCGTCGAGCAGGCGGATGCGTGCGGGGGCCCCCGCGAGCCTGGCGGCCGGGCCGAAGCCGCGCTCGCCCCGCATCCACGGCGGGCCGGGCATGTCCGCGTGGGGACCGTGCGCGTGAGGCCCACCGGGGTGGTGGCGCCGATGCGGTCCTCGACCGCGCATCTGCGCGAAGGCGGCGAGCAGGGCGTCGAGGTCGCCGGTCGGGTCGGTCACCCCTCGACGATACCGCGTCGAGCCGGATACATGTCACTTGACATGCGTCGGCATTGCATGTCACACTGCATGTACTTGCACCATGACATGCAATGGTCATCACGGACAGTCCGTCGGTGACACGACGTCCCGAAAGGACACCCCATGAACACCTCAACCAACGACACCCTCGGATTCCGCCTCAAGCTCGTCCACCGCCTCTGGGCGCGCGAGCTGCACGACAAGCGGGTCGAGGCCGGCCCCGATGCACGACGCGACGAGATCGTCGCCGCCGTGCAGGCCCGCGTCTCTGCCGCCGTCCCCGAGGAGGACTACGACACCCTGCTGCGCTCGCTCGACGCGATCGCACGGGAACTCGGCTGGGACGAATCCCAGCCGATGCCTCCCCGCCCTGATCGCGGCCACCGGCGCGGCCCGTTCGGACGCGGCTTCGGTCGCGGGTTCGGCGCCGGATTCGGACCCGGGTTCGGTCCCGGCCACCGGTTCGCGCACTCCGACGCCGAGCACGACGAGCCCCACGGGCACGGCCACCACGGTCACCACGGCCGCGGCTGCGGCGAGCGGCGCGGTTCCGCGCAGCATCCCGCCGTCGCCGAGGCCTTCGAGCGCGGCTTCAGCCGCGGCTACGAGCAGGCCCAGCGCGACTGATCGTGGTCAGTTCCCCTTCGCGCCGGCGTCGGACGATCCGACGTCGGTGCGGTGGAAGTTCTGGAACGAACGGGATGCCGTCGGCCCCCGCTGCCCCTGGTACCGGTTCTTGTACGGGCCGGTGCCGTAGGGGTTCTCGGCGGGCGAGGTCAGGCGGAAGAAGCAGAACTGCCCGATCTTCATGCCGGGCCACAGCTTGATCGGCAGGGTCGCGACGTTGGCGAGCTCGAGCGTCACGTGACCCGAGAACCCGGGGTCGATGAACCCCGCGGTCGAGTGGGTGATGAGCCCCAGGCGGCCGAGCGAGCTCTTGCCCTCGAGGCGTGCCGCGACGTCGTCGGGCAGGGTGATCTGCTCGAACGTCGCCCCGAGCGCGAACTCGCCGGGGTGCAGGATGAACGGCTCGTCGGGCGCGACCTCGATGAGGCGCGTCAGCTCGGGCTGATCCTCGGCCGGGTCGATGAACGGGTACTTGTGGTTGTCGAACAACCGGAAGTACCGATCGAGCCGCACGTCGACGCTCGAGGGCTGGACCATCGCCGGGTCCCACGGGTCGAGGCCGATACGGCCACCGTCGATCTCGAGCCGGATGTCACGATCGCTGAGCAGCACGCGGCCAGCCTACTGGCCGCGGCCCGCCCGCATGCCCGCGCGTCCGGCCGCTCGGCTACCTGCCGAATGCACGACCGCCGGGGCGTGTGTTGTCACCACGGGGCTTCGAGGCCACAGCAGCCCCACCGGTCGTGCACACGTCACCGGGCCGCGCGTCAGCGCGCGCTGCGGACGACCGAGATGCTGCGCGGCGGGACGACGACACCGGATGCCGCAGCCTCCCCGACGAGCACGTCGCCGACCACCGGCGCCACGACCTCGTCGTCAGTGCGGTTCGAGAGGAACACGTACCGGGCGGCGGCATCCCCGCGCTCGATGACATCGAGTCGGCCGGCGGCGGACCGCGGATCACCGGCAAGCGCCTCCAGCCCGAGGCCCGCGAGCACCACCCGCACGCCGTCCCGCCCGATGTCAGCCGAGACATACGTCGCGCTTCCGCCGCCGGCCAGGCGCCGGCGCGTGACCGCGGCCGCCCCCGCGAGGTCTCCCTCGGTGTAGGTGTCGAGCACCTCGACGTCGTCGCCGACGTGGACGATCCGCTCGGTCCAGCCGCGGGCCACGGCTCCCGAGGCGAGCGCGACCTGCTCGTCCGGGAGCAGCGGCACGAACTCCTCGACGAGGATGCCGAGCATCTCGCGCAGCGCCCCGGGGTATCCGCCGAGCCAGACGCGGTCGTTGGCGTCGACGATGCCGGAGAAGTACGTCGTGACGAGGTGGCCACCGGCATCCGTGTACGCCTCGAGACGCGCACGCAACTCGGACGGCATGACGTGGAGCACCGGCGCGATCAGCACCTCGTATCCCTCGAACGATGCGCCGACAGGGATGACGTCCGCGCGGACGCCGAGGTCGAGGAGCGCGCGGTACCAGGCGAGGGTCTCGTCGTCGTAGGCGGGCGAGTCCGACGGGTGCGCGTCGCGCCCGCTGACCCACCACGACTCGTAGTCGAAGACGATCGCGACGCGCGCCTTCTCGCGGCGCGAGCCGTGCACGGGCGACAGGTCGCGGAGCGCGCCGCCGAGCGCGACGACGTCGCGGAAGACGCGGCTGTTCTCACCCGCGTGCGGCACCATGCCGGAGTGGTACCGCTCGCCGCCGGCGCGCGACTGGCGCCACTGGAAGTAGCAGACGGCGTCGGCGCCGTGTCCGACGTGGGTCAGCGCATCGCGGACGAGCTCACCCGAGCGTTTGGGCGGGTTCACTTCGCGCCAGTTCACGGCGCTCGTCGCGTGCTCCATGAGGAACCAGGGCAGACCACCGGCGATGTTGCCGGTGAGGTTCGCCCAGAACGACAGGTCGTCGCGGCCGTGCTCACCCGGGCGCAGGTAGTGGTCGTTCGAGACGAAGTCGACGTCGGGCACCCACGACGGGTAGTCGATGTCGCGGACGTTCTGCGCGACCATGAAGTTCGTCGTCAGCGGGATGCCGGGGGTCACCTCGGCGAGCACGGCGGCTTCGGCGCGGAGGTGGTCACGGACGGCATCCGACGAGAAGCGCTCGAAGTCGAGCTGCTGCCCGGGGTTGCGGATCGTGGGCGCCGAGCGAGGCGGCAGGATCTCGTCCCACTCCTCGTAGTGCTGGGACCAGAACGCCGTGCCCCACGCGTCGTTGAGGGCGTCGATCGTGCCGTACCGGGCTTCGAGCCAGACGCGGAACGCGCGGGCGGCGTCGTCGGAGTAGTCGTAGAGGTTGTGGCATCCGAGCTCGTTCGAGATGTGCCACGCGACGACGGCGGGGTGGTCGCCGTACCGCTCGGCGAGCGCCCGGACGAGACGCAACGCGTATTCACGGAACACGGGCGACGTGGGCCGCCAGTGCTGGCGCGCGCCCGGCCAGAGGATCGTGCCGTCGACGGTCTGCGGCAGGATCTCGGGATGCCGCCGGGCCATCCACGACGGCGGCGAGGCGGTCGCGGTGGCGAGGTCGACGTCGATGCCGTTCGCGTGCAGCAGGTCGATGATGTCGTCGAGCCACGCGAAGTCCCACTCACCGGGGCGCGGTTCGAGCAGTCCCCACGAGAAGATGCCGAGCGAGACGATGTTGACGCCCGCCTCGCGCATGAGTCGGACGTCGTCGTCCCAGACCTCGCGCGGCCACTGCTCGGGGTTGTAGTCGGCGCCGTAGCGCATGGTCCCGGGCTCCTGCGAGCCGTCCTTCACCCAGCGATAGTTCTGCACGCAACCACGCTAGCTCAAAAACGTGCACCTGCACGGTTTCGCGTGATCTAGTGTTCGACTATGACCGATGCACCGGCCCGCGGACCGTACGCGAAGTCCGCCGCGCGGCGCAGCGAGATCATCGCGACCGCCACGGCCGTCTTCGGCACGCACGGGTACCGCGGCGGATCGCTCCGGCAGATCGCGAAGCAGCTCGATCTCGGCCTGACGACCGTCATGCACCACTTCCCCACGAAGGTGTCGCTCCTCGCCGCGGTCCTCTCGCAGGAGGATGCCGCCGACACGGACTTCCTCGACCGATCCGCCCGCGACGGCTTCATCCCGACGGTGCTCGCGATCGTCGAGCGGAACATCGGCCGGCGCGAGCTCGTCCGCATGTTCACCGTGGTGCAGGCCGAGGCGACCCACGCCGACCACGAGGCGCACGCGTGGCTGCAGGCGCGCTACGCGTCGGTGATCCCCGACTACCGCGATGCGATCGAGCACGACCGCTCGCTCGGTCGCCTGGCGACGACGCAGGACGCGACGATGCTCGCGGATCTCGTCATCGGCACGTGGGAGGGCATCCAGGTGCGCTGGCTCGCCGACGACACCGATCCGGTCGCCGCGATGCATGTCGCGCTCGAGGCACTGCTCCAGCCGACGGCGGGCTGACCGCGATCAGCGGCGCGGGTCGATCATCGTCATCCCGGCGGGCGACGCCGAGTCCATGACCGGCAGGAGCTCGGCTGCCTGCTCGAGCGACACCGTCCGCTCGATGAGGTCCTGCGGGCGGAGCGTTCCACGGACGATGAGCTGCAGCATCCCGGGATAGTCCTCGGCCGCCATGCCGTGACTGCCGAGGAGGTCGAGCTCCCACGCGATGGCGCGCGCGAGCGGTGCAGGGGTGAGACCGGATGCCGAGGGCAGCAGCCCGACCTGCACGTGCCGGCCGCGGCGGCGGAGGCTGTGGATCGCGTCGGCGCAGGTCTGCTCGCTGCCGACGGCGTCGACGGAGACGTGCGCGCCGCCACCGGTGAGCGCATTGACGGCCGCGGGAACGTCGCTGCCGTCGGCGACGATGACCTCGTCTGCACCCAGCGACCGCGCGACGTCGAGCGCCGCGGTCGAGCGGTCGACGGCGACGACCTTCGCGCCGAGCGCCTTCGCGATCATGACGGCGCTGAGTCCGACGCCGCCCGCCCCGACGATGACGACCCACTCGTCCGTTGTCAGACGGGCGCGCGACGTGAGCGCGCGATAGGCGGTGGCGAAGCGGCATCCGAGTGCAGCGGCAGAGGCGAACGAGATCGACGCGGGGACGGCGACGAGGTTGCGGTCGGCGGCGTGGACGACCACTCGCTCGGCGAACGATCCCCCGTGGGTGAACCCGGGCTGCTGCTGGTGGGGGCACACCTGCGCGTTGCCGCTGAGGCACCATTCGCACCGGCCGCATCCGCAGACGAACGGCACGGTCACGCGATCGCCGACCGTCCAGCGTTCGACGCCCGAGCCGACCTGGGCGACGATGCCGGCCAGCTCGTGGCCCGGGATGTGCGGCAGCGCGATGTCGTCGTGCCCTGCCCAGGCGTGCCAGTCGCTGCGGCAGAGGCCCGTCGCGTGGACCTCGATGACGGCGCCGCCCTCGGGGGCGGTCGGCTCGGGCACCTCGGTGACCACGAGGGGTCCTGCGATCTCTGCCATCACCATCGCGCGCATGCCTCGATTCTGCCGCGCGGCGGTGGTGCGTCAGGACCGGGTCAGGTCGACGAGCACGGCGATGACGTCGTCGAGGACCGCCGGGCGTGCGCCGGGCCGGAAGACGACTCCCATGTCGCGCGCCGCCCGGGGATCATCGATGGGGCGTTGCACGCAGCCGTCGAGCGGATGCGGCACCTCGGGGCCGAGGGCGATCCCGAGTCCCGCCGCGACGAGACCGTGCAGGGTGCGGAGGTCGTCGCCCTCGAACGCGATATCGAGCGCGGCACCCTCGGCGGCGAACAGCTGCTCGAGGGTGCGGCGGAGCCCGTAGCCGGGCTTGAGGGTGACGTGCGTCTCGCCGACGACGTCGGCGAGGGTGATGCGCGCAGCCGTCGCGAGCCGGTGCCCCGCGGGCACGACGGCGACGAGCGGTTCGTCGTAGAGGTGCACCGTCTGGCCTGCGGGATGCGTCGCCGCAGCGCCCGACACGATCGCGAGGTCCGTGCGCCCCGAGTCGAGCTCGGCGAGGCACGCATCGCGGGCGCCCTGCCAGAGCTCGACCCGGATGTCCGGCCGCTCCTCGCGCAGGCGACGGACGAGCCGCGGGACGAGGTGCTCGCCGAGCGAGTTCTGGAACGCGAGTCCGACCGTCGAGCGCGCGCCGTCGAGTGAGTCGAGGGCGTCCTGCGCGGCGCGGAGCGAGACCCGGACGGCGGGCAGCATCCGTCGAGCGGCATCGGTGAGACGGATGCCGCGCCCGTCCGGGATCACCAGGGCAACGCCGAGCCGCGCCTCGAGCTGCCGCAGGGCGCGGCTCACGGTCGGCTGCGGCACGCCGAGCGACTCGGCGGCCCGCGTGACGTGCTCGTCGTCGCCGAGCGCCTCGAGGAGGGGCAGGTGCGGGAGGAGGTCGGTCAGGCGATCACGACTCATTCGGGAATGCTATCGGTGCACGTCGTTTGCCATTGGATCCGTATCTGACGGATGCCTACCGTAGAGCGAGTGACGACTGTCGGCATCCCTCCCCTCACCGCATCGCCGCGGCGGCTCGGCGCAGCGATGTGGACGACGGGCATCGCGACGTTCGGTGTGCTCTATGCACCGCAGGGGCTGCTGACCGGCATCGCCGAGACCTACGTCCTCACCGCCGCCGACGCGTCATGGGTGGTGTCGGCGGCGACCCTCGGGCTCGCGCTCGCGATCCTGCCGTGGGCGCTCGCGGCAGATCGATTCGGTCGGCGACGGATGCTGCGGGCCGCCGCCGTGGCCGCCGCGGTCATCGCCATCGCGTCGCCTCTGCTGCCGGGGTTCGCGGGGCTGCTCGTCGGGCGGTTCCTGCTCGGGGCGGCGCTCGGCGGCATCCCGGCCCTGGCGGTCGCCTATCTGCACGAGGCTGCCGGGCCGCAGCGAGCGGGCGTCGCCGCGGGAGCGTACGTGGCGGCGACGAGCGTCGGCGGCCTCGCAGGACGGCTGGTCGCCGCACCCGTGGGCGAGCTCGTCGGGTGGCGCTGGTCGCTGGAACTGCTCGGCACCCTCGCCGCGGCGCTGACGATCGTGTTCGCCGTGCTGCTGCCGGCGACCGAGGCACATCGCCCGGTGCCGCTCCGGCGAAGCCTGCGAATCCTGGGACGGCAGGCCGTGAACCCCCGGGCGCTGCCGCTGTACGCGATCGGGGCGATGGTCGTCGGCGCGATGGTCGCGGTGTTCAACGCCCTCGGGTTCCGGCTCGAAGCCGCGCCGTACTTCCTCTCGGCGGCCGCAGTCTCGCTCGTGTTCCTGACGTACCTGTCGGGCACGGTGACCTCGCGGATGTCGGGCGCCCTCGTCCAGCGCTTCGGGACACGGATGCCGCTGGTCGCCGGTGGCCTCGCGATGACGGTCGGCGCGGCCGTGACGCTGGCGAGCAGCGTGGTCGTCATCGTGCTGGGCGTTCTGCTGATCACGGCGGGGATGTTCCTCGCGCACGCGACCGCGAACGCCGCGACCGCACGGGCCGGTGGATCGGGTCGGCAACACGCCGTCGCGGTGTACAGCGTCGCGTACTACCTCGGCTCGAGCGTGCTCGGAACGGTCGGCGCGGCGGCGTGGACGACGGGCGGGTGGTTCGCGTTGGCCGGGCTCGTCGCCGTGCTCGGGGTTCTGGTCGTGGTCGCTTCCGTCAAGGTGCGGGACTAAGTCCAGCCGGTTCGCTACAGTTCCGGGCATGAACAGCTATGGAGATTACGCAGGGCTCGGCGTCGGTCTGATCATCCTGATGGTCGTCCTCTACGTGGGCTTCATCGCCCTCATGATCTGGGTGGGCTACCTCATCCAGCGCACCGCAGTGAAGAACGGGATGCTGCGCGCCATGCAGGAGAGCGGGATGACTTTCGCCCCGCGACCCGGACCGCCGTACCCCGGAGCGGTAAACCCGGGCGCTCAGCCCCCGCATCCCGGCCAGGCGCCACAGGTGGGTCAGCCGCCGCGTCCCGCCCAGCCGCCGGTGGGAGGCCAGCCGCCCGTTCCCCCGACCACGCCTCCGCACACTCCGCCGGTGCCCCCGACGAGCGAGTGAGCGCCACGACGGACGGACGCCTCCGAGCCTTGCTAGGCTGACGGGGTGCCTCCGGGCGCACGGGGCTGTAGTTCAATGGCAGAACTTCTGCTTCCCAAGCAGATAGCGCGGGTTCGATTCCCGTCAGCCCCTCCACAGTTCCCCTCTGTCTCACGAGGGGCGCCCGAACGAGATCGCTGTGGGCTGGGCTTCCTGCGACGCAATACAGCACTGGCCACGCCTCGTCGAAGAATGCAGGAGCCATCAGTCCAATCTCGGCCAGCCCGCGCAAGGGCTCGCAACCGAACGCGCGCGGGCATGCACACGACACGCCTCGAGCGCGCACTGCTCTCGCGCCGACCGGCTATCGTGCGGCGCGACCGCAGGCCGTCTGACCTGCCGCCGTTCGCCCACTAGCGTCACCCCGCCGTGGCGGCTCCCTAGGGTGGTCCTGTGGCTGACCTAGTGCGCGAGGATGACCTAGACGACGAGTCCTACCAGATTCGAGAGGTACTAGCGCAGTACGGCGCGGCCATGTATCAAGCGCAGGTTCTAGAGAGTGGACTGATCAACGTCCTTGCCATCGCCGAGGGAAACGGCATCCCCAACGCGACAGTCCGTGACTTCGACGCGGTCATCGACGCTGCTTCACGGAAGACGATGGGCGCCCTGCTGCGGAAACTTCAGCCACATCTCGGCAGCGACACCGAACTAGTCGAGGATCTTCAGGCTGGCCTGCGGCTACGCAATCGTCTGGCCCATTCCTTCTTCGGTGAATACTCGGTCGGCTTCACCCGCCCGGAGGGTCGTGAGTCGATGCTCGTCGAGCTCCACATTGCGATCGAGCGCTTCGAAGGACTTGATCGGAGGCTCGACCCAGTGCTCGGACGATATCTCGACGCCCGCGGCATCGACGAGGCAGGGCGGTCCGAGCTTCTTGCTGCCGCGCAGACTGAATTGATCCGCAGGTATGAAGAGGAAGAACGCGGGCAATAGTCGCCGCGCTTCTCGGGGAATCTGTCATTCCCAGTGTGCGCCAAACGCACGGCCACAGACCGGCCCGCGTGCGGCCGGGCGTCATCGCGAGGGGCGCTCCGGACGTGGCCAACTCCTCTGGTGGCATGTCGGGTCCACCGTGCCTGAGTTCGCGACAGTTCCGGGCCGCGCGTCTGCCATACTCGGCCACGTGGAGGACGGAATGGACTGGGCGACGGTGCTCGACGATCGCACCGGCTGGCTGCTGCCTGGCGTGCATGAAGTCGAGATGGAAGACGTCTACCGTGAGTTCGCGGCGGACGGCGGAAGCGATCGCCGCACGGCCTGGCTGGCGCTTGAACAACTTCTCACGCACCTGAAGGAGCTCTTCCCCAGCGGCAGGCTGCTGCTCGCCGGCACCTTCGTGTCCCGACAGGGAGGCCCGTGCGAGGCCCTCGAGGTTGCGATCATTCCCGATGAGCCGAGCGCGATGGAACATTGGAGCGACAACGAGGAGCACCGCTTCCAGTTGTGCATGTCGCTCCACGATGTAATCGTCGCTTCACTGGGGCCCGAGTACTTCGAGGTGCTGCACCCGTTTGGCGGGCGGATGGAGTCCTATTTCGTAGTGCCCAAGGATGCCGATCAAGTCGTCATGTGGATGGGTACCGTTACCCTTCCGACAGGCGACGATGTCCCTGGGTATCGAGGAGTGGTGGAGGTGGTCTGGTGATCCGCGACGAGATCGACAGTCTCCTTTCCACGATCGGCACCAACACGCGCGTTGACAAATATCGACGCGGCTCGCTCCTCGCCCTCAGGAAGAAGTTCAGTCCTCCCACCACACAACTGCGCGTCGACATCGACGGCCCCGTGACTGCGACGATCATCGCGAACGTCACGTCCGCGCTCCAGCGGGCCACTGCTCTGGCAGCGAAGGCGCTGCTGTACCCGTCGAACGCGGCCATCACCGTGCAGGCCGGGCTTCTCGATCGCGCACCGCTCGTACCGGTCGGGCAGTCTCGGGGCACGCTCTATTTCGAGTTCCCCACGACCGATGTCGACCCTGACGCGATGGAGCGTTCTCCCATGGCTCACCTTGCCGAAAGCGCCGTGCGGGAGCTGATCGAGATCCTTCCTGAGAACTCCGACGATAGTCAGACCCTCCGCGCGCTCCCGCTCCGCAGGCCGCAGTACAGGTCGGCGGTGAAGTCGCTTGCCGAGGCCCTAGGCGGTACGTCGTCGATGTCGATGTCGCTGACCCCCACAGGCGAGTCAGAGCAGCAATACTCCGTGCTCACGATCGAACAGGCCCGAGAAGTCCCTGATCTCCTTTCCGACGCTCAGGACAAGAAGGACACGCTGACTGTCTACGGAATCATGGATGGCATGCGTACCCGCCGCCGCTTGTTCTACATCGAAGAACGAGACAGCGGCCACGAATTCTACGGCGCAATCGATGAATCACAACTGTCGACCGTGATGGAACTGGTCAGCCAGGCGGTGGTCGCGCGCATCGAACGACTCGTCACGCTGCGCGC
Organism: Microbacterium sp. MM2322; assembly: GCF_964186585.1. Taxonomy (NCBI): domain Bacteria; kingdom Bacillati; phylum Actinomycetota; class Actinomycetes; order Micrococcales; family Microbacteriaceae; genus Microbacterium; species Microbacterium sp. MM2322. The sequence goes on from NZ_OZ075067.1 coordinate 2,902,166, forward strand.
TGACGGGTCGAAGTCTCACCCGAGCTACTCCCTGATCTCCGTGGCGCCGGATACGCGCTTGCTGTAACGAACGCTGGCGAGCTTGCGATCGCGAACCGATTCGGGACCGCTCGCACGCGGAGAAGCTCCGTAACCGCGCCATGTTCGACGCAGGATCAGCTATCCACCGCACGCCCGGGCAGGGTTACCTACTTGCTCGTGGGGAGCACCGCGAGCAGCCTCATGCCGATGCGAATCTGGCAGTCGTCCTTCACAAGGGGCGTCAAGGCAGCGGTGAGCTCGTCTAGCGCTCCATGTGGCCGGGCCTCGCCCGCAAGGGGTCGCTAGGGACGACGACGGCGGTCCGCTGCTTCCAGGCGTAACCGTTCCAAAAAATTCTCCGAAAGAGCCCAGCCATCAGCTCGACGGCGCACAAGAGCCGCGATCCGGGCCTTTTGATCCGCGATGGTACGAGACACCTGAAGGACCTCCACTACCGCATCGATGATCTCATCACCGGTCAACCTCGACTCCCAGTTAGCCACTTCGACCGCCGCCGCGGCCCGTGCGCGCTTCAGGGTGTCTCGCGGAAACATGAGATCCGCGACCAGGTTGGGGTGGGCGTCCATGACGATTTGAGCCTGCGCAGTGCGCCGATTCGTAGTTTCGCCTCGAAACGCGGGCGCTTCGAGTATGAGCTCAAGCAATTTCTGACTCGCTGAGCGGCTACTCACTAGCCGCAACTCGTGGCCAACTCGGTCGATTCCCCGCGCTTGATACTCCGCAAGCTCCTCTTCCTCGGTGAGATCGTCGTGCCACCGAGCAGTAGCGAGCCACTCCCATATCAGGCCATCCGCGGCCCATCGCAGAGAGACGCTTACCAGCTCGCCATCGTGGTCCTCCGCGATCCGTCGAAGGCTCTCGTTGGGCGCGTCGAACTGCGATGCATCAAAAGCCTCGGACGCGAGGAAGGCCACCTTCGGCGAACTGAGCGACACAATTTCGACGAGCTCGTCCACGCCTACCTGCGGGTAGGCAAACAAGATGTCCGGCCCCCTGGACGTGACCTCGGCGACTGACACAGGCACGCCTGCGTCAGCTGCGCCGCTACTGACGCTCACAGCGAGGTCATTCAGCTCCACTCACTAAACGTATATCGCCTACCGCATGCCGACTAGAGTGCAGACCACAGCCTGGACAATCAGCACCGCAAGGGAAATTCGTGCATCCACGTACCTGGGTTGAAGGCAACGAACTCTGGGCTCGGTTCTGTGAGGCTCACGAGGCAGCCGTCGCGGCAGAGTCCGATGTCGAGATTCCTCGCGTTCGGATCGACAAGATCGTTCGCGGCGCGGATGAACTCGAGTCATCCGTCACGCAGGACACGGGCATCATGCAGCGACTGTGTGAACTCGACCCCGCCTTCCTCGACGAAGACGGTTTGGACCTTCTCGACACTCTCCTCGGCCGACCGATGGATGAATGGGAAGACGACGCTACTGACTTCACTCAGCGATATGGGTCCGCCGGTTTTCTGATCGCCCCCGCCATCTACTTCGCGGGCGTCGAGCAGCAGGACCGCGCCCACGACGGGGAGGCGGGCCCCTACACCGGCGAGTATCTTCGCGAGCCTGAGGATCAGCGGCAGCGACTGCTGCACCGCGTGGGCGGAGTGCCGACAACCGTCCCCGGCGTCGACACACCTGACTCCGTGTTCCTGATGCAGGTCGACCTCCTGTGCCTTCACGACGCCTTCTCGTGGGACGAGTCCATCGCGTCGTTCCTGGAGGATTCGCTGCTCCCTTCTGGTGGCGTGCTCCAGCTGTTCCACACCACGACGGGCGACAGCACCACGGACCCCTTTCTCCGCGGCGGCGGTGCGCAGGTCCTCCACCTGCCCGAGACTCAACTCCGGGATCGCGATGATCCCCGTCTTGAGGCGACCGATTATCCAGTCAGCCTCCCTTCCCCGTCTGTCTTTCCGACCTTCGCGCTCGCCAGTCGCCGCGAGGCCGACACCGACCTCGCGGTCAGCCTGCAGAACGAGGCAGACCGCGCTGCGGGCCTGCGGGGTGGTGTCGACGTCCCGACGCATCGGCATCAAACTGCGCCGCGGTGGAGTCGCATCCTCGGGCTTCCGGACCTCTCCTATGGTCTGGATGATGGCGACCGGGACGTCCTGAAAAAGGAACTTCCCCTCAGTGGGGACGACCGCCACGTCCTCCTCTTCAACCTCGCCTCCGACCGCCAGTTCGATGGCGTGTTCGGAGACGGCGGGCGACTCGAGGTCTGGATGAGAAGAACTGATCTCGCGGAGGCACGATTCAGCGAGGTCGTCTCTTTCCTGAGATCGCCGTAGCGAGGGTGGCGATGACGTGGATCCTCAGCGCGAGCCACGCCGCGGTTACAGCCTCTGATCAGGGGCATCCTTCGACTAAGTGTCGGCAAAAATGAGAATCGCCACCCACCAAACGGCCTTGCCCGCAAACGTCTCGCCGCTCCGTAAGTAGCGCCAAGGTGGGCACACCCTGGCCACATATTGATCACAAGCACCCTGATCCATCCTGCATGCTGATTACGCATCCGCTGGTCTACTTCGCATAGTTCCGGGCCCCTGCGAACATCCCCGCATCACCACGGAGTCGATAGCGCGGGTTCGATTCCCGTCAGCCCCTCCACTTGTCACTTCTCACTCGAGTACGGACACAGAAGCCTATGGATGGCTACGGTGAACGACATGGGCTGGAACGATCGCGTACCGCAGGACCGGGCCACCGCACAGATCGTCATCGTCTTCGGTGGCATCGTCATCGTCCTCAGCGTGCTGCTGCTCTTCTCGATCATCGCGAACGGCGACCCAGGACACCTCAGCCGCCGCGGCATCCCCGTGTGGCTTCTGACCGTCCTCGCCGCTGCTTTCGGCGGGTGGCTCATCTGGAAGGGCGTCGCCATCTGGCGCGCCGATGAGCGCCGCGAGAAGTAGATCGGAGGTCACCCCGCGTCGGCATCAGTCTCGTCCTGCGGCATCCGCGGCTGGCTCGCCAGCCACATCGACCGCCAAAAGGCGACCTGGAACACGACGAACGCAACGATCCACAGCACCATCCAGAGCGAACGAAGCGGGCCTTCACCACTCGCGAAAAGGGCGATCGATCCGATCCACACGACCAGGCTGATGATCTGGACCAGCCGAAGCCTGCGGATGCTTCCCATGGCGTCACCATAGGGGTCGAATGGCGTCGTGACGAGACCGTCCCCTAGATGTTCGCGAGGACGGCGAGCGTGAGCACGAGGACGACGACGGAGAGCGTCAACACGGTCCAGCCCCACCGAGTCGACCCCGTGGCGATCGGGGGCCGGGAATCTTCGACGCCGAGCCGCTCTCGTATCTCGGCGGCCTCCCACTCCAGCCGGTCGCGGTGCTCGAAGTTGGCGTAGTTGCACCCGAGGGACAGCCGCGACACTTCGATGAGCTCCACCCGGGTCTCTTCCAGCCGCTCGCGGTACCGCTGAGGCCCGGGATCCGCGGATGCCGGGGTCATCGCCCCAACGTAGCTGCCGGCCGCTCCGCGGCATCCACCTCGTCAACGGTCCCGACACTGTCGTATGCGTCGAACAGTTCCGGAGAGCCCCACACGGTCTTCGACGCGGTGCCATCCGGCCACAGCACGATGACGTCTGCCGGTCCGAGCCACACTCTGCTGATCTCGATCTTCCGCCCGTCCGTCAGGACGAACCGAGTCGACTGCGTCTGCCCACCGGCGAGGTCGTCCAGGGCAGACGGGGAGGCGTCGGTCACCGGCATGTCGGAGTACGCGCGCACGAACTCGCTCAGGACCTCAGGATTGTCGATCGTCAAGCGCTCGATCGTGTCGGGCACGTCACCCCACGGGTACTGGTAGTACTCGACGGAGGCGACGTCGTCCGCCGAGATCCCGAGCGACTTCTCCGCCGTCGGAGCGCATCCGGCGAGCAGGGTTACGCAGATCGCGCTTGCGGCCAGAGTCGCAATCTTGGTTGTTTTCATGTGAGACGAAACCTCGTGTGTGATCCGACCGTGGCCCCACTCAGGACGATGTTGGTGTATTCAGCCCAACCGTAATGGGTGATCGGATACCCGCTGTTGGTTTCGCCATCTGCAACAACGGCGTGGGCGGTCTTCTTCTAGTTCGAGGTTGCCCCTCTGATCGTCCGCACGGCGCGTGCACCGCGACCACCTCAGACGAGGCTCGCGACCAGTGCCTCCACCCGCCCGCGGATGTCGTCGCGGACCTCTCGGACGACTTCGATCGGCTGGCCGGCAGGGTCGGTGAGCGCCCAGTCTTCGTAGCGCTTGCCGGGGAAGATCGGGCATGCGTCGCCGCATCCCATCGTGATGACGACATCGGCGTGACGGACGGCGTCGGTCGTGAGGATCTGCGGCACGGCGCCGGTGAGGTCGATTCCTTCTTCTGCCATGACCGCGACGGCGTTGGGGTTGATGGCGTTGCCGGGCTCGCTCCCTGCGGAGAAGACGTCGATGCGGTCGCCGGCGATGTCGCGGAGGTATCCGGCGGCCATCTGCGAGCGGCCGGCATTGTGGACGCAGACGAAGAGGACGGCGGGCTTGGTGGTGTCGGTCATGAGTGCTCCGGTCAGCGAGTGGTGGTGAGGGTGGCGAGGAGGATGTCGACGCGGCGGGCGATGTCGTCACTGATGGCGGCGACACCCTCTGCGGAGGCGAGAGCGGGGTCGCCGACGGTCCAGTCTTCGTAGCGGACGCCGGGGATGATGGGGCAGACGTCTCCGCAGCCCATGGTGATGACGACGTCGGCAGCCCGGACGGCATCGTCGGTGAGCGGCTTGGGGAATCTGAGTTCCTGGTCGCCGTCGGGGATCAGCTCGTCGAGGAGGGGCTGCACGTTCGGGTGGATGTCGTTGGCCGGAGTAGAACCGGCGGAGCGGGCGATGACGGCCCCGGCGGAGCGCTGGTTGACGAGGGCCGCGGCGAGCTGGGACCTGCCGGCATTCGCCACGCAGACGAAGAGCACCTGCGGGAGCCCGGTGTCGCGGTCGCGCGTGATGTCGATGAGCCGCTGACGCGCGAATCGCTCGGTGAGTGACAGCAGGTGGGTTTTCACCCGGGCAGCCTTTGCGAGCGACGTGTAGGACTCGCGGACGATGGTCGCGACGAGCCCCCCGCTGAGGCTCGGGTAGAGCCCGCCGAGAGCTTCGGCGAGGTGGGTGAGGGCGTCGTCGACGTCTTCGAGCCCGGTGTGCTCGGGGCGGACGGTCGGGATGACGGCCGCGGGAGCGAACGAGTCGAGCAGGGTGGTGACGGCGGGGCGAAGTGCAGGGTCGATCCGGTACCAGACCCACGTTCCGCGTCGCTCGGATGTCAGCACGCCGGTGTCTCGCAGCACTTTCAGGTGGTGCGAGACGGTCGGCTGCGACACCTCCGCCAGCTCGGCGAGGTCGCACACACACGACTCCCCGCGGGCATCCGTGGCGATGGCGGACAGCATCCGCAGCCGCAGCGGGTCCGACAGGGCCTTCAACGTGGTGGCGAGGGCGGTGGCCGCCGCTTCCCCGATGGCGTGCGTTGACGAGGGTGCGCAGGTGTCGTCGTTCGTGGTGGAGGTGAGTGTGGAACTCATCGTCGAGTCCTTTCTATGACTGCTTCTGCAGAGAGCGCGTACGGGTCGGTGTGGAACCAGGTGCGCGCCGCCCACAGCGAGACGTAGACCAGGCCGACGAGCACCGGCACCTCGATGAGCGGTCCGACGACGCCGGCGAGGGCTTGGCCGGAGGTGGCACCGAAGGTGCCGATCGCGACGGCGATGGCCAGCTCGAAGTTGTTCCCCGCCGCGGTGAAAGCGAGCGTCGAGGAGCGGGCGTAGCCCAGGCCGAGGGTCTTCCCCGTGAAGAGGCCGACGAACCACATCACAGCGAAGTACACGAGCAACGGCACGGCGATGCGCAGGACGTCCACCGGCCGCGACGTGACCTGCTCACCCTGGAGGGCGAACAGCAGAACGATCGTGAACAGCAGCCCGTACAGCGCCCACGGCCCGATCTTGAGCAGGAACGTCTCTTCGTACCAGGCACGCCCCTTCCGGCGCTCCCCGATGAAACGGGACGCGAAACCGGCGATCAGTGGGATGCCGAGGAAGACGAGCACGTTCAGCGCGATCTGCCAGATCGAGACATCGAGGCCCTGACTGTCGAACCCCAGCCAGCCGGGGAGGACCGTGAGGTAGAACCACCCCAGGAGCGAGAACGCGACAACTTGGAACACCGAGTTGATCGCCACGAGGACCGCAGCGGCCTCCCGGTCACCGCAGGCGAGATCGTTCCAGATGACGACCATGGCGATGCACCGGGCCAGGCCGACGATGATCAGCCCCGTCCGGTATTCGGGGAGGTCGGGTAGGAACGTCCAGGCGAGAGCGAACATGAGCGCGGGGCCGGCGATCCAGTTCAGCGCGAGCGACGAGATCAGCAGCTTCTTGTCGCCCGTCACCGCGGCGACTTTGTCGTAGCGGACCTTCGCGAGAACCGGGTACATCATGACCAGCAGCCCGAGCGCGATCGGTACGGAAATGCCGCCCACCTCGAGGTGGGACAGCAACTCGGACAACCCGGGGACGAACCTCCCGAGGAGGATGCCCGCGACCATGGCGAGGCCGATCCACAGCGGCAGCCACCGGTCGAGCGTCGACAGCCGGCGGGTCGCTGGCGCAGCGACGCTCATGCGAAGTCCGCCTGAAGCGCGAGCTCAACCTCTTGAATCGACATGCTTCTATATTGACAGACACCTATCCAGGACGCAATCGTGACCCCATCCGTCCGCTTCGCGAAGCGGTCTCGCAGACGATCCGGCGATCAGAGCCACTTCTTGCGCTTGAAGATGGCGTGGAGCGCCACCCCTCCGAGCACCATCGCCACGACAGCCAGGGGGTAGCCCAGCGGCCAATCGAGTTCGGGCATGTGGGTGAAGTTCATGCCGTAGATGGTGCCGATGAGTGTGGGGGCGAAGAGGATCGCGGCCCACGAGGAGATCTTCTTGATCTCCTCGTTTTGAGCGAGTCCCGTCTCGGAGAGCTTTCTCGTCTCCTCGTTCTGAGCGAGGCTGGCCTCCGAGAGACGGCGCATCTCGTCGTTCTGCTGCTGAGTCACCAGTGTCGAGTGGACGGTGAGAGCGTTTTCCAGGAGCGACCGGAATCCGTCGACCCGCTCCGTGATCCGGATGACGTGATCCAGGACGTCGCGAAGTGACCGCTGCAGCTCGAGGTCCACGCGGTACTTGTCGGCGCCGCGCTGCAGCGCGTCGAGCATGTCGCGGAGCGGCCGGGTTGCGCGCTGGAAGGAGATGACCTCCCCCAGCAGTTCGTAGATCCGGCGCGACACCGCGGGATCCCCGGCGAAGAGCTGATCTTCGATCTCGTCGATGTCGTTCTCCAACCCCGCTGCCACGGGCGCGTAGCCGTCGACCACCTCGTCGAGGACGGCGTACAGCACGGCCTCCGGCCCCAGGGCCAAGAGGTCGGGGCTGGCTTCCAGACGCGATCGCACTCTGCCCAGATCAGGGTTCTCGGCGTGCCGAACCGTGACGACGAACTGCGGTCCGATGAACAGGTGAACCTCGCCGAACTCGACCACCTCACGGCTGTCGATGTACCGCGCCGGTCGCAGGACGACGAACAAGGTCTCGCCGAATCGTTCGAGCTTCGCGCGCTGATGTCCCTTCAGCGCGTCTTCGACCGCGAGAGGGTGGAGGTCGAACTCCCGCGCGACCGCGTGAACCTCGTCCGCATCCGGGCGGTACAGCCCGATCCACGCCATCCCCTCGCGTTCGTGCAAGAGCTCGAACGTCTCGTCGAGTGTCGTGGGGTTCCCGGTGCGTCGGCCGGCGACGTAGATCCCGTTGTCGATAAGTGCCATGTGTTCCTCCGTCGATGTCGACGGACGGTCAACCGCAGCAGCCACCGCAAGAACACGTGCCCGTGCGGAGAAGTCAGACACCCCGCGAGTGAGCCCGGCTCACCTCAGGGGAAAGCGGCACGGGCAACGCGAGGCGCAGCGACTATCACTGTCCACAGCTGCCTCCGCCCTCTCCGTGTCCTGCCGGGCCCTCAAAGACCCTCGGACACATTACCCCGTCGCTAAGCCTGTCCCTCAGCTGCGCCGGGGTCGGACAGACCGAGGGCGCGGTCGCGGAAGCTGGCGAAGTCGCCGAAACTCGACCCCAGAGCATGAGCGAGTTCCTCAGGGGTATGGACCCAGACGTTGGCGTCCGGATCGGGGAGGTCGCCGCGATCATGTGTGCCCGCGGGGACGATGTACATCGGTTCGCCCTGCGGGTTGATGATCATCATCTTCCCGGCCGCGCACAGCCCGAAGATGAACGTCACCTCTTGCTCGGTGAGCGTCGCGTGATCGATTCCCCCCGACACCGGCTCCGCCTGCGTCAGGGGATCGAGGTGGAGGTCCGTCCATTCGCCGTCGAACGTCAGCGCCTCACCGTCGGAAACGCGGACGAGCTCCCCGGTTTCCGCCGAGGAGGAGAGGCCCTCTGCCGCCAGAAACTCGGCCAGCCCGACCCGATCGGCGTCGACCACTTCGGGGTTGCTCACGCGCATGAACATCAGACCAAAGCCCATACGCGCACCCTACAACCCGGCCGAGAACCGCACGGCGGCGTGACACGCTGGGATCGTGATGCGGAAAGACGAGCTCGTCCGCGCGGTCGAGGCCGCGGCATCCGCCGACGGGTTCGCCCTCGATATCGCGCAGCGCGCAGTGCTGGATCGCTTGTCCGCGCTCGGGAGCGAGACGGACTCCTCCCGCAGCGTCTACATCTACGGCGAGGCCGGCCGGGGGAAGTCGTGGCTGGCGGATGCGGTCTACACCGCGCTCCCGCTTCGCGAGAAGACCCGTGTCCACTTCCACGGGTTCTTCCGTGAGCTGCACGGCAGCATCCAGAACCACCGGAGCGAGCCCGACGCGGTGGAGCGGGCGATCGATGACATCACCGGCAACAGCACGGTGCTCTTCTTCGACGAGTTGCACGTCCACGACCCCGGCGATGCGCGGCTCCTGACGAGGCTCCTCGACCATGTCTTCGCCCGGAGGGTCACCGTCGTCGCGACATCCAACTACGCACCCGATGACCTGCTCCCCGACCCGGACTGGCATCACATCTTCGAGCCCGGCATCGCCCTCATCACCGCGAACATGGACGTCCTGCCGCTCCGCGGTCCCACGGACTACCGGACGGTCAACGACACCCACACGCACGGCTTCGCCTCGGGCACCTGGTCGACACGGACACCGCCACGCACGACTTCCGCGCCGCGCAGTCTCACGCTCAACGGACGGGTGTTCCCGGTGACGTCGACCGACGACGGCGAGCTGACTGTGACGTTCGACCAGCTCTGCCGCACCCCGACCTCCACGATGGAGTACCTGCGGTGGGCACGCGATTTCACCCGCTGGACCGTGACCGGCGTACCTCACTTCGACGACGCCGGCTACGCGGCACAGCAGCGGTTCATCAACCTGATCGACGTCCTCGTCGCCGAGAACGTGCCGGTCGATTTCTTCGCCGACGTCGACATCGACGACTTCCTGGATGCGGCGTCGCAACGTCCCGACGCGTTCCGGATGGCCAGCCGCCTGCGGCTGTTGGAGACCGCCGTCGCGCCCGAGCTCGGCCCCGGGACCTGACCGTCGGCATCCCGCCACCGAGAAGGTCGCCGCCTGGTTCTCGCTCACCGTATGCGACTGCATAATTGGATCCCCGGATGCAAGGACGCACCACCCGTGATCACAGAGCCCCGCAGCGAGTTCGTCGGCAGGAGACGCGAACTCGACGCGCTCGCCGAGACCCTCGAGCGCTCGCGCCTGGTCACCCTGACCGGCATCGGCGGTGTCGGGAAGACGCGCCTCGCCGTGCGGGCCGCCAACGCCTACGCCCCGCGCACGTCGACCGGCGTCGTCTTCGTCCCGCTCGACCGCGTCAGCGACGCCCGCCTCGTCGCCGAGGCGATCGCACAGGCGCTTCCGTTCGGGGAGCTCACCACCCGCGACCCCCTCGAGTACATCGTCGACACGCTCGCCGACGAACGGACGCTGATCGTCCTCGACAACTGCGAGCACCTCATCGACGCCGTCGCCTCGATCGTCGACGAACTGCTCGACGCCCTCCCCCTCCTGACCGTCATGGCGACCAGCCGGCGTCGCCTCGACGTCGACGGCGAGCAGGTGTTCCCGGTGCCTCCTTTGACCACCAGAAGCCCCGAGGATCCGACCGTCGCAGCCGGCCCCGCGGAGTCGGAAGCGGTGACCCTCCTCGTGGCTCGCGCCCGCGCCGCGGATGCCGGGTTCACCCTCAGCGACGCGGACCGGCCTGTGGCGGAACAGCTCTGCCGGTCGCTGGACGGTCTCCCCCTCGCGATCGAGCTGGCGGCGGCGCGGCTTCGCACCCTCTCGGTCATCGAACTCACGAGGCGCCTGTCGCAGCGGTTCACGCTCCTGCGCGGCGGCGGACGCGCGCCCGTCTCGCGCCAGCGGACGCTCCGGGCGGTGGTGGATTGGAGTCACGAGCTGTGCACGCCCGTTGAACGCGACCTGTGGGCTGCGCTCAGTGTCTTCGCGGGATCCTTCGACCTGGCCGCCGCCGTCGCCGTCTCGGGCGGCGACGAGGCGGACACCGTCGACACGCTCGATGCGCTCATCGCCCAGTCCCTCGTCGAGGCCGACCGCGACGCGGGGCGCTTCCACCTGCTCGAGACGATCCGCGGCTACGGTCGCGACCGCGCCGAGGAATCCGGCAGCCGCACCCTGCACGTGCGCCGACACCTCGACCACTTCCGCGGCCTCGCCCGGCTGGCATCGCGCCACTGGCACGGTCCCGCGCAACGCCGCATCCTGTCGGGTCAACGCGCGGACCGGGCGGAATTGGATGCCGCGCTCCGCACCGCGATCGCCCTCGACGCCGACGTCGCGCTCGACCTGTTCCGCGACCTGCGCTACCACTGGGCCGTCGGCGGGTTCCTCCCCGAAGGCCGCCGGTGGGCGCGACGCGTACTGGCGCTCCCCGGTGCGTCGCCGGCCTCCCGCGGACCGGCGCTCCTGGTCGCGGCGTGGCTCAGCGTGCTGCAGGGGTCGCTCGTCGAGACGCAGGCTCAGCTCGACGAAGCCTGGTCGCTGCGCGCCGCCCTTCCCCCCGAGAGCGCCGAGCTGTACGAGGTCGAGTGGCGGCGATGGTGCGGAACCCGCGCGCTGTTCGCCGGGGACGGCGAGCGCGCGCGCGCCGAGTTCACCCGGTCGATCGAGCTCGCGCGGGCGCTCGACCACCCCGAGGAGGCGTTGATGGCGCAGTTCCAGCTGACCGTCGCACTCCTGCAGCTGGATTCCCCGGACGCAGCCCTGCCGGCCGGCGAAGGGCTGCGATACGCGGAGGGGATCGGCGACAGGTGGCTGCGTTCGATGTCGCTGTGGGCGATCGCCCTCGCCCTCTACGCCGACGGTGAGCTCGACGAGGCCGAGGCGCGGGCACGCGAAGCGCTCGAGATGGAAGAGGGCATCGACGACCCCGTCGGCGACTGCCTCGTGCTCGAACTCCTCAGCTGGATCGACGCCGACCGCTCACCCACCGAACGCACCGCCGTCCTGCTGGGCGCGGCGCGCAGCTGGTGGCGTCGCATCGACTCCGGCATCGAGGTGCACGGACCGCATATGGCTGCGCGCCACGACCGCTGCGTCGCGACGGTCCGCCGACGACTCGGCGACGACACGTTCCAGCGGATGTCCGCGGTCGGCGAGCGCCTCACTCCCACCGAGGCGGCGGCCTTCGCGGGGGCACCCGGGCGCCCGTCAGCGGGACTCAGCGCCCGTGAGGGGGAGGTGGCCGCCGGCATCCATCAAGGGCTCAGCAACCGGGAGATCGCGGCGAATCTCGTGCTGTCGGTGCGGACGGTCGACACGCACGTCCAGCGCATCCTCGCGAAGCTCGGCTTCACGTCTCGCGCGCAGATCGCCGCCTGGTACCAGTCGACGCTCGCGGTGCGTCCCGAGCACATTCGGTAGTCCTACGGATACCGCCCTGCGCGGCCGCGGCCGACACTGAGAGCCTGGGCGACATCGAGGTCGCCCCCGTTCGAGGAGCGACCGTATGTCATCTTCCCCTCCGCGCATCGTCCTCGTCCACGGCGCCTGGTCCGGCCCGTGGGTGTTCGACCGGCTCACCGCACAGCTGCGGGGGCGCGGCTTCGACGTGGACACCGTCACACTCCCGAGCGTCGGCGGCACCGTCGACATGCTCGCCGATGCCGAGGCCATCACGGCGAGACTGGATGCCGCGACGGGCCCGGTCACGCTCATCGCCCATTCCTACGGCGGCATCCCGACCACGCAGGCCGGGGATCACCCGGCCGTCGAACGGATCGTCTACATCGCCGCGTTCGCTCTCGACGAGGGCGAGTCCCTGCAGGGGTCGCTGGGCGGCAGCATCCCGGATTTCTGGGGCGTCGCCGACGGCATGGTGTCGTTGGGACGATCCCGCGAGGAGCGGATCGCGATGGCGTCAGCCGATCTGCCCGAGGATGCACCGGCCGAGCTCGCGGTCGCACTCGCCGACATGTTCCAGCCGCAGTCGCTCACCGCTTTCACGACGCCGGTCAACCGCGTCCCCGCCTGGAAGACGAAGCCCACGACCTACATCCTCGCCGAGCAGGACCAGCTCGTTCCCCCCGCCTTCCAGGAGCATGTGGCGGCCCGCGCCGGCGCGCACGTCATCCGCGTGAACACCGGTCACACGCCGTTCGAGGAAGACCCGAGCTGGTTCGCCGACCTGCTCGTCGGCGTCGTCACCGCCGAACGGACGGTGGCGTGATGCTCACCGGTCAGACCACCCTCGCTTTCCCCGGCCGCCTGTTCATCGGAGGGAGCTGGCACGATGCCGCCGACGGCGGCCGCATGGACGTCATCGCTCCGTCGACGGGCGAGAAGATCACGGACGTCGCGAAGGCCACCGTCGCCGATGTGGATGCCGCTGTCAGCGCCGCGCGGCGGGCGTTCGACGAGGGCCCCTGGCCACGGATGTCGAGCCGGGAGCGTGCCCGCATCCTGCAGCGCGCGTACACGCTGATGCGGGAGCGCAGCGAGGAGCTCGCCCAGCTCGAGAGCCTCGATGTCGGCAAGCCGATCACGTTCGCGCGGGTCGTCGACGTCAACAACGCCGCCGAGCTGTACGAGTACTACGCGGCGCTCGGCCACCACCTCGACGGCGACGTGCGCGAGATCACCGGCGACGCCCACGCCTATGTGCGGAGCGAACCGCTCGGCGTCGTCGCCGCGATCACGCCCTTCAACTTCCCCCTGATCCTCTCGAGCACGAAGATCGCGCCGGCGCTCGTCGCGGGCAACACCGTCGTGCACAAGCCCGCGAGCGACACCCCGCTGAGCGCCCTGTTCATGGCGGAGCTGCTGCGCGACGCGGGCGTTCCCGAGGGCGTCTTCAACGTCGTCACCGGACCGGGCTCGACCCTCGGCGACCACCTCGTCGGGCACCCCGACGTCGACAAGGTCGCCTTCACGGGCTCCACCGACATCGGCGCCCACGCGGCCGCCCTCGCCGGCCGCAGTCTGACTCCCTTCACGGCAGAGCTCGGCGGGAACGCCGCGAACATCCTCTTCGCCGACGCCGACCTCGACCGCGCGATCCACACCGTCATCTCGGCGTTCGTGTTCAACGCGGGGCAGTTCTGCATGGCGGGTCCGCGCCTGCTGGTCGAACGATCCCTCTACGGGGTGGTCCTCGGCATCCTGAAGGATGCGGTTCCCCACGTCCCGTTCGGCGACATCGCCGACCCCGAGACAGTGATCGGCCCCCTCGCGAGCAGGACCCAGCTGGAGAAGGTCGCGAGCATGGTCGACCGGGCGCGCGCGGCCGGCGCCCGCGTCGTCACCGGCGGCCATGTCATCGAGCGGGGTGGCGGCTTCTTCTACGCGCCCACGGTTCTCGCCGACGTCGCCGACGATGCCGAGGTCGTCATGGACGAGGTGTTCGGCCCCGTCCTCACGGTGCAGCCGTTCGACACGGAGGACGAAGCCGTCGCGCTCGCCAACGGCACGGCGTTCGGCCTCGCCAGCGGCATCCAGACTGCCGACCTCGCGCGGGCGCACCGGGTCGCCGCGCGCCTGCGCGCCGGGATCACCTGGGTCAACGGCTGGGCCATGCTCGACCCCGCCGTCCCCTTCGGCGGCGTCAAGGCGTCGGGGTGGGGACGCGAAGGCGGACCCGAAGCTCTGCAGTCGTACCAGAAGGCGCATTCGATCGTCTTCGACCTGGGCGGTGCCCGGTGACCGCGGGGCGCGCTGCGATCATCGAGGCGCCGTCGCAGGTCGCCGTGGCGGATGTGGAGTACGGCGACCCCGGTCCCGGCGAAGTGCTCGTGCGCCTGACGGCGACCGGACTGTGCCACACCGATCTCGGCGTGCTGGCCGGCGGCATCCCGTTCCCCACTCCCGGGATCATCGGTCACGAGGGAGCCGGGCGCGTCGAGAAGGTCGGGGCAGGCGTGGCCTCGGTCGTGCCGGGCGACGCGGTCCTGTTGAGCTTCACGTCGTGCGGTACCTGCGGCTCGTGCCGTTCCGCGCACCCCGCGTACTGCGAGACGTGGCTGCCGCGGAACCTGCTCGGCGGCATCCGCGCCGAGGGGTCGGCGGGCATCACGCGCGACGGCGCGGCGATCGCCTCGCACTTCTTCGGCCAGTCCTCGTTCGGCACGTACGCGATCGCCGACGAACGGTCCCTGGTGCGCGTCGCCGACGACGCCGACCTCACCGTGCTGGCGCCACTCGGCTGCGGGGTGCTCACCGGGTTCGGCTCGATGTGGAACGTGCTCGATCCGGGTGCGAGCGACATCGTGGCCGTTTACGGCGCGGGCGCCGTGGGGCTGTCCGCCGTCATGGCGGCGGCCATGCGCGCTCCGGCGCAGCTGATCGCCGTCGACCGGGTACCCGCACGGCTCGACCTGGCCCGCGAGCTCGGCGCGACGGCCGTGATCGACGCGTCGACGGAGGATGTCGCAGCCCGCCTCGCGGAGCTCACCGGCGGCCGCGGCGTCACGCTCGCCTTCGACACGACGGGCCACCCCGGCGTCGCGCGCACCGCGCTGGACGCAGCGGCCGCTCGCGGCACGGTCCTCGTCTGCGGTGCGCCGCCGCCGGGAACCGAGATCCCCGTCGACATCCAGGGACTCCTGACGGGAAAGATCCTCCGCGGCGTCACGATGGGCGACACGGAACCGCGCGAGCTGATCCCGCAGCTCGTCGCCCTGCACGCCGAGGGCCGACTCCCGCTCGAGAAGCTGGAGAAGCGCTACGCCCTCGACGACATCGAGGACGCCATCGCCGACATGCACAACGGCATGACCGTGAAACCGGTCATCGTCTACTGAACTTGGGGACGGTGGGACACCGTTCGCCGGTGACATGCCCCTCACGAATCGCCGTCGCGGGCGGGGCGGTGGACGGTGTTGACGTAGATGAGCGAGCCCTGTGCGCGACGGGCGAAGTAGTAGGAATCGACCGTCACTCCGTCGGTGTAGACGACGATCGTCGTCGGGTCCTCCGCCAACGCGGACTCAATAGCCCTCGCTACGCGGGCGGGCATGCCCCCTCCGCTCCCGCAGCCCCGGCGAGCGCGAGGAGCACGACGATCGTTTTCACAGAGGGTCCTTTTCGATGACGGAGTGGGTCAGCGGATGCGCAGGTCGGCGACCATGGGACACACGAAGGGGTCCCGCGCGGAGAGACCGACCCGGTTGAGGTAGCGGATGACGATCCCGTAGGAGCGGAGGAGCGTCGTCTCGGTATAGGGCACGCCCATCTGTGCGCAGTGCGCGCGGACGATCAGCCGCGCATGCCGCAGCGCCGGGCGCGGCATCGAGGGGAACAGGTGGTGCTCGACCTGGTAGTTCAGGCCGCCCATCAGGGCGGTGACCCCCCAGCCGCCGCGGATGTTCCGCGAGGTGAGGACCTGGCGCGACAAGAAGTCGACCTTGGCATCGGCGGCGATCGTCGGCATCCCCTTGTGGTTCGGGGCGAAACCCGCGCCCATCAGCACACCGAACACGGCAAGCTGCACGCCGAGGAACGCCCACGCCAGCCCGAACGGCAGCGCCACGAACAGCGTGGTCAGGTAGATGCCGAACCGGGCCACCAGCAGCACGCCCTCGATCAGCCGCCCCTGCGGGTCGGGTCGTCCCCCTGCGCCGCGCACGATCGAGACGACCGCGTGACGATGCAGGTTGAGACCCTCCAGCGTCAGCAGCGGGAAGAACAGCCACCCCTGGTGACGGATCACCCAGCGCACCGGCCCCCGCGCCCGCGCGGCATCTTCGGGGAGGAAGACGATCGTGTCGGGTTCGATGTCGGGGTCCTTGCCGACGGTGTTCGGGTTGCCGTGGTGACGGTTGTGCTTGTTCATCCACCACGAGTAGCTCAGCCCCACGATGAAGACCGCGACGTACCGACCGGCTCGGTCATTCCACTTGCGGGATTCGAAGACCTGCCGATGGGATGCCTCGTGGGCGAGGAACGCGAACTGCGTCAAGACCACGCCGAGCGCGGCCGCGACGAGCAGTTGCCACCAGGAATCACCGGCGAGGACGAACGCGACCCCGCAGCCCGCGAGTGCGAGCACCAGCACGGCGAAGAGCGTCCAGTAGAAGCCGAGTCGCCGCCGCAGAAGACCCGCATCCTTCACCTGCGCCAGCAGCTGCGAATAGGTCGACGTGACTCCCGCCCCCGTCGCGCGTACCGCCGACGACTCGCGCCGAAGAATCGGTTGCCCGCTCATGTGCCCTCCTGGTCGGCAACGGATCAGTGAAACAGTCCGGCAACCAGGTTCAGGGGCAGCTGACGACAACGTTAGAACGGATCCGACCCCCCTCGCAAACCCGCCGAGGCGGGGACAGGGGCAAGACAGGGCTACCTTTGTGTTCGCGTCAGCGAGAGGACACCGACATTGACTGACACCCGCGAGTCACGACTGGTCGAGACCTTCGTGACCCTGACCGACAACCTGGTCGCCGACTTCGACGTGCTGGATGTCCTGCAGACACTCGTCGACCGCTCGGTGGAGTTGTTCGACGCGGCCGCCGGGGCGATCCATCTGCTGAACTCGCAGGGAGAGCTCGAAGTAGCGGCATCCACCAACGAACGAAGTGAGTTCATCGGGCTCCTCCAGCTCAACGCCGGCGAAGGCCCCTGCATCACGGCCGTCACCTCGGGGGAACTGGTGACCTCGCACGATCTCGCCGAACTCACCCGCGGCTGGCCGCGCTTCGCGGCGGCATCCCTGCAGCGCGGATACGTCGGCGTCCACGCCATTCCGCTTCGTCTTCGCGAGGAGGTCATCGGATCGCTCAACCTGTTCCGCGAGACCGAAGGCGCGCTGAACGGGATCGATGCCCGCGCCGCTCAGGCGCTCGCCGACGTCGCGACGATCAGCGTGCTGCAGCAGCGCAGCCTGCAGAGTGCGACCCTCGCGTCGGAGCAGCTCCAACGCGCGCTCGACACCAAAGTGGCGATCGAACAGGCCAAGGGCTATGTCGCCCGCGCACTGGATACCGACATGGACACGGCCCGCGAGATCCTGCGCCGCTACGCGCGGAACAACCAGATGCGGCTCAGCGACGTCGCCGGCGCGGTCGCCCGCGAGGAGATCGATCTCGACACGCTCACCGGGGTCGACAAGTCCTGACCCGGCGGTCGAGGTCGCGCTCAGACCGTCGGCGCCGCTTCGATGTGCGCGACGGAGCGAAGCTCCAGGTACCCGCAGAGGGCGCCGGCGGTCGCGAGTTCGGCGACGAGTGCGCCCGTCTCCTCGGCGGAGAGGGCGACCTCGTCGAGCTGCGGCTCGAACACGACCCGCCAGCGGGCGTCGTCGCCCATCGGGGGACGGACGTAGACCGTGGTCGACGCGTTGCGCAGGGGCACGACGACGAGGCCCCCGTCGTCGCCCCAGGAGTCGTCCTGAATGACGACCTTGATGAGGTCGCCGTCTTCACGGGCGGCGGTGAAATCGTTGAGCCAGCTCTGCAGGGTGGCGCGACTGCGGTACGGCATATGTGTCTCTCTCGCGAGACAGTGCCGGCATACCCGGCGGGACGATGTCGCGCTCTGTCGCGAGGCTAACACCCCCCGGCGACATCGCCATCGCCCCGCGGGGAACGAACTCAGGCCTGCAGCGTCTCGATGTCGATCACGAAGCGGTACCGCACGTCGGAGCGCAGCACGCGCTCGTACGCGTCGTTGACCTCGTCGACACCGATCAGCTCGGTCTCGGGGGCGATGCCGTGCGCGGCGCAGAAGTCGAGCATCTCCTGGGTCTCGGCGATCGATCCGATGCTCGATCCGGCGAACGAGCGGCGGTTGCCGAACAGCGTGAAGACGCGCAGCGGCAGCGGCTCGGGCGGGGCGCCGACGTTGACCATCGTGCCGTCGAGGCGCAGCAACCGCAGGTACGAGTCGAGCTTCAGCGGCGCACTGACGGTGTTGACGATGAGATCGAACGTGTTGGCGAGGGTGTCGAACGTCGACGCGTCGCTCGTGGCGAAGTAATGCGTCGCACCGAAGCGCATGCCGTCCTCCTGCTTCGAGAGACTCTGCGACAGCACCGTGACCTCGGCGCCCATGGCCGCAGCGATCTTGACGGCCAGGTGGCCGAGCCCGCCCATACCGACGACGGCGACCTTCGAGCCGGGGCCGACCTTCCAGTGCGCGAGCGGCGAGTACGTGGTGATGCCGGCACACAGGAGCGGCGCGACCGACTCGTAGGGGATGCCCTCGGGGATGCGGAGCACGAAGTCCTGATCGACGACCACGTGCGTCGAGTAACCGCCCTGCGTGACGGTGCCGTCGCGGTCGACCGAGCCGTAGGTCTGCGTGTTGCCCTTCAGGCAGTAGTTCTCCATGCCGGCGAGGCAGTTCTCGCACTCGCGGCACGAGTTCACCATGCAGCCGACACCGACCCGGTCTCCGACGGCGAAGTCGGTCACCTCGGAGCCGACCTCGACGACCTCGCCGGCGATCTCGTGGCCGACGACCTGGGGGTAGGTCACCGGACCCCAGTCGCCTCGGACGAGGTGGATGTCGGAGTGGCAGATGCCGGCGTAACGAATCGCGATGAGGATGTCGCGAGGACCGGTCTCACGGCGCTCGATGGTCGTGCGGATGAGCGGATCGGTCGCGGACGGTGCAGCGAATGCGGCAACGGTAGGCATGGGGTCTCCTTGCTGATCGATAGACGGATGCCGCGGGTCGAGGCATCCGTCCATACCGACGCTACGCGCGCCCGGTGATGAGTCTCGTCAGAGCCCCGTCAGCGCGTGCCGAACCCGTCGAGGTCGGGATCCCAGTACGTCTCGGGCTCGGCCTCGTACGTGCTGTCGCCCGAACCGCTGTCTTCGCGGGGGAACAGGGGGTGGTGGCGGAGTTGGGCTGCAGCGAACGAGAAGTCGGGCTCCGGACGGTCCCACTCGGTCGCGACGGACAGCACATCGTTGCCGACGCCGATGACGAGGGATGCCTCGCCGATCTCGCCGTTCTTCTCGAAGACGATGGGAATCGTGACGGCGTCCGCGCGTCCGCGTTCGGCGACGGCTGCCGTCAGGGTGATGAGAGCCTCCGCCACATCATCGGACGTGACAACCGTCTCGCCGGCGTAGGTGATGCATCTCATAGGACCACTATGAATCGCCGAACCCGTTTCGACGGAGGCGTTGCGTTCTCTCCGCGAGCCGGGTACGGAGGCCGTTGCGTCAGGCGTCGGCGGCCACGACCGGAGCGACATCGTCGACGGCATCCGACATCCGACGAAGGAAGTCGACGACGTGCTCCTGCGCTTCGGGGCTCATCCCCGCGGCGACGTCGTACATGAGGCCGTGCATCCGGCCGAGGGTCTCGCGCACCTCGTCGTCGGCATGCGACGTCGCCTTCACGAAGATGCTGCGACGATCGGTGGGGTTCGCCACGCGCTGTATCCGCCCCGACTTCTCGAGGCGGTCGAGCATCGTCGTGATCGACGCCGAGGTCACCCCCAGGTATTTCACGAGCTCGGCGGGACGGGCGGAATGGTCGGGCTGGCGCAGCAGGAACCGGAGGGCGAGCATCTCGTTCTCGCCCATCGACATCGAGTCACGCGTGCGTCGTCGCATCGCCGACTCGGCGGCGCGGTAGGTGCGCAGGGCTTCGAGCACGCGGCGGGCACGCTCTCGGTGGCCGGGCGACTCGTCGTACCAGTAACCGACCGTGGCCGGCTGGCCCTCACTGATCTCCGCGCCGGCGTCCGCCACATCCACTCCCCGATAATGACGCCGATAGCGGCGATCTCGTCGAGAATAGGGGATGAGAGAGGGTGCCGACCTGCCTGTAGCCCCGTGTCCACGGATCGGATACCCTCGCGCCGACCCTGGGGAGTCCCGATGCCGTTCCGCAGTAAAGAGACACTCGAGAAGTGGGTGTCGGACTTTCACGCCGCCCGCGGCGCCGGTGACCTCATCAAGGTGATCGTGCAGGACGGATCCGACGGGTCCGACACGGGACTGGTCGTCGTCCCCCTGGAGAATGCGACCGCCACGATCTTCATGGAGCCCGCGGCGCTCGGAGAGGCGCAGTGGCGCGTCACGTTCGAGCCGCAGCCCGACACGACGGTGCTCAACAGCCACCAGCTCCACGGGATGGCGGTCGAACTGGCTGTCGCCGCCGAGCTCTGCTCCTACCTCGAGGGCCGCTCCGTCGGACACGACGAAGCCGGTCAGGCGTAGCCCCGGCATCCGTTCTCACATCGCCTCTACCTCCGATGAGAGGAAGAGGTAACCAAAGCGGTCGATCCCCGTGCGATCGGGGGAAACACCGGGCCTTTAGCGTCGAGCCTCACACCCGGCTCCACGACTGAAAGGCCCGCGATGACATACGTCAAGCCCACCGAGCTCGTCCAGACCGTGATCGACGCGGGCGCGTCGAAGGTCATGCTCTCCACCCGCGACACCCTCATCCGCTCGATCATGGGCGGCGCGATCCTCACCCTCGCCGCCGCCTTCGCGGTGACCATCAGCGTCACGACCGGCAGCCCGCTCCTCGGGGCCGTGCTGTTCCCGATCGGCTTCGTCATGCTCTACCTGCTCGGCTACGACCTGTTGACCGGCGTGTTCGTGCTCGCCCCGCTGGCGTGGCTCGACAAGCGCCCGGGCGTCACGCTCGGCGGCATCCTCCGCAACTGGGGGCTCGTCTTCCTCGGCAACTTCATCGGCGCCTTCGCGATCGCGGTGCTCATGGCGATCGTCTTCACGAACGGTTTCTCCACCCCGCCGAACGAGGTCGGCCAGGCGATCGGCCACATCGGCGAGGGACGCACGGTCGGCTACGCCGAGCACGGGGCCAACGGGATGCTGACGCTCTTCGTCCGTGCCGTGCTGTGCAACGCGATGGTCGCCACCGGCGTCGTGCTCGCGATGGTCTCGAAGGACGTCATCGGAAAGATCGTCGCGATGTGGATGCCGATCATGCTCTTCTTCTTCATGGGCTTCGAGCACTCGATTGTGAACATGTTCCTGTTCCCCTCGGGTCTTCTCCTCGGCGGTGACTTCACGATCGGCGACTACCTGATCTGGAACGAGATCCCCACTGTGGTCGGGAACCTCGTCGGCGGGATCCTGTTCGTCGGTCTCCCGTTGTACTTCACGTACGGTCGCCCCGCTGCGCCGCGTCGCCTCCGTGGCTCGCGCCGTGAGACGGCGGCTCTCACCGCGTCCGCGGACGCGACCGTCGCCGCGCGGTGACCGCCGTGGTCCGCATCGTAAAGAGCCCGCAACACGGCGAGACCGACGACGCAACGTCGCCCGCCTACGGTCGCGACATGAGCTCCATCGGCCCCGCCTCGCCCCACGTGGTCGTGGTGGGAGCCGGGATGGTCGCCCACCGCTTCGTCGAGAGCCTGCTCAGCCGCACCGACGACGCCTGGCGGGTCACCGTGATCGGCGAGGAGCCCCGGCATCCGTATGACCGGGTCGGCCTCACCTCGTTCTTCGCGGGAGCGTCCGCCGACGACCTCGCACTCGACTCCTCTCCGATGGCCGACGAGCGGGTGCGCTTCCTGAGCGGAATCGCCGTCACCCGCATCGATCGGGATGCGTCCGAGGTCGTCACCGACCGCGGCGAGCGCATCGGATACGACCGGCTCGTGCTCGCGACCGGCTCGTACGCCGCGCGGCTCGCAGTCGACGGATACGACCACGACGGATGCTTCGTCTACCGCACCCTCGACGACGTCGAGGCTCTCGCGACGTTCGTCGAACGACGGTCGGCGCAGCTCGGCCGCCGACTGGTCGGCACCGTCATCGGTGGAGGACTCCTCGGGCTCGAGGCGGCGGGCGCGCTTCAAGGGCTGAACGTCGACAGCACCGTGGTGCAGTCCTCCGACCGCCTGATGTCCGCCCAGCTCGACCTTCCCGCGGGCGACGCCCTGCGCCGTCTGATCGAACAGCGCGGTATCGAGGTCAGGACGTCCGCGCTGACAACCCGCCTCGACGCCGACCGGAGCGGCCATGTGTTGGGCCTCGAGTTCCGCGACGGGTCGTGGGAGAGGACGGACGTCGTCGTCTTCACCGTCGGAGTGCGGCCACGTGACGAGCTCGCCCGCGTCGCCGGCCTCGCCGTCGATCCGCGCGGCGGGATCGTCATCGACTCCGGATGCGACACCTCGGACCCGCAGATCCTCGCGATCGGCGAGGTCGCGAACTTCGGCGGACAGTGCGTCGGTCTCGTCGCCCCCGGCTACGCCATGGCAGAAGTCGCCGCTGCGCGCCTGCTGGGCCTGGAGGCGTCCTTCGGCGGCTTCGACGTGTCGACCAAGCTCAAGCTCTCCGGGGTCGACGTCGCGAGCTTCGGCGACGCGTTCGCCGAGACACCCGGTGCGCTCGACGTCGTCTACGCCGACCCGATCGCCGGGGTCTACAAGAAGCTCGTCCTCTCGGACGACGCGAAGACGCTGCTCGGCGGCATCCTCGTCGGGGATGCCTCGGCCTACGGGTCGCTCCGCCCCCTCGTCGGCGGCGCCCTCGGCGGCGACCCCGTCGCGTACCTCATGCCGCAGGACGGCGTCACCGCCCCGACGGGTGAGCTAGTCGACGAGGCGCTCGTGTGCTCCTGCAACAGCGTCACGGCCGGCGGCATCCGCTCCGCCGTCCACGACGAGGGATGCACGGACGTGAAGGGCATCAAGGCCTGCACGAAGGCGGGCGCGGCCTGCGGGTCGTGCGTCGGGATGATCACGAAGCTCCTCGGCAGCGAACTCGCGAAGACGGGCGCCGCGCTCAGCAACGCGTTGTGCGAACACTTCGCGATGTCCCGGCGCCAGCTCTTCGACGCCGTCCGCGTCTCGGGACTGTCCACCTTCAGCTCGGTGATCGAACGGTTCGGCACGGGCCGCGGCTGCGACATCTGCAAGCCCGTGCTGGCCAGCATCCTGTCGACCCTCACCGGCGGTCACGTGCTCGACGGCGAGAACGCGACACTCCAGGACACGAACGACCACGTGATGGCGAACATGCAGAAGGACGGCAGCTACTCCGTCGTCCCGCGCATCCCCGGCGGCGAGATCACTCCCGAAGGGCTCCTCGTGATCGGCCAGGTCGCACAGGACTTCGGGCTTTACACGAAGATCACCGGCGGTCAGCGCATCGACATGTTCGGCGCCCGCCTCGAGCAACTGCCCGAGATCTGGCAGCGTCTCGTCGACGCCGGCTTCGAGTCCGGCCACGCGTACGGCAAATCCCTCCGGACGGTGAAGTCGTGCGTCGGCTCGACCTGGTGCCGCTACGGCGTGCAGGACGCGGTCGGCATGGCGGTGCAGCTCGAACTCCGCTACCGGGGGCTCCGCTCGCCGCACAAGATCAAGCTCGGCGTCTCCGGCTGCGCGCGCGAGTGCGCGGAGGCCCGGGGCAAGGACGTCGGAGTGATCGCGACCGAGGCCGGCTGGAACATGTACGTAGGCGGCAACGGCGGGTTCACGCCGCGCCACGCGGTGCTGCTGGCGGAGGGCCTCGACGACGCCGGGCTGCTGCAGGCGATCGACCGCTTCCTCATGTACTACGTGTTCACCGCCGACCGACTGCAGCGCACGGCCCCCTGGTTCGAAGATCTCGAGGGTGGCATCGACGAACTGCGGCGGGTGATCTTCGAGGACTCGCTCGGCATCTGCGCCGACCTGGATGCCGCCATGGCACGCCACGTGGACAACTACGAGGACGAGTGGAAGGCGACCCTCGACGACCCCGAGAAGCTTCGCCGGTTCGCGTCGTTCGTCAATGCACCCACCACCCCCGACCCCTCCCTCGCCTACACCGCGGAGCGCGGCCAGGCCCGACCGGCGACTGCCGAGGACCGCGATGCCGGCGTCCTCATCGCCGGCACCACGCTGGAGGTGCGGCGATGACGATGGTGACGCACGAGATGGATGCCGCGGCCCCGCCCGCCGGCTGGACGGCGATCTGCGCGCTGGCCGACCTCGAAGTGGAACGGGGACGCGCCGCGTTGCGGGGAGACACGCAGATCGCGCTCTTCGTCACCCACGGCGGACGTGTCCACGCCGTGCAGAACCTCGATCCCTACAGCGGCGCGCACGTGATCTCGCGCGGGATCGTCGGCACGCGGGGCGACGTACCGACTGTCGCGTCGCCGATGTACAAGCAGGTCTTCGATCTCCGCACGGGCACGTGCCTCGAGACGAACGGCAAGGAAGCGAAGTCCCTGCGCGTCTGGCCCGCGGCCGTCGTCGACGGAATCGTCTACATCCGGGAGGAGCAGCCGTGACCACCATGATCGGGCTGTCCTTCACCGGTCGCCGCGTCGTCTTCATCGGCGGCGGCGCCGTCGCCGGCCGGCGGGTGGGACGCTTCCTCGCCGAGGGCGCCCTCGTGACGGTCGTCGCCCCCGAGCTCGGCTCGACGATGCGTGCGCACCTCGACGCCGGGCGCGTGACCTGGATCGCTCGCGACGCCCGCGAGGCCGATGTCGTGGATGCCTGGTTCGTCCACGCTGCGACAGCCCGGGCATCCGTCGACGCAACCGTCGCAGCCTGGTGCGAGTCGGCTCGGGTGTTCTGCGTCAACGCGTCAGACGGCGCTCACGGGACCGCCCGGCTGACGGCCGAGACCCGCTCGGGTGACGTCATCGTCGCCGTGGCATCAGATGCCGGAGTCGACCCGCGCCGGTCCGCGCGGCTGCGCGACGCGATCGGTGCCGCGCTTCGCGACGGGATGCTGCCTCTCCGCCGACGGCGGAAGGCAGCCGGACGCGTCGACCTCGTCGGCGGTGGCCCCGGCCCTGCGGACCTCATGACGATCCGCGGCCGACGGCTGCTCGCCGAGGCGGACGTCGTGATCGCCGATCGCCTGGGGCCCACCGATGTCCTGAACGAACTCGACCCCGACGTCGAGGTGATCGACGTCGGCAAGGCACCCGGTCACCACCCTGTGCCGCAGGAGGAGATCAACGCCCTGCTCGTCGCGCACGCCCAGGCGGGCAAGCGCGTCGTGCGTCTGAAGGGCGGCGATCCGTTCGTCTTCGGACGCGGCGGCGAGGAGGTCGCCGCGTGCCTCGCCGCGGGTGTACCCGTCGAGGTCGTGCCGGGACTGACGAGCGTCGTGTCGGTCCCCCAGGCCGCCGGCATCCCGGTCACCCACCGCGGCACCGCCGCCGGCCTCCACGTCACGATCGGTCAGGGTCCGGTCACCGCGGCCACTCGGGCCGCCCTCGCGGACGACACGATCACAACCGTCGTCCTCATGGGCGTCGCCGCCCTCCCGAAACTCGTCGCCGCCGCCCTCGCGGCCGGAGCTCCGTCGCAGCGTCCCGTGGCCATCGTCGAGCGAGGGCATACACCGACGCAGCGGACGACCCGCACGACCCTCGCTTGCGCGGTGACGGATGCCGCGGCCGCCGGTGTCAGCAACCCCGCCGTCATCGTGGTGGGAGACGTCGCCGCAGCGGGGTTGCTGCTGCCCGCAGCGACAACGGCAGCCGCCCCCGCGAGAGGAGGCGATCCCTTCCGGTGACCACCGCCCGCCCCGCCCTCTCCGCCGCACTCGGCGGCTGCACGATCGTCATCGCCGTCGATCGTCGGTCCGCCGAGCTCGCGTCTGCGCTGGAGCGGCACGGCGCGACCGTGCGACACGCCCCGGCTCTGACGATCGTGTCGCACATCGACGACGAGGCGCTGATCACGGCCACGCGGGAACTCATCGCCGACCCGCCGGACATCGTGGTGGCGACGACGGGAGTCGGGTTCCGAGGCTGGATGGAAGCCGCCGACGAGGCGGGTCTGCAGGGCGCACTTCACGAATCGCTCGAAGGCGCTCAGATCGTCGCTCGCGGGCCCAAGGCGCGCGGCGCAATCCAGCAGGCGGGCCTCACCGCCGACTGGGTCGCCGAATCCGAGACGTCGGAGGAGCTCGGCGCCTTCCTCCTCGCCGAAGGCGTCGCCGGGCGCCGCGTCGCCGTGCAGCACCACGGCTCGGGATCGGACGGGCTCGACGAGCTGTTCGCCGCCGCCGGTGCCGACGTCGTCAGCCTGACTGTCTACCGATGGGGTCCGCCGCCGGACGCCGCCGCCGTCGCGCGCTCGGTGGCCCAGACGGCGCAGGGCGACGTGGACGCGGTCTTGTTCACGTCCGCCCCCGGTGCCGCCGAATGGCTCGCGACCGCACGTCGACAGGGCGCGGTCGACGACATCGTCCGCCGCTCGGTCGAGGGGAGTCTCCTGCTCGCCGCCGTCGGCCCGATCACCGCGGGACCGCTCGTCGGCGCGGGGGCAACACCCCTCATCGCCGAGCGCGGTCGCCTCGGCTCGCTCGTCCGCGCCGTCGTCACCCATTTCGGTGGCGGCGGTGCCCCCGCGCTCGAGACCACGGCCGGTCGCCTCGAGCTGCGCAGCGGCGCAGCCGTGTTGGACGGCGCGCTTTTGCCCCTGTCTCGGACGTCCGCCGCGATCCTCGCCACCCTGTTCGCGGCGGGCGGGGGTGTCGTCGGCCGCGCCGAGCTCGCCGCGGTCCTCCCCCGCTCCGGAGCATCCGCCGGCGACAGTGCCCACGCCGTCGACGTGGCGATCGCGCGCACGCGCGAAGCCCTCGGCATCCCAACCCTCATCCGTACCGTCGTGAAGCGCGGCTACCGCCTCGACGTGACCTCTCCGGAAGGATCCGCGTGACTCCCGTCCTCATCGCCTGCTCGCACGGCACCAGCTCGCTCGCCGGCCGCGCGGCCATCTCGGCCGTCGTCGAGAGGGTGCGATTGCTCGTTCCGAACGTCGCCGTTGAGGAGGCATTCGTCGACGTGCAGCAGCCCGAGATCGACGACGTCGTGCGCTCGACCGCGCCGCGCCCGACGGTGGTCGTGCCGCTCCTGCTGTCCACCGGGTTCCACACCAAGGTCGACATCGCCCGAGCCGTGAAGGATGCCGGTCCCCGCGCGACCGCGACCGTCGCCCTCGGCCCGCATCCCCTCCTGGCCGACCTGCTGGCGGCGCGACTGCACGACGCCGGACTCGAACCGGGTGATGCGGTCGTGCTCGCCGCCGCCGGATCGAGCGACCCGGCGGCATCCGTCGACGTCGCCGCGATGTCCAAGCTGTTGCAGGAGCGCGTCGCCGCGCCGGTCTCCGTCGGGTTCGCCGCGGGCGCGGGAGTCCGCATCGGCGAAGCGGTGTCGGCCGCGCGGGACCGCGGGGCACGGCGGGTCGTTGCTGCCAGCTACGTCCTCGCGCCAGGGTTCTTCGCCGATGTCATCGGCCGGGCCGGTGCCGATCTCGTGACTGATCCGCTCGCTCCCGACGACGCCGTCGCCGCGGTCGTCGTCGAGCGCTATCTGGATGCGGTCGCGAGCGTCGCCCGCGCGGCCTGAGTCCGCTCAGCCGACCGGCTCGGCGACCTCGTCGGCTCGGCGCCCCGCGGTGCGGACGGCTCCGATCGACGCCGCGATGACGAGGGCGATGCCGGCGAGCTCGACGACGGTGAGGTGCTGCCCGAGCAGCACGAAGCCGGCCAGCGCGGCCGTCGCCGGGGCGAGTGCCATGAGGATCGCGAAGGCGCCCGCCG
This sequence comes from Microbacterium sp. MM2322, assembly GCF_964186585.1. Classification (NCBI taxonomy): domain Bacteria; kingdom Bacillati; phylum Actinomycetota; class Actinomycetes; order Micrococcales; family Microbacteriaceae; genus Microbacterium; species Microbacterium sp. MM2322. The sequence goes on from NZ_OZ075067.1 coordinate 2,930,290, forward strand.
GCAGGCGCCGGAGCGCGATGAGTTCGAGGGCGTATGGGATGGTGGAGGACAGCAGCGCGACAGCTGCGCCGAGCGCGACGAGGTCGATCCGCAACAGCGCGCTCCCCGCGTCCACGATTCCGAACGGCAGAGAGATGACGGCGCCGACGGCCATCGCGAACGCCAGTCCGTCGAGCTTCGGGAAGGCCGCGCCGACCTTCGCCGACGCGAGGATGTAGAACGCCCAGCTGACCGCTGCCCCGAGCGCGAAAAGCACTCCGAGCAGATCGAGCCGATCGAAGCCACCACCGCCCAGCGCGACGACGCCCACGAGGGCGAGACCCGCCCAGAGCCACGCCGACGCTCGCTTGCTGGCGATGATCCAGAGGGCGAGCGGCCCGAGCACCTCGATCGTCACCGTCACTCCGAGCGGGAGTCTCTCGAGGGCGAGGTAGAAGAACCCGTTCATGACGGCGAGTGCGGTACCCAGCTGCACGACGCCGACCCACGCTGCTCGGCTGCGACCTCGCCAGGACGGCCGGGCGATGAGCCCCAGGATGAGAGCGGAGAACACCAGCCGCAGCATCACCATGCCGAGTGGGCCGACCTCGGGGAACAGGAAGACGGCGAGCGATGCTCCCACCTCTTGGCAGCAGAGACCGACGACGACGAAGCCGATGGCCGTCGTCGAGGTGCTGCGCGCGGTCACTCTCCGCAGATGGCGTAGCCGGCGAGCTCGTCGCCGAGGCTCTCAACCGTCCACGGCAGGCCGATCTCAGGCGCCGTGCGCCCGTCGGCGGCCGGCGCCTTCGAGGCCAGAGCGGCGAGCTGCCACGCCAGGAGTCGAGCGACGTTGGATGACGCTCGCGAATCGTTCAGGACGACGACCACGGACATCCCGGTCTCCCGGTCGGCGAACGCGGCGACCATGTAGCCGGGGAGCGAGCCGTACTGGCCGACCAGGCTGCCGCCCTGATACGCGCCGCCCTTGGCCGTGAACCACGTGGGCTGCTCCGCACTCACCGGACGTGCGTCCGCGAAGCGCGCGTCCGTGTCGTACGGGCGCGCGCCGACGGCGAGAGCCCGGACGTAGGTCGAGAGGTCCGACACGGTCGACACGGCGCCGGCGGCCGAGGAACCCACGCTGGAGGTGAGATCCGTCATGTCGAGGGGCGCCGCGCAGTCGGGATTCCCGTCCTCACCCGTGTCCAGGTAGGACCCCTTGAGACGGTCGCCCCCGCCCACGCCGAGGGGAACCGCGCTGGAGGTCATCCCGAGCGGGTCGAAGACGTACTCGTCGTACAGTTCGTCGAGGGGCTTCCCGGCGGCGCGTTCGAGCGCAGTGCCCAGGAGGACGTAACCGGTGTCCGACTCGCTGAAGCGCGCACCCGGCTCGAAGGCCGTCGGCTGTCCGAGTCCATAGGCGATGAGCTCGCGCGGGTTCCACACGCGCTCGGGCGTCGCCCGCACACGGGTGACGATCGCGTTGAGATAGCCGTGCAGCCCGCTGGTGCTGTCGCACAGCTCTCCGAGCGTGACGTTGCCCTGCGCCGGGTAGGAGTCGAGCCACTTGGTGACGCTGTCGTCGAGCTTCACCGTGCCCTTCTCTACGAGGGCGTACAACAGGTCGCAGGTCATGGGGCGCGTGACGTTGACCGCTTTGAAGGTCATCGAAGGGTCGACCTTGGGTCCACCCTTGCCCGACGTTCCGAGACCTGCGGTCCACTCGCCGGACCATGGCACGGAGACCGAGACGATCGCTCCGCTGGCGCCGATGGACGTCATGGCCGTCTCGGTGAGGGTCTGCATCTGCGTCGTCAGGTCCGCCGGGAGTGCCCCGTCGGCCTGGTCGACGCCGATATCGATCCGCTCGGGCTCGGGAGCGCACGCGCTCATACCGATCGCGATGCCGAGCGCCGTCACTGCAGCGACCACTCGCTTCGACACACGTCCTGCCACGCGCAGATCACCCCCGTCTTCCGTCCATTGATTACAGCACACCCGTCAGCGCCTCCCGTCGCAGACGGCGCCGGGTGACGGATGCCGCGACTCACACAGCGTTCTGCGCGGCGCGCACCCCGGCCATGAAGCGCCGGACGTCCCGGTCGACCAGGATGTCGGCGGGGCGGAGGGGGCGGGAGAGGTACAGCCCGTCGAGCGTCGTCAACCGCGACAGCGCGACGTATGTCTGCCCCGGTGCGAACGCACCGTTTCCGAGGTCGATGATCGCCCGGTCGTACGTCTTGCCCTGCGACTTGTGGATCGTGACCGCCCACGCCAGTCGCAGCGGGAACTGCGTGTACTCCGCGACGATCTCGCGGGTCAGCTTGCGGGTGGCCGGGTCGTACGCGTAGCGGAACTTCTCCCACACCGTCGGCTCGACGTCGTGCTCTTCGCCGTCGAGCTCGACCCGCACCGTGCCGCCCGCGATGCGCGTCACGGTCCCGATGGATCCGTTCACCCAGCGGGGGCCGTCACCGCCGAACCCGCCGATGTCGTTCCGGAGGAACATGACCTGCGCGCCGACTTTGAGCTGCAGCTCCTGGTCGGCGGGGTACGACGCGTCGCCGCGACCGAAGTCGCCGCTGATCTCCGCCCGCGCCGTCTGGGCAGGACCGGGCAGTGCGTCGAGGTGGCGCTGATTGATGCGGGACACGATGTCGTTGCGGGTCGCGAGCGTGATGATGGGCACCTCGCCGACGGCCGGTTCGGGCGGCTTCCGTGCGCCGGCAGTGTTCAGCGCTTCGGCGATGTCGGCGGTCACGATCCCGTGCCGCACCGCGTTGAGCATCGTCTTGAACGAGTCGTCGGACTGCCGGTGGATGTTGCGGAGCTCGGCGATGTGCAGCGGAGCGCCGACCCGGCCGAGGTCGAGCAGTCCGTCCGAGCGGATGGCACCGGCATCCGCTCGGGGGCCCGACCAGACCTGCGCGTCGAAGAACCAGAACGAGCGGTAGTGGTCCTGGATGTAGCGCAGCTCGTCGCCGCGGGGCGGCACGGGCGAGAGCTGGTACGGATCGCCGAACATGACGACCTGGACGCCTCCGAACGCCTCGGCGCGCTTGCGTCGCGCCTGGCGGAGCGACCGGTCGATGGCATCCATCACGTCGGCGTTCACCATCGAGACCTCGTCGATGATGAGCGTGTCGATCGCATTCAGGATCTTGCGGGTCGCCTCGGTCTGCTCGATCTCGCTGTCGGCGATGAGCCCGATCGGCAGCTTGAAGAGCGAGTGGATCGTCTGACCCTCGACGTTCAGGGCGGCGACACCGGTCGGCGCGCACACGGCGATCTGCTTGTCGGTGTTCCACGAGAGGTGCTGCAGCAGCGTGGACTTGCCCGTTCCGGCGCGCCCCGTTACGAACACATGCTCACGAGTGTCCTCGATGAGACGGAAAAGCGCGTCCTGTTCAGGCGACAGGGGCGGCAGGCTCACCGGAACCATGCTAGCTACCAGCCGGACTTTCCTAGACTGGGCTCGTGGAACACGACGGGGGCGAGGTGGCGACGGATGCCGCGCGCCCGGACGCACCCGTCGCGCGTACCCGGACCGCGACGGTCTCCGCCCCGCGGCGTCGGCGCAAGCTGGCAGTTGATCTCACGGTGCTGGGCGTGATCGGCGTCCTCCTCGCCGGATCGATCGGCGCGACATCCGCCGTCCTCTACCGGCAGCTCTACAGCCCCACGGCGTTCGTCCTCGACTACCTGCACCTGCTCGCCGACGGCCGCGCGACCGACGCCCTGCTCGTCCCCGGCGTCTCGACGACGTCCAAGGCTCTCGCCGCCGCGGACCTCCCGGCCGACGCCAGCGGCGCGCTCCTGCGCAGCAGCACCCTCACGCCCCTCTCCGATATTGAGCCGGTGTCGGAGAAGACCGATGCCGACGGCACGACGACGGTCACCGTGACGTACCGCGTCGGCGGCCACGCCGGCGAGACGACGTTCGAGGTGGAGCGCGACGAGCAGGAGGGCGGGCCCCTGCCCCGCTGGCGCTTCGCCGAAAGCCCGCTCGCGGTCATCGAGCTGGCCGTACGCGGATCGATGAAGTTCGAGGTGAACGGCTTCGCCGTCGACAAGCGGCAGGTCTCGCCCGACGGCGACGACGCCGACCCGCTCGCACCCATCCCCATGCTCGCGTTCTCGCCCGGTCTCTACTCGATCACCGTCGACACCACGGCCACCCGCAGTCCCGGCGTCGCCGTCCTCTCGGACACCCCGCTCGCGGAGATCCCGGTCTCGTTCCAGGCGGAACCGACCGAGGCCTTCATCGGCGTCGTGCAGAAGGAGGTCGACTCCTTCCTCGCGCAGTGCGCGACGCAGAAGGTGCTGCAGCCGACGGGGTGTCCCTTCGGCTATTACGTCCGCAACCGCATCGTCAAACCGCCGACGTGGAAGATCGAAGAGAACCCGGTCGTGACGCTCGAGCCCGACGGCGCCGGCTGGGCGATCACCCGCACGCAGGCGGTCGCGAAGATCGACGTGCAGATCCGGTCGATCTTCGACGGATCGATCTACGACGTCAACGAACTCGTCCCGTTCTTCCTGACGGGCAAGATCACGATCCTCCCCGACGGGACGGCGTCGATCGCCGTCTCAGCCGCGGACTGACCGGACTCAGCGCGCGGCCTGGCGCCGGGCATCCCGTTCATCGCGAGCGGCGATCTCCGCGAGACGCGCGTTGTACGCCTGGAGTTCCGCATCGCCGCTGCGGTCGGCCTGGCGGTCGCTGCTGCGCTGGCTCCGCTCGTCGGAGCGGCTCCACTGCACGGCGACGACGATCGCGAGGATGAGCGTCGGGATCTCGCCGATCGACCACGCGATGCCGCCACCCGTGTACTGGTCTGCGAGCGGGTCGAGTCCCCAGGTGCGGCCCATCGAGCCGAACCACTCCGCGACGAACAGTCCCGACGACATCATGATCGCGATGCCGAAGAAGGCGTGCATCGCCATGACGCCGATGAGAAGGAGAAGACGCCCGGCGTGCGGCAGGCGGAACGGGACCGGGTCGATGCCCACGAGGGACAGGACGAACAGGTACCCGACGGTGAGGAAGTGGACCACCATCCACTCGTGCCCGAGGTGCTCGTACAGCGTCCACCGGAACAGGTCGGTGTAGTAGAACGCCCACAGCGACACGATGAAGAGCGCCCCTGCGACGAGCGGGTGGGTGATGATCTTCGCGTAGGGGCTGTGCACGGCCCACAGGATCCACTCCCGGCCGCCGCGAGTGCCGTCGTCGCGCTTGCGGATCGCGCGCGAGGCCAGCGTCACCGGAGCGCCGAAGACGAGGCACATCGGGATCGCCATCGACAGCAGCATGTGACCCACCATGTGCATGCTGAACAGGTAGTCCTGGTAGGCGTTCACGGGCCCGCAGGTCACGTAGAACAGCAGCGCGAGACCGGTGATCCAGAGGATCGTCCGGCCCACGGGCCAGGTGTCGCCGCGGCGCACGAGGCGGCGGACTCCGGCCAGGTAGAAGAACAGGCCGAACCCGACGGCGAACGCCCAGATGAGGTCGATATCCCACGCGGTGACGAACCGGCCGAGCGTGAGCTCGGGCGGGAGGGGCGACCCCGTCAGCACCTCCGCCGGAGTCTGGTCCGGCGGGAGAGTGGTGTCGACGGGAGGCGGCGTGAGCGAGAGCGCGACAGCCGCGCCCGAGGCGATGCCCATGAACACGATCTCGACGACGACGAGGGTCCAGAACCGGGCGGCTACGGCCGTCTCCCGGATGCCGGAGATCAACCGGCGACGGTAGAAGGCGCCCAGCACCCCCATCGCCAGGAGGGCGACGACCTTCACCATCAAGAGCGCACCGTACGCCGAGAAGAGGTTCTGGAAGGACAGGATGCCGGCGGCCGCCCGAGCGACGCCCGACACGGTCACGACGACGAACGCGGCGAGCGCGATGCTCGAATAGCGCTGCAGGACGTCGGCGATCTTCTCCCGCGTCATCAGCGGACGCAGCAGGATCATCATGAGCAGTCCGCCCAGCCACGCTGCGGCCGCGATGATGTGGAGCGCGAGGGAGGTCACGGCGATGTTGTGGTTGGCCTCGCTGCCGGTGTGGCCGGCGGTCGCCATCGGCACCATGGCCGCGATCGCGAGGAGCGTCACGAACAGGGTGGCCAGCCATCCGCGGACGGCGAACGCGAGGACGGTGAGCACCGCGCCCGCGACGGTCGTCATGAGCCAGGCGCGCCCCGGATCCGTGTCTACGAGGAAGCGGCCGAGCTGTTCACCGAACGCCGCGTCGGCGCTCGGCTGGGCGCCCAGCACCTTGAGAAACGTGAGATACGCGGTCGTGCCCGCCGCGACCGTGAGGATCGCCGCGCCGGCAGAGGCGGCATCCAGCGCCAGGTCGAACTCCTTCGACCCCGATACGAGGGCGAACAAGGCGAGGACCAGCGATCCGACGAGCAACGCCGCCGACAGGTTCACGGTGAGCTCGGCCACGGGGAGAAGCCACCGGACGACGGGACCGGGATCGCCGATCACGAGGGGTCGGGCGCCTCCGCCATAGGCCAATCCCAGGAGCACGGCGATCAGACCGGCGCCCGCGAGGATCGCCGGCCCGGCGAAGCGGAGAGCGCGCGGATTCACTCCCTCAGCCTACGCGCGGGCAGGTGGGGGAACGCCGAAGGGGGATGCCTCGCGGCATCCCCCTTCGTACGACTGCAGCGTCTTACTTGACGGCAGCCTTCAGCTTCGAGCCGGCGCTGACCTTGACGCGCTTGCCGGCGGGGATGTTGATCTCGGCACCCGTCTGCGGGTTGCGGCCGGTGCGAGCGGAGGTCTCAACCTGCTCGAACGCGATCCAGCCCGGGATCGAGACCTTCTCGCCCTTGGCGACAGCCTCGGACACGGACGCGAACAGGCCGTCGACGACGCGCGAGACGGTGGCCTGGCTCTCGCCGGTGGCGCTGGCGATGCTGGCGACGAGTTCGGTCTTGGTGATGGCCATGGTGCTCCTCCAGACGGCGGATCGCCGTCTTCAGTTACTCGGACCGACGGGATGACCGCCGGCTGGTCGTTGCGACCGGTCCCGAATATACCCACGAACCGCGGAATTCCGCGGATTTTCGGTCATCTCCGCCGTAATCGACCGGCGTGTCGCGTGTCTGATGGGACTTTTGGGGCTGGTGGGGCGGTTTCCGCCGATTCTGGCCGGATTCGGCGGAGGGGGTTGCGCAGGCGGCCCGTTCTCCGGATGGAATGCAGAATCGGGCCGGATTCGACCGACTGGGCGCCGTTTCGTCCGGAGAACGGCACGCTCACATGCGGGCGAACGCGTCGGCCGCAGCGGCGGCGAGGGCGACGGATGCCGGACCGCCGTGCCCCTCGTCCTCGAGGATGTGCAGCTCGCTCCCCGGCCAGGCTCGGTGCAGGCGCCACGGGGTGACGGCAGGGCCGCTGACGTCGAGCCGGCCGTGGATGAGGACGCCCGGGATGCCGACGAGCCGGTCCATCCGCTCGAGGATGGGCACGTCGAGGAAGCAGTCCTGTGACCAGTAGTGCGTGACGAGGGTGGCGAAGTTCGCCCGCATCCGCTCGTCGTCGTGAAGGGGACCGGGACCTGCCCAGGGCGAGAGCGCGATGTGCGCGGACTCCCAGGCGTCCCACGCGTCGGCGGCCCGCATGCGGACGGCCGGGTCGGGGTCGCGCAGCATCCGCGCGTAGGCCTCGACCACCCGCTCCCCCGGTGGGACCAGCGCGGCGAGCTCCGCCCACGCCTCGGGGAAGATGCGGCCGACGCCCTCGGTGATCCAGTCGATCTCGTCGCGGGCGCCGGAGGTGACGGCGAGGAGGATGACCTCGGTCACCCGCTCGGGGTGCGCCTGCGCGTACGCGAGGGCGAGGGTCGATCCCCACGAGACGCCGTAGACGAGCCAGCGGTCGATGCCGAGGTGCTCACGGAGCGCCTCGACGTCGGCGATGAGCGCGTCGGTCGTGTTGGTGTCGAGGTGCTCGAGGTCGTCGATCGCCCAGGGGGTGCTGGCGCCGCATCCGCGCTGGTCGAACCCGACGATGCGGTAGCGCTCGGGGTCGAACACGCGCCGGTACCCGCCTTTGCCGAGCCCGCCGCCGGGCCCGCCGTGGAGGTACAGGGCGCCGCGGCCCGAGGGCGACCCCGAGGTCTCCCAGTGCAGGCGGGCACCGTCGGGGCGGTCCAGCATGCCGGACGCGTGGGGCTGGATCGGGGGATGCACGCGGGGCACGCTACCAGTCGGGTGCGGCGCGGCATCCGTGTGCCGGATTCGGAGATTGCTCGCGGATTCGGATGCGAAAGCGCTTCACGGTCCGAATCCGGTGCACATCTCCGAATCCGCGAGGGGGGGGATGGCGACGGCCCGCGGGTCAGAGCCGGCGCAGGGCCGCGACGACGTCGTCCTCCCAGCGGCGGGCGGCGGGGAGCGCGCCGACGTAGAGCGGGGTGTCGTGCGTCACGCCGAGGTAGCGCGTCGCGCTCGCGTCGACCCCCGCGGCGCGCAGTGTGGCCGCGTACGTCGCGCCGTCGCGGCGGAGCGGGTCGTACTCGGCCGTCAGGACCACCGCCGGCGGCAAGCCCGCGTGCGACGCGGCGCGCATGGGCGACGCGTACTGCTCGCGCGCGCGACTCCGGTCGCCGAGGTACGTGCGGGCGACGGAGCGCAGCTCGCGCAGCGCGACGAGGGCCGGGATGCCGAGGGCGTACGTCGCGCGCAAGTCGATCCAGCGCCCGGTCAGGTCGGTGACGGGAACCTCGAGGATCTGCAGTGTCGCCTGGCGCGTACCCCGGTCGCGATTGAGGAGGGTGAGGGATGCCGCGAGGCACCCGCCCGCCGACGCACCGTTCAGGCCGATCCGAGCCGGATCGATGCCGAGCTCGGCCGCGTGCGCGTGGAGCCACACCCACGCGGCGTGCGCCTGCTCGATCTGCGTCGGGTACCGATGCTCGGGCGCGAGCGAGTACCCGACGGCGACCAGCACGACGCCCGAGCGGTCGGCGCGACGGCGGCACGAGGCATCCGCCGTCGGGTAGTCGATGCCGCCGATGCGGAACGCTCCGCCGCCGATCACGAGGCACGCGGGCGCCGGCGTCGGCGCGGTGGCGGGACGGTAGATGCGGATGCGGACGTCCGGGTAGCCGTCGACCGGGACCGTGTGCTCGGTGGTCTCCATGTCGGGACCGGGGAGTCCGGCGGTCCGGAGCTCCATGCGGTCCCAGTTGAGTGCCGCGCGACGGTGTCGCTCGCGCGGGGTGAGCGGCTTCTTGGCGGGCTTTCCGGGAACGGCGGATGCCGCGGGCGCGGCCTGAGCCGGCCGGAACCGTGCGGTGAGGTCGGTCCACGCCTTCTTCGCGAGGTAGCGGCGGTGGGTGCGCAAGCGGTCACGGAAGTACGGATCCAGCGGCACGGGTCTCCCTCCGACCGTCCGAGGATATCCCCGGGTGCCGTGGAGGGGCGCGGGTTGTGCGGCGGGACGTTTCGGCGAGTCGAGCTGCGAGAAGATGGCGCATGCGCTCCCTCTCCCCCGACGACCTCGTGCAGACCTATCTCCGCGCCTTGAGCTACGCGGATGCCGAGCTGGCCGCCAGCCTTTTCACGCCTGACGGGGTCGTGGATTCTCCGCTCTACGGCATGCAAGCCGCGAGAGACTTCTATCCCGCTCTCTTCGCCGACACTGCCTCATCGGTGCTCACTCTTCGCAAGACTCTCGTCAGCGCCGATGCCGCAACGGTCGCCTTCTGGTTCGATTTCGACTGGGTCCTCGCGAACGGCACACCCGCGCCGTTCACCGTGGTCGACGTCGCGGAGATCGGCGAGGACGGACTGATCACGCGCCTGCACATCGTGTACGACACGCACCCGATCCGGGAGTCCTGGGTCGCGCAGAATGAAGGATGACGCTGCGGAGAGAAGATCGTCCCTGGCGGCGGCCTGCCGACTCGACCGGTCCTCAGCTGGCTAGGCGCGTCTCCACTCCGGCAGCGGGTACTCGCTGTGGGGAGGCGGCGTCGCCAGCACCGCGACGAGGGCTCCCACCACGAGGACCGAGCTGAGGCCGAGGACGATCCACACGGCGACCCGCCGGGCGCGTGTCGGTCCTTCGCCACCCAGACCGGCATACCCGGCGAGGAACGTCAGAGACAGCCAGGCGACCAGCGCGAAGACACCCATCCCGATACCGATCGCCCGCTCCGCGTCATCCGCGTCGGAGTAATCGATCACGGTGAGACCCGGGCCCGCCAGGCTGAGCCCGGAAAGTCCGAGCATGAGAGTGGTAACGGCGACGGAAAAAGCTACTTTCGGCTGATCCAGACGTTGTCGGAGATCATGTCCCGAACCTCCCCGCCCCGGTGGTTGATCTCGGCCGCGACACTGGCGCTGTCGCTTATCCGGACGGACACGTAGTCACGCTCGCAGTCTGTGCTCTGCCACACGGCATCGAGAACGAGCGAGAGACACAGCGTGGCACCGTCGTCAGATCCGCGTGCGAAGTAGACGTCGTACTCATCCGCCATTCCGACGTAGCGAAGCGTCGCCACGTCGACCTTGCCGGCGGATCCGTCGACGACAGAGTCTGGTCGATCCTCTGCAGTCTGCGCCCGCGCGAACTCGGCCGGCGAGCAACTTGCCAACAGCAAAACGGTCGCGACCAGGGTCGGCACCACGAAGCGGCGTGAGCTCATACGCCGGAATGTACACGGCAGCCAGCTCTCGCAGCACCCCGCGGCATCCGTCGCATCCCCGCGGAGAACGACGAAGCCCCCGTCCGAGGACGGGGGCTTCGTGTGTGAAACAGGTGCTTACCAGCTCGACTTGGTCACGCCGGGCAGCTCGCCACGGTGTGCCATCTCGCGGAAGCGGACACGCGAGATGCCGAACTTCGACAGGTGGCCGCGGGGGCGTCCGTCGATGGCGTCGCGGTTGCGCAGGCGAACCGGCGACGCGTTGCGGGGAAGCTTCTGCAGGCCGACACGAGCGGCCTCGCGGGCCTCGTCGGTCGCGTTCGGGTCCACGAGGGTCTTCTTCAGCTCGGCACGCTTCTCGGCGTAACGGGCGACGATGACCTCGCGCTGGTTGTTGCGCGCGATCTTGCTCTTCTTCGCCATGCGATCAGCGCTCCTCTCGGAATTCGACGTGCTTGCGGATCACCGGGTCGTACTTCTTGAGCACGATGCGGTCGGGGTTGTTGCGGCGGTTCTTGCGCGTCACGTAGGTGTACCCCGTGCCGGCGGTCGAGCGCAGCTTGATGATCGGACGTACGTCCTGAGCCTTCTTCGCCATTAGAGCTTCACACCCTTCGCGAGGAGGTCCTTCACGACCGACTCGATGCCGCGGGCGTCGATGACCTTGATGCCCTTAGCCGAGACGTTCAGCGTGATCTTGCGACCAAGCGAAGGAACGAAATAGGTCTTCTTCTGCACGTTCGGGTCGAAGCGGCGCTTCGTCCGGCGGTGCGAGTGCGAGATGTTGTGACCGAAGCCGGGAACAGCTCCAGTCACCTGGCACACTGCTGCCATAGTGATTCTCCTTAGTACCGTGACACCGGACGGTGCCACCCAAGATCCCTTGTCTGCACCCCGCATCCGGACACGGCTGTAGGCCGTCTTCTGGAGGTGGGATGCGAACTGCGTGCTGGAGTGCGCGCAGACGAAGAGTCAGTCTAGCACGGCCGGGCGTGTCGGCTTGACTCAGCCGGATGCGGCGGCCATGGCCTCGTCGTATGTCTGCTCCGGGTCGTCCATGAGTCGCGCGGTCACGGCGGCGTGGGCGCGGGTGTAGGGACCGCCCGTCGCGAGAGCCCACTCGACCTGCGGTCGGCCGGGCTCGCCGATCGTCGCGAAGGCCTCGCTCAGGCTCCGCCGGGTGTCGTCCTCGCCGCGGGCGAACTGCGTCGCCAGGGTCGTTGCGAGAGCGGATGCCTCGTCTGCCGGCACGTGCCGGGCTGCGGTGCGCCACGCGACGCGTGCGACGGAGTCGTCGGCATCCGTCAGCAGTTCGGTCGTGATCGCCGGCCAGACGCGCGGACCGCCGATCTTCGACATCGTGTGGAGCGCCTGCGCGCGGATCTGCGCCCCGCGGGAGCGCAGTTCGCCGATGAGCTGGTCGAGAACCTCGTCGGCGTCGTGGCGGGTCAGCGCCCATGTGAGCATCTCGCGCACGAGGAACTGCGGCTCGATGCGGCACTGCGCCACGAGCACCGGCACGTACTCGGGCTGCGGGTAGGTGCCGGCCGTCATGGCGGCCTGCACGCGCGATGACGGATCGAGCGAAGTGAGCGCCGCCTCGAGGCGGTCTGCTGCGGACGTCTCGGTCATGGGTCACCTCGCGGGGTCGGGCGGGATGCGGCATCCCACACCTTCGGCAACGTCAGGGCCCGTGCGGGTGTTCCCGGCGGCCGGTTCGCGAGGAGATGCGGCGTCGCGAGGAGCGTTCGGTGTGAATCGCTCCTCGCGAGCCGACATCTCCTCGCGAAGCCGCACCTCGATTCAGCCGATCTACCTCAGCCGGCGGCGTCCTGCGCCCCGCGCCCCCAGCGGAACGCCGACACCGTCGGGTCGCCCGCGATCCAGAAGCGCCACGGGAAGGCATCCGTCCCGGCGACCCCCGCTACGCCGACGCGGGGCCCCGTCGCGATCTCGGCCAGCGGCTCCGCAGGCAGGGACAGCCGCGCACTCGCGCCGGCCCGCTCCTCCCCCGTGATCGCATCGATACCGTCGTGCACGGGATGCCGGAGCCCCACCGCCTCGCCGAGCCGACCCGGTCCGCGCGCCAGGTCCCGCGCGAGGCGCGCCGCTGGCCGGCGCGCGTGCGCGGCATCCGCGCCCTCGACGACCTCGCCGCCGCGCAGCAGGATTCCACCGGCCACACCCTCCGGACCGCAGACCACGTTGACGCACGAATGGATGCCGTGGCTCAGGTACACGTACAGGTGCCCGGGTTCTCCCCACATCGTCGCGTTGCGGGCGGTCGGCCCCATCCGCGCGTGCGAGCCGGGGTCAACGAGGGGGCCGGTGCCCTGCCCGTGATAGGCCTCGGCCTCGGTGATCCGGACGGCGACGACGCCGGTCGCCGTCGTCACCCGGAGGACTCCCCCCAGCAGCGTCGGCGCGACATCGGCGGGGAGACCGGCGAGCGCCTCACGCGTCGCGGGGGCGAGCGAGGTCACAGTGCGGGAGCCTTCCGGCACCACGCGACGTCGAACCCGTCGATGGTGGTCACCTTCGTGCCGTCGAGCGCGAAGATCCTCGTCTCGAGCTTCTGAGGCAACGGCAGCGTGTACCCGTCGTACGCGTTGTCGACGACGTCGGGCGCGACGACGAGGGCGGCGTACCGGCCGCTCGGCGACACGCAGGTCTGCAGCAAACCGTCCGCGGGGTCGACCTCGGCGACGACGCTGGTCTTGCCGGCGGCATCCACTCGCGTGACACTCGTCGCCAGCGGGGTCATGCCGTCGAAGGGAGTGAGGGCGCGGAGTGTCGACCCGTCCGACATCGCGAGGACGGACCCGGTCTGTCCGAGCTTCTCCGGAGTCGGCGGGAGGGCCTTCTCCTTCGCCGAGGCGAGGTCGACGACCGCCGGTCCGTTGATGCGTTCGATGTAGGCGGTCGTGCCCGAGATGTCGTCGATGCCCGCCGCGTTGCCGAGCTCGACGGGGGCGGCGCCCGCGGACGAGACGAGGCTCAGCGCGCCATCGAAGGTGAGCATGAGGATCGTGTCGGTCCCCGGCACGAACCGCCAGTCCTCGACGCGCGGGTCGGCACCGGTGACCGTGATCTCGGCCGGCTTCGCGGTCGGGTCGGCGGTCGACCCGGTGAACAGGAGACTCTCCCGTCCCCCGGATGCCGAGATGTCGGCATCCGTGAACGTGTAGCCGATCGTGTTTCCGCGCTCGGCGCTCTGCAGGTTCGTCACCACGCCCTTGCCGGGGAGGGTGAGCTCCTGCGGCTTCGAGCCGTCGGTGCGGGTGACGATCAGATGCGAAACGCCGTCCTCGAGCGTCGAGACGACGAGGTGCGCGGCGGTCGCACGGAAGTCCTCGATGTGCTCGTTCTCGAAGACGGGCTCGTTGTCGCCGTCGAGGCCGACGCGGTAGATCTTGTCGCCGCCGGAACTGCGCTGCAGGACGTAGGAGTGCAGCTTCGGCGTCGTGAACGACTCCTCGAGCGTCGAGGTGGGCCCGCCGCCGAGCCCGGCGAGCCGATCGATGCGGATCGAGTACCTCGTCTCGTCCCAGAGCGGGTCGGCAAAGCGGATGCCGACGCTTCGACCCGACGTATCGACGGTGAACTTCGCCGCCGGCGTCACGGTGACCTGGGCGGCATCCACCTTCTTCAGCGACTGCGTCGTCTCGAAGATGAGTCGAGAACCGGCGGAGCCGACCGCGGCCGTCACATCGGACTGCACCGACGTGACCCGCGGGCCCTGCAGGGTCGTGACGACGCCGCCGCCGAGCGCGACCACTCCCAGCACCGCGACGACAGCGAGCACCCGCACCGAGAAGCCGCGCGCCTTTCGCCGTTGGCGTTGTGCGCGCCGACCGTCAGAACTCATACGGATCCTTGGGCTGGTCGACGGGTTTCACGGATGCCGCTTTCACCTGCAACTGCCCGTCCACGTCGCGGATGGTGCCCGTCACCGTGACCCACTGGCCGTTGCTCGGAATGTCGTCGGCCGCGACCGGCAGGCTCGCCGGCTGCGCGTCGATCACGCAGTGCGTGATGATCAGGCGGGTCAGATCGAATCCGCCCTGACCGCGCGCGACGAAGCCGGTCAACGAGATCTCGGTGCCGTCGAACACTTCCGGGTCGGTCGCCGTGGCGAACACGCTCGCCCAGTCGCCGATCCCGAACGACGCGGTGTCTCCCGTGATGGCGAGCGCGACGGTGTCGGCGCCCTGGAACAGCGGCGCAGCCCCGGTGTTGCGCGAGGCAGCCAGCTCGGCCGACAGGGTCGCGGGCGGCACGGCGAGCATCGTCCCCGCGACGCCGAGGGCGAGCACCCCGCCCGCGATCGTCGCGGCGGTGCCGACGAGCTGGCGCGCCGTGCGCGGGTCGGGGTGATGCGCGTGGTCGTGCTCGGCGGGCGCCGGCGCGTCGCCGTGATCGTGCCCGTGGTCTTCCGCCGCGCCCAGGGGCAGCAGGACGCTCAGGACCGAGCCGATGAGCGCGAGCACCGCCATCGACACCGCGAACCACGACGACTCGGGGTTGATGTAGAGGCTCAGCCGGTCGGTGAGCGCGAGGGCGATGGTCAGGGCGGCGATGGATGCCACGGCGCCGACGCCCAGCATCCGGAACCACACGTTGTCACGCAAGGAGGTTCACCACCCCTCCGATGGCGGCCGCCGCGAGGACGACTGCGGCCACGAGGACGCCGAGCACCCGGCCGCGGAAGGTGGTGCGGAGGAGTGCCAGCATCTTCACGTCGACGAGGGGCCCGACGAGGAGGAAGGCGACGATCGCGCCGGGCGTGAAGGTCGACGCGAACGACAGCGCGAAGAAGGAGTCGACGTTCGAGCAGATCGACACGATCATGGCGAGCATGATCATGGCCGCGATCGACAGCGCCGGGTTCGAGCCGATCGACAGCAGCACGTCGCGCGGCACGATCACCTGGACGGCGCCGGCGACGGCCGAGCCGATGATGAGGGCGGGCATGACGGCCCGCAGCTCGACGACGAACTGGGCGAGGCTCCGCCGCCCGCGGTCTCCGGTCACTCCCTGCTCGGCGAGGCACGCGTCGCGGAAGCGGTCGGTGATCAGAGCGTCGGGGTCGGGATGCCGGCTGTACAGCCATCCGATGACGTTCGCGATGAGGTACCCGCCCAGCAGGCGGGCGACGAGGATGCCGTCGTCGAAGCCGAACGCCTGGTGGGTGGTGATGATGACGATCGGGTTGACGATGGGCGCCGCGACGAGGAAGGTCAGCGTCTCGGCGACCGAGAAGCCGCGCATCATCAGCCCGCGGGCGAACGGGACGTTGCCGCACTCGCACACCGGGATGAGCATGCCGAGCAGCGACAGGACGGCGCGGCGACCCCAGGGGTTCCGCGGCATCCAGCGTTCGATGACGCCCGGCGGAACCCACACCTGCACGACGATCGACAAGATGACGCCGAGCATGACGAACGGCAGCGACTCGATGAGGACGCTGAGCGCGAGGGTCAGCCCGTCCTGAGCGCGGGTGGGAAGCTCCGGCGACGGGCTCCAGAGCGCAACCCCGACGAGCGCGAGGACGGCGATGAATCCGAGGCCCAGCGCGAGAGCACCTCGGCCGGCCGACCCCCGCACGGGGCCGGACGACGAGCGAGGTGCCGCGGGGCGGACCTCAGTCCGCACGAGCCCCGGGCGCCGCGGGTTCGCGCCCCGCAGCGTGCGTCGCGAGTGCCGCGCACTCCGCGCAGGTGCCGAAGATGTCGACCACGTGCTCGGCGTCGGTGAATCCGTTCGCCGCTGCGGTGCGCTTCGCCCAGGTCTCGACCTCGTCGGCCTGGATCTCGACGGCCTTGCCGCACACGCGGCAGATCAGGTGGTGGTGGTGGCCGGTGCTGGCGCACGCGCGGTAGATCGCTTCGCCCTCGGGCGACTGCAGCTGGTCGGCCTCTCCGCTCGCGGCGAGGGTGGCGAGGGCGCGGTAGACGGTCGCGAGACCGATGCCGGTGTTCTCATCGCGGAGCGCGGCGTGCAGATCCTGTGCGCTCACGAATCCCGGGGCGTCGGACAGTGCGGAGCGCACGCGCTCGCGCTGCCAGGTGTTGCGCTGGGCCATGGCCGGATTCTACGCGCGCACGCTAGCGACCGGCTGGGTGCGGCGGGAGGCATCCGTCCGCTGCACCCGACCCCGACGGTCGCCGACGATGCGGCAGACGAGGTAGATGACGAACGAGATCGTCGTGATGTACGGGCTGACGGGGAGGGTGCCCGCGACGGCGAGCAGGATGCCGCCGACCGCCGAGACGAACCCGAACGTCGCCGCCAGCAACGGCACCGCGACAGGACCGTTCGCGATGCGCACGGCTGCGGCGGCAGGCGTCACCAGCAGTGCGAGGACGAGGAGCGCGCCGATGATGTGCACCGCGACGGCGACCGCGAGCCCGAGCAGCAGCATGAAGGCGAGCGAGATCAGCCCGGTGGGCACGCCGCGGGCGGCGGCGGACTGCGGGTCGAGGGAGTCGAACCTCAGGGGCCGCCAGATCATCAGCAGCGCGACCAGCACGATCGCCGAGATCACGACAAGCCAGGTGAGCTGGTCGGATTGCACCGAGACGATCTGGCCGGTCAGCAGGCTGAACCGGTTGGCGCTCCGCCCGTTGTAGAGCGCGAGGAAGAGGATGCCGAGGCCCAGGCCGAACGGCATGAGGACGCCGATGATCGAGTTGCGGTCCCGCGCGCGCGCACCGAGCCATCCGATGAGGGCGGCGGCGATCATCGAGCCGACGATCGAGCCGGTGACGACGTCGGCGCCGACGAGGAGGGCAGCGGCCGCTCCCGCGAACGAGAGCTCGCTGATGCCGTGGACGGCGAACGCCATGTCGCGCTGCAGCACGAAGACGCCGATGAGCCCGCCGACGAGACCGAGGATGGCGCCGGCCCAGACCGAGTTCTGCACGAGCGCGAGGATCTGCCCGTACACCGGCACCCCGCCGAACATGGCATCGGCGATGTCGTCCCAGTTCATGCGTGGTCCTCGTGGTGATGGTGGGATGCCTCGGCATCGGGGGCGCCGACGACGACCAGGCGGTCTCCCGCCTCGAGCACGAAGACCGGTGCGCCGTACAGGTCGGTCAGCACCTCGGACGTGAGCACGTCCTTCGGCTTGCCGAGGGTGAAGCGGCCGTTCACGATGTAGAGGATCCGGTCGACCTTGTCGAGGAGCGGGTTGATGTCGTGGGTGACGAGGAGCACTGCGGCGTCGCTCCGGCGGTGCCGGTCGATGAGCCCGACGACGGCCTGCTGGTTGGCGAGGTCGAGGCTCGTGAGCGGTTCGTCGCACAGCAGCAGGCGGGGGTCGTCGGCGAGCGCCTGCCCGACGCGCAGGCGCTGCTGCTCTCCGCCCGACAGGATGCCGACGGGTCGGTCCGCGAACTCGGTGGCACCGATCGCCGCGATCAGCTCGTTCACGCGTTCCCGGTCCTTGCGGCGCGGGATGGGCGGACCGAAGCGGTGACCGTTGACGCCGAGGGCGACCAGGTCGCGCCCGCGGAGCGCCGTGTCGCGCGGGAGCGGCCGGGTCTGCGGCAGGTAGCCGATGCCCCGGTTGCCGGCGCGGTGGACACGCTTGCCGTCGACCTCGATCGTTCCCTCGCTGAGGTCCTCGAGCCCGAGGATCGCGCGGAGGAGGGTCGTCTTGCCCGAGCCGCTGGGCCCGAGGACCGCGATCAGCTCGCCCGGTTCGACGGTGAGGTCGAGTCCGCTCCAGAGCTCGCGCCCACCGCGACGGAGCGCGGCACCCCGGATCTCGAGCGGAGGTGTTGCGGGCCGGGTCACCGGGTCAGCGTACCCGCCAGCTCGTCGATGTTCTGCTGCATCCACTCGACGTAGGTGAGCCCATCGGGAACCAGCTCGGTGAACTTGAGCACCGGGATGTCGTTGACCTTCGCGAGCTTCTCGACCTCGGTCGTCTCAGCCCCACCGGTCTGCGCGTTGACGATGACGGTGCGGACGTCACCGGACTCGAGGATCTTGGTCGCTTCGAGGAGCGTGGCCGGCGGGACATCCTGGCCCTCCTCGACGGCTTCGCTGAACGCCTCGGGGGTCGCGTTCTCGAGGCCCGCGGCAGCGGCCAGGTAGAGGGGCACGGGCTCGGTCACGAAGACCTTCTCGCCGGCGTACTTCGCCTTGAGGCCGTCGAGCGAGGTCTCGAGACCGGAGATGCCCTTGATGAGGGAGTCGGCGTTCTTCGTGAAGGTCTCGGCCTTGGCGGCATCCAGCGTGCCCAATTCCTTGGCGATCCCGGTGATGAAGTCCTCCATCGTGTGCGGGTCGTACCAGACGTGCTCGTTGAAGCCCTCGATGTGGCCGTGACCGTGGTCGTCGGCGTGGTCCGGGTCGGCCTCTTCGTAGGCGTGCGAGTACTCGACGGCAGTGAGGACCGGCGCCTTCGCGCCGCTGGCCTCGACCAGGGAGTCGAGGAAGCTGTCGTACCCGGCGCCGTTCTCGAGGATCAGGTCGGCGTCGGAGATGGTCAGCTGGTCACGAGCGGATGCCTCGTACGAGTGCGGGTCCTGCGAGAGCGAGTGGACGATCGAGGTGACCTCGACGTCCTTGCCGCCGATCGCCTCGGCGATCGAACCGTAGACGTTGGTCGACGCGACGACCTTCAGCGGCGTCGCGTCACCGGAGGAAGCCGCAGGGCTGGTCGCCGTGGCGCAGCCGGCGAGGACGAGGACGGATCCGGCCGCGAGGGCGAGGAGAGCGGGCACACGAGAGGTCATGCGCTGAGTGTACGTCCTGTTGATAACGGTTCTCAAACTCAGCCCAGGGACACTCAGCGGACTCCTCAGATCGGCGACCCGTCCATCGGCCCGCGCGAGGCGCCGGAACACCGTCCCACCGGGTGTTACTGTCGTCGAGTCGGACAGCACCCGCACCCTCCGGCGTCAACACCCTTGGGGGGTTTCGAGCGTGACCGAGCAGCTGACCTTCATCGTCTACGCGAGCCGCGCGGTCGAGCCGTTCGACCACGCCCGCCTCGTCGATCTGCTCACCGAGAGCCGGGCGAACAACTCGCGCGACGACATCACGGGCATGCTGATCTACCGCGACCTGGACTTCATCCAGATCCTCGAAGGTCCGGATGCCGCGGTTCGCGCACTCCTGGAGCGCATCGGCCGCGACCCGCGTCACACGCACGTCCGCATCCTGCTCGAGGAGCAGACGTCCGAGCGCAAGTACTCGACCTGGTCGATGGGCTACGAGCCGACCGTGCCGGGGGACGCATCCGACGACGCGGTCGACTCTCTCGCTGCCCCAGGCGACGACGAGTCGACGCGCGAATCCGCCGACGCCCTCGGCGACTGGTTCCACGACAAGGCCGGCGCCGCACGCGACTGACGGCCCGCGTCGGATCTCAGTCGAGGAGGAGCGCCGGCTCTTCGAGCACGGACGCGACGTCGGCGATGAAGCGGCTGATGCCGTCGCCGTCGATGACGCGGTGGTCGAACGACCCCGACACGGTCGTCACGAAGCGGGGACGCACCTCGCCGTCGACGACCCACGGCTTCTGACGGATCGTGCCCATCGCGATGATGCCGGATTCGCCCGGATTGATGATCGGGGTCCCGGCATCCATCCCGAAGACACCGATGTTCGTGATCGTGAACGTGCCGCCCTGCTGGTCGGCGGGCGTCGTCTTGCCGTCGCGCGCGGTGGCGGTCAGCTTCTCGAGCGCACGCGCGAGACCGCGCATGTTGAGGTCCTGCGCGTCCTTGATGTTCGGGACGAGCAGGCCGCGCGGCGTCGCGGCGGCGATGCCGAGGTTGACGTAGTGACGCACGCGGATCTCGGCGCCGTTCTCGGTCTCGACCCACGCCGCGTTGATCATCGGCGTGCGGCGGAGCGCCCAGATGACCGCGCGCGAGAAGATCAGCAGGGGCGAGATCTTGACGTCGGCGAAGTCTGCGGAGGCCTTCAGCCGCTTGACGAGCTCCATCGTGCGGGTGGCGTCGACGTCGGTCCACACCGACACGTGCGGCGCCGTGTAGGCGCTCGAGGTCATCGCGTTCGCAGTCGCCTTGCGGACGCCCTTGACGGTGATGGCCTCTTCACGCGCGTCCGCGGGCGGGGCCGCCGGAGCGGAGACGGATGCCGGGGCCGCGGCGACCGGGATCGACAGCTCCCGCTCCTCGGGAAGGTCGGGGGTCGCGATGTTGCGGAAGACCGAGGCCTGCTCGGCGTGGCGGACGACGTCCTCGCGGGTGACCTCGCCGGCGGTGCCGCTCGGCGACACGTCGGCCAGGTCGACGCCGAGGTCGCGCGCGAGCTTGCGGATCGGGGGCTTCGCGACGACGCCCACGGCACGGGTCACGGGCTTCTCGGCAGGCTTGCGGCGACGCGACTTGACCTCGCCACCGGTGCCGTAGCCAACGAGCACCGAGCCACCGGGCTCCTCGGCGGGCTTCTCACCATGCTCGGAGCGGCCGATGTCGGCATCCGGCTGTCCCTCGCCACCGGCGATGGTGATGATCGCGGCGCCGACCTCGACGGTCGCGCCCTCGGCGGCGAGGATGTCGCCGACCGTGCCGCTGAACGGCGACGGGAGCTCGACGAGCGACTTGGCCGTCTCGATCTCGACGAGGACATCGTTGACGTCGACGGTGTCGCCGGGCGCGACGCGCCACTGCACGATCTCGGCCTCGGTCAGGCCTTCGCCGACGTCCGGCAGGTGGAAGGTCTGCGTGCTCATCGGTGCTCCAGTCAGGTGGGCGGAATCAGTAGGCGAGGACGCGGTCGACGGCCTCGAGGATGCGGTCCGCGTCGGGGAGGAACTGGCCCTCCAGCTTGGCGGGCGGGAACGGCACGTCGAAACCCGACACCCGGAGGACGGGTGCCTCGAGGGCGTAGAAGGCCTTCTCCATGACGGTCGCCGCGACCTCGGAACCGACCGACACGTTGCCGGGCGCCTCCTGCGCGTAGATCATGCGGCCGGTGCGGCGGACGGATTCGAGGATCGGCTCGTAGTCGATCGGGGCGAGCGAGCGCACGTCGATGACCTCGCACGAGGTTCCCTCGCCCTCGGCGAGCGCGGCGGCCTGCAGCAGGGTCGTGACCATCGCGCCGTGGCCGACCAGGGTCACGTCCGTGCCGCGGCGGACGACGCGGGAGGCGTGGAGCGGGAGGGCGCGCTCAGCGACATCCACCTCGCCCTTCATCCAGTACTTGGCCTTGGGCTCGAGGAAGATGACGGGGTCGGGCGATGCGATCGCATCCTGGATCATCCAGTAGGCGTCGTTCGGCGTCGACGGCGAGACGACCCGCAGACCCGGGGTGTGCGCGAAGTACGCCTCGGGGCTCTCCTGGTGGTGCTCGACGGCGCCGATGTGCCCGCCGTAGGGGATGCGGATGACGACGGGGAAGTTCGCGGTGCCCTCGTGACGGTTCGTCAGCTTCGCGAGCTGCGTCGTGATCTGGTCGAAGGCGGGGAAGACGAAGCCGTCGAACTGGATCTCGATGACGGGACGGAACCCGGCCATCGTGAGACCGATCGCGGTGCCGACGATGCCGGACTCGGCGAGCGGGGTGTCGAGCACGCGCTGCGAGCCGAACTCGGCGTGCAGGCCCTCGGTCACGCGGAAGACGCCGCCGAGCGGTCCGATGTCCTCACCCATGAGGAGAACGTGGTCGTCCGCGGCCATCGCTGCCCGGAGGCCCGCGTTCAGGGCCTTCGCGAACGGCAGGGTCTGGATGTCGCTCACGCGTTCCCCTCCTCGAACGACGCTTCGTACTCGGCGAGCCAGCGCTGCTGCTCCTGCACGCGCGGGTGGGCGTCGCCGTAGACGTGGTCGAACATGATCTCGGTCGGGATGTCGCCGAGGGCGTTGGTGCGCACGCGCACGTCGTCGGCGTAGGCGGCGGCGGCGGCATCCACCTCGTCGAAGAAGGATGCCGGGGCGCCACGGTTCTGCAGGAACGCCCGCATGCGCGCAATCGGGTCGCGCTCGGCCCAGGACTGCTCCTCGTCGCTCGTGCGGTACTTCGTCGGGTCGTCGCTCGTGGTGTGCGCGCCCATCCGGTAGGTCAGCGCCTCGATCGCGCGAGGGCCGGCGCCGGAGCGGGCCTCATCGAGCGCGAGCTTGCTGACCGCGTAACTGGCGAGCACATCGTTGCCGTCGACGCGGACCGACGGGATGCCGTAGCCCTCGCCGCGGCGAGCGAGCGGCACGCGCGATTGGGTCGACACGGGGACCGAGATCGCCCAGTGGTTGTTCTGCAGGAAAAAGACCTGCGGGGTGTTGTAGCTCGCCGCGAAGACCATCGCCTCGTGGACATCGCCCTGGCTGGAGGCGCCGTCGCCGTAGTAGACGATGACCGCCTCATCCTTCTCGGGGTCGCCGGTGCCGGTGCGTCCGTCGAAGACGAGACCCATGCCGAGGCCCGTCGCGTGCAGGGTCTGCGCGCCGAGGACGAGGGTGTAGAGGTGCGTGTTCTGGTGCTCGGCCGGGTTCCAGCCGCCGTGCGTGAGGCCACGCATCAACCGGATGATGTCGATCGGGTCGACGCCGCGCGTCGTCACGACGACGTGCTCTCGGTACGACGGGAAGACGTGGTCATGTGCGCGTGCCGCCCGCACCGAGCCGACCTGCGCGGCCTCCTGCCCGAGGGACGGCGGCCACAGCGCGAGCTGGCCCTGCCGCTGCAGGTTGGTCGCCTGCCGGTCGAAGGCGCGCACCACGACCATGTCGCGGTAGAACGTCTCGAGCTCAGCGTCGGTGAGCGCGTCGATCAGCGGGAGGTAGCGCTCCGCCGTCGGGGAGGGGGCGTACGAACCGTCGGCGGCGAGGACGCGGACGACGTCGGATGCTTCGGCCGGAGCCTCGAACGAGGGGGTCACCCTCCCACGCTAAACCCCGACGCATCCCCGGTTCTGCATGAGGTCGACAACGGATGCCGCGATTCGCGGTGCGTTCGGGACAACGAGCGCCGCGCGGGGCGGCATCCGTCGCCGCGGCGCGAGGCCCGCGGGCGGGGCTTCAGCGCGGCTTCAGCGCGGGCACGTCACACTGGGCGCATGCGAGTTCTGGTGGTCGACGACGAGGTGCGCCTGGCCGACGGCGTGCGACGTGGCCTCGAGGCCGAGGGTTTCGCGGTCGATGTCGCGCACAACGGCGTCGACGGACTCTGGCGCGCGCGCGAGACGACCTACGACGCGATCGTGCTCGACCTGATGATGCCGGGGATGAGCGGTTGGAAGGTGTGCGAAGCACTCCGCGCGGAGGAGAACTGGACGCCCGTCCTCATGCTCACGGCGAAGGACGGCGAGTGGGACCAGGTCGACGCCCTCGATGCCGGTGCCGACGACTACGTCACGAAGCCCTTCTCCTACCCCGTGCTCGTCGCGAGGCTCCGAGCTCTCATCCGCCGCGGCGGAGTCGAACGCCCGGTCGCCCTCGAGGCGGGCGACCTGCACGTGGATCCGGCCGCGCGCCGCGTGCGCCGCGGTGACACCCCGATCGAGCTGACGTCCCGCGAGTTCGCGGTTCTCCTCCACCTCATCCGCCACAAGGGGCAGGTCGTCTCCAAGCGCGACCTCATCGCGGGAGTCTGGGACGACGATTTCGAGGGCGACCCGAACATCGTCGAGGTGTACGTGGGGCATCTGCGCCGCAAGCTGGACCGCCCGTTCGAGCGGAACGCGATCGAGACCGTGCGCGGCGCCGGTTACCGCCTGGCGGCCGACGGTGGCTGAGCGGATGCCGTTCCTCAGGTCGCTGCGCGCCCGGATCACCGCCGCCGCCACCCTCATCGTCGCCGTCGTGATGGTGCTCGCGTCGGTCGGGTTCAGCGCCGTGCTGAGCGCGGAGGTACGGGATGCGACCGTGCGCGCGGCGGAGACCCGGGCGACGGAGCTCGCGCAGCGCGTCGAGGCATCCGGGACGGCAGGCATCGCCGACCTCGATGACGACATCGTGCAGGTGATCGACGACTCCGGACGGGTGGTCGCCGCATCCGAGGATGCGGAGGACGGCACCCTTCCCGCCGATCGCGAGGGGCAGGTCGTGACGTACGACGGCGAGCCCGTCGTGATCGTCGTGGAGGACGTCGACGACGACGCGGACACCCGGATCGTGCTCGCCGCCTCGGTCGACGGTGACGAGGCGACGCTGGCGACGGTGGCGTGGCTGCTCGCGGCATCCACTCTTCTCGTCGTCCTCGTCGTCGCGGCCGTCACCTGGTGGGTCGTCGGCCGTGCACTGCGGCCGGTCGGCCGGATCCGCCGGGAGGTCGACGACATCACCGCCGATCGACTCGATCGGCGTGTGCCCGAACCGTCGTCGGGCGACGAGATCGCGGCGCTCGCGATCACGATGAACCGCATGCTCGACCGGCTCGACGCGTCCGCGACGGCGCAGCGGCGATTCGTCTCGGATGCCTCGCACGAACTGCGCTCGCCTCTCGCCACCATGCGCCAACACGCCGAACTCGCGCGGGCTCACCCCGACGCGACGACGCTCGACGATCTCGCCGAGGTGGTCGCCGAGGAGGGCGTGCGGATGCAGGACCTCGTCGACGGCCTGCTCGTGCTGACACGGCTCGACGAACAGGGGCCGCAGCGCCGGGGAACCGTAGACCTCGACGATCTCGCCCTCGCCGAGGTGTCGCGCCTGCGCGCCGCGGGCGTCACCGTCGACGGTTCCGCCATCAGCGCGGCGCAGGTCTCGGGCGACGAGCGCCTGCTCGGGCGGATCGCCCGCAACCTCGCCGACAACGCGGCCCGACACGCGGCATCCCGCATCGCGATCGGGGTCGCCCGCGACGGCGACCACGCGGTGCTGACGGTCGACGACGACGGCGGCGGCATCCCGCCCGAGGAGCGGGAGCGCGTATTCGAGCGCTTCGTGCGCCTCGACGAAGGACGGGCGCGGGATGCCGGGGGCAGCGGCCTCGGCCTCGCGATCGTCGCGGGCGTGGTGCGAGCCTCGGGCGGCACGGTCTCGGTCGGCGAGTCGCCGCTGGGCGGCGCGCGCTTCACCGTGCGACTGCCGGCATCCGACTGAACCTGAACGGCGCTTCAGGTCGCTTCAGGTCAGCTTCAGTACCCGCTCGGCACTCTGGGGTCATGAGCGAGAACAACACCACCCCCGACCGCACGCCCACCACCGACGCGACCGTTCCGATGACGCCCATCGCCGAGGCTCCGGCTGCCGCTCCGAAGCGGCGCGGACGCACCGCCCTGGTCACCGGCGGCGCTGCGTTCGGCGCGCTGCTGCTCATGGGCGGCGGCGTCGCCGCAGGCTCCGCCATGGCGGACGACCGCGACGACCAGCTCGACAGCGTCTCCTCGAGCCAGCGTTCCGACGTGGCCTCGACCGGCAGCACCACGACGACCGACGTGTCCGACGACACCGAGACCGACGACGACGTTCCCGCTGCGGCATCCGGTGACTTCGGCGCCGCGAGCGCGAGCGACCTCTCGGCGATCGCCGATGCGGCCACGGGCGTCGCGAAGGGCGCGCCGACCGGAATCGACGCGAACCGCGACGGCAGCTGGGACGTCTCCCTGACCGCCGCCGACGGCGCCGAAACCGAGGTGCGCGTGGGCGCCGACGGCACGGCCGTCGTCAGCGAGACCGAGCCCGCCGAAGCAGGCGACCGTGCGCCGAAGAACGTGCTCGACGCGACGACGCTCTCGACCATGATCGACGCGGCGCTCGCGGAGCAGCCGGGACGAGTCATCGACATCGACGCGGACGACGACAACCGTTCACCGTTCGACGTGTCGATCCTCACGGGCGACCGCAAGATCGTCGAGGTCACCCTCGACGCCTCCGGAAAGGTTCTGGCGACCGAACTCGACGACTGACCGGATGCCGCCGCGCGGCATCCTCGCTCCGGGCGCGGGTCCTTCGGGATCCGCGCCCGCGCGCGTTCCCGGTGCGACTGCCCGCTGGCGAGATCCACCGCCGGCGGGTGTCGTGCATCCGCCGCCGCGGCGCGAGGCGCCGGCGGGCTTCGCCTGTCGCAATGTGCAACGCGGGGCGGCGTGTTGCGACAGGGGAACGGCGGGCAGAGCTGGGCGCACCGCTCGCCTGCCGCGATGTGCGGCGGGCGGGTCAGGCTCCGCCGCGGGGCTCGCGGGCGTTCGCCCATTCGTCGAAGTCGTCAGGGTCGGGCATCGCGCGAACGACGGCAATTGTCGCGGCAAGATCCGGGGTCAGCAGACACTGCAGCTGATCCATCCCATCGGCATTCTTCGGGTCCTGCATCGGGATCACGAGATACCACTGGTCGTCCGGTCGGAGGGCGACGCGCATGTTCTCGGGCGTCAGCTCTGACCGGTCGATCTGCGCGGCGGGCCCTGGACCTGACGCGGCAGCCTTCGCCATGCAGTTCTCCCTCGCGCTCTGCCTGTCGGCGGCGCTGAGCTGCGGAGGAGCGGGCGTTGCCGACGGTGTCGCACCGGGCTTGGGAGCCTCGACAGAGGCGGAAGGCGTCGGACCCGCGGCTTCCTGGCCGCCGGGGGTGCACCCGGTTAGCGCCAGCGCAGCGGCGGTGAGGATAAGAAGAAGAGAGCGTCGTCGCATGTTCGGACGCTAGCAGTCGCAGACCGCTCGACGACGGCGCATCGATGGATTCCGTTGCATCCCGCCGTGAAAGCACCGCGGCCGGCCCGGCCGCATCGGCTCGAATGTCACGATGAAATCCGCGCCACTCTCGGGCGCGGTCTCGGAAGGATGCGGATGCCTGACCTCTCCCCCCACGTCACCCTCACGACGGGTACCGTCGCCGGCGCGGAGACCGACGGCATCCGCCGCTTCCTGGGCATCCCCTATGCGGAGCCGCCGTTCGGAGAGCGCCGCTTCGCCGCACCCGCGCCGGTGCGGCCCTGGGACGGGGTGCGCGATGCGACGTCATTCGGGCCGACCGCGCCGCAGAGCCCTTATCAGGGGGAGGCGGCGAAGCTCTTCAGCAGCGTCGAGATCGCGGGCGACGACATCCTGACCGTCAACGTCTGGGCCCCCACCGATGCAGAGTCAGCGCCCGTCGTGGTGTGGGTGCACGGCGGCGCCTTCGAGCGGGGCACCGCTGCCCTCGAGGGGTACGACGGCACGACCTTCGCCAACGACGGAGTCGTCTTCGTGTCGCTGAACTACCGCCTCGGCGCGGAAGGGTTCTCGGTGCTCGACGGAGTTCCCCGGAACCTGGGGCTGCTGGACGTCGCCGCCGCGATCGAATGGGTCCACCGCGAGATCGAGGCGTTCGGCGGCGATCCGGAGAGGGTCACCCTCATGGGCGAGTCGGCGGGTGGCGCCCTCGTCGCCGCCGCCCTGGCGCTCCCCCGGATCGGCGAGCGCGTCCAGGGCGCGATCATCCAATCCGGTCCGCTCGATGCCTCCTCGCCGGAGCGGGCCGGCCGCGTCACCCGGGCGATCGCGAAGCACCTCGGCATCCCGGTCACCCGTGAGGCGTTCGCTGCGGTCAGTCCGCAGCGGCTGGTCGACGCGCGGCTGGAGCTGGCGCGGAGGTCATCGCCGGTGCCGACGGGCGGCTTCGCGCTCAGTCTCGATGCGGACTCGGTGCCTCGCCTGCCCGAGGAGGCGTTGGCGGATGTCGCGGCTCCGATCCTCATCGGGACCAACACCGACGAATACCGACTGTGGCTGAGCCCGACCGCGCTCGCCGAACTCGGGCCCCTGAAGGTGGCCGGCCTCAGCCTGCTGGCCCGGATCCCGCCTGGAGCGATGCGTTCAGCGCGGGCGGCCGGGTTCCGCGGGGCCGAAGCTCTCGGCCAAGCGCTGAGCGACAAGATTCTCCGGGCGCCGGCGACGCGTCTCGCCACGGCCCGCCCCCGCCGGACGTTCGTGTACGAATTCGCGTGGCAGAGCCCGGTCCGTGACCTTCTCGCGGCGCACGCCGTCGAGATCGCCTTCGCGTTCGGCCGCGTGAACGGTCCCGACGCGGAGTCGCTTTCCGGTACCGACGCCCCTCAGGACCTCGCTGCCGAGATGCACAGCGCGTGGGTGTCGTTCATCCGGACGGGCGACCCCGGCTGGGCGCCGTTCGGTGGGTCTCGCACGACCCGCGTGTTCGACGCCGTGTCGCAGACGGCGCCCCAGCGCCGCGCGGAGGTCGTCGACGCGTTCCGCTGAGCGGATGCCGCCGGTCGCTCAGCCGCGGATGGCAGCCGCGACCCGCTCGACCACGGTGTCGATGTCGGCGTCAGAAGCCCCGGCATCCGCGTCGTAGAGGAACTCCGTCAGCCCGCGCTGGATGCCGCAGTAGTCGAGGATGCCGGTGCCGATCTGCGTCTCCACGGAGACGTGGTAGCCCCGCCGGTCGTAGAGGCCGGCGTCGGATCCCGCGAGGAGGACGAGGTGCGCGGTGAGATGCCCGAGGCCCGGACGGATGCCGCTCCCCTCGCCGACCCCGAAGGCCCAGCCGTTGGCGAACACGCGATCGATCCACCCCTTCAGGAGTGCGGGCATCGACCACCAGAAGACGGGGAAGACGAGGACGAGCTGGTCGGCGCGCTCGACACGCGCGATCTCTCCCGCGACGTCGTCGGGGTACTCCCCCGCGACCCGGAACGAGTGTCGGTCCGCGAGCGTGAACCGGGGGTCGAACCCCTCGGCCGCGAGGTCCGCCAGCTCGACCTGGTCCGACGGAAGTGCGCCCACGAGGCGCTCGGCGACGCTGTGGGTGAGAGAAGTCGGATCGGGATGTGCGACAACGATCAGCGTGGACATCCGTCCATTCTCCAACGTGCGGAGAGCGCCTCCGCCGGGCGGCGGGAACTTTTACCACATCACCCTTGTCCCCCGAAAGGGGGACAAGGAGCCACGCGGGTCGGCCTAGATTGTGCGTTGCTGTAAACCAACAGTTGGGGAGCTGGGAGAGCCCGCACCCGGCTGGTTT
This sequence comes from Microbacterium sp. MM2322, assembly GCF_964186585.1. Classification (NCBI taxonomy): domain Bacteria; kingdom Bacillati; phylum Actinomycetota; class Actinomycetes; order Micrococcales; family Microbacteriaceae; genus Microbacterium; species Microbacterium sp. MM2322. The sequence goes on from NZ_OZ075067.1 coordinate 2,959,832, forward strand.
CTGGGGGATTCCAGGCGTTCCTGCGTGCGGGCACATTACAGCGCGACGACCCGGCTGGGGTCAGGGGAAACCTCACCCCAGCCGGGTTCGCCATTCGAGGCTTCCGCTCCGACGGCCGCGGGCGTATCGTTCCCGGCAACCCAGCCCCCGGGTGTCGGTGCGGGATCGCTTCTCCGTTCGTCACGGCGATGCATCCGAGAGCCCCGGGCCGTTGAGCCGCCCTCCCCCCGCGGTTCCGGCCCGGGGACTCATCCGTGTCGGTGACGGCGACGAGGATGGGCGCGTGCCCGCATCCCTTCCGTTCCCGTGTCGCGTCTGCGCGGGTGAGTCCGGGGAGCGGCAGAGTGGCGCCTGGCACTGCGACCGATGCGGGTGGCGGCTCGGCGACGCACCCGACGCCGACCTCCCCCGCCCACGCATCGACGTCGTCTACTACCTCCGCTATCGGGACCGCGTGAAGATCGGGACCTCGGCGACTCCGCGGCGCCGACTGGCCGCGATCATGCACGATGAGTTGCTCGCCTTCGAACCCGGCGATCGCCGCGTGGAGCACGAGCGCCACGTCGAGTTCGCCGACCTGCGCGAGGGCGGCGAGTGGTTCACCCTCACCGGCGCGCTGGCCGCGCACGTCGACGCCGTACGAGCCCGGGTCGGTGAGCCGTGGGCGGCGTACGACCGGTGGCTCGGCGACGCGTACCGGCGCCTGTCTTCATGACAGCGCGTCAGCCGCGGTCGAGGAAGACGCCCAGGCGATCGCCGTCGAGGACGAACTGGATCGCGCGGCCGTCGGGGAGGTCCGCCTCCGGAGCGCCTTCGCCGGTCAGGGGAACAGCCGCCGAAGCAGGGAAGGCGCCGACGGCGCAGCCACCCCAGAGGTTTCCTTCGTACGACCACCCGTCCGTGTCAGTGAATTCCTCCGGATCCGGGATCAACCGGGTCTCGAAAACCCGGATGCATGATGCGCCCTCGGCACTGCCGCTGTAGAAGCCGTACGGCGTCTGGACGACGGTGAGGCCCTCGTACTCGAACGCAAGCCCATCCTCTTCCCATCCGAAGTACCCGGGTGGGATCTGCGGTGTCACACTCGGACTGAGGGTCGCGATCTGGTCGGCGCCCGACGACGTCGACACCGGGGTCATCGCGACCACGGAGTAGGCGAGGCCTGCACCGAACAGGGCGGCAACGACCACGGCTGCGGTCCACACCGCGGTCCGGACCCGTGGGCGGCGCCAGAAGGCCGGCTCGGCCTCCGCAGGCGGCACGACACCGGGCTCGCTCGGTGACGCAGCGGCATCCTCTTCGCGGACGGGTTCTTCGACGGGTGGCACCAGGGGAATCTCCCGGACCGCCGCGGGCCGACCCGCCTCCTCGAGTTCCGCCAACCGGCGCATCGCCTCCGGATCGAGGTGGATGTCGGCGGCCGGCCCGTACGCGCGGGCGCGCAGCGCGCGGAGCTCGTCACTGATCGGAATCCCCATTCGAGCATCGTGACACACCGGGGATCCGTGGCCCGCCTGCATCCATCGATGCCGTCCTTTACTCCATTTCGCGGCTCGCGCAAGTCCACCCTCGACCTGTGCGAGCGGGGGTAGCCTCGTCCCTCATGAGCACTACCGGCACGATTCCCGCGGACGCATTCTCGATCAAAAGCCCCTACGGGCGACGAGCGATCGGGCTCTCGATAGCCGCGGCGGTCGGTGGCTTCCTCTTCGGCTTCGACTCGTCCGTGATCAACGGCGCAGTCGACGCGATCGAGGGCAACTTCGAGCTCGACAAGGTCCTCACCGGCTTCGTGGTGGCCGTCGCTCTCCTCGGCTGTGCCGTCGGCGCGATCCTGGCGGGGACCCTTTCGGACCGCTGGGGCCGCCTCAAGACGATGATGCTCGGCGCCGTCATGTTCCTCGTGTCCTCGATCGGATCCGGCCTGACCTTCAGCGTCCCCGACCTCATCGTCTGGCGCGTCATCGGCGGCATCGGCATCGGCATCGCCTCGGTCGTCGCCCCGGCCTACATCGCCGAGATCGCGCCGCGGCAGATCCGTGGCAGCCTCGCCTCACTCCAGCAGCTCGCGATCACCCTCGGTATCTTCGCCGCGCTCCTCTCCGACGCGGTCCTCGCCAACAGCGCCGGCGGCGCCTCAGAGCAGCTGTGGCTGGGCCTCGAGGCCTGGCGCTGGATGTTCCTGGTCGGCATCGTCCCGGCGGCGGTCTACGGCATCCTGGCCTTCACGATGCCCGAGTCGCCGCGCTTCCTCCTCGCGAAGGGACGCAACGACGAAGCGCGCGAGGTCTTCTCCCGACTCGTCCCCGAGGCCGACCTCGACAAGTCCGTCAACGAGATCCGCTCGGCGATCGACGAGGACCGCAAGAGCAAGAGCGCGTCGCTTCGCGGACCGGTCCTCGGCCTGCAGGGGATCGTCTGGGTCGGCATCATCCTGTCGACGTTCCAGCAGTTCGTCGGCATCAACGTGATCTTCTACTACTCGACGACCCTCTGGAAGGCCGTCGGTTTCGACGAGAGCAACTCGCTGACGATCAGCGTAATCACCTCGATCACCAACGTCGTGGTCACCCTCATCGCGATCTGGCTCGTCGACCGTGTCGGACGCAAGCCGATCCTGCTCACCGGTTCGGTGCTCATGACCCTGTCACTCGCGACCATGGCCCTGGCCTTCGCGTTCTCGGTCACGGTCGACGGCGAGGTCTCGCTGCCCGGTGCGTGGGGCCCGATCGCGCTGGTCGCGGCGAACCTGTTCGTCGTCGGATTCGGCGCCTCGTGGGGCCCGCTCGTCTGGGTGCTCCTCGGCGAGATCTTCCCCAGCCGCATCCGCGGCAAGGCACTCGGCGTCGCCGCGGCCGCGCAGTGGATCGCGAACTTCCTGATCACGGTCTCGTTCCCGGCGATGTCGGGCTGGTCGCTGCCGCTCACCTACGGCATGTACGCCCTGTTCGCGGCGCTGTCGTTCGTGTACGTCGCCTTCCGCGTGCCCGAGACGAAGGGCATGGCGCTCGAGCAGACCGAGACGCTGTTCGTCCGAAAGCCGAAGGACGGCGCGAAGCGCTGACCCACCGCGCGCTCCCGGGACCCGAACTGCCCCCGGAACCGCGCACGACCGACGGGACGCGTCCCCGGAACGCCCGCGCAGGGCACCGGGGACGCGTCGTTCGTCGTCAGGACACGACGGATGCCGCGACCTCGACCACGCGGTCGAGGGACTCCTCCTCGCCGACCGACACCCGGACGCCCTCGCCAGCGAAGGGCCGGACCACGAGGTCGGCGGCCTCGAACGCCGCGGCGACCTCGAGCGACCGGTCGCCCGCGGGCAGCCAGACGAAGTTGCCCTGCGCGGTCGGGACGTCCCACCCGATCTCGCGCAGCCGCGCGACGAGCTGGTCACGGCGCTCGGCGACGATCGCCACGCGCTCGCGCAGCTCGTCCTCGGCGTCGAGGCTCGCGATAGCGGCCGCCTCGGCCTGGGCGGTGACCGACAGCGGGATGCCGGCGCTGCGGGCCACATCGAGGATGCGGGGGTGCCCGACGGCGTAGCCGATGCGCAGACCCGCGAGCCCGTAGGCCTTCGAGAAGGTGCGGAGGATCACGACGTTGTCGTGCCCGGCGGCGATGACCTGCTCGCCCTTGACCGCTGCGGCATCGGTCACGAATTCGACGTACGCCTCGTCGAGGACGATCAGCACATCCGAGGGGACGGCCGCGACGAACGCGTCGAAGTCGGCCTGGGTCACGACGGCGCCGGTGGGGTTGTTGGGCGTGCAGACGAAGACGGCGCGGGTGCGGTCGGTGACGGCCGCCGCGAGCGCGGGAAGGTCGACGGCGGCGGCGTCGTTCAGCGGCACGATGACGGGGGTCGCGCCCGTGACCGTCACGATGCCGGGGTACGCCTCGAAGGAGCGCCACGGCAGGACGATCTCGTCGCCGACGGATGCCGCGGCCTGAGCGAGCTGATACAGGATCGACACGGAGCCCGCGGCGATGTGGATGCGGTCGTCACTCACGCCGAACCGCTCGGCGAGCCGGGCTCGGAGCCGGCCGGCGAGCGCGTCGGGGTAGCGGTTGAACGCGACCGTACCCCGCACCGCGGCGACGACGCCGGGCAGGGGATCGAACGGGTTCTCGTTGCTGGAGAGCTTGTAGGCGGTGGCGCCGGCCTGTTTGCCCTGCTTGTAGGAAGGCAGGACGGCGATCTCAGGGCGGACCCGGATGGGGATGTCGGTCACGCGACGAGTCTACGAGCGGCGTGGGGACCCCTCCGCGATACCGAGTGCGATGTCGCTCAGATGATTCGTCACGAACGCCACAACCAGGACCACAGCGATGCCCACTACAGGAACCACCCAGCTGAGCCGATGAGAGCGCAAAACGAAGAGAAGAATGGTCGCGATAGCAACCGCACCGAAGCCTACGAGAGCGCAGAGCATGCTCGCCATCTGCAACATCTCGAAGTCGCACGATTGACTGCACCGGGGAATGCTGATGACTCTGAACCACACCAGAAAGCTCGATACAACGGCGACGACCAGCAGGACCGCCCAGAGAACCCATGCCAACCTGGCATGAGGCCCGCGAACCGCGCGCTCAGTCACGCTTTCACTCCTGGTTACTCAGCGTGTAGTCCATCCACTGATACGCATCGTACGCCCGCAGCGCGCCATAAGAGTTGTGAATTGACATTGCTTGAGAACCAGTACCGGATGCGCAGAAGTAATCCCCTGCCAGGCAGTATGACCGCACCGCTTGAACCCACCCCATCTTGGTACTGCGGTACGGCCACCCCCAAGTGCTTCATCGCGTTGAGTTGATCCCAGTAGCTTTGCGGCATTGGCCCCATGAATCCAGCCGTCGAGTTTTGCGAGCCAGGAGCGTTCACCGGCTGTCCCGGCTTGTAGTTCGGATCACCGAAGAGAATTGCCGCTCGAATGATTTGTCGTGCTCGGGTCGATAGGTTGACGTAGTTTGCTCCGAAGTCGACAAGCGCAGTCCGCACTACCGCTGCTCCCTGAGAGTGACCAATCAGCACGACGGCAGGCGAAATCGACCCGCATTTAGTGGCGACGTAATTCAGCTCATTGACGAGGTTGGTTCTGCCGGTCGCTACGCTCGTAAGGTAATCCAATCCCCCGGCTGGGTATGCGAGACCATGATAGTAGTAAGGAAATGGGTCACTTTTTATCAGGTTGATGAATGGAGCAATTTCCGGGCCCCATCCTCCCGTACTGTAAATACGACCGGAATGCAGCGTTCCGCCGGTTCCGGGCGGGACATCTGTTCCTCGCACTGCAATTACGACCGCATACTCACACATATCTCCATATGCTGCGCTGGCAGGTGTCGGGCTCACTCCAACCAGGAGGAGGCCAACCGAAACCGCCGCTGTCGCAGACAGTAGCGCCTTCTCAATGCGAGAGCGGATGCGCGCTCGTACTCGGTACTTGTCTTCGCTGTCTGGTCGCCTTGCAACTCGATCGCGCATTTCTCCCCCTAACAGCGCGACCCATCTATGTCGCCCTGGTTGTTTGCAGCATTGCACACCGATCCCCTTCGTTCCTAGAACAACGGGGCACGAGCCTACGAGCACGGGAGAGAGCACGTTCTTCCCCCGGCGCACGGACGTGCGTGCCAGACTGCGGGCATGCGCTTCATCATCCGCGTCGTCATCAATGCGTTCGCGATCTGGGTCGTCACCCTCATCGAGCCGCTGCGCGTCGAGGTCACCCCGTTCGCGCCCGGCGAGACGCTGCAGCTCGTGCTGTCGCTGATGGCAGTCGCCGCCGTCTTCGCCATCGTCAACACGGTGATCGGCACGGTGCTGAAGATCCTCGCCTTCCCGCTCTACATCCTGACCCTGGGCCTCATCTCCCTCGTCATCAACGGGTTCCTGTTCTGGCTGACCGGATGGTTCACCGCGTGGTGGGGCTGGGGCCTCACGGTCGAGTCGTTCTGGCTGGGCGTGCTCGCGGCGCTCCTCATCTCGATCATCAACTTCGTCTTCGGGATCATCCTGCGTCCGCAGACGAAGGCGTGACGCCCTCCTCGGTGTCGTAGACGAAGACCTCGACCGATTCGGCCTGACTGAACTCGGCCAGGCGCTGCCGCACGGCATCCATCCGCGGATCGGACGAATCGTCGAGCATCTCTGCGGTTTCGGTGTACGCGTCCATCTGGTGGGAGTCGAGCCACGGCCAGGGGTTGACGTTCCGCTCGACGACCATGCTCCCCGTCGCGCCGATGGAAGCGTCGTGTCCTCCCGCGGCCAGGAGCGGCACGAAGTCATCGCTGTGACGGAAGTCCACTTGGAGCGTGTCGGCACCCACGTCCGCCTGCACGGGGTTCCCGAAACCGACGAGCATCGGCACCTCGTACTCCTCTTCGAGTGCGAGGCGGCTTGCGATCATGGCCCCCTGCGAATGACCGCTGACCATGACGGAATCGCCCGGCTTCGCGCCTGCCTTGTCGAGGGCGATGCGCGCGGACTCGTAAGACGACGACGCGGCCCCGAGGTACAGCGGCAGATTCGAGGCCATGCTGAAAGCCCCGTCGTCGTCCTTGTCCCGTGTCCCCGAGACGTAGAGCGCGAACCGCTGATGACCGTCGGGCATCGTGTACCGCTCGACCCGGATGTCGCCGGGACGCTCCGTGGACGGCTGACGCCTGGCAAGGGCAGCCATCGAGTCGGGCGCCGTGCCCTCTCGGAACGTGATCAGCCGGACCGTCGGCGTCCTGGGCGTTCCGACGAGTCTGCTGCCGTCAGGAATCGCCCCCTTCCCCGCGGACCGGATCGCGTGCGCTCCCGCGCCGTACAGACCCAACACCGAACCGCCGAGTGGGGCGACCAGAATACCCGCCCAGGCCAGCTCGCCGCCCACCGTCGCGAACGGGTTGGGGGCATCGGCGAGCGCCTGTTCCGCGAGCTCGGCGGCTTCGGGAGAGGACGCCTCGAGCTCCTCGATGCGTCGGGCCAGGAGCACTGCATCGCGTCGATCCTCCGCGTCGCCCGCGGCCGCAGCGACCTGGCGAGCCTGCAACTCGACGAGCTCATACGCCGTGGCGGTGTCGCGGAGGGCCGTGACGAGCATCCCACCCTGCTCGCAGATCGTCGTCGCGACGGTGACCGGGTGCGCCGCAGTGCCTCCGATCATCGTGATACCGAGCAGCTGATCGACCTGCTTCAGCGTCGCGCGGAGGGTCTCCGCTTCGGCGACCGCCAGGTCCGCCCGGGCGGCGGCGTGACGCAGTGTCTCGGTGTCGACGGCGACGACGCGCCCGCTCCGGATCTCGAGGTCGCCCACTCACCCCACCGCCTGCATCCATTGGCGATCGCGCTGCGTCTGATCGATCACCGACGGGATCGTCGTCGTCAGGCGGACGATCTCGCTCTCCCAGGCCGAGACCGCGGCGCGGAACGCGTCAGCGGCGGATGCGCTCCAATCGACGACCGGCGCCAGCCGGCGGACGTCGTCGAGCAGCCGCAGGGCCTGTCCATCGGCGGCGCGCAGGAGAGCAAGCGCCTGATCGAGGGTGGCAAGGCGCTCCTCGAGGGGAGCGCCCCAGAGATAGGGGGATGGCGCAACGACATCGGACATGCGTCGAGGGTGGCCCGCGGCATCCGCTTCTGAACGGCGTCGGGGAAGGGCAGTGGATGCCGCGCGCGGCCTCCGGTCTGTGCAGAAGGCCTTTCGATCAGCACAATGGAGGAGTGCCCGCGCCCGATGATGCTTTTCGCGTGGTTTTCGTGTGCACCGGGAACATCTGCCGCTCCCCGATGGCGGAGGTCGTGTTCCGGTGGTTCGCCGATCAGGCGGGACTCGGCGACCACGTCGTCTCGACGAGCGCCGGCACGGGCGAATGGCACGTGGGCGAGCGCGCCGACAGCCGCACCGTCGACGCTCTCAACCGGCGCGGCTACGACGGGACCCGCCACCGGGCGAAGCAGTTCTCCCGCGAGGACTTCGACAGCAACGACCTCGTCATCGCCCTCGACCGATCGCACGAGCGGATCCTCTCGGAGTGGGCGCGGAGCCCCGCCGACGTCGACAAGCTCGCGCTGCTGTTGAGCTTCGACTCGCGCGGCGACGGCGTGCTCGACGTGCCCGACCCCTACTACGGGGGGCCCGCGATGTTCGACGAGGTGCTCGGTATGATCGAGAGCGCCAGCCGGGCCCTGTTCCGGCAGCTCGAACCCGCGCTTCGCCGGTGAGCGCATCCCCCACCGAACGGAGTCGCGTGTCCTCCCTGCCCTCGATGTCGCTGAGCCCCCTCGACGGGCGCTACGCCCCCGCTGTCGCCCCCCTCGCCGAGTACCTCTCGGAGGCCGGCCTCAACCGGGCCCGCGTCGAGGTCGAGGTCGAGTGGATCGTCGCGCTCACCGACCGCGGCCTGTTCGGGTCGTCGGCGCTGACCGACGCGCAGAAGGAGTCGCTCCGCGCGCTCTACCGCGACTTCGGGGCTGAGGAGATCGGCTGGCTCGCCGAGAAGGAAGCCGTCACCCGCCACGACGTCAAGGCGATCGAGTACCTCGTGCGCGACCGGCTCTCGACGCTCGGTCTCGATGCCATCGCCGAGCTCACGCACTTCGCCTGCACGAGCGAGGACATCAACTCCGCCTCGTACGCCCTCACGGTGCAGCGCGCCGTCGAGCGCGTCTGGCTGCCGAAGCTGCAGTCCGTGATCGCCTCGCTGACGGCCCTGGCCGACGAGCACCGGGATGCCGTCATGCTGTCGCGCACGCACGGGCAGCCCGCGACGCCCTCGACGATGGGCAAGGAGCTCGCCGTCTTCGCGTGGCGCCTGCAGCGCGTCGCCGATCAGATCGCCGGCGGCGACTACCTCGCCAAGTTCTCGGGCGCGACCGGCACCTGGTCGGCGCACCTCGCCGCCGAGCCCGACGTCGACTGGCGCGCGCTGTCGCGCGAGTTCATCGAGGGTCTCGGCATCGGCTTCAACGAGCTGACGACGCAGATCGAATCGCACGACTGGCAGGTCGAGCTCTACGACCGCGCGCGGCACGCGGGCGGCATCCTCCACAACCTCGCGACGGACGTCTGGACCTACATCTCGATGGGCTTCTTCGCCCAGATCCCCGTCGCCGGGGCCACCGGATCGTCGACGATGCCGCACAAGATCAATCCGATCCGCTTCGAGAACGCGGAGGCGAATCTCGAGATCGCGGGCGGCCTGTTCGCGACGCTGGCGGCGACCCTCGTGACGTCGCGTCAGCAGCGCGACCTCACCGACTCGACGACGCAGCGCAACATCGGCGTCGCGTTCGGGCACTCGCTGCTCGCCCTCGACAACCTGCTGCGCGGACTGACGGAGATCTCGCTTTCACGCGGCGTGCTGCTGGCCGACCTCGACGCGAACTGGGAGGTCCTCGCCGAGGCGATCCAGACCGTCGTCCGCGCCGAGATCGTCGCGGGTCGCTCGCAGATCACCGACCCCTACGCGCTGCTGAAGGACCTCACGCGCGGCCGCCGCGTCGGTGCACCGGAGCTCGCCGAGTTCGTGCAGGGTCTCGACATCGGGGATGCCGCGAAGCAGCGCCTGCTCGCGCTCACCCCCGCCGGCTACGCGGGGCTCGCCGACCGACTGGTCGACCTGCTCGGCTGAGCGGGGGCGCGCCGCGGGCGTGCGGCGTGCGGCGTGCGATGCCTTCTCGCGACCGGGATGCCGCGAGTCGGGTCAGTGGCCGGGCGGCGGGGCGTGGCCGCGACCGGCGCCACCCTCGGCCGCGTCGGCGGGGGTCTCGTCCTCCGGGTCGAGCAGCAGGCCACGATCGACGGGCCGCGCGACCTTCGCCGGGTCGACGGCGAGCAGCGACAGCGCCATGATCACGAGCGTCGCGATGAACGTGATCCCCGCGACGATGGCCGCCACGACCCAGGCGCGGAGATGCTGATCGACGGTGCTGCCCGGCCGCTGGTCCTGCAGGACGCCCATCGACACGAGGGTGACGACACCGGCGAACACCGCCGCGAGCAGTGCGAAGCCCAGCAGATGGACGGGACGCATCAGGTCGCGACGGGTGGGGTTCTTCTCGCTCATGCGTGGCCTCCAGCGGCATCCGTGTCGACCGTCTCGACGGCAGTGGCCGTCTCGGGTCGGGGCGAGAACGCCGCGATACCCAGGTATACGGCGACGATCGCCGCATAGCCGCCCAGCACGCCGACGCCGATCGTGATGCCGGTCAGGGTGAAGGACCGACGCGCCTGGTCGATGTAGTACTCGAGCAGGTAGTCGCGAGGGATGAAGGCCAGGGCGATGCCGAGGATCACCGTGAGGCCGCCGACGAACACCGCCTCGCGCGCGGCGGGATTGCCCCGACGCCGTCCGACGATCCCGATCGCGAGTTCCGCGACGCCCGTGACGAGGGCCCAGACGAGGACCGTCGTGAAGAAGCCGTCGTCGGTGCGGAGCGGGGGGAAGCTCGCGATCATGCCCGCGACGACCGTGAGGATGCCGAGGAGCACCACCTGCCACCGGTCGCCCGCCGGGAACACGAGCCACGCCGACAGCAGCAGAACCAGGGCGGTCGCGATGGCGAAGCCGCTGAACACCGACATCCCGACCTGCGCCGAGTGATCGACGGAGAACGTGATCATGATCGCCGCCAGCGCCGCGAAGAGGGCGCGACCCATCTGCAGGTGTCGCACCTCGAAGGAGCGGGGGGCAGCGTCAGACACAGGCGTGTTTCTCACAGACAGGAACGGGGATGCCCCCAGTTTAGGTCGTTCGCCTGGGCTCGTCCTCCGCGGGCCGGGATGCGGTTGACTGGGCGCATGTCCTCGCCTCGCCGCAGTGCCGCTTCGATCGCCGGGGCGGGCGTCGCCGCGGTCCTCCTCCTGAGTGGGTGCTCGGCACCGGAAGATCCCGCCGCCGAGTCGCCGACCCCGTCGCGGACGCCCTCCGCGAGCCCGACGCCGACACCCACCGCCACGCCGACGCCGACCCCGGTGCCGAAGACGCCGCGGACGGTCGCGAGCGGACTCGACGCGCCCTGGTCGATGGCGGTGCTCGACGAGACCGTCTTCGTCAGCGAGCGCGACACCGCCCGCATCCTCGAAGTGGCTCCGGACGGCGCGACCCGCGTCGTCGACACCGTCGCCGGAGTGGTGCACAGCGACGAGGGCGGGCTGCTCGGGCTCGCGACCGACGGTGATGCGCTCTACGTCTACTCGACAGCCCGGAGCGGCAACCGGGTGGAGCGGTATGCCCTCTCGGGCGCGGCAGGGTCGTACGGCCTCGGCGAGCCGACGCCGGTGATCGACGGGATGCCGTCCGGAACCCACCACAACGGCGGTCGCATCGCGTTCGGCCCCGACGGGATGCTCTACATCGCGAACGGCGACACGAGTGATGAGCCGGCCTCGCAGGACTCCGGATCGCTCGCGGGAAAGATCCTGCGCATCGCGCCCGACGGCTCAGTGCCTGCCGACAACCCCGACCCGACGTCGCCGGTCTACAGCCTCGGGCACCGCAACGTGCAGGGCTTCGCGTGGGCGCAGGACGGCACCATGTTCGCGAGTGAGTTCGGTCGCAACTACCGCGACGAGCTCAACGTCATCGAACCGGGCGGCAACTACGGCTGGCCGTACGTGGAAGGCACCGGCGGCGAGGATGACGGGTTCATCGACCCCGTCCAGACCTGGTCGACGGATGCCGCCAGCCCCAGCGGCATCGCGATCGTCGACGACACGATCCTGATCGCGAACCTCCGCGGCCGGGTGCTGCGCGCAGTGCCCGTGGCCGACCCGTCGTCGTCGACGGAGCTGTACGCCGGCGAGTACGGCCGGCTCCGCGACGTCACGGTCGGGCCGGACGGGACGCTGTTCGTCCTCACGAACAACACCGACGGACGCGGCTCACCGCAGCAGGGCGACGACCGGATCGTCAGTCTCGCGGTGCCGCAGCCCTGACGAGTTCGCGGATGCGCTGCTCCACGGCATCCGTCATGTCGATCACGGCGAACGAGACGGGCCACATCGGACCGTCGTCGAGCTGTGCCGTCTCGTCGAAGCTGACCGTGCCGTAACGCGTCGAGAACTTGGATGCCGGCTGGTAGAAGACGACGACCTTGCCGTCCTTCGCGTAGGCCGGGAACCCGTAGAACGTCTTGGGGTTCAGGTGGGGCGCCTCTTCGAGCACGATGACGTGGACCCGCTCGCCGATGAGGCGGTCGGTGCCCTCGAGCGCGGCGATGGCGTCGAGGCAGGCCTGGTTCTCCTTCTCGATCTTCGCGAGCCCCTTGAGCCCCTTCATCGACTTGAGCTCGTCGGCGCGCTGCTTCATCGCGGCTTTTTCGGCGTCGGTGAAGCCTGCGCCCTCGCTGGTCTTGCCTGCCATGGTGTGGTTCCTTCCGGTTGTGATGCCGATGTTGCCAGGTGCCGGGGCGCGCGGCGAGGGGGGTTCGTCGGGTTCCAGGGACGCGACGTGTCGTTCGGAGTTGCTCGAGGCGACACGTGGCGTCCCTGGAGCGGAAGCCGGCTCGGTTCCAGGGACGCGAAGTGTCGCCCGGCGTGGACGCGAGCGGCATGTCGCGTCCCCGGAGCGGATCACAGGGCGCGGTAGCTGCGGCCGTGCGGATGCGTCAGCGCCACCGGCTCGCCGTCGACCGCGAGGACGAAACGGTGCCGCTCCGCCGGCGGCACGACGCCCTCGAACTCGGGGAACACCCCGAGCCCCTCGTTCGAGAGCCAGACCGCATCCGTGTCGACCATGGTGCGTCGGAAGCGCTCGCGGTCCTCGGGACTGAGGTAGGCGAGCACCGCGGTGTGGAACACGACGAGCGTCGCGTCAGCGGGGGCGGATGCCGCGGCATCCGCGATCAGGTCGTTGAGGTCGCCGGCGCGGATCGGAGCGGGAGCGGATGCCGCCACTGCGGCGGCGGCGCGCAGCCGGGTGCGCCGGTCGTCGTGCTCGGGCCACACGAGCGCGTCGAGCCACGCGAGCGTCTCGGGGTCGGCGGGGTCGAGCGGGTTCAGATCGATGCCGCCGCGCCAGACCACCTCGGGCAGGCGCGTGGGTGGCGCGGCGTTCTCGATTCGGCACTCGATGACGACGTCGGTCGGGGTCGCCGGGTCGAGCGCGGTGACGGTGCCGTCGTCGTCGGTGTAGCGGTACGCGTAGCGGTCGGGGTAGAGGCAGAGTCCCGCAGAGGCACCGACTTCGAGGAGAGCGAGCGGGCCCGGTACGCGGGCCAGCTGGGGCAGGAGCACGGCGCAGCGGGCGGCCTCGTTCGTCTGCGTCGCGTGCGTGAGGGCGATGTCGCGGATGCGCGGCCACTGCGCGATCGCCTCACGACGGGCATCCGTCCACGGCGCGACCGGCACGCCCGCGACGCGCATCGCGGCGAAGACGAGGTTCGCCTGCCGCTTGGCGCGCGGGAGCTCGTCGATCAGCTCGAGCATCTCGGCGTCATCCGCGACCCCGAGCGCCCAGTCCTCGTACGCCGCGGACGAGCCGCGAGCCTCGAGTGCGCCGAAGGTGCGGTAGTGCCGCGCCGTCGGGGAGTCGGACGCGACGCCCCACGACGGAAGGTCTGTCATGGGGTGAGCGTAGTGCGGCGGCGCGGATTCGGAGATGTGCCGCGGATTCGGATGCGTCAGCGCTTGCGCGTCCGAATCCGGCGCTGCTCTCCGAATCCGCGAGGGATGTGGGATGCCGCTGGGTGAGCGGCGGCGCGGGGCGCGACCCGGCCTACTCGGCGAGGAACGCGAGCGCGGCCTCGCGGAACGCGCGGGAGCCGGGCGCATTGAAGTGGTGGCGGTCGGGGATCTCCACGAAGTGTCCCTGCGGGGTCGCCGCGGCGAGTGAGCGGGAGCCCTCGATGATGCCGTCCTTCGTTCCCGTCGCGAAGAGCACCGGCTGGGCGGGTGCCTTGCCGGGGTCGGGATCGACGGTGCCGGTCGCGCGCATGCCGCGGGCGATCGCCAGCAGGGCGCGCAGGTCGTTGCCGGGCACGCGCTCGGTGAGGGAGATGTAGTTGTGGGTCACGGCATCCGTCACCGGGGTGCCCTCGTCGACGTAGGCCTGCACCTGATCGAGGTCGAGGCGTCCGAGCGGCACTCCGTCGGGCACGCCGCCCAGGACGACGCGCGGGATGCGGGGTTCCAGGTCGCGGGCGACCTCCCACCCGACGCGCGCGCCGAGGGAGTATCCGACGTACAGCGCTTCGTCGACGAGGTAGGTGTCGAGCACCGCCTCGACGTCGGTGACCATCGTGCGGAGGGCGTAGGCCTCGGCCACGTGGGGCTTGTCGCTCGCGCCGTGACCGCGCTGGTCGACAGCGAGCACGCGGTATCCGGCGCGCAGCAGGTCACGCACCCACCCGGTGTTGACCCAGTTGTCGCGCGCGCTCGAGGCGAACCCGTGCACGAGGAGCACCGTCGGGGCATCCGCCGGTCCCCACTCGTACGTCGCGATCCGGTACCCGTCGCCGACCATGACGAACTGCGGATCGGGAGTCTCGGTGAGCGCGGGGAAGACGGTGGTCATCCCCCGATTGTGCACCCCTCAGGTTCCTCTCAGGAACCCGAGCCGCCGAACCTCTCGCCCGAGACGAACTCCTCGGCGACGCGGCGGAGGGCCAGGAGCAGCGGTTCGACGAGCACCGTACCGAGCACGACGTAGCGCACCGCTGCATCCGACGACGTCGTCGGGATGGCGTCGATCTCGGCCTCGACCATCCGACGGATGCCGGCGAGGTAGGCGTCCATCGTGGGGTCGGGCACCGTGAATCCCGCCCGGTCGAGGGTGTCGAGGGCGCGCGCGACACCGGCGACCTGCTGCGGGTCGCAGGCGTCCGGCATCCACCCCCACCGGACGATCAGCGCTTCGGCGGCGGAGAGGTCGAGGCCCGCGTCGACGGGCGGAGAGACGGCGGCATGCGCCACGCCGAGAAGGTGGTTCGGGTTGGCGGGCGGGTCGTCGAGGGCTGCGATGACCCGGCGGGATGCGGCGATTCCGACCCCGGAGTCGACGAGAGCGCGGATGAGCCGCAGCCGCTCCACGTGGGCGGGGCGGTAGACGGCCTGCGTCGCAGACGTCCGCTCACCCTCGGGGAGCAGCTTCTCGCGCAGGTAGTACTTGATCGTGGCCACCGGGACACCCGTCTCGGTGGCGAGTTCTGAGATCCGCATCGATTCCCCCTTGACATCGATAGTACCGCTATCCATTCTAGATAGCGACACTATCGAAAGGCGTCGACATGGCTCGCATGACCCACTCACACGACGGTGAACTCGTCGTCTTCCACATCGGCATGACGATCAAGAAGTGGTGGCGACCCGATCTCTGGATGCCGATCTCCGCGGTCATGCCCAAGATGCTGACCGAGCTGTTCAGCGACCCCGAGTCGGGCCTGCTCGGCTCGACGATGCTCATCGGACGCCGCGGGCCCTACCTCGTGCAGTACTGGTCGTCGCTCGAGAAGCTGTACGCCTACGCGTCGGCGCCCGAGCAGGCGCACCGCCCCGCGTGGACGAGCTTCAACCGCAACGCGCGCAAGCACCCCGGCGCGATCGGCGTGTGGCACGAGACGTACCAGGTCGCGGCCGCGGAGTCGATCTACGTCGACACTCCCCCGATGGGCCTCGGCGCCGCGACCGGCCTGGTCGAGATCGGCCGCCGGCACGACCGGGCGCGGGCGCGCATCGCCGATGGCGCGACTGCGTGAGGCCGCGAGGGGCGGGCGGCGGGGCGGGGGCGCGGGGTGACGCTCGAGGTCCCGATCCGGCCGGGAATGGGGGGCGCAATCCCGGCCGAAGTGGGACCTCGGCGTCAGCGCCGGCACGCGCGAGGCCTCGGCCCCATCGCGCAGGACTCGGCGTCAGCGCTTGCGCGTGAGGCGGCGCCGGGTGGTCGAACGCCGTCGAAGGACCTGACGCATCCGTGACGGGTATGCGGGCAGCGGCACCGGCTGGGTGACGACGGTCTCGACCGTCATCGACCCGTCGACCGGCCCGATGACCGCGATCGGCGTCGTCGGCGTGATCGTCATCGGCGCCATCGGCATGGTTGCGAGCCGCCGGTGCGCACGGATGTAGGACGGGATCAGGATGACGGCGGCCGAGATCCAGGCGAGCGGGTTCGACCACGCGACGCCGATGAAGCCCATGAACGATCCGAGCAGGATCGCCGCCGCCGCGCGAGCGATGAGCTCGACGACGCCGGTCACGGTCGGGATCATGGCATTCCCGAGACCCTGCAGCGCACCGCGCGTCACGAAGAGCACACCGAGCGCTGTGTAGCTGAGGCCGTTGATCACGAGCATCGAGACCGCGAGGTGCACGACCTCATCCGCCCCATCCCCGACGAAGATGCGAACGATCGGACCGCCGAACGAGATGAGCAGGATGCCGAGGCCCACCGCCGTGCCGATCGCGATCCACGTGGCCTGCACCACACCGCGACGGATGCGGTCGGGGCGGCCGGCGCCGTAGTTCTGCGCCACGTACATCGAGACCGCGAGCGACATCGACTGGAGCAGCGCGACCGCGAGGCCGTCGACGCGGGATGCCGCGGTGTACGCCGCGATCGCTTCGCCGCCGAGCGTGTTGAGCGCGACTTGCACCGTGAGCGCACCGATGGCGATGATCGACGCCTGGAAGCCCATCGGCAGGCCGAGACGCAGGTGCCGGACGACGTCGACCCGGGTGATGCGCCAGTCTTCGCGGTGGAGGTGCAGCTCGGGGATGCGGCGACGGACGAACTCGAGGCACAGGAGCACCGAGACGGCCTGCGCGATCACGGTCGCGAGCGCGGCCCCGGCGACGCCGAGCCCCAGCCACGCGATCGCGGCGATCACGAGAACGACGTTGAGGCCGCACGAGACGATGAGGAAGATGAGCGGCGTCCGGGAGTCGCCGATCGCACGGATGACGGCGGACAGGAAGTTGAAGAACATCAGTGCGCCGGCGCCGAGGAAGCTGATCTGCGTGAAGATCGTCGCGTCGGCGAGGAGCTCCGGCGGGGTCTGCAACAGAACCAGCGCGGGGTGGGCGAGGAGCGGCGCACCGATGGTCAGGAGCACGGTCGTGATCCCGCTGAGCACGGCGCCGGTCGCGACGGAGCGGCGGACACCGGCGGCATCCATCGCTCCGTAGGCCTGCGCGGTCGGGATCGCGAAGCCGGAGGTCAGGCCCCACGCGAAGCCGAGCAGCAGGAACAGCAGACTCCCCGTCGCGCCGACGGCGGCGAGCGCGTCGACACCGAGTAGCCGACCCACGACGATCGTGTCGGCGAAGTGGTACAGCTGCTGCACCACGTTGCCGATCATGAGCGGCAGGGTGAACAGGAGGATGACGCGCCAGGGGCGGCCCGTCGTCAGGGAGGTGGCCATGCGGGCTTTCGGGGATTTCGAATCGATTCGAGGACGATCGATTGTACCGATCCCCACCTGAGTGCCGAAAGGGGGTCAGACGAAAAAGAGGGGCACCGATTTCTCGGCGCCCCTCTCTCGCGGAGTGGATCAGAACGTGGCGGTGTCCGGGTCGGCACCGACGCGCTGACCGCGGTCGAGTGCGCCGATGGCCGATACCTCGTCGGCGGTCAGCTCGAAGCCGAACACGTCGAAGTTCGTCACGATGCGCTCCGGGGTGGAGGACTTGGGGAAGACGATGAGGCCCTCCTGCAGGTGCCAACGGATGACGACCTGAGCCGGGCTCACGCCGTGGGCGGCGGCAGCATCCGCCACGGCCTTCTCGCCGAACAGGTCGTACTTGCCCTGGCCGAGCGGACCCCACGACTCCGTGAGGACGCCCTTCGGTTCCTGGAAGGCGCGAAGCTCACGCTGCGCGAAGGCCGGGTGGAGCTCGATCTGGTTGACCGCAGGCACCGTGTCGGTCTCGTCGAACAGGCGCTGGAGGTGCGGCTGGTGGAAGTTCGAGACACCGATCGAGCGCGACAGGCCCTCAGCCTGGAAGGTCTCGAGCTGCTGCCAGGTCTCGACATAGCGATCCTTGTCGGGGCGCGGCCAGTGGATCAGGTACAGGTCGACATAGTCGAGCCCGAGCTTCTCGAGGCTCGACTCGATCGCCGGGCGAGCGGTGTCGCGGCCCTGCTCGGAGTTCCACAGCTTCGTGGTGATGAAGAGCTCGTCACGCGGGACGCCGGAGGCGGCGATCGCGCGACCGACACCCTCTTCGTTGCCGTAGACGGCGGCGGTGTCGATGTGGCGGTAGCCGGCTTCGAGGGCGACGCTGACGATGCGCTCGGCCTCGGCCGGGTCGACCTGGAAGACGCCGAAGCCCAGCTGGGGAATGGTGTGTCCGTCGTTGAGTGTGAGTGTGGGAACGGTCATGGCTTCAGCCTTCCACCGCTGGATGAGCGATCCCTATGCCTTGACGAAACGTGACGGATGCGGCAACGGGCGCGGCGGCGAGCAACAAAGGTTGACAAAGCGGACGCCTGTCAACCAAGGTTGCTTTCATGAGAAGTCCCGGTGCTATCGAGGTCGCGAGCGACACCTCCGACCCGAAGGCAGGGCTGCGAGCTGTCGCTTCACTGCGGGTCTTGGCCGACACCCTCGAGCTCCGGCAGGTCGAGGCGGCGCTCCGAGCCGGAATGACGTGGCAGGGCGTCGCCGATGCACTCGGGGTCACGCGCCAGGCCGTGCACAAGAAGTACGCGAAGCGGATCGACCCGTCCATCGAGGTACCCCGGAGGCGAGCATGAGCAAGATGACGACCGCGATCGGGAACGCGCATCGACTGACGCAGTACGCGATGGAGGAGGCATCCCGCGTCGACCGTCGCGAGCTCGGTGTCGAGCATCTGCTCCTCGCCCTCACCCTCGACGCGTCGGATGCCGGCCAGGTGCTGCGGGCGTCCGGAGTGACCGTCGCCGCGGTTCGCTCCGCTGTCGCTGCCGAAGAGGCCGAGCAGCTCTCGTCGCTTGGGATGACCGGCGCGCAGATCACGCCCGGACCGATTTCCATAGGCCCCGGAGCGGGCTGGACCTGGACGCCTGTCGCCGAGAAGCTGCTGACGGCATCCGGCGACGGGACGACCGCCGGCATCCTGCGTCGCGTGCTGGCAGAGCCGAGCGGAGCCATCGCATCGCTGTTGCGTCGGATGGACGTGTCGGCGGAGGAGCTGCGGGACCGTCTGGACGCTGCAACCGCGCTGCCGCCCGCGGTATCGGTTCGACGGCCGCACCCGCTCGCCCGATCCGCCGCCGCTTTCGTCGCAGCATCCATCCACGACACGTGGGCGCTCATCAGCAGCGCGGAACGCCTGCCCGAGTGGGAGGAGTCGGTCGGTCATGTCACCGGAGATTCCGGGGGTGGGTGGATCGGGTCCCCTCGCGACGAGGTGACGGCGAAGCCCGCGTTCCGCCGTCTGCAGATCGCGCTGACGAGGAATGTCGACGCGCACCGCGTCAGCTGGACGTTCCGCTACCCCGACGCGCCGCGGGCCAACGAGCGTCGCATCAGCCTCCGGCTCGAGCCCGCCGCGGGCGGGACGATGGTGCACATCGACTACGCCTGGGAGCGCCCGCAGCGCCGACGGCGAGCTGCGCTCGGACCGGTGATGGCGCCGGTGTACCGCCTCGTCGTGGCCATGCAGGTGGCACGACTGGGCGCCTCCATCGGCGCGGCGTTGCGCTGACAACAGGTGAAGCGATTCACATGAATGGATTCGCCTAGCACTGCGTCCGCTCCTCGGCAAGCGTTCGTGGCCGAGCCTGCGAAAGCGCACCATTCAGTCATGTCGGAAACACCCGTGTCCGCGACGGATGCCGAGCTGGTGCGACTCCTCGCCCAGACGGCAACCGGTGACGTCGCCTCATTCGCCCGCGTGTACGACGCGACATCGGCGGCGGCCTTCGGCCTCGCCGTGCGCGTGACGGGCGACCGAGATCTCGCAGAAGACGTGCTCCAGAAGGCTTTCGCGTCGGTGTGGACTGACGCGCAGCGGTACAGCGCGCGCCGGACGCCGCCTCGCACGTGGATCCTCGCGATCGCGCACCGCCACGCGGTCGAGCGTCTGCGCGCAACCCGTGCGGAAGCCCCAGGGGCATCCGCGGTGCACGAGCCGAACCGCACCGCCGCCAGCCACCGGCAGCTGCGAAAGCTGCCCGACGACCAGGAGCGCGCGGTTGCGCTCGCCTACCTCGGCGGGTACACCCAGCCCGAGATCGCCGCGATGACCGAGGCTCCGCTGAGCACCGTGAAGTCGCTGACCCGCAGCGCCCTCGATCAGCTGCGTGACGCCGCTCGGCCGGTCACGGCCGCGATCACCCTGCCGCTGACGGGGTCGTTTCCGATCCAGCCGCCACCCACGGGAGCGGTCGCTTAGCGGCATCCGTCGGCGTAGCGGCATCCGTCGGCGCTCACCCGTCGCGAACTGCGGCACCTGACGGCGTGTTGCGACAGCAGAACATGCGCGGCGCCTAGACCGCGGCGGCCATCGCGCGGCCGGCGGCGCGGCCCGAGAAGATGCAGCCGCCGAGGAAGGTGCCCTCGAGCGCACGGTACCCGTGCACGCCGCCCCCGCCGAAGCCGCTCGCCTCACCTGCGGCGTACAGGCCCGGGATCGGCTCCCCCGAAGCGGCGAGCGCACGACCGGACAGGTCGGTCTCGATGCCGCCGAGGCTCTTCCGCGTGATGACGTGCAGCTTCACCGCGATGAGCGGTCCGTTCTTCGGGTCGGCGATCGGGCCCGGTGTCGCGACGCGCAGCAGCTTGTCGCCGCGGTAGCGCCGCGCCTGCCGGACCGCGGTGACCTGCGCGTCCTTCGTGAACGGATTCGTCATCTCGCGGTCGCGGCCCTCGAGTTCGAGGCGCACGCGATCGATGTCGAGCAGAGCGGATGCCGCCCGCATCCGCTCGAGCAACTGCGAAACCGTGTCGGCGACGATGAAGTCCGCGCCGCGCTCCTTGAACGCCTCGACGGGTGCCGTCGCCCGGTCGCCCTTCAGCCGCTGCGCGAGGAGTCGCACATCCTTCCCGGTGAGGTCGGGGTTCTGCTCGCTGCCAGACAGCGCGAACTCCTTCTTCAGGATCGCCTGGTTGAGCACGAACCAGCTGTGGTCGTGACCTCCCCGCACGATGTGTTCGAGCGTGCCGATCGTGTCGAAGCCCGGGAACAGCGGGGTGGGCAGGCGGTGACCGGTGGCATCCAGCCACAGCGACGAGGGACCCGGCAGGATGCGGATGCCGTGGCGCGGCCACACCGGGCTGTGGTTCTGGATGCCCTCGACGTAGTGCCACATGCGGTCGCCGTTGATGAGGTGGGCTCCGGCGGTCTCGGCGACCCCCAGCATCCGTCCGTCGACGTGGGCGGGAACGCCGGAGAGCATCGACTCGGGCGGGCGTCCCATGCGGGCGGGCCACTGTGCGCGGACGAGGTCGTGGTTGCCGCCGATGCCGCCGCTCGAGACGAGGACCGCGCCGGCGCGGAACGAGAACTCGCCCGTCTCGTCGCGGTTGCTCGGGGCGCCGCGCTCGGCGGAGTCGGGCGCGAGCACGGCGCCGCTCACGCCGACGACCGCGCCGTCCTCGACCTCGAGCCGGTCGACGCGGTGCCGGAACGCGATGCGCGCGCGGCCGGTCGCAACCCCCTCGAGCACTCGGTGGACGAAGGGGTCGAGCACGCCGGGCCCGGTGCCCCACGTGATGTGGAACCGCGGCACGGAGTTACCGTGCGCCGTCGCGCGGTCGCCGCCGCGCTCGGCCCATCCGACGATCGGGAAGAAGCGGATGCCGCGCTCCCGCAGCCATGCCCGCTTCTCGCCGGCGGCGAACTCGAGATACGCCTCGGCCCATGCGCGGGGCCAGCGGTCCTCGGGGCGGTCGAAGCCGGCCGAGCCGAACCAGTCCTGCCGCGCGAGTTCGAGGGAGTCCTTGACGCCCAGTCGGCGCTGCTCGGCCGAGTCGACGAGGAACAGGCCGCCGAACGACCACCAGGCCTGACCGCCGAAGCTCGCCTCGGGTTCCTGCTCGACGATCAGCACACGCTTGCCCGCGTCGAGGAGTTCGGAGGCGGCGACCAGCCCGGCGAGTCCGGCTCCGACGACGATCGCGCCCGCGGCATCCGTTGTCATGCGCTGTCTCCTTCGACGGGCCCGTCCACCGTGACGAGCGCTGAAGCGACTCTAAGCCGCCTCGACGCTCCCGATGCCGTGACAGATGCACGACCGCTGGGGCGGGTGACTACTCGCGGGCCGCCCGAGGCGACTCCTGCACCAGCCGTCGTGCAAACGTCACCCGAAGCGCCGTTACAGGCTGAAGCCGCCGTCGCTCGTGAGCACCTGCCCGACGATCCAGGCGCCCTCGGCGGTCGAGAGCCAGCCGATGAGCGCGGCGGGGTCGGTCGGCACGCCGACGCGGCCGAACGGCGTGGACCGCATCCAGTCGTCGAGGCCCTCGGTGTCGCGGTCGGCGGTGTCGGGGTCCAGGTAGCCCGTGTTCACCGGACCGGGGTTGATCGTGTTGAGCACGATGCCGAGTTCGAGGAGTTCCGCCGCAACCGTGCGAGTAATGCCGGCGAGGGCCGCCTTGCTCGTCGCGTACGCGACCTCGCCTCGCATCGCGCCGTGACCCTGGCCGGACGTCATCCAGAACACGCGACCGGTCGGCTCGGCGTACGGCTTCGCCCCCTCGATCGCGTCGCCCGGCCGGCGCTGGCCGGACTGCGGGGGCGCGAGGCGGCGAGCGAACTCCGCCGTGAGCAGCAGAGTCGAGCGGGCGTTCGTGTCCCAGAAGGCGTCCAGTCGCTCCGCCGTCATGTCGAGGATGCTGCCGTCATCGCCGCTCTTGGCGTGATTGCAGACGAGGATGTCGAGGCTTCCGGTGAGCCCAGCGGCGGCGGTGATGAGGGACGGGATGGCCGCGGCATCCGTCAAGTCCGCCTCGGCGTCACCGAACGTCGCACCCGTGACGAGCGATGAGCGGATGCCGTCGCGCACCGCGTCGAGGTCGTCGCCACCCCACGGCTGGTCGAGGTCGTGGGGGCGCCAGTGCTGCACGAAGACGCTCGCGCCGAGCTCGGCGAGGCGGGACGCGACGGCGAAGCCGATGCCGCGACGGCGCGAGACGCCGGTGATGAGAGCGGTCTTACCGGCGAGGGGAAGGGTCATCGGTTCGGCCTGACGGTGAGGGATTGGACGACGGAGCCGACGACGCCGCGCTCGTCGTGGAGGACGGTGTGGGTCGTGCCGAGGCCCGACGCGCCGAACGTGACCGTGGTGTCGAATCCGATCCAGCCGTCCTCGGGTTCGCGTACGAGATGCAGGGTGAGGTCCAGGTTCGGGAACGCGACCTCGCGCGGGTCGGCGCGCGGCGTGATCCCGTTCGCGATGTCGATGAGCGAGGCGAGGCGGGCGGTGGTCGAGACCGGTTCGCCATCGAGGAGCGGGATGGCGGGGAGGATCCACGTCCACGCCCGGCCGGGCTCCTCCTGGCGGCGGCGCACCTCGCCTACCGTCGCGATGAACTCGCCCGGCCACGCCGACGAGGGGTCGACCGGTTCGAGAGCGTCGCGCGGCGGCATCGCCGGGTGCCCGGAACCAGCAAGGGCGTCGGTGTCACGGGTGTGCAGCAGCCAGGCGCGCGCCACGAGCGCGGGTCGGCCGGCCTGCGCGAGGGTCGCCTCGACGAGCTCGATGCTCCGTCCCGGTCGCAGCACGCGGCAGGTGATCTCGACCTCGTCCATCGCGATGACACCGAGGATGTCGACCGAGAGGCGCGACAGCTGCATCCGCTGCGGGCTGCGCGCGGCGTGACCGACCTCGATCGCGTGGGCGAGGAGGCCGATCGGCGGCGCGACGTGCAGCTCGGTGACGTTCCAGGCTCCCCCGGTGAGCGGGGTCGGCCGGAACCTGGTCGCATCGGTGCGTTCAGAATCGATGCGATCGAAGTAGGAGGGCACGAGTAGGGATGCTACCCGCGGCCCCCCAACGGCGCAGGAGGTCAGCGCCGCAGGAGGTCAGCGGCGCAGGAGCTTCACGACTCCGGCGAGCGCCGCGACGCCGGCGACGGATGCCGCGGAGTACAGCCCGAGCCGGTGCCGCAGTGCGCGGGTCTGGATGCTCTCGCCGCGCGCCCGGTCGTCGAATGCGCCGTGGGCGCCATGGTCTCCGGGGACCGGTTCGTACAGGTTCGGGGGCGTGGTCGACGATCCCTTGTCGGGGGCGAACTGGCCCTCCCACGCGTTCTTCGCGAGGTACCAGTCCATGAACCTGCCCGCGACGCGGGTGCCGAGCACGAGGCCGACGGTCGACTCCCCCACCCAGGTGCGACGGCGCGGCTTGTCTGCCACGTCGCCGACGGCGCGGGCCCCGACCTCGGGCTGGTAGATCGGGGGCACCGGCTGCGGGTGCGTCGGGAAGGGCGACTTCACCCAGCCGAACTGGGTGGTGTTGAGCGCCGGCATGTCGACGATCGAGACGGCGACGGCACTGCCCTCGTGTGTGAGCTCGGAGACGACCGAGTCGGTGAAGCCGTGGACGGCGTGCTTCGAGCCGCAGTAGGCCGCCTGGAGAGGGATGCCGCGGTGCGCCAGAGCCGAGCCGATCTGGATGATGTGACCGCGGTCGCGGTGCCGCATCCGGGTCAGTGCCGCGCGGGTGCCGTTGACGGTGCCGAGGTAGGTGACCTGCGTCGCCCGCTCGTAGTCCTCAGGAGTGGTATCGAGGAACGGGGCGATGGCGCCCGACATGACGTTGTTGACCCACAGGTCGATCTCGCCGAGCTCTGTTTCGACCTCGGCCGCAGCGGCGTCGACGGCAGCGTGGTCGGCGACGTCGACCGAGACCCCGTGGGAGCGGCGACCCTTCGCCCGGACCTCTGCGGTGGCGGCATCCACTCCGTCACGGCCGCGGGCGAGGACGGCGACATCCCAGCCACGGTCGGCGAGTTCGCGGACGATCGCCCGACCGAGTCCTGCGCTGCCGCCGGTGACGACGGCGACGCCTCGAGATGTGGTGCTGCTCACGGCGACTCCTCCGCGGGGCCCGACCGGGCACGAGGTGCCCGCGGAGTCGAGCTTCGACCGCTTCGGCCATCCTTCGGTCGGCGCAGACCCCGGGATATCCCGTTGCCAGGGGGGCGGCGATGGGGTACGGGCCGCGCCGCGAACCCACCCTCTGCTCGCGAACCCACCCCTTAGGCGAGCGGACCAGCGGGTGGGGTCGGGCGGAAGGGGTGGGGTCGGACAGTCGGGGCGCCGACATCGTTCCATCGGAAGAGGACGAGATGCCAGAGTCCCGGGCTCTTGCGCGAGGGGTCGATGAGGCCGTTCGCGCCGAGTCCGACGAGACGATCGCGGACGATCCATGACCTCGGCGTCTCTCCGGCAGCGACGACCTCCTGCCACGGGGCGACCGCGTCAGCGAGGTGGATGCCTGCCGCCTCGAGCGCGTGCGCATCGCGGAGGTCGACGATGCCCGGGGCCTCGACCTCGACCTCGACGATCTCCCGCGCGGCGGCTCGGGCACCTCGATGAGCGATCATCGCGGCTTCGACGCCATCGACCGACGAGCTCAGGTACAACGTCGGCTGATCAGCTCTGGAGTAGCGGCCAGGGGAACGCGATCCTGCGAGCGCTGCATCGCGGAAGGCGGGATCGATGGCCCGGTAGAACGTACCTCGGACCGTGGGGGCGAAGATCGAGGGGATGCCTGTCACCATGTCACCTTCTCATCCGACGAGCGGAGCGGCGGCGGCGGATGTCGGGATGCCGCTGCCGTCGGTGCTCATGGAGGTCATCCGGACGCGTTCGCACAGCGCCCGCGATGAGGTGTCGGCTACGTCAGCGAGTGCCGCGAGGCCGCGGATCGCGAGTACGACGGTAGTCGTCGGCGCCGTTCTCGAGGCGCGGCGTCAGCCGGGGCGATGTCGGAGGTTGGTGCAAGAGTGAAGGTATGACCGAACCGATGGAAACCCCCGGTGGCGATGACTATCTCGCCACACTGGCGGGCATCGTCTCGGACGTATCGGATGCCGCCCGCCAAGTCGCCGCGGCGCAGATCACCGAGCTACGGGTGCTGGCCGCGGCTGGGCGCCTCGCCGAGGAACAGGCCGCACCGAGGAACGCGAAAGTACGGCTCCACGACATGGCGCTTCGATCGATCGCGGCGGAGGTCGGCGGGGTTCTCCGAGCGACGGATCGGACCGTGCAACGACGGATCGGGGAAGCGCGGACGATCATCGAGGGGTTTCCCGCCGCGGTGGTGGAGTGGGAGTCGGGGCGGATCGTCCGCGAGCACGTACGGGCGATCGTCGACGCGGGAACGACTCTGCCCGCCGAGATGTGGGGCGAGTTCGAGGCGATCGCGATCGAACGGTGCGAGCGGGACACCCCGAACCGGGTGCGGGGCGAGCTGGAGATCCTCGCCCTCCGGATGCACCCGCGGACCTTCGCGGAACGACACGAGGAGGCTGCCGCTTCGCGATGCGTGCGACTGGTGCCCGGGCGGGACGGGATGAGCGATCTGATCGCGACCTTGCCGACAGTGATCGCGGAGGGGATCCACGACCGGCTCACGCAGCAGGCACGGGCGATCGTCGACACACGCGAGGAGCGCGCGGCGGGCGGCGGCGAAGCGGCTGAGGTCGTCGCAACCGACGCGCGCACGACCGACCAGGTGCGGGCCGATGTGTTCGCCGACCTGCTGCTCGCCGGAACCCCGGCGCTCGACGACACCCGCGACACCAGCGCAGGGCCGCTCGGCGCGATCCGCGCGCGCGTGCAGGTGCTCGTGCCCGCGAAGACGCTCACCGGGGACGATGACGGGCCGTGCGACCTCGGCGGTCGCTCCGCCATCGACTCGGCCAGCGCACGCACACTCGCGGGAGACACCAGCGTCTGGGAACGCCTCTTCCACGACCCGACCACCGGCGTCACCGTCTCCACCGACTCGTACCGCGTCCCCTCGAGGATGCGGCGGTCCCTGCAAGCCCGCGACCAGCACTGCCGATTCCCCGGATGCCGCGTCGCCGCCATCCGCTGCGAAGTCGACCACACCCACGACCACGCCCTCGGCGGCAGGACTGAACTCTCGAACCTCGCCCACCTGTGCCAACGGCACCATTCGATGAAGCAGTTCACGAGGTGGAGAGTCCGACAACTCACGGGTGGTGTCCTCGAATGGACTTCACCCCTCGGCAGGACCTACCGCGAAGACGCCCCCACCCCGGCCGTCGCGTTCACCCCTGCCGCAACGTCATCTGGATCAGACGCACCGTTCTAGAGAGCGTCTCGATCGACCTGACTTCGCAGCCGCCTCGGGCGCGCTCCGCACGAGCCCAGCCGCGCTGCCAGCGCCTACCGCTCAGGCCAGCCGCCCGCCCGCGCTACAGCCCGAGCGCCCGCAGGTAGTCGTTCACGAACGCACCCCGGGGGTCGAGCCGGCGCTGCAGCGCCACGAATTCCGCCCACCGCGGGTACAGCTCCGCCGGGTCCCGCGGCGTGAAGACCTTGCCCCAGTGCGGCCGCGCGTCGAACCGCGCGAGCGCGGCCTCGAGTTCCGGCAGCACCTCGGCGACGCCGGCCTCATCCGCGGTCCACGTGAAGTGGAAGGCCACCGAATCGCGGCCCGAACTCGGCGACAGCCACAGGTCGTCCCCCGCGATCGTCCGCACCTCGCACACCTGCAGCACCGGCTTCAGCCGATCCGCGAGCTCGTGGACGGCGTCGAATGCACCCACGGCATCCTCGAACGGCACCAGGAACTCCGACTGCAGCTCCTCGCCGTTCGACGGGGTGAACTCCAACCGGAAGTGCGGCAGCCGGTCCAACCACCGCCCCGCCTTGCCACCCTGCACCGTGCACGACGCCGCAGACACCCCGGGCAGCGGATGCAGCGCCCCGGCCGCCTCGCGATCGCGCAACGCTGCCGGAATCGGCGTCGCCGCGGCATCCGTCCGTTCCTTCCGCCACACCTGATCGACGTACATCTCGTCGCGGAACGTCGTGAAGAACGAAACGCTGTAGGCCGACCCGGCGATCACGTCGAACGCCTTCCGGACCGCCTCGAGCGGCACGTTCTCATAGACCGTCTGCGCCACCTCGAACGTCGGCTCGATCGCGAGCTCGACGGTCGTGACGATCCCGAGCGCCCCCAGACCGACCACGACGCCCGCGAGCTCCTCGTCGTCCTCGCCGATGCGCACCAGGTCACCCGTCGACGTGACGAGATCCAGGCCCGTCACCGCCGCCGCCAGCGACCGGTTCGCGACGCCCGAACCGTGCGTGCCCGTACTCACCGCACCGGCGACCGAGATGTGCGGGAGCGACGCGAGGTTCGCGAGCGCCCAGCCCTGCCGATCGAGCTCCTGCGCCAGCTCGCCGTAGCGGACACCGCCGCCGACGCGCACACGCTTGTGCGCGGCATCCACTTGGATCGGCAGGTCGAGCTCCGCCGTCGACACCAGCGTCCCGCCCGTGTCGGCGATGCGGGTGAACGAATGACGCGAGCCGAGCGCCTTCACCGAATCGGATGCCGCGACCACCTCGCGCAGCTCGTCGACCGTCCGCGGCGCGACCAGCCGCGCGGCCGAATAGCGGATGTTGCGGGACCAGTTCTCTCCGGCGACGTCGCTCATGCGAGCCAGCCTACGGGCGCCGAGCCCGACCGGATCGGGGTTCAGCCCGCCATCCGCGGATCCTCCGTGGGGTCGAGGTACATCCGCGGACACCCGGCTGTCGGTGCGTCCGGCCGGAGCTCGAAGTGCCACGGCTCGTTCACGTAGATGCGGCACAGCCCGAACGCCTCTCCGTGACGGTCGAGCCAGTCCGCGCCGTCCCACGGGCCCACATCGACGGCATCCCCCGACACGTGCGCGGACGTCTCCGGCGTCGCCACCCAGCGCGCCGCCTCTTCGAGCGACCCGTAGGTCCCCACGGCGTCGCGCAGAAGGCGTTCCTGCAGGGCGGGCGAGCGCCACCCGCTGTTGACCCGCAGCATCTCGCCGTCGTCCGCTGCCCGTTCGGTCGCAGCTCGCAGTGCCTCCCGCAACGCCGGGTCGAGGTGTGCGACCGCAGGCACGTCGTCGTCGAACACCGTCGTCCCCTCGGGGACCTCTCCCTCGTCGATCGGAGAGACGACAGTGTGGATGCCGGGCGCCCCCTGCCGGCCCTCGGCGGCGCATCCCGCCGCACACACGACGACCACGCTCAGCACGATGAGGAGCGAGGCGATGTGACGAGGGCGAGCGAGGATTCTCATGCCCTCATCCGACCGAGACCGATGTTGCGGCAGCGTACGCAGAAGTCGATACGCGGACGATACGGCGGGGTTCGTACGATCAGAGGGTGCGCGTGCTGATCGTCGAGGACGAACCCCTGATGGCGGGTGCCATCCGCGACGGTCTGCGCCTCGAAGCGATCGCCGCCGACATCGCCGGCGACGGCGACACCGCCCTCGAGCTCCTCTCCGTGAACACCTATGACATCGCGATCCTCGACCGCGACATCCCCGGCCCATCCGGCGACGACGTCGCCCGCTCGATCGTCGACTCGGGCAGCGGCACCCCGATCCTGATGCTGACCGCCGCCGACCGTCTCGACGACAAGGAGTCAGGGTTCGAGCTCGGCGCGGACGACTACCTCACGAAGCCGTTCGAGCTGCGAGAGCTCGTGCTGCGTCTGCGGGCCCTCGACCGTCGCCGCGCCTCGCACCGTCCGCCGCTCCGCGAGTTCGCGGGCCTCCGCGTCGATCCGTTCCGACGCGAGGTCTACCGGGACGGCCGGTACGTCGCACTCACCCGCAAGCAGTTCGCCGTCCTCGAAGTGCTCGTCGCAGCGGAAGGGGGCGTCGTCAGCGCCGAATCCCTGCTCGAGCAGGCGTGGGACGCCAACGCCGATCCGTTCACGAACGCCGTCCGCATCACGGTCTCGGCGCTGCGCAAACGCCTCGGCGAACCGTGGCTCATCGTCACCGAGCCGGGCGTCGGCTACCGCATCGAGGCCGCCACGTGACGCGTCCCCGCGGACTCAGCGCCCGGGTCAAGCTCACGCTCAGTTACGTCGGACTGGTGCTCGTCGCCGGCGCGCTGATCCTCACCGTCGTCTGGCTGTTCCTCCTGCGATACGTCCCCGACGAGCCGCTCTTCAGCGACACCGGGTTCGCGCCGAGCCAGCGCGACCTGCTCCGAGCCTTCGCCCCTCCCGCCGGCGCGGCGATGCTCATCCTCCTCGCCGTCGGCGCGATCGGCGGCTGGTTCCTCGCCGGCCGCATGCTCGCACCACTGTCGCAGCTCACGGCGGCGACAAGGCAGGCGGATGCCGGCGACCTCGCCACACGAGTGCGGATGCCGGGCCGCCGAGACGAGTTCCGGGAACTCGCCGACTCCTTCGACGGGATGCTGGAACGCGTCGAATCCCAGGTCGAAGAGCAACGGCGGTTCGCCGCCAACGCCTCACACGAGCTCCGCACCCCGCTCGCGATCACGCGCACCCTGCTCGACGTGGCCCGGTCCGACCCGGAGCGCGACGTACCGGAACTCCTCGAACGGCTCGCCGCCGTGAACGACCGCGGAGTAGAACTCCTCGAAGCGTTGCTGCTGCTCGGCCGGGTCGACCGCGGCGGGTTCCCGCAGGCATCCGTCGACCTCTCCCTTCTCGCCGAGGACGCCGTCGAGACGCTCCTTCCCCTCGCCGAGGTGCGCGGCGTCGACCTCGTCGTGCACGGCGAGGCGGCGACGACGTTCGGATCGCCGAGCCTGCTCGGGCAGGTCGCGCTGAACCTCTTGCAGAACGCGCTGATCCACGGGGATCCCGCCGAGCCCGTCACCGTCACGACGCACCTCGACCACGACTCGGCCATCCTCATCGTCGAGAACGGCGGCGAACGGATCGACCCGGCGGTGGTCGCCACGCTCGCCGAACCGTTCCAGCGCGGCACCGCCCGCATCCGTCGTTCGGATCAGGAACGGAATGGCCTGGGGCTCGCCATCGTCTCGGCGATCGTCGGCGCACACGCGGGGAGCCTCACGCTCGCGGCGCGGTCCTCGGGGGGACTGCGCGCGACCGTGCGCGTCCCCGCCGAGATTCACTGACGGCAGGTGTCAGTGGTGGTGATCGGTCTCGTCCTCCAACAGCATGCCCACTGATGTCGCGCAGGCGTCGCCCCGCCACGCGTCGACGCCTTCCCGCACGGCGAACACGGCGATGACCACACCCGCGACGGCGTCCGCCCACCACCAACCGAATGCCGTATTGAGGACCAGACCCACGAGGACGGCAGCCGAGAGGTAGGTGCATATGAGGGTCTGCTTCGAGTCCGCCACGGCCGTCGCCGACCCGAGCTCCCGGCCCGCGCGACGCTCGGCGAGCGAGAGGAACGGCATGACGACGACGCTCACCGCTGTGAGGACGATTCCGACCGGCGACGCCTCGGGCTCGGTACGGAGGACGAGCGCAGCCGCGGACGTCACGGTGACGTACGCGGCGAGGGCGAAGAACGCGACGGCGATCACCCGCAGGGTTCCCCGCTCCCACCGCTCGGGGTCGCGGCGGGTGAACTGCCACGCCACCGCCGCCGCCGACAGCACCTCGATGGTCGAGTCGAGACCGAACCCGATCAGGGCAGCGGAAGATGCGATCGTCCCCGCGGTGAGCGCCACCACCGCCTCGATCAGGTTGTACGCGATGGTGGCGGCGACGATCCAGCGGATGCGGCGCCGCAACACGTCGGTGCGCTCGGCGGCGACGGCCGTCACGCGCAGCACCGGCATCCGTCGATCGCGCACTCTTCGCCGGTATCGACGGCGACGACGGCGTCGAGCAGGTGCGCGAGCCCTTCGGTCAGGTGCGGGTCGGCGATCTCGTACCGCGTTCGGCGACCCTCGGGCGTCGCCACGACGAGCCCGCAACCGCGCAGGCAAGCGAGGTGGTTGGAGACATTCGTCCGGGTCAGCTCGAGGTCACGAGCGAGGTCGGCGGGGTAGCCCGGGCGCTCGAGGAGCGACAGCAGGATGCGGGAGCGGGACGGGTCTGCCATCGCCCGCCCCAGGCGATTCATGACGTCGAGACGAGACGAAAGGGTCAGCACACGCTGACTATACAGCGCACGCTGACCCTTTCGCTGTCAGGAGCCGACGATGTCGATGGCACCCGTCCGCTCGGCGATCTTGCGGTCGCCGTGACGGCGCCCGGCGCGCGCGATGAAGAACAGGACCGTGCCGACCGCGACATACACGGCGGTGCCGATCCAGACCGGGCCTTCCTGCTGCGTCAGCAGCACGATCGACGCGATGATCGCGAGGACCGGGACGATGCGCGGCACCGAGAAGTGCGCGTGCTCGACCTTGTCCTTCTTCAGGACGAGGACGCTGACGTTCGCCGAGATGAAGACGAGCAGCAGCAGGAGCACAGTCGTGTTCGCGAGCGTCCCGATGTCACCCACGACGCTGAGAAGCATCGTGGCACCCGCGACGACGATGATCGAGACCCACGGCGTCTGGCGCTTCGGAAGCACGGCGCCGAACGCGTGGGGCAGCAGGCCCGACTCGGCCAGGCCGTAGCCGACGCGGCTGGCCATGACCATGAACAGCAGCGCGCCGTTCGCGATCGCGATGAGAGCGATGACGCTGAACAGCCACGGCGGCAGTGCGGCACCGCTCGCCTTCACGACCTCGAGGAGAGGAGCCGACGAAGAACCGAGCACGGTCGGGTCGACCACGATGACGGCGCCCACCGCGATGAGCAGATATACGACGGCCGCTGTGAGGATCGCGCCGAACAGTGCCCGCGGGTACGCCCGCGACGGGTTCTTGACCTCTTCGGCCATGTTCGCCGCCGCCTCGAAGCCGAGGAACGAGAAGAACGCGACGATGGATGCCGCGAACGCACCCTGCAGCGGGGCGACATCGGGCGCGAACTCGAAGATGCGCGACGGCTCACCGCCGCCGCTGCCGAAGACGATTCCCGCGATGACGATGATGATGATGAGGCCGGTGACCTCGATCATCGACGCGACCATGTTCGCGGCGAGCGACTCTTTGACACCGCGGAGGTTGATGAGCGTCAAGACGACGATGAACGCCAGCGCGACGGGGATCGGCGGGAGATCGAAGAGGGCCTCGAAGTAGTCACCGGCGAAGGCGTTCGCGAGCGCCGCGGCGGTCGTGATGCCGGAGGCCATCATGAGGAAGCCGACCAGGAACGACAGGAACGGGCGACCGAACGCCTTGTCGACGTAGCGTGCCGCCCCACCCGCGTGCGGGTACTTCGTGATGAGTTCGGCGTAGGTGCCGGCCGTCAACAGCGCGACGACGAGGGCGATGAGCAACGGCAACCAGATCACGCCGCCGACGTTTTTCGACATCGTCCCGACGAGGGTGTAGATGCCTGCACCGAGCGTGTCGCCGACGATGAAGGCGAAGAGCAACCAGGTTCCGACGGCGCGCTTCAGACCGGGCTTTTCCTGAGCAGGTGGAGCTGACGTGTCGTTTGTCATCGCACCACTTCAGCCAACACGAGCGTCTGACGCAACCTCTGGCGCGCACTTGACGAGCGTGCTTGCGGGGTGCAAGGGGCGTCGATCACGCGTGCGACGCGACCTGATCCTGCAGGAGAACAGCACGCCGGAGCACCTCGCGCAGCGCCCCGAGGAGGAGCGCGATCGCCAGGCCCAGGGCCACGGCGAGAACACACAGGACGAGGATGAACGGGCTCCCCGCCCCGGCCTCGCCGATGACCCCGCATCCCACGACAACGAGGACCATCGCCGCGCCGACGCATCCGATGATCGCATCGACCCAGCGGAAGGACCGGTCCTCGAAGAGTCGCCCGTCACCCGCGAGTGCCAGCAGCCGCCACACGCACAGCAGCGCGAGTTGGACGCAGAGCAGCAGGATGCCGACCAGCGCAACGCCGGGCGTGCGCAGGCCTTCGAATTCCGGTGCGATCTCCGCGAACCCGTCCGCGACGTTCGGCACGACCCACGCCTGCAGGCCGAGGAGTGCGGCGAGGAGGATGCCGACACCGGCTTGGGCAGCTTTGATCATCCGCGTTCCAATCTATCGAGTATCGATACATGTATATCGATAATCGGCGTCAGCGTCGACCCACGTGACCGCACGGCAGGATGGGGGCATGACGACTCTCCCGCCCGCGCCGCGTCCGGTCGCCTCGTTCTTCCGCGGCGTTGCCGACCTCGGCCGCGGATTCGCTTTCTGGGGGCGGCTCCCCGGCGCCATGGCGCTCGGCCTGATCCCGGCGGCGATCGTCGGCATCCTGCTCCTCGCCGGGATCATCACCCTCGTCGTCTTCCTCGGTGACATCGTCACGGCGCTGACCGGGTTCGTCGACGGATGGAGCGACCTCGCTGCTTCGCTCGTGCGCTTCGGCATCGGCGCGGGCATCCTCGGCGGCGCGATCGTCCTCGCGGTGGTCTCGTTCACGGCGCTGACCCTGCTCGTCGGCGACCCGTTCTACGAGCGCATCTGGCGCGCCGTCGAGGCGCATCTCGGCGACGCCCCGCCCGAATCGGACTACGGGTTCTGGCGGTCCGTCGGCGACAGCGTCGGCCTCATCCTCCGCGGGCTCCTCGCGGCGATCGTCGCCGGTCTGATCGGTCTGATCCCGCTCGTCGGCACGGCGCTCGGCGCCGTCGTGGCCGCGTTCCTCACGGGGTGGCTGCTCGCCGACGAACTCACCTCGCGCGCCTTCGCGGCGCGGGGGCTGGATGCCGTCGCCCGCCGCGACCTGCGACGCACGGACCGCGCGCGGGTGCTGGGGTTCGGCGTCGCCACGCAGCTCTGCTTCCTCGTCCCGCTCGGCGCCGTCATCGCGATGCCCGCCGCCGTCGCCGGGTCGACGGTTCTCGCGCGGACCCTCATCGACGCGAAGGCCGCCATCGGACAAGCTGGTGACACCACCGCGCCGCGTCGGCGCAGAAACGGAGCATGATGCGCCTCGTCCCCTTCGGACCCACCGACCAGCAGGTTCCCAACGTCGTCGCCGGGATGATGCGCATCGAGGAGATGTCGGACGAGGCGATCCGCGACCTCTACCAGTCGTGCCGGGCGTCGGGAGTCGACTTCTTCGACCACGCCGACCTGTACGGCAGCAGCCGTCACGGCTGCGAGCGCCGTTTCTCCGAGGCGCTCCGCCTCAGCCCGGCCGAGCGCGACGAGATCACCCTGCAGACGAAGACCGGCATCGTGGCCGACGAGTGGCACTTCGATCACTCGTACGAGCACATCGTCTCCTCGGCCGAGGAGTCGCTCGAGGCGCTCGGCACTGACCGCCTCGACGTCCTCCTGCTCCACCGCCCCGACGCACTCGTCGAGCCCGACGAGGTCGCCCGCGCCTTCGACCACCTCGAATCGTCGGGCAAGGTCCGCGCCTTCGGTGTCTCGAACCACACGCCGCGGCAGATCGACCTGCTGAAGACGGCGGTCACGCAGCCGATCGTCGCCAACCAGGTGCAGCTGTCGATCACGCACTCGACGATTGTGGCGCAGGGCCTCGCGTCCAACATGGCGGGCGAGGACGACTCGATCACGCGCGACGGCGGCGGGCTCGTCGACTACTCGCGCATCAACCGCATCACCCTGCAGGCCTGGTCGCCGTTCCAGAAGAACTTCTTCGACGGCGTCATCTTCGGCGCGCCCGAGTACCCGGAGCTCAACGAACTCCTCGACACCCTCGCCGCGAAGTACGACGTGACGCCGACCGCGATCGCCACGGCCTGGATCACGCGGCATCCCGCGCACATGCAGGTCGTGCTCGGGACGACGAACCCGCACCGCCTAGCCGACGCCGCAGCCGGGTCGGACATCCCCCTCACCCGCGCCGAGTGGTACGGGCTGATCACGGCGGCCGGGCACAAGGTGCCCTGACCCCGCTGGTTCAGACCTGTCGTCGAACCTTGATCGTCGCGCCGGCCGCGAGGAAGACGACGGCAGCAGCGACCTGCGCCGCGCTCCAGAGGGGGCCCGAGAACTCGAACGGGAAGATCGGGTTCCAGATCACCGCGACGGCGAGCATGACCGGCAGCCACCACCAGTGCTTCGCCTGGAACGCGAACCACCCGATGATGAGCGCGAAGATCGTCGCGACGAACCGCACGGTGAGCAGCCAGTCGCTCTCGATGAGGGCGGGAGCGACGAACAGGACCGCGGCGGCGAGCAGGCTCGGTGCGAGGGCGTTCCGCTGGTACGTCGCGGGCGTCGGCGGCGTGCGGCTCACGAGGCTCCTTCGGATGGGGGTGTCGTCTCAGTCTGACGCACGCGCCGAGAGCGCACCGCGAGCACGGCACCGCCGAGGATTGCGGCGATCACCGACCCGGCGAGGATGCCGATCTTGGCGTGATCGTCCTCGAGGGAGCCGACCCCGTACGAGAGTTCGCCGACGAGCAGTGCGACCGTGAACCCGATGCCGGCGAGCAGGCCCACCCCGACCATGTCGCCCCAGCGAAGATCGAAGGTGCGCCGCACCGCGGGAATGCGGGTCAACAGGAACACCGCGAGCAGGATGCCGACCGGCTTGCCCAGCACGAGCCCGACCAGGATGCCGAGGGTCACCGGGTCGGCGAACGCGGCCGTCAACCCGTCCCAGCCGCCGATGGTGACGCCCGCCGAGAAGAAGGCGAACACGGGCAGCGCGATCAGGGTGGAGATCGGCCCGAAGCGGTCGGCGAAGTGAGCGGTGAGCGCATCGTGGATGGGTGCGCCGTCGGCATCCGTCCCCACCGTCACCCGAGCACGCGGCGTGACGGTGGCGGGAACGGTGACGGCGAGGAGAACGCCGGCGATCGTCGCGTGCACGCCCGACGCGTGAACCAACCCCCACGTGGCGAGGGCGAGTGGGAGCAGCACCCACCAGTGACGGATGCCGCGGCGCACCGCGAGCCCGAAGAGCACGAGCGGAACGGCGGCCGCCGCCAGCCACAGCGGCTGGAGGTCGTCGGTGTAGACGGTCGCGATGATGGTGATCGCGAAGAGGTCGTCGACGACGGCGAGGGTGAGCAGGAACACGCGGAGGGCGGGCGGCAGCCCCTTGGCGACGACGGCGAACACCGCGATCGCGAAGGCGATGTCGGTGGCGGTGGGGATGGCCCAGCCGCGCACGGCATCGCCCGGCACGGTCGCGGTGAACGCGACGAAGACGATCGCCGGAACGATGACCCCGCCGAGCGCTCCGATGACGGGGACCGCTGCGACGCGCGGCGAGCGCAGTCGACCGGCGACGATCTCCTCTTTCAGTTCGAGACCGACGACGAAGAAGAAGATCGCGAGCAGCCCGTCGGCCGCCCAGTGGGCGACGGTCAGATCGAGATGGAGCGCCTCGGGCCCGAACGAGGTCTCGCGGACCCCGACGTACCAGGGCGCCGCGGGCGAGTTGGCGAGGACGAGGGCCGCGATGGTCGCGACGAGCAGCAGGACGCCGCCGAAAGCGTCGGTGCGCACCGTCTGACGGATGCCGCGCCAGATCTCGTGCGGAGCGGTACGGGAGGGAGGGGAGATGGACATGACGGATCGCTTTCCGCGTCGGGGATCAAGGGTCGCTGAGGACGCACCGACGAGCGGTGCGGGTCAGCGCCGTGACGGCGGGCAGCCGGCGATCTCGCCGTGCGCGTTCGTCCCCCACTCGCTCACCCAGCCGTTCGTCCCGGGATGCTGCGGCGCGGTGAGCGTGCGAATACCGATCGCCGACGGCAGCGCTCGCTCGAGGCGGTAGCGTGCCGTGATCGTCATGCGACGAGCCTATCGCCGACGCGCGCAAAGTCTTTTGTGACGTTTTCCCGCTGACGACCCTCTTATGTGTGAGGGCGGAACCCACGCCCTCCGGACGCGGCCTCCTGGGCGCGCCGGAAGAGACGACACAGTGAGGGACATCCCCATGGCTGAGAACAAGACCACCACCCCCGCCACCGCGACGCGCGTGGACCGCTCCGCATCCACTCGCGGCACCGACGACCAGGCGGTCGCCGGCCGGATCACGATCACCGACGGCGTGGTCGCGAAGGTCTCGGGCATCGCGGCCCGCGAGGTCACCGGCGTGTACGCCCTCGGCGGCGGCGGCGCACGTGCGCTCGGCGCGATCCGCGACGCGGTGAACGCGACCGATCTCACGCAGGGCGTGAAGGTGGAGGTCGGCGAGACGCAGGCCGCCGTCGACCTGAAGGTCGTGGTGGAGTACCCCGCACCGATCGGGCGCGTCGCCGACGACGTCCGCGCATCCGTGGCCGGCGCGATCGAGCGTTTGACAGGTCTCGACGTCGTCGAGGTCAACGTCGAGATCCACGACGTCCACATCGCCGACGATGAGGACCACCACGCCGAACCCCGCGTCGCCTGAGCATGCGCAACAGGATCCTCCTTCTGGGCGCGATCGCCTTCGTCGCCTACGTCGTCGGCAGCCGGTCGGTCACCGTGAAAAAGTCCGAATCCGTGCCCCATCAGCTCGTGCGCATGCGCGATGAGCGAAAGACCAAGAAGGCACGCGAGCGGAAAGCGAAGAAGATCGCCGCCGCGGTCAAGGGCGTGGCGAAGGATGTGCGTCAGCGACTGAGCTGACCGCGGCATCCGTCACCACTCACACCATCAACAGCAGTAAGGAATCATCATGGGCTTTTTCGGTTTTCTCATCCTCGGCCTGCTGGCCGGCGCCATCGCGAAGCTGATCCTCCCGGGCAAGCAGGGCGGCGGCTGGTTCATCACGCTGATCCTCGGAGTCGTCGGCGCGCTTCTCGGCGGCTGGCTCGGCGGGCTGATCTTCAACGTCAACCTCAACGAGTTCTTCTCGCTGTCGACCTGGCTGCTCGCCATCGGCGGATCGATCATCGTCCTGCTGATCTACGGCGCACTGTTCGGGCGTAAGCGCTCGAAGAGCTGAGCCATCGGGCGGGTGCGTACGATGGCTCCCCGTGACGAGCCCTGATCTGCGCACCCTCCCGAAAGCGGAACTGCACCTGCACATCGAGGGGACGCTCGAGCCCGAGCTCGCGTTCACCCTCGCCGAGCGGAACGGAGTGCCCCTCCCGTTCGCGGATGTCGCAGATCTGCAGCGCCGATTCGACTTCGAGGATCTGCAGTCGTTCCTCGACCTCTACTACGCGTGCATGGCGGTGCTGCACACGGAGCAGGATTTCACCGATCTCGCCGTCGCCTACTTCGAGCGCGCCGCTCGTGACGGCGTCCGTCACGTCGAGATGTTCTTCGACCCGCAGGTCCACACCGCCAACGGCGTGCCGGTCGACGTCGTCATCGACGGGCTGCGCGCCGGTTTCGCCGTTGCCGCCGACCGCTTCGGCATCACGGGTGGGCTCATCGTCTGCATCGTGCGGGACCACCCGGTCGCATCCGCCGAGGCCCTCCTCGACGAGATCTCCCCGCGCGCACACGAACTCCTCGGCATCGGCCTCGACTCGGCGGAGGTCGGCTACCCGCCGTCGCTGTTCGCCGGCGTGTTCCGCCGCGCCGCCGAGCTGGGGCTGCACCGCGTCGCCCATGCCGGCGAAGAGGCACCCGCGGCCTACGTCTGGGAGGCGCTGCGGCTGCTCGAGGTCGAGCGGGTGGACCACGGCATCCGCTCGATCGACGACCCCGACCTGCTTGCCCACCTCGCGGAGCACCGGGTGCCGCTCACCGTCTGCCCACTGTCGAACGTGCGACTCCGCGCCGTGCCCGAGCTCGCCGCCCACCCGCTGCGCGAGCTCGTCGACGCGGGCGTCGTCGTGACGATCAACTCCGACGACCCGTCGTACTTCGGCGGCTACATCGGCGACAACTACGCCGCCGTCGCCTCCCTCGGCTTCGACACGGCAGAGCTCGCGCAGTTCGCCGAGAACTCGATCGAGGCGTCCTTCGCGGATGCCGCGCGCAAGGCCGATCTCATCGCGCAGGTGCGGGAGTGGGCGGCATCCGCCTGAGTCACGCCGACGAGGTCAGCGCGCCCGCCGGATGCGGATGGGTCCCTTCGCGGTTGACGGGTCGACGACCTGGCCCCGCTGGGTGATCTCCACCTCGCCTGCAGCGACGAGCCGTCGCGCTGCGCGCCGGGCCGGCTCCATCAGGTCGCGCCACTCCTCGCCGCCGACTGCGCGAGCCGCTTCGGACGGGCAGATCGTCGCGGATGCAGCCCTCGCGTCGAGCAAGTCGCGGATCGACTGCGTGAGCTCCTCGTCGACGGGACGGATGCCGCGCTTCCGGCACGCGTCGGAGCAGTACCGCACGGCATCCCAGTTCTTCTCCCACTTCTTGCGCCACTGGATCTCGCGCCCGCACGAGGCGCACGTCTTCGGGGCAGGAGCGGAAGGCACGCGGCGACGCTACGCCCCGCGGCCGGCGGGGGCGAAGGGGTTGCGGAGGCGAGCCGCACGCCTCCGGCTGGCGTTGCGGGCACCCGAGGCGGAGCGGGGGCGCCGGCCGGGGGCCGCAGCGCGCGGGCCGTTCTCCGGAGGATCAGCGCCCCGGCACCCTTCGAGAGCCGTTCACCCGCACCCATCCGGAGAACGGTCCGCGACGGCGTGAGCATCGACGCGGGGCGGCCTGACTCAGCGCCCGCGGCGCGGATCCTGGCCGGCGCGGGTGTACGCCTCCCACAGGATGCGGGCGTGCCGCTCCTTCGCCCGCTCGACGCCCGCCTCGTCGCCGCGCGCAGCGCACCACCACTCGGCAGCGCGCTCGCGCATCGCGCTCCACACGACCCCGATGCCCGCGTGGGGCGGCGGCGGGACGACCGCCTTCTCGGCCGGCATCCGTCCCTTCGGGGGCAGGGAGTCGGTCGCGTGCCTCACGATCAGGTCGGCGGCCCCGACGGCGTGCGCGTTGATGATCGAGTGCGCGGCGCCGCGGATCTCCCACCGGCGCGCGTTCTTCGACGCGGCGACGAGGCGCGAGTGGAAACGGCGCGGCGACGTCGCGTCGAACTCGCCGCGGATGAGCAGCAGCGTCGCCTCCACGAGCGGCAGTCGCTCGATCAGCCGGTACTTCAGCATGTGGGGCAGCACTTGCACGAAGTAGACGAACCCGCAGAGGACGTACGCCGACAGCGCCGTCATCGCGAGGTGGAACGTCTCGCGCGTCGCGGACTGCGCGAAGCGCACGGCGACGATCGGGAGCGTGGACTCCTGGTCGTTGATGACCGGGCTCACCAGTACGCCGTGCCGCAGCTGCGGGCGCCGCACCAGCACCTCGGTCACGACCTGCGTCCCCATCGAGTGACCGACGATCACGGGGTCGGTCAGGCCGTAGTGGTCGAGGACCTCTTCGACCCGGTCCGCGAAGAACTCGGCCGTGGGCTGGTCGCCGGGGCGCGGCATCCCGGCGAAACCGGGCAGGTCGAGCGCGAAGACGTCGCCGTGCTCGGCGAGCGAGGGCGCGAGGAACTCGAAGTACGTCGCCGCGACGCCGACACCGGCCACGAGGACGAACGGCCGTCCGCCGTCGCCCGCCGTCGTCTCGATGCGCGTCACGCGCGTGCGCCGGGACCCGTGACCGACGTGCTCGACATCGACGTCGGGGGCGTCTTCGGTCGCGGGCATGCGACCAGGATGCCAGGGTCCACCCCGCGAGACGTCATCAGCCTCGCGGAGCGGACCGGGTCAGCGGTTCACGTACCCCATGTGCTGCGCGTTGTAGCGGTCGCCGGCGACGCCGACCCGCTGTGCAAGTCCGTCGAGGTCGGCGAGCTCGTCCGCCGAGAGGGCCACCCTTGTCGCGGCGGCGTTCTCCTGGATCCGGGAGGTGCGGCGCGTGCCCGGGATCGGGACGATCGACGGATGCTGCGCGAGCAGCCACGCGAGCGCGATCTGGCCGGGCGCGGCATCCTTCTTCTCGGCGAGGACCTTCACATGGTCGACGAGCGCCTGATTGGCGGCGAGGTTCTGTTCCTCGAACCGCGGCACCCGGCGGCGGATGTCGTTCTCGTCGAACGAGGTGTCCGTCGTCACCGTGCCGGTGAGAAAGCCCTTGCCGAGCGGGCTGAACGGGACGAAGCCGATGCCCAGCTCGCGGAGGGTCGGCAGGACCTCCGCTTCGGGGTCACGGGTCCACAGGGAGTATTCGCTCTGCACCGCCGTGACCGGGAACACGGCGTGCGCGGCGCGGATGGTCGACGCGGATGCCTCGGACAACCCGAAGTGGCGCACCTTGCCGGCGGCGACGAGCTCGGCGACGGTCCCGGCCACGTCCTCGATGGGGACGTCGGGGTCGACGCGGTGCTGGTAGAAGAGGTCGAGCGTGTCGACCCGGAGGCGCTGCAGCGACGCGTCGGCGACGCGGCGGATCTGCTCGGGACGGCTGTCGAGACCGACCGACTGACCGTCCCGGATGTCCCAGCCGAACTTCGTCGCGATGACGACCTGGCCGCGCAGGGGTTCGAGGGCCTCGCCGACCAACTCCTCGTTGACATACGGACCGTAGACCTCGGCGGTGTCGAAGAACGTGACGCCCGCGTCGACCGCCGAACGGAGGACGGCGATCATCTCGTCGCGATCGCCGGGGTTGGGTCCGTAGCTCTGCGACATCCCCATCGCCCCGAGTCCGATCGCCGAGACCTGCAAGCCCTGTCCGAGAGTCCTGGTGTGCATGTGTGATCCTCCTGTCGGCCTCGACGCTACGCCGCATCCGACGGGCGAGGGAGGTTCTGTCAGGGCACCCCAGCCGCGGCTAGCGCGATCCCGCGGCACGCACAACCCGTGGGGTTCCGGCGGCCGGCTTCCTACGCTGACCCCATGCTGCGTCACCTCGTGATCGTGCTGGGCGACCAGCTCGATCTTGACGCGAGCGCATTCGACGATTTCGACCCCGCGCTCGATGCGGTCTGGATGGCCGAGGTCGCCGAGGAGTCCGAGCACGTCTGGAGCAGCAAGCAGCGCACCGCGGTCTTCCTCGCCGCCATGCGCCACTTCGCCGAAGAGCTGACGGATGCCGGGCGTCCCCTCCACTACGCGAAGCTCGACGATCCCGGCACGGCCGACAGCCTCGCCGCGCAGCTGACCGCCGACCTCGGGCGGCTGAAACCGGAGGGGCTCATCGTCACGGAGCCTGGTGACTGGCGCGTACGGACCTCGCTGGAAGAGGTCGCGGCGGCCACCGGCATCCCGCTCGATGTCCGCGAGGACCGCCACTTCTTCAGCACGGTCGCGGAGTTCGGGGCCCACGCCGACGGACGGAAGTCGCTACGCATGGAGTACTTCTACCGCGAGATGCGGAAGAAGCACGACGTGCTCATGAACGACCGCGGTCAGCCGGTGGGCGGCTCGTGGAACTACGACGCCGACAACCGCAAGGCGTTCCCGAAGCAGGGCCCCGGGCTGGTGCCGCCGCGCGCTCGATTCGAGCCGGATGAGATCACCCGCGAGGTCATCGCCCTGGTCGAGAAGCGCTTCGGCGACCACCCTGGCTCGCTCGCTACCTTCGCGTGGCCGGTCACCCGCGCCCAGGCACGTGAGGCGCTCGACCTGTTCATCGAGGAGCGCCTGCCGAGCTTCGGCGAGACGCAGGATGCGATGTGGCCGGGCGAACCGTGGCTGTGGCACGCGCACCTGTCGTCGTCGATGAACCTCAAGATGCTGACCCCGCGAGAAGTCGTCGCGGCGGCCGAGGCCGCCTACCGGGAGAAGAAGGCGCCACTACCTGCCGTCGAAGGGTTCATCCGGCAGATCCTCGGGTGGCGCGAGTACGTGAGGGGCATCTACTGGACGCAGATGCCCGGATACCTCGAGCGGAATGCGTTCGAGGCGTTCGAGCCGTTGCCCGACTTCTACTGGACCGGCGACACCGCGATGGCCTGCCTGCAGGATGCGATCGGGACGACGCTCGAGAACGGGTACGCGCACCACATCCAGCGGCTCATGGTGACGGGCCTCTACGCGATGCTGCTCGGCGTCGATCCCCGGCAGGTGCACGCCTGGTACCTCGCAGTGTACGTCGACGCGGTCGAGTGGGCCGAGCTGCCGAACACCCTCGGGATGAGCCAGTACGCCGACGGTGGATTGATGGGCAGCAAGCCATATGCCGCGACAGGCAGGTACATCGACCGCATGAGCCCGTACTGCAAGACGTGTCCGTTCGATCCGGCGAAACGGATCGGTGAGGACGCCTGCCCCTTCACGACGCTGTACTGGGATTACCTCGTCCGACACGAGGAACCCCTCGCCGGAAACCATCGCATGTCGTTGCAGGTGAAGAACGTCTCACGCCTCGACGACGACGAGATCACCGCCATTCGCGAACGCGCCGACGCCATCCGGCGCGGCGACATCGCGGTACCGCACGCCTGAGCAAGGAGACACTATGACCTCGACCGACATCGCCCTCGTGACCGGCGCCCGTGGGGGTGTCGGCAGTGCTCTCGTCGCACGGCTGCG
Organism: Microbacterium sp. MM2322; assembly: GCF_964186585.1. Lineage (NCBI taxonomy): Bacteria > Bacillati > Actinomycetota > Actinomycetes > Micrococcales > Microbacteriaceae > Microbacterium > Microbacterium sp. MM2322. The sequence goes on from NZ_OZ075067.1 coordinate 3,004,112, forward strand.
GGCGCGCGGCCTGCGCGTCGCCGCGGTGGGGCGGGATGCCGCATCCCTCACCGCCGTCGATGCGGACGCCCACATCGAGGCCGACGTGACGACACCCGAGGGCGCCGCCGCGGCGCTCGAGGGCTGCCGGTCGGAGCTCGGCGACGCGCCCGCGTGGCTCGCGCACGCGGTCGGCAGCACGCTGATCACCCCGCTGCACCGGACGAAGGCCGACGCCGCGCGCGACATCCTGCGCGTCAACCTCGAGAGCAGCATCTGGATCCTGCAGGCCTGGCTCGAGGCGACGGGCAAGCAGCCCGGCGCCGCCGTCTTCGCGAGCTCCGTCGTTGCGCGGATCGGCGTCGCCAACCACGAGGCGATCGCCGCCGCGAAGGGAGGCGTCGAGGCGCTCGTGCGCAGCGCCGCTGCCACGTATGCCGCGCGCGGCATCCGTGTGAACGCGGTCGCGCCGGGTATGACGGACACCCCGATGACGGCCGGGATGCTGAGCGTGCCGATGCAGCGCGAGGGCGCCGAGAAGCAGTACCCGCTCGGTGGTGTGCAGACCGCCGACGATGTCGCGGCCGTCATGGACTGGCTGCTGTCTACGGATGCCGGTCGCATCACCGGTCAGGTGATCCCGGTCGACGGCGGCTTCACGACGGTGCGCCCGCTCGTGAAATGACAGGCCGTCAGCTCGCTCGGGTGACGATGTAGACGTCGTCCTCGTTCCGCGTGACGGCGACGGTGGCCGTGTCGGTCTTCTCGTACACCGGCCACGGCCCCTCCGAGGAGCAGAGGTCGACGCGTTCGCGTCGGAACTCGGCCGCGTTGACACCGTTCGCCGTCACGGCGACGAGCGCCTGCGCGTCGTCGCGCTTCGACAGATCGGGGAGGTCCCCCGCCGAGACGCCGAGGCGGGTCGCGACGTCGGCCGGCAGCTCGTAGGGGCACACGATCGTGAACCGCTTCGCGGCCGCATCGTCGACCAGGTCGGCGACCGGCACGGACGAGCCTTCGCTCACTGCCTTCACGACGTGGTCTTCGACGTCACTGCTTCCCGACGCGCAGGCGGTCGTTAGCCCGGCGGCGACGAGGACGAGGGACAGGGCGGCGAGTGTGCGCTTCATGCCTCCTGTCTACGCAGTCGTCGCGCGCAGGGCGTCGGCCTGGAGAGGCATCCGTGTCAGCCGAGAGGATGATGCCGGATCAGGAGCTTTCGAGCATCCGCTTCGCTCGGGCGAGCGACGTCGACAGCGTCGAGCGAATCGAGTCGGCGATCATCGGCTCCGCGAGGCGCATGATCCCGGTCGGCTCGGCGTCGATGCGCACGGCGACGACGGTCGCGCCATTCGCGTCGGCGAACTGCAGGTCGGAGGTCGTGGCCATGATCCCGCTCGTGCTGGTCACCGCCATCCGCACGCCGGGGTCGTAGGCCGTGACGCGCCAGTCGAAGTCGACCTCGCGGCCGACCGCCCGCATCCGCGTGTGGAGAGTCGACCCGACGCCGACGGGCGGCGGTGAGGTGAGCTCCTCGGAGATGACGGATTCGTCCCAGCGGGCGCGGCCCTCGGTGAAGAAGTCGAACACCTCGGTCACCGGGCGGTCGATGGTGACGGACTCGGTGACGGTGAACATCCCCTCACCCTAGGTGCCGGATGCGACGCGCGGGCCGGCCGTATGGGTTCCGTTCGGACCTGTTCCGCGGGCATCGGCGAGCGCTTAGGACTGTGCTCATGACGTTGACCACGGTCCTCCCCTCGCTGCGACGCAGCATCCCCGATCCGATCGAACGGCGGGCATGGCCCGAGCACACGGTCGCGGAGGTGCGCGATGTGACCGTGGCGGGTGTGTCGCTGACGCGCCTGGCCGAGCTCGAAGGGACGCCGTGCGTGATGACCGGCGACCTCGCCCACCCGCACACGCAGGATGCCCGTCGCCGCGGCATCGGCATGGACGTCACCGTCCTCGTCTTCCGCGTGACGCTGCGCGTCGACTCGCAGGACGCGCGCCGTCTGGCGCTCGTCGACTGCACCACCCACGACCTCCCGATCCAGTGGGAGCACTGCCGCCTCATCGGTCGCGCGTCCACCGCGAAGCAGGCGATGTTCGACATCGTCCCCGGCGATGTCGGCGCGCCCACCTGGCCCTATATGCAGGCGATCCTGCCCGCCGACCTCGTCGAGGGCGACCTGCTCGCGGTGCCGTGCACCGGCGCGCTCGCGCTGCGCGACGTGAAGCCCCGTCGCGTCTCGCCGGATGCCGACATCCCGACGGTCGTGCGCTGATGAGCGCTCTGCACACGATCATCGCCGCCGCGCGGCAGCACTCGCGGACCACGCCCGCACGACCGCCTCTGCTCCCCGCAGGCACGCGATTCGAGGAACGCGACATCCGCATCGGCGGACGTTCGCTACGGGAGCTGGCTCAGACGAGGACGACTCCCTGCGTCCTGATCGCGCCGGCCGAACGCAGCGACCGTGAGCGTTTCGTCAGCGTCGTGGTGACCACGGTCACGGGCCGGGAGGAGCCGGGGCCGTCATGCCGCACGGTCCACCTGTCGGTCGACAGCGACCTCGACGACGTCGCCGACCAGGTCACGCTCGCCCTCCTCCTGGGCGGCGCGACGGATCGCAGTCTGGTGTCGAGCGTCGTCGTGGGGTCGGGCTCGTCGCACCGGAAGGTGTCCGCGCTGCTGCCGGCGATCACGTCGCCCGGCGACCGGATCGTGCTCTTCTGCGAAGGGACCGTCGCCCGCTCCCAGCTGGTCGCGCCCGCCGTCGACAGCGAATCCGACGAGGACTGGACGGGGCGATGCGGCAAGTAGACCCGGCCGGCATCCGCATCCGGCTGTTCCGCTCCGACCGCCCGCACTGGGGCCACGTGTGGCGCGGTGTCGCGCGTCACGGCATCGTGACCGACCGCATCGTCGTGTACTCGCCGCTGTCCTCGGACGCTGAGCGCACGTTCGCGCTGGCGGCATCCACCTTCTGGAAGGTCGCCGTCTGCGCCGGTTTCGTCCTCTGGATGGCCCTCGTCGGGATGGGCGCTCCGACGGTACCGACGCTGCTGCTGATGACCGCGGCGATCGTCGGACCGGGGGTGTTCCTGTCGTATCGGGGCCGAGCCGCGGCTCGCGACGCGCACTCCGTCCGGTGCACGTTCTTTGCCGGAGAGGTCTCGCCGTCGGCGTTGGATGTGGCCCACCGCATCCAACAGCAGGCCGACGAGCTCGACCATGCGGAGCAGGACCTCGTGCGAGGCCGGATCACCCGCGAGGAGTTCGACCTCGTGTGGCTGCACGCCTACGAGGCGACGGCGAGTCGGCGGCGCGAGTTGTGACTCTCACCAATCGGCGCCGAAATCAAGCGGTTGAGTGGAATCGTCGCGAGTCAGATCCTGGGGTTCCCACGAACTGAGGAGTGTGCCATGGGTCTCGACGACAAGATCAAGAACGCTGCGCAGGACATCGCCGGCAAGGCGAAGGAAGCCCTGGGCGAGCACCGCAATGACGAGGACCTTCGCCGCGAGGGCGAAGCCGACCAGCGCGAAGCGAACCTCAAGAAGGCCGGCGAGAACGTCAAGGACGCGTTCAAGTAAGCCAGTTGGACTGAATGTGAAGGGCCCCGCCGGTCAGCCGGTGGGGCCCTTCCTTCGTGTGCGGCACCCCGGACGGCGCGCTGTGGGCTGTGCACGGATGCAATGGATGCCGCTCGACGCGCCGCGCCGCGGCATCCACCACCGGCGTGTCGGCCTCGATCCCTTGCATCCGCCACCGCCGGCAGGCGAGCGGCGGGCACAGCCGAGTCAGTCGATAGGGTCGCATCATGCGCGAACCGACCCCGCGGCCACCCGACAACGGGCGGCGACCCGAGGTCCTGCGCATCCCGGCATTCCGGCTCTTCTGGACGGCGACGACCATCCGCGGGTTCGGGTCGGCCATCGCGAACGTCGCGTTCCAAGTGCTCATCGTCACGGTGGTCGCGGCGACGCCGGCGCAGATCGGCATCCTGAACGCGCTGGGCGTCGCGCCGTACCTCTTTCTCGGGTTCATCATCGGAGCGCTGATGGATCGTTGGAACCGGCAGCGCACGCTGGTGCTGACGAGCATCGGCCGCGCGGTCGTCTTCGCGCTGGTCCCGGTCCTGCTGCTGCTCGGCGACCTCGACTTCTGGTCGCTCGCGGCGATCATGCTCACGCTCGGAGTCCTGACCCTGTTCGCCCAGTCGGCAGAACAGCCGTTCGTGCCGCAGATCGTCCCCCGGGCATCCCTCGTCTCTGCGAACGCGAGGCTCAGTCAAAGCGAGACCGTGGCCGGAACGGCCGGTCCGGCGGCGGGTGGCGCACTCCTCACCCTCGTCGGTGCGCCCCTCATCTTCGTCTTCGAGGCCGTCATCCACGCGGTCTCCGCGGTTCTCCAGTCCCGCATCCGTGTCACCGAATCCGCGCCTGCTCCGCGCGCGGCAGGACGACACATCGGGCATGACATCGCCGAGGGCATGCGCTTCACGTACAGGCACAAGACGCTGCGTCCGCTCGCGCTCTCCGTGCACGTGTGGTTCCTCGGCAACAGCATCGTCGCGACCGTCTTCGCCGTCTTCGCCCTCCGAGAGCTGGGGATGCCGGCCTGGGCCTACGGCATCGCGGTCGCCTTCGGCGGGGTCGGCGGCTTCCTCGGCGCAATCCTCGCCCCCGCCGTCGGCGAGCGGATCGGCGCCGGGCGCGCGATCCTCATCGGCCGGAGCCTGACCGTCGTGCCGTGGCTGCTCCTGGCTGTCGCGCCGCTCAGCAACGCGACGAACATCGTCCTGCTGGTCGTGGTCGTCTCGATCGCGCAATTCCTCTTCGGCCTCGCCATGGGAATCGAGGACGCGAACGACATCTCGTATCGCCAGGCGATCGCGCCCGACGCGATCCAGGGCCGCATGAACGCGACCATCCGCACGACGAACCGCATCGTCTTCTTCTTCGGCGCCCTCGGCGCGGGGGTGCTCGCCACCTGGCTCGGTTACAGCGTGAGCCTCGGAATCGCCGCGGCCGTCTTCGCTGTCGCCGCGCTGGTGATCGCGTTCTCGCCGCTGCGCAATGCGCGGCACGGGGAGGGCGAGCCCTCCGCACGGTGACCTCCGTCGTCGCAGGCGTTCACGGATGCAATGGATCCGCGGCGACACGCCGGTGGTGGATGCCGCAGCGCGACGTGTCGCGCAGCATCCATTGCATCCGCTAACTGAGGCTGGCGATCACACGGCCGAAGGCTTCGGCATCGATATCGGTCTGAGACACGCAGCGAGTCGCGCACGCCCTCTGGCTCGAGGCGGGTCCGTCCGCTACGCGAGCGCGCGTTCGAAGAAGACAAGGCCGTCTCGACGTCCCACTTCGCGGAGGCCTGCCTTTTCGAGCACTCTGCGGGATGCGGCGTTGCTGAGCTCGGTGTCTGCTTTCGCTCGCGTCGCGCCCCATCGCTGAGCATGGTGGAGCGCGAGAGTGACCGCCGCCGACGCGAGCCCTTTCCCTCGCGCCGCGGGTATCAGGCCGTAGCCGAACTCGACGGCACCGGTCTCGTCGGGCGGGCCGAAGAACCCGAATCCTCCGACGGCGACCCGGTCATCCGGCCGTCGGATGGCGTACATCGTGAACGGCAAATCCTGGGGTTCGGATGCCGCCAGCGCGGCGAGCGGGTCGAGTTCGTCGGCGAACGGGTAATCGGGATGCCAGTCGTCACCCGACTGCTCCGCCCGATCGATGATCCGGCGGGCAATGGCGGGAGTGATCCGCGTGAGAAGGACGTGACTGTCGGCGAGCATCATCCCCATCATCGCCTGCCGCAACATGCTCACCCGTGCGCCGATGCAATGGATCCGAGGGGACACGCCGGTGGTGGATGCCGCAGCGCGGCGTGTCGCGTGGCATCCATTGCATCCGCTGACAGCGGCAACCTTCAGCCCCGGCTCGACCCCTGGAACCCGCGCAGCCGCAGGCTGTTCGTCACCACGAACACCGACGACAGCGCCGCGATCGCCGCGGCGCAGGTCACTCTCGGCCTCACCGATGGCCGAAATGTCGTCGACGACACGGCGGTCAAGACGCATCGGGTTCGTGGTCGGTTCGGAGAACATTTCGCCCAAACGCCCACCTCGGGAGAGGCTGATGAGCGATGCTTCAAGGCCGCGACGTCTACTGCACCATTAGGGTGACGCGACAAACCGCGTCCTGGCGATGACAGAAATTCCCACATGGGGACAATTTTCACTTGCGTGGGAACGCTCGCTGGTGTCATAGTTCGCTCACTGCGGACGGCTAGGTCCGCCAGTGCCAAGGGGAGCTTGAGGTGAAACATAGGCGGCGCGCAAAGCTGGTTTCAGCGGGTGCAGTCGTAGCGCTCGTACTTGCTTCGTTTATCCCGGCGTCAGCGGCGTCTGCGTACACAAAGACGGGCTGCAAGTGGTCCAGCTCTGCGTCCGATGGAACGGTGAAAATATCGGATCAGCATGGTCTCCCAGCGCTGTCTCTGCCGCGCTCAGCTGGGCCAATTACTCTGACGTAAACGGTATGACAACCACCAGCTCGGCCGTCATGTACGGATATGAGGACAACGCAGGGCCTAGTGGCTACGCCGGACGTACGACCTGGACCTGTCTGGGCGGAGCTTACCTCGGCGCGAACGTCACGATTAACCCGTACTACGCGAACTCCTACAACACCGCGAAACGCCGAGCCGTTTGGGTGCACGAGTTCGGGCACGCGCTCGGACTCGATCACGGCCCGTCGAATGCGCTTATGAACACCTGTGCGCCATGTGTGTACGAGAACTACGGCTACTACTTTCCTCGCCCCGACGACGTCGCGGGCATGAACTCGATTTATTAGGAGCCGAGCTGATGAAGACACGTAGAGGCCTCCTCGCGGCCCTGATCACTACGCTCGCAGTTGCAGGCGTGGCCGTGTGCTCATCAATTACGACCGGCTCATCCGGGTCAAGAGCCGAGCTTTTCGATTCCGTGCAGTCGCTGACTGCCGCCAGCTCCGCTGTCGCGATTGTTGATGTCGTGGACCAGTACTCGGTTGATGAATCAACCCCCATAACAGTATCGACCGTCCGACCTGTGGAAGTTTTGACGCCGGAAAGACTCGGTGAGGCCTCGAAAACAGCCATCGACGCTCTGCCAAAAGAGGTCGTTGTCCGTCAGGTGCCGGTATCGCTGGAGAAATCACCCGTCATGAGGGTAGGAGCCAGATACCTTGTGTTCCTCACCCTGTCTGGCAAGGATGACGCGGCGCAGAACGACTTCTACGTAACGGGAGGGTCTGCCGGAGTGTACGAGGCCCGCGATGATGGGTTCGTCCATGGCCCCTTTGAAGAGGGCGATGCGTTACCGGAAACCCTCTCGATGGAAGATCTTCGATAGGAGCTACTGCGTTTCAACGCAGCCCGTAATGCCGGGGTGGTTGCACCGCTTCACGTCGACCCGACGCGCAACCCGCGTCTTGGCTCGCCCTGGCGAACAGACCATGACTCCGCAGATGGCACAGAGCTGCAGCCCGCCCAGTGGCTGACGGTCGGAGAACCGACCCCGATCCCCGACGGATCAACCATTCTTCTCACCCGCGCGCGGATGCAAGGGATCCGGCGCGACACGCCGGTGGTGGATGCCGCAGCGCGGCGTGTCGCGCGGCATCCATTGCATCCGCTGACAGCGGCCCTGCTCAGCCCCGGCTCGACCCCTGGAACCCGCGCAGCCGCAGGCTGTTGGTCACCACGAACACCGACGACAGCGCCATCGCCGCCGCCGCGACGAGCGGGTTCAGCAGCGCGGCCATCGCGAGCGGGATCGCCGCGACGTTGTACGCGAACGCCCAGAACAGGTTGCCCCTGATGATCCCGAGGGTCCGCCGCGCGAGACGCACCGCATCGGCGACGACGACCAGGTCGCCCGAGACGACGGTGATGTCGGACGCCGCGATCGCCGCATCCGTTCCGCCACCCATCGCGATGCCGAGGTCGGCGGCCGCGAGCGCCGCGGCGTCGTTGACGCCGTCGCCCGCCATCGCGACGACCCGGCCCTCGCCCTGCAGGCGGCGGATCGTGTCGAGCTTGCCCGCCGGAGTCACACCCGCTTCGACGCGCTCGATGCCGACCTCGGCGGCGACGCGCGACGCCGACGAGGCGGTGTCGCCGGTGAGCAGGATCGGCTCGAGACCGAGTTCACGGAACCGGGCGATCGCCGCCGCGCTCGAGGGCTTGACCGTGTCGGCGACGACGATCGCGCCGAGATACTCGCCGTCGCGAGCAACGGCGACGACGGTGCCCTCGGGCAGGTCGGCGGGCACAGCGACGGCCCACTCCTCTGCCAGCCACGACGGCCGGCCCGCGACGACCGCGGCACCGTCCACGATCCCCTGCACACCGAATCCGGCGTGCGACTGGAACGACTCGACGCTCCCCGCTGTCGACGACGCGACGATGGCGCGAGCGACCGGGTGCTCCGATCCCGCCTCGACGGATGCCGCCACGGCGAGCAGTTCCTCGCGAGAGACACCCGCAGGCAGCACGTCGGTGACGCTCATGCGTCCCGTCGTGACGGTGCCCGTCTTGTCGAGGACGATCGTGTCGACGGTGCGGGTCTGCTCGAGCACCTGAGGTCCGCGGATCAGGATGCCGAGCTGCGACCCCCGTCCGGTGCCGACAAGCAAGGCGGTCGGGGTCGCGAGCCCCAGCGCGCACGGGCAGGCGATGATGAGCGTCGCGACCGCGGCGGTGAAGGCGAGTTCCCACGGAGCCCCGGCGATCGTCCAGCCGACGAGGGCGGCGAGCGCGAGCCCGATCACGACGGGAACGAAGACGGCCGAGACCCGGTCGGCGAGGCGCTGCACGTCGGCCTTGCCGGTCTGCGCCTCCTCCATGAGCCGCCGCATCCGGGCGAGTTCGGTGTCGGCACCGACCCGCGCGATCTGCACCTCGAGTCGACCGCCGACGTTGATCGTCGCGCCGACGACGCGCGAGCCCTCGGCGACCTCGACCGGCATCGACTCGCCGGTCAGCATGCTCGCGTCGACGCTGCTCATCCCCGCGGTGACGAGTCCGTCCGACGGGATCTTCTCGCCCGGGCGCACGACGACCGTGTCGCCGACGACGAGCTGCGAGACGGGCACGCGTGTCTCGACACCGTTCTGGAGCTTCGCGGCATCCGTCGCCCCGAGTTCGAGCAGCGCGCGCAGCGCCTCGGACGATGCCCGCTTCGCTCGGGCCTCGATGTAGCGGCCCGCCAGGATGAAGACCGTGACGAGCGCGGCAACCTCGAGGTAGATCTCGTGCCCGCCCGCTTGCGGCGCACCGACCAGCGTGAAGGTCATCGTCATGCCGGGCATGCCGGCGCCGCCGAAGAAGAGCGCGTAGAGCGACCAGCCGAGCGAGGCGATCACGCCGAGGCTGATGAGGGTGTCCATCGTCGCGGCGCCGTGGCGCAGGTTGACGGCGGCCGCCCGGTGGAACGGCCACGCACCCCAGACCGCGACGGGAGCGGCGAGCGTCAGCGCGAGCCACTGCCAGTTCTCGAACTGCAGCGCCGGGATCATCGATATCACGGCGACCGGCAGCGACAGCGCGGCGCTGATCAGCAGCCGCTGGCGGAGCGGCTTCGTCTCGTCATCCGGCTCGGCCGTCTCGGGCTCGGGGGCCGGCACCGTCGCGCCGTACCCCGCCGCCTCGACCGTCGCGATGAGCTGCGACGTCTCGACGCCGTCGGCACGGACGCGCGCCTTCTCGGTCGCGTAGTTGACGGATGCCTCGACTCCGGGCAATTTGTTGAGTTTCCGCTCGATCCGGGTGGCGCACGAGGCGCACGTCATCCCGGAGATGTCGAGCTCGACGTCGGCGGCGCTCACGCGGACACCCGGGTGTATCCGGCCTCCTCGATGGCGGCGGTCAGGGCGTCGTCGTCGAGGGGGGTCGCGCTGTGCACGGTGACGTGCGAGGTACCGCCGGCGACGAGGTCGACGGACACGGCCTCGACGCCGTCGATCTCGGAAAGCTCCTCGCGGACGCTCGCGACGCAGTGAGCGCAGGTCATGCCGGTGACGAGCAGTTCTTCGTTGATGGCGGATGCCGGGGCTGCGGGCGTCGCGGATGCGGAGACGTCGGTGAGTCCGAGCTGGATGCGGTCGGTCATGGTGTTCCTCCGGGAGTTTCGGGTTTCAGGAGCGGACGAGACGCGCGATCGCGTCGTTCGCCTCGCGGATCTTGTCGGCCGCGACCTGGCCGCCCTCGGCGCTCGCCTCGGCGACGCAGTGGCTGAGGTGGTCGCTCAGCAATGACAGCGCGACGGTCTCGAGCGCCTTCGTCGCGGCGGAGACCTGCGTGAGGATGTCGATGCAGTACTTGTCCTCATCGACCATGCGCGCGATGCCGCGCACCTGGCCCTCGACGCGGCGCAGCCGCTTCTGCAGGTCGTCCTTGTTCGCGTCGTAGCCGTTCATGCTGGATACCATACCCCCCTAGGGTATCCGGGTCAAGCGACCGCCGCGCAGCATCCCCTCTTCCCCTGTCGCAACACGCCGCGCGACCCCGCACTTCGCGACAGGCGAGCGGCGCCCCGCGGTCAGCCCTCGACGACCTCGTCGGACACGAGCGTCAGATGCTCCCGAGCGGATGCCTCGGCATCGGCGCCGCGTCCGTCGAAGATCGCCTGCGCCGTCGCGAGGTGCGCTTCGAGCGTGCCGACCCGCGGCATCCCGGGCGTGAGCCCTCGCACCGCACGGCCCCGCAGGATCTCGGCGATGGGCTCGCTCAGCTTCACGAAGAGGGGGTTCCCCGACGCCGTCAGCAGCAGCCGGTGGTAGGCGATGTCGGCCTCGAGGTACTCCGTCGAGTCACCCAGACCCTGCCCGCCGAGGTCGCTCAGCAGGGTCGCGAACCGCAGGAGCTCGTCGCGAACGGGTGCGCTGGCGCGCTCCGCGGCGAGGCGTGCGGCGACGGGCTCGACGGCGATGCGCAGCTCGGTGAGTTCGATCAGCACGTCGCGGCGGCTCGGACTGTCGAGCGACCACTCGATGATGTCCGCGTTGAGGATGTCCCACTCCGACCGGGGGCGGACGACCAGCCCGACGCGACGGCGCGACGTCAGCAGCCCGTGCGCCTCGAGCACTCGCACGACTTCGCGCACGACGGTCCGCGACGCCGAGAAGGTCTCCTCGAGACCGGCGAGGGTGAGGCCGGTGCCGGGCGGCAGCTCGCCGCCCACGATGCGGCGGCCGAGGGTCTCGACGATGTGGGCGTGGGACGCGGTGGTGACGGGCGTGGGCATCGGTGTCCTTCGTTGCGCTGATCACGTTACCCCGCGGATGCCGACGGTTCGGTCGCGGCATCCGAAAAGTAGTATCAATCGCTTGCGAAAAGTAGTACTTATGTGACACCGTGGGCTCGCCGCCGGGAAAGGCCCCGGCGCGGGGACGATTCACTGGAGAACACAACCCATGGATGAGTGGACTCAAACACTCGGAGCGGTACCGCTCCTTCTGATCGCAGCCGGAGCAGTCGCGCTGATCCTGCTGCTCATCATCAAGGTCCGCATGCACGCGTTCCTGGTGCTGGTGCTGGTCTCGCTGCTGACCGCGCTGGCCACCGGCATCCCTGTCGGAAGCGTCGCGAAGGTCCTCGTCGACAGTTTCAGTTCGACCGTGGGCACGGTCGCTCTCCTCGTCGGTTTCGGAGCGATGCTCGGTGCCCTCGTCGAAAGCTCGGGCGGTGCCCGCGTGCTCGCCGAGAAGATGGTCTCGATCTTCGGTGAGAAGCGCGCCGCGATCGCCCTCAGCGTCGCGTCGCTCCTCATGGGCTTCCCGATGTTCTTCGACGCCGGCCTCGTCGTCATGCTGCCGGTCATCTTCGCGGTGGCACGCCGCATCGGCGGCAAGCACATGCTGCTCTACGGCATCTCGGCCGCTGCCGCCTTCTCCGTCATGCACGTGTTCGTGCCGCCGCACCCCGGCCCCATCACCGCGAGCGAGACCTACGGGGCGAACCTCGGGATTGTGCTGCTCATCGGTCTCGTCGTCGCCGTCCCCACCTGGTACCTCAGCGGCTACCTGTGGGCGCGCTTCATCGATCGCCGGATCCCCCTCGCCATCCCGCGCCTGTTCGGCGAGGACGTCGAGCCGACGAACCCGCCCAAGGCCGGCACGGTCATCGGCGTCATCGCGATCCCGCTCGTCCTGATCCTCCTCAACACGGGCTCTGCCGCGCTCGTCTCGGCCGGCACGATCGACGGGTCGGCCGTCTGGGTGCAGGCGCTCGGCCTCATCGGAACCAGCCAGGTGGCTCTCCTGATCGCCGTGCTCGTCGCCCTCATCGTCCTCGGCACCCGTCGTGGCGTCGGCGGTAGCGCGCTGGAGAAGATCGTCGAGTCCTCGCTCGGGCCCATCTGCTCGGTCGTGCTCATCACCGGCGCCGGCGGCATGTTCGGCGGCGTCCTGCGCGCCTCGGGTATCGGCGACGCACTCTCCGACTCGCTCGCCTCGCTCGGCGTGCCGGTCATCTTCGCCGCGTACCTCATCGCGCTCCTCCTCCGCGTCGCGCAGGGCTCGGCCACGGTCGCCCTCGTCACCGCCGCCGGGCTCATCTCGCCAGCCGTCCTGTCGGGCGGGTTCAACCCGCTGCAGGTCGCCTGCATCGTCCTCGCCACTGCGGCGGGCTCGGTGTTCGCGGGCCATGTGAACGACTCCGGCTTCTGGCTCGTCGGCCGCCTCATGGGCATGGACGTCAAGACGACTCTCAAGACCTGGACGGTGCAGCAGGCGATCGAATCCGTCGTCGGCTTCGTCTTCGTGCTCATCATCTTCGGGGCGGTGTCGCTTGTCTGACGTCTTCGACCTCACCGGACGCCTGGCTCTCGTGACGGGGTCGTCGCGAGGACTCGGCCAGAGCCTCGCGGTCGGCCTCGCCGACGCGGGCGCCCGTGTCGTCATCCACGGCCGCGACGGTGAGGCGGTCGGACGCAGCGCTGACGCGATCGCCGAGCGCACCGGCATCCGTCCCGAGACGACCCTGTTCGACGTCACGGATGCCGCGGCTGTCGAAGCCTCGATCGGCGAGCTGACCGAGCGGGTCGGGACCCCCGACATCCTGGTCAACAACGCCGGCATCCAGCGACGCGCGCCGTTCGCGGAGTTCCCGGTCGCGGACTGGGATGCCGTCATCTCGAGCAACCTGTCGAGCGCGTTCTACGTGTCGCGCTTCGTGGCCCCCGGCATGATCGCCCGGGGCTCGGGCAAGATCATCAACATCGCCTCGGTGCAGTCGCTGCTCGGACGGCAGACCATCGCTCCCTACGCCGCGAGTAAGGGCGGCGTCGCCCAGCTCAGTCGCGGGATGGCAGCGGATCTGGCGCGCCACGGCATCCAGGTCAACACGCTGTCACCGGGATACTTCGCCACCGAGATGAACGCGGCGCTCGTCGCCGACGCGGACTTTTCGGACTGGGTCGCTCAGCGCACCCCGGCCGGCCGCTGGGGCGATGTCGAGGAGCTGCGCGGACCGCTCGTCTTCCTGGCGTCGGCGGCGAGCAACTTCGTGAACGGCCAGAACCTGTTCGTCGACGGCGGCATGACCGCGGTCGTCTGATCTGAGGAGTGACACACATGGATGCAGTCGTCATCGGCGGCAAGCTCGATCTCACCGTCGCGGACCATCCCGTCCCTGTCCCCGATGCGGGACAGGTGCGGGTCCGCGTCGGGTACGTCGGGATCTGCGGGTCGGATCTCCACTACTACTCCGAGGGTGCCAACGGCGCGTTCGTCGTCACGGAGCCGTTGATCCCGGGGCACGAGCTCTCGGGGTGGGTTGACCTCGACCCCGACGGTCGCTTCGCCCCCGGCACGCCGGTGACGGTGCACCCGGCCCGGTTCGGCCCCGAAGGATCGACCCCGGTCGCACCGCACCTGCGTCCCGGCGGCAGCTACCTCGGCAGCGCGGCCACGACCCCGCACACGCAGGGCGCCATGAGCGAGTACCTGGTGGTGGATGCCGGCATGATCCGCACCTTGCCCGCCGACCTCCCCGTGCGCCGGGCCGTCCTCGCCGAGCCGCTTGCCGTCGCCCTCCACGGCGCCAGCCGCGCCGGCTCGCTAGACGGCGCGCGCGTGCTCGTCTGCGGTGCCGGCCCGATCGGGCTGCTCGCCGTCGTCGCCGCTCAGGAAGCCGGGGCGGCGCGCGTCGAGATCACCGACCTGCTGGCCGCACCGCTCGAGCGTGCCCGCACGCTCGGCGCCGACGCCGTGTGGCGGGTGGGCGAGGACGAGATCCCGTCCGACGCGTACGACGTCGTCCTCGAGTGCTCGGGGGCGGCACCGGCCGTGTCGTCGGCGATCGCCGCCGTCCGCCGCCGGGGCACGGTGGTCCAGATCGGGATGCTGCCGAACCAGCCGGTCGGCATCAACATCGCCCCGCTCATCTCGAAGGAGGCGACGATCACCGGCGCCTTCCGTTTCCTCGACGAGATCGACGACGCGATCGACGTCCTCCGGCGGCGCCCCGAGATCGAGTCGGTCATCACCCACACCTTCGGCCCCGCCGACGCGATCGAGGCGTTCGAGACGGCCCGCCGCCCCGCCGACAGCAGCAAGGTCATCGTCGCGATGACGGATGCCGAGGTGGCATCGTGAGCGCGGCACCCCGCATCGTCGTCATGGGACCGAGCGGGTCGGGCAAAACCGCCGTCGGAGCCGCCCTCGCCGTCGACCTCGGTGTGGACTTCGTCGACGCCGACGACCTGCACCCCGCAGCCAACGTCGAGAAGATGGAGGCGGGCCACCCCCTCGACGACGACGATCGCGCGCCCTGGCTCGACATCGTCGGGCAGACCCTCGCCGACGCACCGGGGCTCGTCGTCGCATGCTCCGCGCTGGCGCGCCGGTACCGCGAGCGCATCCGTGCCGCCGCCCCCGACGTGCGGTTCGTCGAACTCGTCGTGTCGCCCGAGGAGCTGGACCGGCGGATGCGGTCGCGTCAGCACTTCATGCCGCCGGCGCTCCTCGCCTCGCAGCTCGCCACACTCGAGCACCTCGGCGACGATGAGCCGGGGATCGCGGTCGAGAACGTGGGACGCATCCTCGAGGTCGCGCGCCGCGCGCGCATCGCGCTGGACAACGTCTAGCCTGCGGACGCACGAGAATGGGCCGATGACGGGGGCGAGCGACTGGCAGCAGTACTACTCCGCCGCGGCTGGACGCCCGCCGCGGCGGCACCTGATCACGGCTCTCGATCACGTGAGCCGCGTGGGGACGGCGATCGACCTCGGCGCCGGGGACGGTGTGGATTCGCGATTCTTGCTCGATCAGGGTTGGCAAGTCGTGGCCGTCGATGCGACGCCCGGCCTGCGTGAGCGCATCGCGGCAGGCGGCGACGTAGTACCCCGGCTTGATGCGCGTGATACGTCGTTCGCGGACGTCCACGAGCTGCCGGATGCCGACCTCGTCCTCGCGAGCTACTCGCTGCCGTTCGCGCGCGAGACCGAGTTCGCCCACATCTGGGAGCTGATCATCGCGGCTCTCCGCCCGGGTGGCGTCTTTGCAGGTCAACTGTTCGGACACCGCGACGACTGGGCTGCACGCGACGACGTGCTCACACACTCGGCCGGCCAGGTGGCCGATCTGCTCGCGGACTGGGACGTCGTCGAACTCATCGAACGCGAGAAGGACGGCCCATCGGGTCGAGGTCCGAAGCACTGGCACGTCTTCGACATCATCGCCCGTCGTCGCTGAGCGCAAGGAGCGGCGGAACGCAACCCTGCGTCGCGACGGCGGCGCAGCCGCCAGGATGGCCCCGTGACCACCACCGTTCTCGTCGCCGGCGCTACCGGCGATCTCGGCAGCCGCATCTCCCGCGAACTGCTCCAGCATGACGTCCGTCTCCGAGTCCTCACCCGCCCCGGCAGTTCGGCCGCCAGCGATCGCTTCGGCGACGACCCGCACGTCGAGATTATTGCCGCGCGCTACTCGGACCGTGACGCTCTCGTGGGCGCGGCATCCGGTGCGGACGTCGTCGTCTCGGCACTCAGCGGCATCCGCCCGGTCATCGTCGACGCGCAGCGTGCGCTCCTCGCCGCGGCCGTCACGGCCGGGGTGCCACGCTTTCTCCCATCGGATTACTCGGCCGACTACCGGCGGCTCACGCCGGGGACCAACCGCAACCTCGAACTGCGGCGCGAGTTCGCCGGCGACCTCGACGCGGCCCCGATCCAGGCGACCTCGGTCCTGAACGGAATGTTCACCGAGCTGCTCGCCGGCCAGGCGCCGATGATCCTCCGCGACCGTAAGCGCGTGCTGTTCTGGTCGTCGGCGGATCAGATCCTCGACTTCACGACGAAGGACGACACCGCGAGGGTCGTCGCCCTGGTCGCGCTCGACGCCGACGCCCCGCGGGTCGTCGAAGTCGCCGGTGACCGACTGTCCGCGCGCCAGGTGGCGGACCTCGCCACCGAGCTCGCCGGCGACACGTTCAAGCTGCAGTGGGCGGGCACGACCGGAACGCTGTCGGCCATGGCCGCGGTGGGTCGACGCCTGTCGCGGGATGCCGAGGAGACCTTCCCCGCCTGGCAGGGCATGCAGTACTTCGTGAGCATGTTCAGCGGCGAGGGCGAGCTGCGCCACGTCGACAACGATCGCTACGGCCCGCACTCGTGGACCACGGCCCGCGACATCCTCGCCCTCTGGCTCGCCCATGCGGGGGCGCCCACGGCCTGAGCGCCCGGGTCGCGGCCTGAGATCCCGGGGGACCTTCCCCTGTCACAACACGCCGCACAGCCCTGCACTTCGCGACAGGCGAGCGTCGCCGCGGCGCGGCATCCCACCCTCCCCTGTCACAACACGCCGCGCGCCCCTGCACATTGCGACAGGCGAGCGGCCCGGGTGCCGCATCCGCACCACCCCACCCCTTCCCCTGTCACACCACGCCGCGGAGCCCTGCACATCGCGACAGGCGAGCGGATGCCGCGCCCCCACACCCGGCTCCCCTGTCGCAACACGCCGCACGCCCCTGAACTTCGCGACAGGCGAGCGGCACCGGACCCCGGGCGCAAGGGCGGCCGAGGGCTCCTTCACGCCGCATACAATCGCGGGACACGGTCGTCCGCGCCGTCGCCACCCGAGGAGTCCCGCCATCGACCATCAGCCCGCCCCGGCTTCCCGCGCCTCAGCGCGGACGACGATCGGCCGCCTGGTCCACATCTCGCGCCCGGTCCTGTGGATCAACACGATCGGCACGGGTGTGCTCGGGATGTGGCTCACCGGCGCACTGCTTGATCCGGCGGCTATCCCGCTCCTCATCTGGCTGACGCTGCCGTTCAACCTGCTGATCTACGGCGTGAACGACATCTTCGATCAGGACACCGACGCGCTGAACCCGCGGAAGGGCTCGATCGAGGGAGCGCGCATCGAGCCGCGCGAGGTGCGGCTGATCGTCTGGGCCGTCGCGATCACGAACGTCCCGTTCCTCCTCTGGTTCGTCATCGCGTATCCGCCCGCGGCGGTCGGGCTGATCCTCCTCTACACGCTGGTGTTCGTCTTCTACTCGGCCCCGCCGCTCCGCTTCAAGCAGCGTCCCTTCCTCGACTCGCTCAGCAACGCCGCCTACGGGCTGCCGCTGCTGATCGTCCCGGTCGCGCTCGACGCGCCGCCGCTGTGGCCCGCCGTGATCGGCCTCCTCGCCTGGAGTGTCGCGAAGCACGCCTACGACGCCGTGCAGGACATCGACGAGGACCGCGAGGCCGGCATCCGGACGACCGCCGTCCTCCTCGGACCGCGCGGCACCGCGGTGTGGAGCGGATGCTGGTGGCTCGTGTCCACGGCCTTGTTCGCCCTCGTCAGCGTCCCGGTCGCGGCGCTGAACCTCGCGATCGCCGGCGTGCTCGTCGTGTGGATGCTGCTGCGCCCCACCCCCGCAACCGGCCGTCGCCTGTACCCGGTGTCGATCGCGTTCCCCTACGTCGCCGGGTCGCTGGCGAGCGGACTGCAGCTGGCCAAGATGTTCTTCGAGGTCTACGGATGAGTCGCATCGTCGTCATCGGAGCCGGGCTCGGAGGGCTGGCGGCATCCGCTCTGCTGGCCCGCGCCGGACACGACGTGACCCTCCTCGAACGGGCCGCCACCGTCGGCGGCAAGAGCCGACGGCTCGAAGTCGACGGCGAGCGCATCGACTCGGGTCCGTCGCTCGTGACGTTCCCCGGGGTGTGGGAGGAGCTGTGCGCGCGCCTCGGCGCGGACGCCGGCGAGATCGAGCTGGAGCGGCTCCCCGAGGTCGGCCGCTACTACTACGACGGCGAGGAAGTCACCCTTCCCGTACCGCCGGAGCACCCCTGGTATCCGGCGTGGAAGCGGTTCAGCGACGAGCACGCGCCTCTCGCCGACGACGTGACGGCGCTCCTCGTCGCCGATCCGCTCGACCGGCGGTCGCTGCCGGCCCTGCGCCGACTGCTCGCGGTCTACGGTCCGCGGCTCAGCACCCGCGCCTACCTCGACAGTCTCACCTGGATGCCCGACGGCCTCCGCGAGATCATCGCGATCCACACGCTGAACGCCGGCGTCCCGCCCGAGCGGACGCCCGCGCTCTACGCGAGCATGCCGGCCGTCATGGCGGCATCCGGCGTGTGGGTCCCCCGCGGCGGCGTGTACGAGATCCCGCTGGCGTTGGAACGCATGGCGGATGCCGCGGGTGTCGACATCCGCACCGGCGAGACCGTCACGCGCATCGAGCGCGGGCGCGTCACAACGGCGAGCGGGTCGTTCGCGGCCGACTTCATCGTGAGCGCGCTCGACGCGGACCGGGTCGATGCTCTCCTCGGCAGGCGGCGGCGCGCACCGGGCGCACTGTCGTGCTCAGCGGTCGCGATTTACGGTGCGCTCCGCGAGCCGCTGCCCGAGCGGATCGCGGCGCACAGCGTCATCCTCCCGACCAAGCCGGACGCGCTGCACCGCAGCCTCGCGGCGGGCGACGAGCCCGCCGACACCATGGCGTTCGTCAACCTGTACCGCGCCGGGCAGGTCTACCCGAACGACCGGAGCACGCTCGCCGTCCTGCTGACCGCGCCGGCCGACGGGTCGGGCTACAGCCTCGAGCACCCGTTCGTGCGGCGCGAGATCGAGCGGATCTCGCGCACGATGGGCCTCGACGAGCTGCTCACCGATTCGATGACGGATGCCGCGGTCCTCGACCCGCAGTACTTCGGCACCTTCGGCGAGCGCCACGGCGCTCTCTATGGAGCCGCGCGTCCGCTCTGGATGAGCGGCCCGTTCCACCAGCCCGCGCACCACGATCTGCGGACGCCCTGGCTCTGGCGCGTCGGCGCATCCGTGCACCCCGGCGGCGGCATCCCCGCCGTCCTCGGCGGCGCGATGATGGTGGTCGAGAAACTGCTGAAGCGCCACCCCGCCTGAGCCCGGGCGCGGCTCGCGTGCCGTTCCAGGGACGCGACGTGTCGCTGAGCCGCGCGGCAGGCGACGCAACGGGTCCCCGGAGTCGTGCAAACGATTACCAGAACGCGCTGGCAGTGGCGCAACGGGAACCTGAAGCTCACAACTGATCAGCCGACCGTGTCCGCCCCTACGGTTCCGACGTCAGCGATGTCAGACGCGCCTTTCCCGTCCGAGCTTCCTCTATGGAAACGCGGGAGTGCGATCGCCATGGTCGTACCCGCTCCCAGAGTGCTGGAGATGTCGATCCTCCCGCCGTGCGCGGTCACGATCGCCTTGGTGATGGTGAGGCCGAGTCCCACGCCGGGCACTGCGTGCTTCGTGGCGGTGGTGGCGCGGAAGAACCGCTCCGACAGCCGATGCAGTTCGTGGCTGGCGATGCCGTACCCGGTGTCCGTCACCGAAATGCGCACTTCGTCGCCGTCGGCAGCGAGCTCGAGGGCTACCGATCCGCCGCGGGGGGTGAACTTGATTGCGTTGGACAGGAGGTTGTCGACAGCCTGCCCGAGCCTGGTCGAGTCCGCGTCCACCAGAACCGTGCTGTCGGAGATGACGGTGCGCAGTTCCACGCCCGCCGCGTCGGCGGCAGGGTAGGCGCTCTCCGCCGCCGCCTCGAGTAGCTGCCCGACCATGACCGGATCCGTCTCAATGGTGAATCGTCCGGAGCCTACCTGGGCGGTGAACAGAAGGTCGCCGACCAGTTTCAGCAGCCGACGGGCATTGCGGTCCACCACCTCGATGTAGCGGGACTGCTGGGTGCTGAGCGGCTGGTCGTCATCATCGCTGAGCAGCTCGACGTAGCCGAGGATCGAACTCAGCGGGGTGCGCAGTTCATGGGAGATGAGCCCGGCGAACTCGTCCTTCAAGCGCTCGATCTCTCGCGCATCTGTCTCGTCCGTGGCCACGAAAATGAACCCGCTGGTGTCGCCGTCTTCGTTGAACCTCTGGGCGATCGAGACCTGTGCAGGGAACTCGCTGCCGTCGCGGCGAAGGTAGGTCCAGTCCCGGACATCGCGGAACCCGCCGCGGGCGGTGCGAACAAGGCCCTCGAAGTCCGTGCCCGACCCTCCGGCATCGCCCGTGGTCAACAACCGCAACTCCTCCCGAATCTCTGAGGCGAGATGCAGATCGGTGATCTGCATCTGTCCAATCACCTCGGCCGAGGAGTACCCGAGAAGCGACTCGGCACCGGGGTTCCAGACCGTGATGCGTCCGGAGACGTCAGTCCCGATGATCGCGTGCCCGGAGATCGCGTTCCAGACCTCGTCGAGCAGCTGGTTCGCCTTCCGAGTCTTCCGCTCGCGGGTGCGCGCCTCGCTGTTGAGGACCTCGAGCGAGGCGACAAGGCGTTCGCCTTTGGCAGTGGTCTCCTCGAGCCGTTCGATCCGTCGATCCACGAGCCGGGCGATGTGGTTGATCAACACGGCCGCGATGGTGAAAGCCACGGGGGTGTACATCAGCCGCACAATATCGGCAGCGTTCTCAACGGACGAGACGCCCATCACGAACGGCAACGAGATCGTGACGGCCACACCGGCGGAAGCAATCAGGACGTTGCGCACCCCCGGTTCGGACGCGATCCAGACCAGCGGAATCACCAACAGCGCCCCGAACGGCGACGCCTGTCCACCCGTGCCGGTACGGAGCAGTGCCACCGCGGCGAAGGTGGCGATGGGGATGGCGAGTTCCCACCCCGCCGCGATCCGCAGCCTGGGTAGCACCGCGGCGAACACCGTGGCCAGCACGACGATCGCGTCGGCCGCGGCGACAAGTGTCCAATCTGTCCTCACACCTACGGGCGAGAGCACCACCGCGTTCGCCAGGAGGAATGCCAGCAGCGCCGGCCCCTGCTTGAGGAGAGGCGACCAGGTTCCGAAGACACCGACACGCCGCTGCACGGACCGGTCTCGCGGCGGGTTCGAAGCGCCCGCTGGTCCGCCGTCCTCGCTCATAAGTTCACGCCAGCGATGTCGCGGATGAGCTCGACGAGCTCGCGGACCTTGAACGGCTTCGTAATCAAGCTGTCTACCCCAGCCGAATGCAAGGCCTCGGCCACGCCGGCGTGAACGTTGGCAGTGATCATCAGCACGCGCTGCTCACGAAGGTCGTCGTCGGAACGCAGCCGTGTGACGAGCTCAACTCCCGTCATGCCGGGCATCGTGATGTCCAGCACGGCAAGGTCGATCTGCTCCGCCTTCAGAGCCTCCCACGCCGAGATCCCGTCGCCGACGGCGGCGACGACTTCGTGCCCGGCCTTCTCAATGGCGATCGTGATCAGGTTGCGCAGATCCACGTCATCGTCGGCGATGAGAACTCTCATCTCGTCGCCTCCCCGCCGCTTCGCCGGGGAGCGTTCGCGCCCTGGCCCTGGCCCTGGCCCTGGCCCTGGCCCTGGCCCTGGGGGAACAGTGCTCCGAGTACCCGCGCGACGTCGCGCGCCGTGAACGGCTTCGGTAGCACTCCATCGACGAGGGGGAATTCCTCGAGGCCCAGCACCGAGGTGACCACGAGCACGCAGTCGGGCACGTCGGATTTCATCATGTTGACGAGCTGCCACCCGTCGATCCCCGGCAGCAGCAGGTCGATGATCGCGACGGCCGGCGTCAACTCGCGGTAGGAGCCGATCGCGGCCTCAGCCGTGGAGACCAGCTCGACCTCGTACCCGAGTCTCTCCAGATGCAGACGGAGCAGATCGCCTTGGTCGTCGGAGTCATCGACCACCAGAGCGGTCCGGCGAACACCCGTCGGTGTCTCGACTGCCATTTCGCAGCCTTTCCGGCTCCGCGTGTCGAACCCAGGTGGATCCGAGCTATGAGCGCTGCTCGCAGTATGTCACGCGGGCGACGAACCGCCCGCCCGCCCGCGTCAGCCGAGCGCGATCGGCTCGGGCTGGCGCTCGGCGTCAACCCGGTCTTCCCCGTGGCGTTCGTGGTCGGCGTGCTCACTGCGCTTTTGTTCCGCTGGTCCGGGTCCATCTGGCCGGGCGTCGCCCTCCACGGCATGAACAACGCGTCCGCCCTGATCGTCCCCCTCGTCCTCGGGGTGACCCAGGCCTGATCCGCGGCGACGCCTGTCGCTCGGGTTCCGGGGACGCGAATCGCCGCACGTCCTCGACGGAAGCGACACGACGCGTCCCCGGAGCACCAGACGCATCCATTCCAGGGACGCAAAGTGTCGCTCACCCGCGCGGCAGGCGACACAACGGGTCCCCGGAGCGCCAGCCGCGCACCGATCCGATCCGACTCGGTACCGGTCCAGGGACGCGAGGTGTCGCTCCGCGCGCTACTCCCGGCCGTCCTCGGAGATCGCCAGCTGCTGGAGCCGTTTCGTGATGGCCGTGTGACCGGCAACCCACGCGAGCACCACCCCGACGGACCCGGAGTTCGCAGCGATCATGCCAGCGCCCGATCCGTTCGCAGCCGACAGGATCGCCCACGACACCAGGGCCATCAGCGCGGCGAACGATCCGATGGCCAGCCACCACATGCCCGCCCGCAACCGCGCGACCTGGTTCTGCCCCGCATCCGTGTGCTCGAGATCGTCGCCCATGCCGCCACGGTACCCACGGGCCTGACCCGGGCGACTCCCCCGTGAGACGGAACTCGTGGGCTCAGCGCTGCAGGACGATGTCTCGAACGTCGTGGCCGATGGACCCGGGCGCATCGACGATGCGAAGCCCCGCCTGAGCCGCCAGGGCACTGAGAGCGGTCACGTCGATCCAGTGCAGCAGCCAGTCCCGCTGCACGTGTTCGTACACCCCGCCTGCTTCCCGTTCGTAGAGAAGCGTCGTGGTGTGGGTGCGCGCGACGTCATCGCGGACCACCGCGACGACTCGATACCCGATCCATCCGTCCGATGTTTCCTGCCGGTTCCCCCGCCCGATCATCGAAGGTGCGACCGGCTCGGGGACGAACACAGGCACGATCGCGGTGCCTCCGTCCGTCAACGCGCCACGGATACTGCCGAGGGCGTCGCGCATCGCCTTATCGGTGGGGAGCAGGTTGAACGTGGGGCCAGCGAGGAAGACCGTCTCGTACCGACGAGGCACGGTCATTCCTTCCATCGTGTCCACCCAGGCTTTCACCGCGAGGCCGCGGCCGTCGGCGCGTTCCCGCAGGCGGGCGATCATGTCCGGGGAGGAGTCCATCCCGTCGACATCGAGACCCATTGCCCGCAAGTCCAGCAGCGGGTCACCGTCTCCGCATCCGAGCTCGAGCGCGGGTTGCCCGTGCTGCAGGATCAGGTCGCGGTACCGAAAAGGATCGAAGCTGGTCGACTTGAGCGGCCCATACAGGTCGGCTACCAGCCCGGTATAGAACGCGTCAGCGCCCGATCCGTTCACCTCGACACCTACTTCCGTCGGTCACACCATCCGCGAGGTCCGGGTCCAACGATAGCCACGGGCGAAGCAACGTGCGCGTCAGAGCGTGAGCAGGATGGCGATGGCCAGGATGAGCCCGATCATGAGCGAGACCGTCCACGCGGTGGCGCGCGGCCCGCAGAGCGCGACCGCGTGCGCTCACGTCAGCTCGCCGGCGAGCTGTGGGGCGCGGCGCGCGCGACCGGCAGGAAAGAGGCGGCTATTGCCGTCACCAGGCTGACGCCGGCAGCTATCAGAAGGGCTGGGGTGACACCGATCCCTTGCGCGAGCAGACCGGCCGCTCCGGCTCCGAACGGCTGACCGCCCCATGCGATCATACGGGCCGTTGTATTGACGCGGCCCTGAAGGTGTGAGGGGGTCAGCGTTTGTCGCGTGATGATGCCGTTCAGCGAGACGGCGGTCGTTCCGACCTGCCAGAGGCAGAGCGCGATGCAGCCCGCGAGGAACGACGTCGACAACGCCCAGCCGCAGGTTGCTGCGGCGGCAAGCAGCAGGGCACCGATTGTGATCATGCCCGCGCCGACTCGCTTCTGCAGGGGGCCCACCAGCCAGGAAGCGGCAAGAGCTCCCACCGCTCCGGCGCCGAAGAGCACACCGATCGAGGGGGAATCCGAATCGAGCCCCAGAGTGCGGACGGCAGCGACGATCAGAAGCCCGGAGACCGCGCCGGCGGCGAGGCTGTTGCCGACGCCGAGGACGGTAAGGTCGCGGATGACCGGGACCGATCGGATGTATCGCAGGCCCTCGACGATGTCGGCGCGGATGTGGCGCCGCGGGCGGTTCGGGGCGGGCGTCATGTCGAGCACCTCAATGCGGGCGAGCAGCACCGCACCGAGGGCGTAGGTGAGGGCATCGATGAGGAGGACGACGGGTCCGCCCGCGATCGCCGAGACGAGGCCTCCGAGGGGCGGACCGGCGATACCGACGAGCGTGCTGATCGTCATCATCCGTGCGGTCGCCGATGCGATGCCGTCGCGCCCGACGATCGCGGGAATCGCCCCGAAACTTGCCGCGTCGAAGAACACGAAGGACACCGAGGTCGCAACGGCCACGATCATGAGGTGGACCGGGGTGACGTCAGCGACTAACGCGGCAATCGGAATGCTCACTGCCGCAAGCGCGCTGGCCGCGCTTGACGCCAGGAGGGTCGAGCGCGGCGACCATCGGTCCGCCAACGCCCCGACGGGGAGACCGAGCACCAGGTAGGGCACGGCCTCCAGCGCCGTCAGCAACCCGGCGAGGGCAGCGCTCCCGGTGAGCTGGAAGAGCATGAGCGGGAGCGCGACGGCGGTGAGAGCATTGCCGGTCCACACGATTCCGCGTGACCACAGGTACGTCGCGAGCATCAGTGCGGCAGCGGGGTCGGGCGAGGAACGGGCTGAATAGGGCGGCGGCCCCCCACGAAGGGGTGCGCGTGCGGGGCATTGGACACGCGGCCGGGCACGAGCATCCTCACGACCCGCAGTCCGGACGGGCGGACGTCGTCAGTGGTCACATCGACGGTGATCACGCGTTCGCCGAGCGCGGCGAACCGCTCGATCAGGCCGCGGAGACCGGGACCGGGCGGCAGAGCATCGAGGGCCGTCCGGCCCACGATGCTGGCATCCAGTTCTTCCAGAAAGGTCGACTGGATGCCGGGGTCGAGGTGCAGCTGCAGGTGGCACCCGTAATCCCGGACGTCCGAGAGATCGGCCGCGTACGATCGCGCGTAGCGACGGTCCGATCGGTGCGGCGCCAAGGGGCTTCGCGGATCGGCGGCGATGCGCGCGTATGGCCCGTTTTCATCGTCGAGGTCCGCAACGAAGAGCTGGAGCTGCAGGGCCTCTCCGAGGGCCTTCAGCGTGGCCGCGGTCGGGTTCTCCGCGGTCCCCATGCCGAGGGTCAGGTAGCCGGTCGTGGTGTCGCGGATCAACGCCCCGACGATCGGCACCCCCGTGTCGGTCGGGAACAGCAGCCACCTCGGCTCGATCCGGCGGCGAGGGCCTGCGGCGAACGCGTCCACCCACGCGGGAACTGTGAGGGACACGACTCCGCCCCCGCCGGTCCACGCCCGCGACATCGCGTCGCGCTCCACGATCTCGCGGAGACCCCCGAACTGCGCGGCATCGAGGGAGCGCTCGGCGGCCAGACCCGCCTGCATTACCGGATGCAGGGATGGCGCCGCCTGGAGGTTGTACGACACCCACACCGCACTCGCGGGAACCA
This sequence comes from Microbacterium sp. MM2322, assembly GCF_964186585.1. NCBI lineage: Bacteria > Bacillati > Actinomycetota > Actinomycetes > Micrococcales > Microbacteriaceae > Microbacterium > Microbacterium sp. MM2322. Next base: position 3,030,132 of record NZ_OZ075067.1, read on the forward strand.
GGACGTCGGCGTCCGTCGCCGCGTCCCGGCCGACGGCCCAGTCTGTCGTCGTGTCGGAGTCGAAGGGTGAGCGTTCCGGGAGAGCGAGGTCCTCGGGCGAGACGTGATCGACGCCGCGCAGATCGTTCGCGGTGGACCGTACGAGTCGTCCGCTGACGAGGTTGCCGCAGTACCGCTCGACGGCTTCGCCGATAGCAGCACCGCGCATCGCCTCCCGGTCACCGAACGCGTAGCCTGCCCCACTGGCATCCGATCGCCACGGTGAGAACGTCGCACTGTCGGACAGGACCGCGTGCAGGAGAGCGAACGGCTCGGGGAAGTGTGCCGGAACGGTCCGCGGTTCGAGGGCGCGGATCACTCCGGTGCGGGAATCGACGAGCGGCGCGAGCGCCGGCGACAGATCGGTCAGCATGCCGGCTCCTTCAGGCGAGAGGAAGGGGGTAGGGGTACAGATCGGAGATCGAGGCGGGGCGGCGATCCCACTCGAGCGCGTGCGGCACGTCGACGTAGCGGCGCGAACCGCGGAGCGGGAAGGCCGGGGGTCCGTTGCCGACGAGACCTGCGGCGATGACGCGGACGACGACGAGCCCGCACGCGCGGACATCGTCGGTCGTGACGTCGACCGAGATCGTTCGCACGCCCTGAGCCGCCAGCGCGGCCACGCGGTCGGACGGCGGCGCGCCCTCTTCGAGAGCCCGCCGTCGCGAGGGTCGCAGTCGGGGAAGGATCGCAGCGGCCATCCGCTGGTCCAGGTAGAGCTGAGCGATCGGGGGCAGGTCGGTGAGGGTGCGGAAGTCGTCAGGGACGTCGTCGCGGTAGCGTCGGTCGGCACGGTGGGGCAGGAACACGTGAGCCTCGATCGCATCGGCATCCACGGCCCGCCAGACATCGCTCTCGGGATCGAGAAGCTGGCGAGTGATCCGACGCAGCCCGAGGGCCTCCATGACCGCCTTGCGGGCGGCGGCCACAGGATCGGGGCGGCACGCGGAACCGAACGCCAGCAGGCCGTCCTGCGCGGGATCGCCGTCCTCGATCACGGCGGCCACGACGGCGCCCGGGAGATCGGTCGGGATGTCCAGGAGACGGATGCCGAGGTCGTGCGCGCCGAGCATTCCGAGGATGGCGCCCCCGTCGTCGAGTGCGCACGTGGAAGCGCCCGATGCCCACCACACGGCCGTGGCATCCCGTTCGATCAGTTCGTCGATCGCACCGTCCTCGGCTCGGGCGCGGTCTGGCCCCGCGGCGATCCCGGAGTACATCAGCGAGTGCACAGGCCGTTCCCCGGACGCCCGCGAGGCGTGGGTGTCGAGGTAGACGAGGGATGCCGGAACCCAGACATCCGCTCCGGTGTGGAGATCCCGGCCGACGGCCCACCGGACGGGAAGCTCGCGCTCGAACACGGCGAAGGGGAAGCCGGGCATGGCGTACTGCTCCGGGCTGTAGAGGGCGAGGCTTCGCGGGTCCAGGGCGTCCTCGCCGCGGCGGTCGAGGTCCACCCAGCGATGGATGGCGAGGTCGTCGGGCACGGCGTTGCCGCAGTACCGTTCCACGGCTTCGCCGATCGCCGCGCCCCGTGCGGCCTCCAGGTCGCCGAGGGATGCTCCGAAGCCGAAGCCGTCCGCACGCCAGGAGGCGAAACGCTCGGTATGCGCGACACTCGCCCCGTGCGATCGCCAGAACGTCGGATCGTCGCGCTGCGGTGCCTGCGCCTGGGTGGAGGTGAGGATCCCGGTGCGGGAGTCCACTAAACGGTCGATGTCGATCACGTCGCTCTCCTTCGCTCCACGACGGGCAGCGTGAGCCGGCACCGCTCAACCGTGAGGGTGAGGGATGCCGGGAGGTCCGCGCTTCCGGCCCGGTAGCGATCGGCATCGCCGGTGCCGCGCGCGAGCCGCGGATGGTCGGCGGCGGTGAGTTCGAGGAGGAGGGACTCGCCCTCTCGCCGCTCGAACGAGAGCGGTCCGAGGCGGACGGAGATGTCCTCCGGTCCCCGTCCACTCACGGCCTCGCCGACCGCGACCTCGACGACGGGCCCGTCGGGCGAGATCAGCAGAAGGCGGACGATCCAGTCCGCCGTCCGCGCGTCGGCGCTCCCGCGGACGTTCACGTGCGCCCAGCCGACGAAGCGTCGCGCGTCCGTGTCGATCGGCCAGCGCAGCGCATCGGACCGTTCGAGGAGGTCCCGCCGGTCCACGGCCTCCGCGCGGCTCGGGAACGGGCGGCGGGGGTCGCTGCGCACGACACCGGGTGGGAGCGCGTGCACGTTCGCGGTGGATCTCGGCGGCCACTCGTCCGCGCGCTCCCACTCGTCGGCGCCGATGACGAAGGTCTCCGCCCGCCGCGCGGGCAGTCGCTCCGCCAAGGCGTCGTGGAGCCAATCGACGAGTTCGACCGCCCACTCCACGCGCGAGCTTTCGCCGTGGTCGAGAGCCCCCACCCGCGTGTCGGCGGAGAAGACGAGGTCATGCAGCCACGGGCCGACCAAGAGGCGTTTGGGCGTCTCGGCGTCACCGACGACGTTCCAGTGCTCGAGGGTCTCGCCGATCAGCAGATCGTGCCAGCCGCCGATGTGGAAGCTCGGGGCGCGAACCGCGGCCAGCTCCGCGGGGGTGATCTCCTCGCCCACGACGGCATCCGGCCCATCGTCGATGACGGCCGTCCAGCCGGGAAGGTCGACTCCGAGCCGATCGGCGATCCCGATGACGGGCAGGTGATCGAGGGCTGTCGGGTCCTCTCGGAAGAGGAGAGCCGCGAGACCCTCGCGGCTCGTGCGGGCGTCCGCGCGTTCTGCCCACCAGGCCGCGTGCTCGCCGAGCCGAAGGATTCCGGATGACGAGAACTTGGTGCGCGCGAGCGACATCGACGGTCCGAGGCTGACGATCGCCGCGATCCGCTCGGGTCGCTCGACCGCCATCGCCCACGCCGTGTAACCGGAGTACGACCCGCCCATGACGATGATCCGGCCGTCACTCCACGGCTGCATGGCGACCCAGTCCACGAGCAGCGCGCCGTCGGCGCGCTCGTTGCGATAGGGGGCCCAGACGCCGTCGGAGTCGTAGCGACCGCGAACGTCTGCGACGACATAGGCGAAGCCGCGACGAGCCCAGCCGCGGCCTTCGTCGAGGTGCCGGAATCGACCGTATGGTGTGCGGTGCACGATGGTCGGCACGCGCTCGTCCCTTGGTGGGCGGTGCACGTCGAAAGCGAGGGCGGTGCCGTCGGGGGCGGTCATCCGCAGGTTTGCGCGGATCATCGGGCGCGGATCTTGGGCAGCGGCAGCACGGGATGGCGGTGGATGGAGCAATCCGGTCGAATCTCGATCTCCGTCGTCGCATGGGGAGCGCTGTCCCCGGACGCCCAGGCGAAGAGGTCCGCCGCGAGAGCTGCCGCGGCGAGGGCCGCTAACGCCGGCGGGGCGATCAACGGACCGTCCGGTAGCGAGTCCAGGTGACTCCAGAGCGCATCGAGTTCGTCGACGAGCGGGTCCGCGGCCCGTCGCCGGCCGCGGTAGTCGGTATAGGATGCCGAGGCCTCATCCGCGGTGAAGGGACCGACGAACACCGATCCTCCGTCACCGTGGCATCGGTGCAGGGGCCGGCCTCGTCGAGCGAGTTCTGCCCACGACGCATCGCGGAACCAGGGCTCGATCGAGACGATCGCATCGGCGTCGGCCGCGTCCTCGACCACGCGGATCACCGACGGCGGTGCCGCGAGAACCGCGTGGAGGGCGTCGGCGACGGTCCCCTCCCCGAGGACGATCACGCGCTTCTGCGCTCCTCGGTCCTCCGCTGCCGAGGGGCGCGGTTCGCACAGCGCCCCACGTTCGCGGAGATGGCGCTGGAGCGCAACGGCGTCCGACCCCAGGGATTCCAGGTCGGCACCGGTGTCCAGGGCGTGCGCGATCTCGGTGAGTCGATCGCTCGCGCCGAGGATGCGGTGGAACCGGCCGCCGGGTTCGGCGAGCCGCCATGATCCGTCGGTCGTGGCATAGAGGTGGAATCCGGGTCTGAGCGAGCGCATGAAGACGAGCCTTCGGAGATCAAGTCGGCGAACGGGGCTGAGCGGTGGCCGCCGCACCGAGGAGCGACGGCCACCGGGGCCTCAGTCCGCGTCGAACGCGAACGGGTTGTGCACGAGTGCGTTCGTTCCCGGTCCCTGCGGGGCGCTGAGCACGCCGTCCGCCGCGATCGCCTCGAACGCGAACGGGTTGTGCACGAGCGCATTCGTACCCGGCCCCTGGGGTGCGCTCAGCACGCCGGCGGTGGTGATGGGTTCGAGAGTGATGCTCTGCATGACATCGTCCTTTCCTTATTGAGAACGGTTCTCAACATGATGGGACGTTAGCGGGTTGTCGACGGCGAGGCAACAGCGCACCATTTTTGTGAATCCCGCTTATTGAGTATGGTTCTCAATAAGAAACACCCGAATCCCCCTGAGAGGCGGCCCATGCGAGATCGACTCCCGCCGTTCGCGACCATCCGGCGTGCGCGCACACTGGTCCTCGCCCTCTCTGCGGTTCTCGCGACATGCACCCTCGCATCGATGGCCATCGGGTCCGTCGGACTCACAGTGCCGGAGGTCGTCGGCGTGCTGTTCGCGCGCATCGGCGGCGGACAGTCCGCCGCCCTCACCGCTGACCAGATCGTGTGGAACGTCCGGTTGCCGCGCACCGTCCTCGCGATCGTCACTGGCATGGGGCTCGCCGTCGCCGGTGCCGCGATCCAGGCGGTCGTCCGCAACCCGCTCGGCGATCCCTCGCTCATTGGAGTGACTCCCGGCGCCTCCCTCGGCGCGGTCGCGGTGATCGTGCTCGGCAGCGGTGCGGCAGCGGGCGTCCCCCTCACCGTCGCCGCATTCATCGGCGCCCTCGTCACGTTCGTCGTCGTCTTCCTCCTCGGCCGCTCGGGCGGTCGGATGCCACCGACACGGTTGATCCTCGCGGGTGTCGCCGTCGGCTACCTCGTCTCATCGATGACGTACTTCCTCCAGACGATCGCCACCCCGAATCAGGTGCAGCGGGTGCTGTTCTGGAGCCTGGGAAGCGTGGGAGGTGCCGACTGGGGGACGTTACCGATTCCTGTCGCGATCGTCGCGATCGGCACCGTCGTGATCCTGCAGTCCGCGCCTGCGTTGAACGCTCTCATCGGCGGCGATGACCTCGCCGCGTCGCTCGGTGTGGACGTCGCGCGTCTGCAGCTCACCCTCCTCGTGGTGGTGGCCGCGATGACGGGCGCGCTCGTCGCGGTCGCCGGAGGCATCGCATTCGTCGGTCTGGTGATCCCCCACATCGCGCGGCTTCTCGTCGGCGCTGATCACCGGCGAATGCTGCCGCTGACAGTGGTTCTCGGCCCGATCTTCCTGATTCTGGCGGACTTCTCCGCGAGAACCCTCCGCGCCCCGGCTGAGCTGCCGATCGGAGTCGTCACCGCCGCCGTCGGCGCCCCCTTCTTCCTCTGGCTGCTGACCGCGTCGCCGCGCTCGGGCGCGCGGCGGAAGCGCCGCGCCGCGTCAGCGGTGGTCGGATGATGCGGGTCGAGATCGACGGGGTATCGGTCGAGCGGGACGACCGCACCCTCGTCGACGACGTCCGCTTCGTCGCTCCCGAGGGGTCGACGGTCGGCCTCATCGGCCCCAACGGTTCCGGCAAGTCCACGCTCCTGCGCACCGTCTACCGCGCGCTCCGCCCAAGCGCCGGCGCCGTCCGGGTCGGCGAGGCGGACGTGTGGAAGCTGACCGCGCGCGCGGCCGCTCACCGCACGGCGGTCGTGCTGCAAGAGGACCACCGCGAGTTCGAGTTCTCGGCGCGGGAGACGGTCGAGCTGGGGAGGATCCCCCACCGGCATCCCGGACGCCGCGCCGCGAGCGCCGATCGGGATGCCGTCGAGACCGCGATCGACCGGTGCGGGATCGCGCCCTTCGCGCATCGACCCGTGGGCTCGCTCTCGGGAGGGGAGAGGCAGCGGGTCGCGGTGGCCAGGGCGCTCGCCCAGGACACCCCGGTGCTCATCCTGGACGAGCCGACGAACCACCTCGACATCCTCGCGCAGATCGAACTCCTCGACCTCGTCACCGCCCTGCCCTCGACGACGATTGTCGCTCTGCACGACCTCGGCCTCGCGGCGGCGTACTGCGATGTCGTCGTGGTCCTGGACGGCGGTCGGGTGGTGGATGTCGGGGCGCCCGCGCAGGTGATGACGGCCGCCCTCATCGCAGAGGTGTACGGCGTCGTCGCCGAGATCGGCGTGAACCCGCTCACGAATCGCCTCGCCATCCACCTCGGGGAGGCCCTTCCTCGCTCCCCCGGCCACGCCGCGACCCCGTCTGCGGCTCGAAAGGAACCCACACCATGACACACTCCGTCCCGCGCATCCCACTGGCCGTCTCGCTTCTCGGAGTCGTGCTGCTCGCCACCGCCGGGTGCGCCGGCGCGGCGCCGGCGGATGCCGCTTCCGCCGGCGCCTCCGGGGCGCACTACCCCGTCACGGTCTCCAGCTGCGGCGCCGACTACACCTATCAGCGCGCCCCGGAGCGGGTGCTGCTCGGGGCTCCCGGCATCATCGACACCCTCGATGCCCTCGGGGTCGGCGACCGCGCGATCGGCTACACGCTGTCCGACCTCGACACCGGAGAGGCCGCAGCCCACCCGAAGCTCACGCACAACTCAGCCGACTGGACCCCGAGCAAGGAGTACCTGGCCGGGGCGGCCCCCGACCTCTTCATCGCCAACGACGAACAGCAGTTCACCGGCAACGGCGCGGCGACCGTCGACGATCTGCGCGGCCTCGGCGCGGGGCTGTACGTTCTCGGCAGCTACTGCGTCGGAAAGACGGCTACCCCGACCATCAACGCCGTCTACGACGACATCACGGCCCTCGGAACCCTCTTCGGCGTCTCCGAGAAGGCGGACGAACTCACGTCGCAGCTGCGCGGCCGGGTGGCAGACGCCGCCGCACTCCGCGGAAACCGGAAGCTCAGCGCCGCCTCCGTCTCGATCGTCGACGGCACGGTGTACGCCCTCACGGGAGCGGGCTACCAAGCCGTCCTCGACACGCTGGGCATCACCAACGTCTTCGCGGATGCCGGAGCGAACTACACGCAGATCAGCCGCGAAGACGTCATCACGGCGAACCCGGACATCATCTTCGTCGACTACTCCGGGCCGGCTCAGGAAGCCGACTCGCTCAAAGCGGCCAAGACGCTGTTCGCCGGATCGCGCGCGGTCGCCGATGGGCGCGTCTTCGGCCAGAACGAAAACTCCTTCCAGGCCGGAGGCGTGCGTATCGTCGATGTCATCGAACGCAGCGCAAAGGATGCCTTCACCCAGTGACGACGCTGCGGCGGCCTCCGCGATCCGCGCTGCCGGCGACGAAGTCCGACCTGTCGCCGATCCGCATCCGCACGCGCTGCTCGTCTGGGCCCACTCATACCGTGACGCCTTCGCGCGCCACCCGGCGACCATCGCCGTTTTCGCGACCACGGCTCTGGACGGCGCCGGCCGCACGACGGAGATGTACGAGCGAGTCGTCGACGCGTTCCTGCGCGCCGGCTGGCCCGAGGACGATGTCATGACCACGCTCGTCGCGCTCGAGGACTTCATTCTGGGCGCTGCCCTGGACGCGGTCGCACCCGCCGACATGTTCCAGCTCCGGAGCCCGGACGATGCCCCGACCCTCAGTCGCGTCACCGCTGCCAGCCGCCGATCGGTACCCGGCAGGGGCCCGCGCAGGCGGGTGCGCCTTGCGCGCCTCTCCAGCTGAGCCGAGCGCGCGGCTTCCAGGGACGCAAAGTGTCGCTCACCCGCACGGCCGGCGACACAACGGGTCCCCGCAGCACCCGCGGCATCCGTTCCAGGGACCCGAATCATCGCCGGGACGCACCGGCAGCGACACAACGGGTCCCCGGAGCGCCACCCCGCGTCGTCGACCGCTGGCTCAGTCGTGCGGGTCAGGAACCCGTCCGCGCGTACTCCTCGATCGCGACGCCCGACGAGAACTCCCGCACGACCGTCCGCGTGAAGGCGCGGGACTCGAAGGCCACCCCACCGAACAGGGGGATGCCGGAGCCGAACACGACGGGATGCCGCTTCAGCACGAGACGGTCGATCGCCGGCAGCAGCGCGCCGGCGAGTTCGCCGCCGCCGCAGAGCCAGATGTCCGCGCCCTCCTCCTGCCGGAGAGCCCGGACGGTGGCGAGCGGGTCGTTCGTCAGCTCGACAGCAGGATCGACCTCGCGCGCCCGCCGACTGGCGACGACCTGGCGGAGGTGCGGGTACGGGCTTGTGATCCCGGCATCCAGTGCGGGCAACAGGGTGTTCCACCCCATGATCACCGTGTCGAACGTCGTGTTCGTCGACTGGATGCCGACGGCGCGCTGCACATGGCCGGGCAGCGCGTCGGCGTACTCGCCGAAGATGACGGAGTTGTGATCGCCTTCGATGAGGAAGGGGTCGTACCCACCGTCGGGCTCAGCGATGAAGCCGTCGATGCTAACGGCGACGTAGTAGACGAGGTGTCGCATGGGGTCTCCTTCATCGGTGCCGTCCATCAGAGCCACAACAGGATAGCGATGCCCAGGCCGAGGCCGAGGCCGAGCGAGACGGTCCACGCGGTGGCGGCGGCGAGGGTCCAGGCTTCGCGTTCCTGCAGTACACGTCGGCGCGGATCGTCCGGCGACAGCATCTTCGCCGCGCGGTGCGTGAAGAACACGACGGGCGCGGCGAGGATGGCGACCAGGACGAGGCTCAGGAACTGGATCAAAAGACCGCTCTCGCGCCGGCCGATCGCGAGAGCTTCCCACGCCATGGCCAACGTGCTCGCCGTCTCGCGCGGCCCGCACAGGGCCACGAGCGCCACAGCGCCGACAGTGACGACGAGCGCACGGAGGGCTCGCTCGCCTCGCGACGCTGTCGCCTTCCCCGGACCAGTGCCGGTCGCATTCGAGAACGCTCGGCGTGCGCCCCGGAGAGAGAGTGGCCAGAGGACAACGCCGACGAGCGCGGCGATGATCCATGCGAAGACCTGCTCCGGCGACATCGGCACCCCGAGGTTCTCCGTGAGGAGGATGCCGCCGATCCACGTGCCGATCCCGACCGGAACGCCGACGCCCACCGCGAGGACCACGATGACGATCTGTACCGTCGGCGACGGGGTGCGGTCGCCTCGCGAGCTCATACCCCCACTCTAGGAAGTCGAGTGGACCTCGCGGATACCGCCGGCGTCAGCCGAGCGCGATCGGCTCGGGCTGACGCTCGGCGTCGGCAGACTCCTGCAGCGCCGACTTCTGACGCAGCGGCGGGGTGCGGAAGAACAGCGTCAGAACGAAGGCGATCAGTGCGACGCCCATGGCCACCCAGTACACGCTCACCGTCGACTGGTTGAACGACACCAGGAGCGGCTTCGTCAGGCGCGGATCGGCGCCGTTGAGGAACGACGTGTCGTCCATCGTGCGGTCGTCGAAGGACGAGCCGGACGAGTTCGACATCCCGTCGATGATCTGCGGAACGGCCTGATCGACGAACGCGCGGCGAGCAGCGGCATCCGTGAAGTCCAGGGTGACCGTGCCGTCGGCCGCAACCTTCGCGACGGGCACCTGCTCGGTGATCTTCGCCCCTGCCTGCGCGATCGCCTGCTGTTCGGCTTCGGCGGTGGCCTGCCCCTGAGCGGCGGCCGGGATCGCACCGGATGCCACCTGCTGGGCGACCGCGTCGGCGGCAGCGGCCTTCGCCTCGTCGACGCCCTTCTGCGCGCCGTCGAGCGCGCCGTCGGAGAGCTGCCCGACGAACGGGTCGTAGACCTTCGACATGATGCCGGCATTGGCGGGCGCGCTCGCGACCGTCGGGTCGAGGGCGGCATCCAGCGCGTCGCCGAGGGCTCCCTGGTCCTTGAAGTTGGTCTGCAGGTTCAGCGGGACGAGCGTGAACAGCAGCGACAGCAGCACGGCCGTGCCGAGCGTTCCACCGATCTGCCGGAAGAACGTCGACCCTGAGGTGGCGACGCCGATGTCCCGCGGGCCGACGGAGTTCTGCGAGGCGATCGTGAGGGTCTGCATGAGCTGACCGAGCCCGAGACCGATGAGGAGCATCGCGGCGGCGATATGCCAGTACGAGGAGTCGTACCGGACGAAGGTCAGCGTGAGGAAACCGAGCACCATGAAGGCGGTGCCGATGGTCGGGAAGATCCGGTAGTGGCCCGTGCGCGCGATGATCTGACCGCTGACGATCGACGAGATCATGAGTCCCAGGATCATCGGCAGCAGCTGGATGCCGCTCTCGGTGGGCGTCGAGCCGAGCACGAGCTGCAGGTAGAGCGGCAGAGTGAGCATCGCGCCGAACATCGCGAAGCCGACGAAGACGCCGATGATCGTCGCCATCGAGAACGTCGACGACCGGAAGAGCTTGAGCGGGATGAGCGCGTCGTCCTTCATGCCGCGCTCGATCAGGATGAAGGCGACGATGCCGACGACCCCGATGACGTAGCAGGCGATGGCGATGGGTGAGGTCCAGCCCCACTCGCGGCCCTGCTCCGCGATGAGCAGCAGGGGAACGAGCGCGATGATGACCGCCGCCGCACCGAACCAGTCGATGCGCACCCCGCCGTGCGGGTGCCGCGGGATGTGCAGGAACCGCAGGACGACCGCCAGCGCGACGAGGCCGATCGGCACGTTGATGAGGAAGACCCAGCGCCACCCGGCGATGAAGAGGATCTCGCCCGACCCCGCGAACAGACCGCCGACGAGCGGGCCGATCACCGAGGAGATGCCGAAGACGGCAAGGAAGTAGCCCTGGTACTTGGCGCGTTCGCGCGGGGCGAGGATGTCGCCCATGATCGCCAGCGGCATCGACATGAGACCGCCGGCGCCGAGGCCCTGGATGGCCCGGAAGGCCGAGAGCTCGATCATCGAGGTCGAGAAGCTCGCGGCGACCGAGCCGACGATGAAGATCGCGATGGCGATGATGAAGAGGGGCCGGCGGCCGAAGATGTCGGAGAGCTTGCCGTAGATGGGCGTCGAGATCGTCGACACGATCAGGTACGCGGTCGTCACCCACGCCTGCTCGCTGAGACCGTTGAGGTCGTCGCCGATCGTGCGGATCGCCGTACCGACGACGGTCTGATCGAGCGCGGACAGGAACATGCCCGCCATGAGCCCGAAGATGACGAACAGGATCTGGCGGTGGGTCATCACCGGGGTGCTTCGGGTGGTCGGGCTCGACACGGCAGCAGTTGTCACGGTTCCTCGAAGGGGTGAAGGCCGGTAGGGATGCCGCGCGGCGGGTCTCGCGCGACGGGGATGCCGACAGTGGCCGGCAGAACAAGTTGTGCTTGGTCAACCATAAGGGAGGTGAACCGCTGGGTATTCCCATTTCGTACCTATCACCTGGTGAGTGGGGCGGATGCGCCTGCAGCGCGCTTCACTCACGGCTCGTGATCGGCTGTCACTCCGGACTCGGGCGCGTGTGAGGCGAATGCCTCACGCATTGCGCGGGAAAAATCTTCACCGGATGGTCCGGAGGGCATCTCAGGCAGAGACACTCCGGGGTTGGCGAATGCGCGAAGAAGGTGTCCGAGTAGACGGCGCCATGCATCTGGAGCGACCCGAGCGGTGGCGCCGACAACTCCCGCGTTGGCCATCAGCGCGAGGACGAGATCTTCGGACCGGAAGTCGTCTCGGAGCCGACCCGACGCCTTTGCACGGTCTATGAGGGTCACGAAGCCCTCGTAAGAGCGCGTCCGAAGCGTCTCGAGTTCGGCAGCGCCGGGCAGCGTCATGGTGAGCACGTCGGCGAAGCCGCGGTCCGTGGCCTGCATCTCGAGTACGGTCTCGACGTATCCCGTGAAACCTCTCCACGGGTCGGGATCCGCGACCGCCGCGGCCGTCGCGGCGACGAACCGACGCATGTGATCGACGAAGACCGCGGCGATCAGTGCTTCTCTGCTCGGGAACCGCCGTGCGAGCGTCGCCTTCCCCACTCCGGCCTCGCGCGCGACCGCTGCCATCGATATGCCCAGTCCCTCGACGGCGTACAGGCAGCGAGCGGCCTCGAGGATCCGCGACCGATTCTGTTCCGCATCGGAGCGAAGCTGGTTCCGTGACGGGTCATCATGCTCGGGAGTCATCTACCGAGGATACTAAGTGGAACGTGCGATCCAAATAATGCTAGTCTCGAGTATATGGACCGCGCGTTCCACTTAATGGGGCGCCCGAACGAGAGGACCGCACCCCATGAGCACTATCGCCGTTATCGGAGCAGGACCGGGCCTGGGGATGGCCATCGCCCGTGAGTTCGGGCGTCACGACTTCGACGTTGCACTGGTGTCCCGCAACCCCGCCAAGCTCGACGGCTACGTGCGGACGCTGACCGACGAGGGCATCGTTGCCGAGGCATTCCCCGCGGACGTCCTCGATCACGCGTCACTGCGCGCCGCCCTGCAGGCTGCCGACCGCCGATTCGGAGGCATCGACGTCCTCGAATATTCACCGGTCGACGCCGCCGACGGCACTCCCGGTCCGCCATCGACCGTCACTCCCGCAGCTGTCGAGGCAGCGGTGCGTTCCCAGCTTCTCGGTGCGATGGCCGCAGCCCACGCGGTGCTGCCGGGCATGCAGGAACGAGGATCGGGCACCCTCCTCTTCACGACGGGCGCCGGCTCGGTCACGCCCACGCCCCACTTCGCAGCCGCAAACGCGGGCGGCGCCGCGCTCCGCAACTGGGCGCTCAACCTTCACGGAGAGCTCGAGGGCAGCGGCGTGTATGTGGCTCACGTGCCCATCGCCGTCATGATCGACGCGGTCATCCCCGGGTACCCCTCCGCCTCGTCGACCGACATCGCCGCCCAGTACTGGCGCCTGCACACCGAACGTGACGCCGCGGAGTACATGTTCACCGCGTGACCCGGCGGTGAAGCATCCTGTCCCCGCGACGGTGGATCGGGCAGGTCGAAAGCACGACGGCCACCGGCGTTCGCCGCCCCGGGAAACGGGGCCGGTCGGTCGAGCGCGGGTGGATGTCTCGGAAGCGGCACCCGAGTTCCGACGGGACTTGTCCCAGCGGTCAAGTCCCAGCCGAGGACCAGCGTGAGTCGAGGGCGTAATCCTCCATCCGCTTCTCCAACGCGGCGCGCACCTGTCCGGGGGCGTCCTCTCCGACGAGGAGGCGCAGACGACGATCGCTCGGGTCCGCAACGTGCGAGATGCCGCGCGACGGGTCATGTGCGGCGGGATGCCGACAGTGGCCGGCAGAACAAGTTGTGTTTGGTCAACCATAAGCCTGTCGACCCCCTTGCGCATTCCCTTTTTCTTCGGACTCCGCTTTCCGGGTTCCTGCGTCAGCGGGTCGACTCACTCAGCGCGCCGAGTGAGGCGCGCAGTTCCTCCTTGGCTTTCGCGTACCGGCTGCGGGCGGTGGACGAGGGGATGCCGAGAAGCTCGGCCGCTTCGACAAGGGTGAAGCCGTCCCAGTGCAGCAGCCTGACGAGCTCGGCCCTGTCCGGGTCGAGCCGCGCGATCGCGTCGCGCACGTCGGCACCGTCATCGGCCGCGCGGGACGTCGCCTCCACCGCCGTTGACTGGCGGATCCGGTCGGCGAGCGCCCACCGTCGCCGCTCGCCCCGCGCGTGGTTCAGCAGGGTCCCACGGGCGATCCCGAACAGCCACATGCGTGCCCGTTCCGGATCGCTCGGCAGGTCTCCCACCCGGCGCCAGGCCGCCACCATCGTCTCGCCAAGCAGGTCGGGAGCGTCGTCGAACCCGACACGTCGCTGAAGATAGGCGAGAAGGGAGGGGGATGCCGCGGTCAGCGCCGCATCGAGCGCGCTAGTCACTTCCACTGCTCGCCGTCGCAGTGCACCTGGCCACCGCCGCTGCTGATGCTCGCGTTGTCGAACCCGCGGTCGCGGAGGCCGGCGGACATCGCATCCCAGAGGGCCTCATCGACGGCCACCCAGTGATTAGTGTCGGCCGCGCGCGGGTCCGACCCGTTGGATGGGTCGCGCTTGAGGACATCCAGGTGCCCGGCGATGTACGGCTCCACCTCCGCGGCGACATCCTCGGTCGCGAACCAGTCGTCGATGGCCCGGTCGAGCTCGAACTGGCGGAGCGGGTTCGCGGCGACGATGTTCCCCACCCTCAGCTCGCACTCGCCCCAGGTCGGCGAGAGGTACGTGTGACTGCGGTTCGGGTTCATACCGGCGCTCCAATCCCACGATGAGGACGCCGCTGCGAAGCTTGCTCCGCCGGCGAGAGTGAGCGTGAGAGCGCCGGCGACGATGCCGACGCGACGATGCCGACGCGGATGCGCCTCGGTACGGGCCGCCGCCATCATGGCCCGGAGGTCGCTCGCGTCAGCCGCCCGGGTTGCGGGAGCGGAGCGCTCGAGGGTGGAGTCGAGTGGATCAGGGGTCATGATGCCTCCAGGCGTGATGTGTTCCTACCCCCTACCTGTCCGGCATCCTCCCGTTCGTCCATGCGCTCGTCGTGATCTCCGCGCACGTGTGGCTAACACCGCCCCCTGATCCAGTCCGAGGCGGCGTCCACAACCGTGTCCGACGCCGACCCCCTGGGCGCGTCCGGGGCGATCGGGCCGTCGTAGACGGCGCCCGTCCGGTCGACGTAGGTCGAGGTCGAGAGCGCAAGGGCGGCGCCGTCGTCCAGCTCGAAGACCTCGTTCCCGGTGGTGAACCCGGCCGTGTAGTCACCGATGCGAAGGGTGTCCTGCTGGGTGGCGAAAGCCATGACAATGCTCTCTGCGGCGCTGGCGGTACCGGGTCCGGTGACGATGGCGACGGGCTGGGAGAGGGACAGATCGACCGTCGGCGCGTCGACCTCGTAGTCCGCCGGGACGATGAGGTTCCCGTTGTCGACGCCGACCCAGTCGATGTCACCGTCGCGATCCTGAAAGCCGAGGACGCGGCCGTCGTCGAGAAGCGGGGCGACGGATACGAGCATCGGGTACGCGTTCCCTCCCGTGTTCTCCCGGAGGTCGATGACCCACCCGCAGGTCGTATCGGTCGCCGCTGAGCGGAGGGCGTCGATCCCGGCATCCTGGTAGAGATCGTCGGATTCTCGCGTCCCTCCGGCGAAGGACGGCAGCGTGAGCGTGCTGACGCCGGCATCTGTGGAGACGGTCGGGAGCGGGAAGGGCGTGCCAGGGTCCGACATCTGCGTATATGCGACCCACTTCTCCGGGGTGAAGAAGACCGTGTGACGTCCTCCCGCGATCTCGGCGAGTTCCGTGATGCCGCGATACGTGTCCGAGACCGTCGACAGGCGGTAGAGCTCCGGCCGGATTTGCTCGACGGCCGCCTTCCACTCCGGGGTGCCGGCGTAGAGGCCACTCTCCAGGACGGTGACGGCCTCGTCCACATACTGTGCGACGGGATTGGCAGGCGAGACCTGCGCCGCACAGCCGACAAGGAGCAGCGCGGCGATACCACCGGTGAGCGCGGCTCGACCACCTGTGATGCCCCCGCGTCGCGCCATGCCCCCACGATAGGGGCGAGATCTCTTCGGGGTAAGCGAGCCTCAGTCGTGTAGGAACCGCCCGACGATGTCCTGCCACTCACGGCCTAGAGCCGTTCGCAGAGGCGAAATGTCCACGACCGGGTCTGAATCGTGTGCCTTGAAATGTCCACTGAGCATCAAGGTCTGGGTGGTACTACGAGCGAGCGCGTGGCCAATGGGAGAACGACCGCGCGGCACGGGGAGCCATGTCCGAGCAGAAGAAGTTCGAACTGGAGTACCCGAAGTCTCAGCGGATCACCAAGACAGACTGGGCCAAGTACGCATACTGCTGGGGAAAGAAGCCGCATCTGGTGAGCAAGGGCGCCCAGAGCGTCTTCGCCGACTACGCGGTCGCCGTCGACAAGCAGTGGGAGACAGACGACGCGCGGTTCGGCGACGGGTACTTCCGCAACAACATTGGCAAAGCGCTCATGTACGAGCAGCTACGGTCGGCGGTACTCAAACAGGTCTGGTACACAGCATCACCGGGATACCTCGCGAACATCGTCGCCTACGCGATCGCGAGGTTCTCTTCGCAGATCGAGACCCAGTTTGGCGGTGCCAAGTTCGACTTCGGCCGCGTCTGGGAGACTCAATCGATCGACGAGACTACGCTGGTGGCACTGCTGGATTTCGCCCACGCGGCCCAGCTCCATCTGACGGATGACAATCGACCGCAGGCCAACGTGACCCAGTGGGCGAAGCAGCAGGCATGTTGGGATCAATTCTCAAAGGCACGCCTCCAGCTTGAGGTAACCCTCCAGTCCTCCCTCGTCAGCGCGGAAGACGCTCGCTCAGCGACTCGTGATGAGCGGAAGCTGCGCGTGATGGACACCGGTTTCGAGAACATCCGTAGGGTCGTGTCCGTGTCTCAAGACACTTGGGCGGCGGTTTATCGAGCCGGGCAACTCTCGCCTCTCGAGAGCAACCTTGTGCAACTGTTCGGTCTTCGGAGCGGCAACGTCCCGAGCGAGAAGCAGGCGAGTGTGCTCCTTCGACTCCTGGACCGCATGGCAGACGTCGGAGCGATCGCGCGCGAATCATTCTGAAGCGCCACTCTGCCGGACTCGACTGGCGCTCTACGTCAACTCTGGTCCCAGGCTTCGACGAGATACCAAGTCGCGTCCGAGAGAGTTGCAATCGCGCCCACGCCGGCCGTTGCGAAGTTGGCTTTGATCTCCTTGCCGCTGGCGTGAAACAGGTACGGATAGCCGCCGTCGTGGAGCATCCGTGCCCGCCCGTCGTCGGCAACGTTCAGCAGCTTGTCGACCCAGGTCCGATAGGGGACGTGCGCCACGCGACGAGAGGTGAGCGTGTCGAGGTAGCTCATCCGCTCCTTGTACGGGAACTGAGCGATGCGACGAACGTCTTCCTCGCTCACGCCAGGGCGAATCTCGTGCACGTTGCGTCGTAGCCCAGCATCCGTCCGCCCTCTCGCTCCTCAGCACAAACGTATCGAGGTTCGGAAGGCTGCGGTTTGTTGGCGCGAAATGTCCAGATGGACACACCATGGACATTTCATGCGCGAAATGGACAACTTCAAAAAAACCTACAAGTCGCTCAGTCCATCCCGACGGCCATGTCGGTGAAGCGCGAGAAGTGACCCTGGAACGCGACGACGACCGTGTCGGTCGGGCCGTTACGGTGCTTGGCGACGATCAGGTCGGCCTCGCCGGCGCGGGGGCTGTCCTTCTCGTATGCGGCTTCACGGTGCAGGAGGATGACGATGTCGGCATCCTGCTCGATCGAGCCCGACTCACGCAGGTCGCTGATGGCGGGCTTCTTGTCGGCACGCTGCTCGGCACCACGGTTCAGCTGCGACAGCGCGATGACGGGAACCTGCAGCTCCTTCGCCAGCAGCTTCAGCGCACGCGAGAACTCCGAGACCTCCTGCTGACGCGACTCGACGCGCTTACCGCTCGTCATGAGCTGGAGGTAGTCGATGACGACCATCTCGAGCCCGACGCGTTGCTTGAGCTTGCGGCACTTCGCGCGGATCTCGACGAGCGTCATGTTCGGGCTGTCGTCGATGTAGAGGGGGGCGTCGTTGATGCGGCCACGCGTGGAGGCGATCGTGGTCCAGTCGCGACTGTCGAGCATGCCCTTTCGCATGCTCTGCAGCGGAACCGAGCCCTCGGCGCTCATGAGACGCATCGCGATCTCGCTGCGGCCCATTTCGAGGGAGAAGAAGACAGTGGGCCGGTTGTTCTTGATTGCGGCCGCGCGGGCGAAGTCGAGCGCGAGCGTCGACTTACCCATGGCGGGTCGCGCGGCGACGACGACCATCTGTCCGCCGTGCAGTCCGTTGGTGAGCTGGTCGAGCTGCGCGAACCCCGTCGGGATGCCGGTCATCTGACCGTCGCGCCCGCGGGCGGCCTCGATCTCCTCGACGGCAGCATCCACCGCCACCTGCAGGGGGACGTAATCCTCGGACTGCTCGGCACCGGTGACGGAGTAGATCTCGGCCTGCGCGCTGTTGACGAGGTCGAGCGCCTCTCCCTGGCCGTTGTACCCCATCTGCACGATGCGGGTGCCTGCCTCGACGAGGCGCCGGAGGAGCGCTCGCTCGCGGACGATCGACGCGTAGTAGGCGGCGTTCGCCGCAGTCGGGACGATCGACGTCAGGGAGTGCAGGTAGTCAGCGCCGCCGGCACGCTGCAGGTCACCGGTCTTGATCAGCTCATCCGTGACGGCGACGACGTCGGTGGGCTCGCCGTGCGAGTACAGCGAAAGGACCGCTTCGAAGATGAGCTCGTGCTTGGGCACGTAGAAGTCGGTTCCCCGGAGTGCCTCGATGACGTCCGCGACCGCATCGCCCGACAGAAGCATGCCGCCGAGCGTGCTCTGCTCGGCGAGCATGTCGTGGGGCGGGGTGCGCTCAGGTCCGCGGGATCCGCCGATTCGTGCGTCTGACACGTCCGCAATCGACATCCAAGCCCCTCTTCCGGGCCTGCTGGAAGACCCTCGCACACGTTATGGAGGGCTTCCGACACACGCAAACCGGCCTGTGGATAACTATGTGGAGAATCTGCGAGAAACGCCGTGGACCCTGTGCACAGACCCTGTGGACAACGCGTGGAATCTCTCATCCTGCCTAGATAGTAAGGACCTCTGATCAGGTCTTTCGTTTCCCACAGCCTGTGGATGGATAACCGGCCTCAAGTGACACTTGAAGGTTCAGGGTTATCCCCACCCACGGGCAAAAGCCGTGATTTGTCAAATGAGAAAGTCGGCCTGTGTCCAGCGCTCCTCGCAGGGGCCTCGGCAGAGGATTTGCCCTCTTGTCAAATTCATAGGATCGGCGTAACTTGTGGGGTCCAGGCACCCCGCAGAACGCGGCCATCACGGCGTGCGTTCCGATGAGAACATCGTGGAGGTGACCTGTGCGTACAACGCAACGAGCGTGTGCTCGGCTCGGTCTCCTCGCCGCGGTCGGCGTCGCGTTCGCCGTGCTCTGGGTGGCGTTCGCAGCCGTCCTGGACGCGTCGCACGCCCGCGCAGCTGATCGCACTGACGATGGACTCTTGGGCGGGGTGACGAAGATCGTCGAGGATGCCACGCAGCCGGTCACCGACGCCGTCGTCGCGCCCGTGTCCGAGAAGCTGGTGAAGCCGGTGGCGAACACTGTGGCGAAGCCCGTGACGGAAGAGGTCGCCGAGAAGGTCGTCAAGCCCGTCGCCGACAAGGTGGTGAAGCCCGTCGCCGACAAGGTCGTCAAGCCCGTCGCCGACAAGGTCGTCGCACCCATCGCAGACAAGGTCGTCAAGCCCGTCGTCGCACCCATCGCAGACAAGGTCGTCAAGCCCGTCGTTGCGCCGGTCGTGGACAAGGTCATCAAGCCCGTCAGCGGCGCGGCTGTGAAGCCCGTGATCGACGGTGTCGTCACGCCGGTGATCGACGAGGCGGTGACGCCCATCACGGACTCCGTGCTCCCGCCCGTCACCGCGATCGTGGAACCGGTCACCGACGGCATTGTGAAGCCGATCATCAAGCCCGTGATCACCCCGGTGGTGGATGCCGTTACCCCGGTTATCGAGCCCGTCGTAGACGTCATCTCGCCCGTCGTCGAGCCCGTCATCTCGCCCGTCGTCGAGCCCGTGATCTCGCCCGTCGTCGACGCCGTGGTTCCGCCGGCGGTCGACGTGATCTCTCCCGTGACAGACCCCGCCGTTCCGGTCGTCGTCTCTCCCACCGGGCCGGGTGTGCAGGCGCCCTCCGCCCCGGGCGCTGCGACCTCCGGCGGCGACGCATCCGCTGACTTGACGTCCCCGGCATCCGAATCCATCGCACCCCCGGTTCAGGGCGCCCCCGCCATGCAGCAGGCGTTCTTCAAGGCCGTGTCGGCTGGCTCCGTGGCCGACATCCCTGCCGTGAGCGTCGATTCGGCACCTTTCGCGCCCGACACCGCCCCACTCGCGCCGACGGCGCCGCTGGCGGCCTCCACTTCTGTGACCTCTCCATCATCCGGAGGGGCTGCCGGGTTCTTCGCCCTGCTTCCATTCGGCTTCCCCGTCGCGCACCGTGCCTGGGCACGGCGGGGGCGGCCGAACGATGAGCACGCGCTCCCTGCACCCTTCTTCGACACCGACGTTTCTCCCGACTGACGGGGATCGAGCCGCGCCCCTTCGCGGCACGCATCCGCACGTCCCGCGTGACGGCGCTCCTGCGCCATCCCCAGTCATGTTTTGAGGAGAAAGAAATGAACACCATGTTGTCGCGCGCCCTTCTGGGCACGCTGGTCGCCGGAGGCATCACGCTCTTCGGCGCGGCGGCCGCGCAGGCCGCAGAATCGAACACCTCAGGAGAAGACGGTCTGCTTTCGGGCACCCAGGCGCTTCTGAACGTCGACATCCCCATCACCGTCGGCGACACCGCGATCTCTCTGGTCGGTGACTCATCAACGGAGTCGAGTGGCACGAAGGAGTCGTCCGCTCCATCGGGCGGCGCATCCTCCGCATCCACCGATGGCTCGAAGGGTGCGGCATCCGGCTCGCAGGCGATCATCGACGTCTCCGTTCCCGTCACCGTGACGGACACGGCGGTCTCGGTGATCGGCGACAGCACCACCGAGAGCACGGATGCCGCGGCCCCCGCCGCACCGTCCGCGCCCACACCGTCGGCTTCGACGGACGGTTCTGACGGAGTCGCCTCCGGCACGCAGGTCGTCGCACCGGTAAAAGCTCCCGTCACGATCACCGACACCGCAGTCTCCGTCATCGGCGACAGCACCACCGAGAGCACGGATGCCGCGGCCCCCGCCGCACCGTCGACGCCCACACCGTCGGCTTCGACGGACGGCTCGGACGGAGTCGCCTCCGGCACCCAGGTCGTCGCACCGGTAAAGGCTCCCGTCACGATCACCGACACCGCAGTCTCCGTCATCGGCGACAGCACCACCGAGGGCACGGATGCCGCGGCCCCCGCCGCACCGTCGACGCCCACACCGTCGGCTTCGACGGACGGCTCGGACGGAGTCGCCTCCGGCACCCAGGTCGTCGCACCGGTCACCGTTCCCGCGACGGTCGAGGACGTAGCAATCTCCGTCATCGGCGACAGCACGAGTGAGAGCACGGATGCCGCAACGCCGGCCGCACCGCCTACCGGCGCTATCGGAACCCCGTCCACCGACGGTTCCGACGGCATCGGCTCGGGCACTCAGGTCGTCAGCCCGATCACCCTCCCGGTGACCGTCGACGACACCGCCCTCTCCGTCATCGGCGACAGCACGTCGACCGGCGGCGGATCCGCAGGTGCGCCCGGCTCCGGTGTCACGACGCCCGGAGCACCGGAGACCTCGGGCGAGAACGCCATCGGCGGCGGCACGCAGATCCTGCTGCCGATCGACATCCCGCTCACGGTCGGCGACACGGCCATCTCGATCATCGGCGACAGCACGGTGACCGAGCCTGGCACGGACCCCACCGACCCGGTGGACCCCGTTGACCCGGTTGACCCGGTGGACCCGGTGGACCCTGTTGACCCGGTCGACCCCGTTGACCCGGTGGACCCCGTTGACCCGGTGGACCCCGTTGACCCGGTGGACCCGGTGGACCCCGTCGACCCGGGCACCGATCCCGTCGACCCGGGCGTGGACCCCGTCGACCCGACCGACCCCGGCACGGACCCGAGCGACCCCGGCACGGACCCGACGGAGCCGGGCACCAGCCCGGTAGACCCGACGGACCCGGGCACGATCCCCGGCGACACCCCCGGCACGGGCACCGACGACCAGATCCCCGGCGCCGGCACCGCTCCGATGGCTCCTGCGGCCACCGCGAGCGAGACCGACGGGTCGCTGGCTCAGACTGGCGGCGTCCCGGTGACGTGGATGCCCCTGGCTGCCCTGGCGCTGATCGCCGCGGGAGCGGTGCTGACCCTGCGTCGTCGCACCGTTTGACCCCTGGTGAGGGGGCGGATGCCGCGGGTTTCGACCTGCGGCATCCGCCTCACCCGTGCGCCGATGCAAGGGATTCGGCGCGACACCCCGGCCGCAGGCGCATCAGCGCGGCGTGTCGGCAACAATCCCTTGCATCCGCGAACACTCGCACCCGCGCACACTCGCATCCGCGCATGCCCCGCAAACGACGGATGCCGCGGTCCCACCCTCCGAGGAGGGGGAACCGCGGCATCCGAACCGCGCGCCAGGACTACTTGGCGGCGACCACCTGCAGGGTGATCACGGCGGTGAGGTCGTCACGCAGGCGAACGGTCGCCTCGTGCTCGCCCACGGCCTTGATCGGCGAGGTGATGTGGATCTTGCGCTTGTCGAGGTCGCCGAAACCGGCGGCCTTGACGGCGTCGGCCACGTCGGCGGTCTTGACCGAACCGAACAGACGGCCTTCAGCGCCGGCCTTGACGGTCAGCTTGACCGTGTTCGACTCGAGCGTGTTCTTGAGCGCCACAGCCTCTTCGTGGTCGTGGATCGCGCGGGACTCGCGGGCGGCGCGAATGGACGCCACCTGCTTCTCGCCACCGCGGCTCCAGGCCACTGCGAAGCCCTGGGGGATGAGGTAGTTACGGGCGTACCCGTTCTTGACCTCGATGACGTCACCGGCGCTACCGAGCCCGGTGACCTCGTTCGTGAGAATCAGCTTTGCCATGTCGGTGCTCCTTACCGGCCAGCGCCGGCGTAGGGCAGGAGCGCCATTTCGCGGGCGTTCTTGATCGCCTTCGCGATCAGACGCTGCTCCTGCACCGAGACTCCGGTGATACGACGGGCGCGGATCTTCCCACGCTCCGAGATGAACTTGCGAAGCGTTGCGACGTCCTTGTAGTCAATGACGCCGACGCGGATCGCCTTCGCGGGAGCGGCGTTCTTCGCGCCCTTCCGCGGCTTACGGCGATCGCCGGTTGCCTTTCCAGCCATGTGTCTTCCTTAAGAGAGGTGGATGCCGCAGCCCGCGGCATCCGGAATTCGAATCAGAACGGGGTGTCGTCGCCGTAGCTCGTCCCGGGCGCGCTCCAGGCGTCCGGAGCCGAAGTCCCGGGCGTCGCCCAGGGCTCGTCTGCCTGAACCTGCGGACGCGACTGCTGCTGACCGCCGCCGAAGCTGCCGCCACCGCCGCCGCCACCATTGCCACCGCTGGACGCGGCGCGGGTGACCTGGGCAGTCGCGTAGCGGAGCGAGGGGCCGATCTCGTCGACCTCCAGCTCGATCGCGGTGCGGTTGTTGCCTTCGCGGTCCTGGTAGGAGCGCTGCTTCAGGCGACCGGTCGCGACGACCCGCATGCCCTTGGTGAGCGAGCCTGCAACGTGCTCAGCGAACTCGCGCCAGACCGACGCGCGCATGAACAGCGCTTCGCCGTCCTTCCACTCGTTGGCTTGACGGTCGAAGCTGCGCGGCGTCGATGCGATCGTGAAGTTCGCGACGGGAAGACCGTTCTGCGTGTAACGCAGCTCGGGGTCCGCCGTGAGGTTTCCCACGACCGTGATGATGGTCTCGCCGGCCATGAGCCTTATGCCTTCGCAGCCTTGCGGGCGGCCTTGGCGTCGGCGCGCTCCTTCTCGGCAGCGACCAGAGCGATCGCCTCTTCTGCGCGGAGGACCTTGGTACGCATGATCTGCTCGTTCAGCTTGAGCTGACGGTCGAGCTCCTGCGTGGCCTCGCTCGTGGCGGTGAAGTTGACGACGGCGTAGATGCCCTCGTTCTTCTTCTGGATCTCGTAGGCGAGACGGCGCTTGCCCCAGACGTCGACGTTCTCAATGGAGCCACCGTCTGCGGTGATGACCTTGAGGAAACCGTCGAGCTTGGGAGCGACCTGGCGCTCGTCGATCTCGGGGTCGAGGATGACCATGAGTTCGTACTGGTGGATGTGCGTCACTAACCCACCTCCTTCGGACTAGAACGGATGCCGAGCATTTCCCGGCATCAGGAGGGTTGATGCACGTGTCCGTGATTCCGCGCATGAGCGCAGACGGACAACCACAACAGTCTAGCGGATGACCGGCCCGGTCACGGACGCCGCCATCCGGCTCCCCACCTCGGCCGCCGCGGCGGCCAACTCCGGTGGGCCGACGACCTCGAACGGCACGTCGAACCGCAGCGCCCAGGCGAGCACCCCCGCCCACGACCACGACCCGATCCGCACGACGCACGTGCCGTCCGGGCGCTCCGCGAGCTCGGCGTCGCCGAGCCAGGGTGCGATCCGCCGAGCCGGCAGCGGCAGGGTGATCTCTCCCGTCACGGGCCACCGGTCCGCCGTCTCGGATCCCTTGAACCTGGCCGCGAGATACGTCTGCGCATCCCCCGTCGGGATCTCGCGCGGCTCGAACGGGACCCCGCCGCCCTGGCGGGGCCGCAGCCGGTCGAGCCGGAGGATGCGCCAGTCCGCGGCATCCCTGTCCCACGCGACCACGTACCAGCGTCCGTCGCGAGCGACGACGGCGTGCGGTTCCGCGTGCCGGGCGGGCCGATCGGCGTCGTCGCCGTAGTCGAAGCGCAGCGTCCGGCGCTCGCGTGCGGCGACGCTCACCGCTTCGAGCGCGGCGGTCGCGACCTGCTCGGCCGGCGGCCCCGTCTCGAACCGGATCCCGTCGATGCGGTGGCGCAGGTGCGACGGCATGACCTGCCGCAGCGTCGCGAGGGCTCGGGCCGCGGCATCCGTGATGTCGACTCCGGATGCCGACTGCAGCGCGACGGCGATGGCCACGGCCTGCTCGTCGTCGAAGAGGAGGGGTGGCAGTTCGTCGCCCGGGCTCAGTCGGTACCCGCCGTACGGGCCCTTCGCCGCCGTGATCGCGTAGCCGAGCTCCCGCAGCCGGTCGACGTCCCGGCGGACCGTGCGGACGGTCACCCCGAGCCGGTCGGCGAGTTCCTGGCCTCCCCAGTCGCGGCGCGACTGCAGGACGGACAGCAGATCCAGCATCCGGTGCGACGGCGACGACATTCCTCCATCCTGCTCGAGAAGCGGACAGAAACGGTCCTCTACGCGGCGAAGAGTGGATCCCGGCAGACAGCCACCGACCGAAGGACCACGATGACCCTCTCCACCACCACGCACCTCAACTTCCACGGCGACGCCCGCGCCGCGCTCGAGTTCTACGGCCGCGTGTTCGACGGCACCGTCTCGGTGACGACGTACGCGCAGGTCGGCATGCCCGCCGAGGCGCCCGGCGCCGAGAAGGTCGTGTTCGGCATCCTCGTCGCGGCGGACGGCTTCCGCCTGATGGCGTACGACGTCCCGGGCGAGAAGCGGGGCGCCGAGGCCGTGGCCGGTTCGACCCGCCGCGAGAACGGCGCCACGATCACCGACCGCGCCTTCTTCGTCTCGCTGCAGGGCGACACCCTCGACGAGGTCGCCGCACGCTGGGAGTCCCTCGCCGACGGCGCGACGGTCATCGAGCCACTCGCCGCGTCGCCGTGGAGCGCCGGCTTCGGCATGCTCACCGACCGCTTCGGCGTGACGTGGGTCGTCGACGTGCGCGCGGCCCACGCTGGCTGACACCCGGCCGCTGGCACAGAACGGGCACCCGACGCCACCCCGCGAGCACGATCTCTCGCGGGGTGGCGCTTTCGGTACCGTGGCCGCATGAGCACCCCCGCCTTCGACGCGCGACCCCTGACCGAGCCCGTCGACGGGGCCACGGCGCGGGCGCACCGCAGGCAGCTCTTGTCAACGGGACGCGCGCCGAAGACCGCAGGCTGGGCGGCGGGATGCCTCATCGTCGCCGTTGCCGGGGTCTTCGGGCTCATCGTCGTCAACCTCATCTTCCGACTCGTATTCGCCCCGTTCTTCGAGGGGGATCCCCCGACCGCCGGCGGTTCCTTCGGGATCGTGGCCGTCGTGGGACTGATCGCCGCCGGTGCGATCGCCCTCATCGTGAAGGCGTACCGGGGCGGCGCCGTTCGCTGGTACCGCCTCGACCACTTCGCGCGCGCGAACGGGATGACCTGGTACCCGCAGGCATCCAACCCGCCCCTGCCGGGAATGATCTTCACGCTGGGCAGTTCCCGGACGGCGACCGACATCCTGCGCGGCGAGCAGCCTCGCCTGGTCGAGTTCGGGAACTACCGGTACACGACCGGGTCGGGCAAGAACCGCACCACTCACCGCTGGGGCTACGTCGCGATCCGCCTCGGGACGCCGCTGCCCCACATCGTGCTGGATGCCGAGGGCAACAACACCTTCCTGGGCACGAACCTGCCGCAGACCTTCGACAAGCACCAGCGGCTCAGCCTCGAGGGCGACTTCAACACATACTTCTCGCTCTACTGCCCAGAGGGCTACGAGCAGGACGCGCTCTACCTGTTCACGCCCGACATCATGGCGCGGTTCATCGACAACGCCGCCCAGCTCGACGTCGAGATCGTCGACGACTGGCTCTTCCTTTATGGCAGGCGCGATTTCTCCACTCTCGATCCTCGAACGTGGGGGTGGCTGTTCTCGGTCGTCGGTGCGCTGATGGACAAGCTCGCGCAGTGGGAGCGGTGGCGTGACGACCGGCTGACGACGCAGGCCGCCGGGGCGGCGGCATCCGCTCCCGTCGTCGGCACGTCCGGCGCTCTGCCGTTCACCCCTCCGGTCGAGGCGTTGCGGCCACCGCCCGGGGTGGCCCCGGGCGGCCGACGGCTGAAGACGACCGTCCCGTGGGCGACCATCATCATCGCCGCAGGATTCCTCATCATCTGGATCGCCATGCAAAGCGGAGTGATGAACTCCCTGTTCGGCCGCTGACGACACCGGGAGCGGGCACCGCGGGGCGTGTCCCAGTACCGTGGCCGCATGGAGTTCGACGCGCGCCCCCTCACCGATCCGGTCGACCGCGCGACGGTCGCCGCCTACCGCAAGCAGCTCGC
Organism: Microbacterium sp. MM2322; assembly: GCF_964186585.1. Classification (NCBI taxonomy): domain Bacteria; kingdom Bacillati; phylum Actinomycetota; class Actinomycetes; order Micrococcales; family Microbacteriaceae; genus Microbacterium; species Microbacterium sp. MM2322. The sequence continues at coordinate 3,056,923 of NZ_OZ075067.1, forward strand.
CGCGTCCGGGCGGGCACCCGGGGGGTCCGGCGTCGTCGCGATCGTCATCGGTGGAGTCATCGCCGTGATCTTCGCGGCTTTCACGATCAGCATGGTCGGTGGCTTCATCGCATCGACGGCGGCCGGCGGCGGCAACATCCTGGGCGCGATCGGACCCGTCGTCATCCTCGGCGTGATCGGGCTCGGCGCGGGCGCGCTCATCGTTCGCGGCATCCGCGGCTCGGCGGAGCGCGCGTACCGTCTCGATCACTTCGCGCAGGCGAACGGGATGACCTGGTACCCCGAGGCATCCGACCCGCCCCTTCCGGGCATGATCTTCTCGCACGGACACTCGCGGAGGGCGAAGGACATCCTTCGAGGCGAGAAGCCTCGGCTCGTCGAGTTCGCCAACTACCGGTACACGACGGGGTCGGGCAAGAACCAGACGACCCATCACTGGGGCTACGTCGCCATTCGCCTCGGGACACCGCTGCCGCACATCGTCCTCGACGCCGAGGGCAACAACGCCCTGTTCGGCTCGAACCTCCCGCAGACGTTCGACAAGGATCAGCGGCTCCGGCTCGAGGGCGATTTCGACAAGCACTTCGCCCTCTACTGCCCCGAGGGCTACGAGCAGGACGCCCTGTACCTGTTCACGCCCGACATCATGGCGCGGTTCATCGACAACGCCGCCCAGCTCGACGTCGAGATCGTCGACGACTGGCTGTTTCTCTACGCCAAACGCGATTTCTCCACGCTCGATCCCCAAACGTGGGCGTGGCTGTTCTCCGTCGTCGGCGCGCTGTTCGACAAGCTCGGCCAGTGGGAACGGTGGCGCGACGACCGGCTGACGCGGGCGGATGCCGCGGCCGCAGCATCCGCTTCCGCGGGCGGAGTCGCCGGTTCCCTGCCGTTCACGCCCCCGATCGAGGCCTTGCGACCGCCGCCGGGCGTCGCGCCGGGCGGGAGACGCCTGAAGGCAGGCATCCCCTGGGCGGCGATCATCATCGTCGTGATCGCTGCACTCGGGTTCGCCGCGCAGAGCGGGCTCCTCGACGCGATATTCAGTCGATGACGGCGGTGGCGAGGACGGAACGGCGCGGACGCACGATCGGGTCCTGATACTGGGCCGGCGTCACGGTGATGTCGCTGCCGGCGTCGGACCAGCTTTCCGCCCCGCGGCGACCGAGCACCTTGCGGGCGGTGAGAATCGCCCAGACCAGCGGCTTGCCCACCGCGAGCGCGACGGCACCCGTGACGGTGTGGTCCTCCGATCCGAGGACCGCCTTGCGCTGCCACGCCTCGTGCAGCATCCCGCCGCGCGCGATCGGCACCACACGGGGCGCCAACGCGCCGCGCCGGCGGAGGTCGACGAGGCGTTCGACCTCTTTCCACCAGGTGGATTCGCTCGGGTCGTGGAAGTAGTTGTCGGCCAGCCATTCGGGGCGAGGATGCCGGAACCGGCGCGCGATCACGTCGTCGGCACTTCCCTGCACGCCGCTGCCGCTGAAGACGGTGTTGAGGTGAGCTTTTGAGACGCCGAACGTCGTGAGTGCGATGACGGGGACGCCCGCCGCCATCGCCTCGATCGCGGCGGTGGAGCTGACGGTGACGAGCCCTTCGGCGGTCTCGAGGGCGCGGGACATCGGCTCGTGCGAGAAGACGAGGTTGTCGGGCCGGTCCCGCAGCAGGTCGGTGAGTCCGGTGCGCTCGAAGTGCGTCTCGGTCTCGCCGAGCTCCGGACGCGAGCGGAGCTTCAGGACGACGCGACGCGACGGGTCGGCGAGCGCCGCTGCGCGGAGGATGTCGGCGAGCTGGCGACGCTCCTCGGGCTCGCGCGGCACGATCGCCTGCGCGGCGAAGACGAGGTCGGTGCCGCCGGCGGATTCGTGCGCGGGCCGGGCGTAGGGCAGCGTCGCGAGGCCGAGGCGCATCTTCAGACCGAGCCGCTCGGCAAGCTTGGCGAACGCTCGCTGCTCGCGCCGGGAGTGGACGATCATCAGATCGCAGTGGCGGCGGTACAGGGCCGCACCACGCTGGGCGGGAATCGACATCCCGGGCAGCCCCGAGACGACGACCGGACGCGGGGTGACACGGTCGATCTGACGGATCACGAGCCGCACGAAGGGACCACGACCGCCGATCACGACGACGTCGGGCCGGTCCTTCGTGAGCCAGTCGGCGACGTCGTCGTACGCGATACGGGTGACCGCCTCGGGACGGATGCCGGTGCCCGCCAACGCGGCATGCTCCTGAGCGGCGCTCACCACGAGCGGCGTCTGCACGAGCAGCAGGTGCGGATCCACCGACGGCGCGGAGTCGATGAGCGCCGCCGACCACTTCACGAAGGAGTCGGCGTCGGCGATCGCGACGACGCGCATGCGTCCCGGACGGTCACCACGCATGATCAGGCCGGAACGCGGCGCAGCTTCGCCATCGGCGCGAGCTCACCGTCGTAGATGCGCTTGACGCCGTCGCCGAGGGCCGTCTCGATGACACGGATGTCGCGGACGAGGTGCTCGAGTCCCGCGGGCTCGAGCGAGGCCGCGTGGTCGGAGCCCCACATCGTGCGGTCGAGGGTGATGTGACGCTCCACCGCGACGGCGCCGAGCGAGACGGCGGCGAGGGAGATCTGCAGACCCCGCTCGTGTCCGGAGTAGCCGACGGGGATACCGGCGTAACGGTCGCGCAGCGACGCGATCATCTTGATGTTCGCCTCTTCGGGCTCCATCGGGTAGGTCGACGTCGCGTGCATGAGGACCGTCCGGTCGGTGCCGAGGACCTCGAGGGCGCGGTCGATCTGGTCGATCGTCGACATCCCGGTCGAGAGGATGACGGGCTTGCCGGTGGCCCGCAGGGCCTCGAGCAGCTCGATGTCGGTGAGGCTCGCCGAGGCGACCTTGTGGGCGACGACGCCCAGGTCCTCGAGGAACTCCACACTCGGCACGTCCCACGGGGACGCGAACCAGTCGAGGCCGCGCATGGTCGCGTAGTCGCCGATCTCGATGTACTGCTCGCGGTCGAACTCGACGCGGTAACGGTACTCGAGGTACGTCATGGTTCCCCACGGCGTCTCGCGCAGGGTGTCGCGCATGTGCGCGGGGGTCGCGATCTCGGGCGTGCGCTTCTGGAACTTGACGGCGTTGGCGCCGGCGTTCGCGGCGACGTCGATGAGCTGCTTGGCCAGCTCGACATCGCCGTTGTGGTTGAGGCCGATCTCGGCGATGACGTACACGGGGTGTCCGCCGCCGAGTACGTGGTTTCCGATGGTCACCGTCATGGCGAGTCCTTTCGTCGGTGCTGTCCTCAGCGTGAGTTCCGACCGTGAATGACGGATGAACCCCGGATGGCGAGGACCGGACGACTGGCTGTCGGGTGGGTGCGCTCAGCGCGCGGCGAGCACGCGGTCGGCGAGTTCGCGGACCGCCCCGTCACCGCCGTTGCGCGTCAGGACCACGCGGGCGGCGGCCAGCACCTCGGATCGGGCATCGGCGACCGCGACCGGCCACCCCACCAGCGCCATCGCGGGCAGGTCGTTGACGTCGTTCCCGAGGTAGGCCGTCTCTGCCAGGTCGACACCGCGGTCGGCTGCCCACTGACGGAGAACGGATGCCTTGTCGTCAACTCCGTGGACCACCTCGACCTGCAGCTTCTCGGCGCGGGCCCGGACGACAGCGTTCTGCTCCGTCGACAGGATCAGCACCGGCACTCCCGCGCGCCGGAGGAGCGCGACGCCCATGCCGTCGGAGCGGCTCACGCGGACGTGTTCGGTGCCGGCGGCATCCACCCACGCCGTGTCGTCGGTGTGGACGCCGTCGAAGTCGGTCACGACGACCGTCGCGGCGAGCGGCTCGGGCGGGTCGACCAGGGGAGCGAGCGCCTGCGCCGCGCGAAGCTGGCCGGGATCGTCGATCTCGATCGCGGTCGCCTCGGGCACCTCGACGATCTCAGTGCGTCCGAAGAAGCGGTGCTTCGCCGCGCGGAATCCCTCGGTCGTGAAGACGTAGAACGCGCCGGTCTCGACGAAGTGCGGGTCGCGGTCCTGTCGGCGGGGGCGGTGCGCGGCGTCGTGACCGATCGCGGCCGCAGCACCGTCGGCATCCCGTCGCCAGACGAACTCGTAACTCTCCCGCGCGGAGAACGCGCTGTCAGCCTGCCCGTCACGGACGGCGGCGACGGCCTCGCGCAGCGCGCCCGAGGGGATGAAGGGGCTCGTGGCCTGGAGGAACGCCGTCACCCGCGGGGAGATCCCCTCCGCTGCGAGCGCGTCGAGGGCGTGAAGGAGCGCACTCTCGGAGCTGGCCGTGTCCCCCGAGATGTCGGCGGGACGTGCGACGACCCGGGCGCCCGCCCCGCGCGCGGCGGCCCCGATGGCCTCGTCGTCCGTCGAGACCACGACGAGGTCGATCACACCGGATGCCTGCGCGGCGCGCACCGCGCGGACGATGAGCGGGATGCCGCCGACGCGGGCGACGTTCTTGCCGGGCACGCCTTTGGATCCGCCGCGGGCCGGGATGATCGCGATCGTCTCGACGGTGTCAGCCACGGTCATCCTCCTCGCAGGGCCTTCCAGGCCCGCCTGCTCCGGCGCTGCGCACCGCGAATCGCCAACTGGACCTCCGTGATCCGGCTCGCTGCGCCCTGCGTCCCCATGGCGCGGGCGAGCAGCCCCGGGCGCGCGCCGCCCGTGAGTCCGAGCGAAGTCAATCGCGTGCGGGCGAAGTAGCGGTCGCGCTCGTCGACGGGAGCATCCGCGAGGAACTCCTCGGCGCGGGGGCGGAGGTGTGCGGCGATGACGGGCTGCATCGCGAATCCGACGGCGTCGACGAGATGCTGCATCCGCTCGCCCCGGTACGGGGAATCGGTGCGGGTGAGCGCATCGATGATCGTCACCGGGATGCGGTTGCCGTTCTCGAACGGCGTGAGACGCTGCAGGAGCACCTCGGTGCCGACGGCGGCGATCGGCAGTCCGGTCAGCGCCTGCAGTGTGGGCAGAGCGGTGGAGAATCCCGCGACCGCGCCGACGAACGGCAGTCGGAGGGCGAGGACCTCGGCCGGAGTGCCGCCGCGGAAGACGGCGAAGGCGACGCCGCGGGTCGCCGCGTGCGCGGCGAGGTCGTCGATCAGTGCGGGAGCGGCGGACGGATGCGGCTTGAACACGATCGCTCCGGGCTCCCACTCGAGGGCCCGGTCGATCATGTCGCACTGCATCTGCAGTTCCTCTTCGGGCGAGATGAGCTTCAACGCCGAGAGGTATTGGCCGAGGACGAGGGCGGGTCGCTCGAGAGCGTCGAGCGCGTCGATGTCGGGATCGTCCGTTGCCGCGGCGACCTCTTCCATCACCGTGCGGAGTGCTGCAGCCGCAACCGGCACGCGCGGCGTACCGGCGAACAGCAGCGGCTCGACTCCGGGCACGGTATCCGCGTAGACGACGCCGACGACGCGGCCGGCGACCGTGTGGGGCCACCGGTTGCGGATCGGCGAGTACGTCATGAGACCGTCACCCACGATCGACACCGGCGCACCGGCGAAGACGTCGATGAACACGCGCGACGGCGCAACCTGGGGGCTCTGCAGGAACAGCTCGACCTCGCTGTCGCCGATGCCCCACGCCTGCCGCAGGAGACGCTGCAGCACCGGGGCCGCGCTCGAGCCGACCCGCCAGTGCGGTGGCCTTTCCGGCGCGAGGAGTTCGTTGAGATCGATGACCCGGTCGAACCGGGCCCGCAGGCTCGCGAGGTGCGGTGCGTCGACGATTCCCTCACCGGCCTCGGGGATGATCGCCGCGTTGACCGCAACGAGGATGCGCCCCGACGGGGAGGCCGGGAGAGCACCGGCATCCATTGCGGCCACCGCCGTCATGAGGCCGTATGCCGAATTGAGCACGAAGATCTGCGTCATGCGCTGCGGACCTCGCGCACGAGTCGCGCAAGGATGCGCCGTCGCCGATCCGACAGTCGCAGCAGGGCCGGATCGATCTGGTCCGCGGGGATGGCTCGCAGAAGATCACGGATGCCGCTGCGCAGAGCCGTGCGGTCGGCGGTCGACATCGCCCGAGCCCGGAAGAGGTGGTACGCGCAGACGGACATCGTGGTTGTGGCGATCTTCGGGAGGAACCGTTCGGCCTCGTGGTCGTCCTCGACGACGCGCACCGCTTCGCCGAAGGCGGGAAGGAAGTCGAGCTGACGACGGTCGAGCACCTGCGTGAGCGAGGTCGACACGCCGCGCCGGTACAGGATCGCCGGAGCATCGACCACCGCGAACGACGTCGCACGCAAGTGCAGGCGCCAGATCCAGGGTCGATCCTCCGCCGTGAAGAGGCCGGGTTCGAAGTGCGCGAGCCCCTGATCGAGGACACGGCGGTGGAACATGCCCGCCCAGGCATAGGGGTAGTCGACCATGGTCGTCTCATCCGCGGGCAGGATCGCCTCTCGCGGCGGGACGACGCGGCCGCGCCAGGCGTGCGGCGCCCGCATCAGCCGACGGCGGCCGTCGGTGTCGGTGACGTGGTCCGTCCGGACGAAGTCGCAGTCCAATCGCCGCATCGAGTCGACGAGGCTTTCGAGACGCTCGGGGTGCATCCAGTCGTCACCGTCGACGAAGGCGAAGAACTCCGTGTCGACGTGCTCGAGTCCTTGGTTGCGGGCCGCAGCGAGACCGACCGGCTGCGGGTTCGAGATGATCTCGACGTTCGGCATGTCGCGGGCGAAGTGCTGGACCTGGACCCGGGTGTCGTCCGTCGAACCGTCGTCGATGACGACGAGGCGCAGTCGTCCGGGGTCCTGGAACTGACGCCCGAGGGTCGTGATGGTCGTGCCGATGTAGGGACCGGCGTCTTTCGCCGGAAGGATGACGGTCACGATCGGTGAGGACACGTCGCGATCCAAACAAGCGGTCGTGGCCGGGAGGTTGCTCCCGGGTGAACGGTTGCCTTCGGCTCGGGCGACTAGCACAGCGGCCCGTCGCGGTCCACGGCTTCGGACGTCCGACAGCCCTCGGCTAACGTGGTGAATCGTCGGGGGGCGCTTCGTCCTGGTGCGTGTCCTCGTCTGCCGCCCACCAAGGAGATTCACACATGTCACGCACGCACACCCTCTCAGCAGGCTTCGCCGTCGCCACCCTCGCACTCTTCGCACTCACCGGTTGCGGCGCCCCCGCGTCGGCACCTGCCAGCTCCGCACCGGCCGCACAGTCGCCCTCGACCGAGGGCGAGGCACCCGCCGGTGACCAGAGCACCGCCGAGGCCTGCAGCATCCTCCAAACGGAATTGACCGACCTCGGCAACGAGATCAACGCCGCCACCACCGACGTGACCGCGTCGATGGAGTCCGGTGACACGACGGCAGCACGCGAAACCTTCGCCAAGGTCGGCACCCGGATCGACGAGATCTCGGGCAAGGTGACCAACCCGGAGGTGTCTGCGGCGTTCGAGTCCTACTCGTCTGCCTGGGGCGAGTTCGAGACGGTCTTCGTCAAGATCAGCGACGCCGTCGATGCGAAGGACAAAGAAGGCGTCAAGGCCGCCGCACAGGAGATCACCACGGGCGTGTCGTCGTTCACCGACGCCGCAGGAAAGATCGGCGAGGCCTGCAACGGCTGATCCCCGCACGACAGTGATGCGCCCCCGTCCGACTCGGATGGGGGCGCATCACTGTCTGCAGGGTCAGGACAATCCGAAGGCGGTGAGCTCGTCGGCGGTGAGCATCCGAGAGCGGATGAGGAACCGCATCCCGGTCGGGCCCTCGACCGAGAACCCCGCACCCCGGCCTGGCACGACGTCGATGGTGAGGTGCGTGTACTTCCAGTACTCGAACTGGGATGCCGACATGTAGACCTCGATCGGATCGTCGATGCCCGCGTCGATGTCGCCCAGCTTCACGTCGCCCGGTCCGGTGAGGAACATGCCGACGGGAAAGCACATGGGAGAGCTGCCGTCGCAGCATCCCCCCGACTGATGGAACATCAGCGGGCCGTGCTGCGCGGTCAGGGTGCGCAGCAGAGCCGCCGCCTCGTCCGAGACGGCGACCCTGCTGTAGGTGGTGTCGGTCATGGGGTGACGGTTCAGAAGAAGCCCATCGCGCCCTCGGCGTAGGACACGAGCAGGTTCTTCGTCTGCTGGTAGTGATCGAGCATCTTGAGGTGGTTCTCCCGCCCGATTCCGGACTGCTTGTACCCGCCGAACGCCGCGTGTGCGGGGTACTGGTGATATGTGTTCGTCCAGACGCGGCCCGCCTCGATGGCACGTCCCGCGCGGTACGCGGTGGTGCCGGAACGGCTCCAGACGCCGGCGCCGAGCCCGTACAGGGTGTCGTTCGCGATCGAGATGGCGTCGTCGAAGTCGTCGAAGCTCGTGACCGACAGGACCGGACCGAAGATCTCCTCCTGGAAGATGCGCATGTCGTTCGTGCCCTCGAACACGGTCGGCGCGACGTAGTAGCCGCCGCTGAGGTCACCGCCGAGGTCGACCCGCTCGCCACCGGTAAGGAGCTTCGCGCCGCCCTGCTTTCCGATGTCGATGTAGCTGAGGATCTTCTCGAGCTGATCGTTGGATGCCTGGGCTCCGATCATCGTCGCGGGGTCGAGCGGGTTGCCCTGCACGACCTTGCCCACGCGCTCGAGGCCGTCAGACAGGAACGAGTCGTAGATCGAGCGCTGGATGAGGGACCGCGACGGACAGGTGCAGACTTCGCCCTGGTTGAGGGCGAACATCGTGAAGCCCTCGAGCGCCTTGTCGTAGTACGCGTCGTCGGTGCGGCTAGCGACGTCCTCGAAGAACAGGTTGGGGCTCTTGCCGCCGAGTTCGAGGGTGACGGGGATGAGGTTCTGCGAGGCGTACTGCATGATCAGGCGCCCGGTGGTCGTCTCGCCGGTGAACGCGATCTTGCGGATGCGCTTGTGCGATGCGAGCGGGGCGCCCGCTTCGATGCCGAACCCGTTGACGATGTTCACGACGCCCGCGGGCAGCAGGTCGCCGATGATCTCGAACAGGAACAGGATGGATGCCGGGGTCTGCTCGGCCGGCTTCAGCACGACGCAGTTGCCCGCCGCGAGCGCGGGGGCGAGCTTCCACGTCGCCATGAGGATCGGGAAGTTCCAGGGGATGATCTGCCCCACCACTCCCAGCGGCTCGTGGAAGTGATAGGCCACCGTGTCCTCGTCGAGCTGGCTGAGCGTGCCCTCCTGTGCACGGAGGACCCCCGCGAAGTAGCGGAAGTGGTCGGCGGCGAGCGGGATGTCGGCGGCCAGCGTCTCGCGGACGGGCTTGCCGTTCTCCCACGTCTCGGCGACGGCGATCTTCTCGAGGTTCTGCTCGATGCGGTCGGCGATCTTGTTGAGGATGACGGCGCGCTCGGCGGGCGTCGTCTTCCGCCACGACGCGAACGCCTGCCAGGCGACCTCGACGGCACGGTCGATGTCCTCGACGGTGCCGCGGCCGACCTCGCAGAACGGCTTGCCGGTGACGGGGGTGATGTTCTCGAAGTACTGGCCCTTCACGGGCTCGACGAACTCGCCCCCGATGTAGTGGCCGTAGCGCGCACGGTACTCGGCGACCGAGCCTCGCTGGCCGGGTGCGGCGTAGGCGCTCGAGACGCCCTCTTCGACGATGGTCATGCTGTCTCCTTCGACGGACATGGATGCGGCGACTTCGCCGCAGTCGGAATGCGCGGCACGCTACGCCGCCCGACGTTGCATCGGGTTGCGCCCCGGCATCCCCTCGCCAGCCCCCCCGCGCCACCCCGACGCTCCCCTGTCACAACACGCCGCGAGGCGCTGCAGATTGCGACAGGAGAGAGTGCCAGCGGGTCAGGCGCCGAGCGCCTCGATGCGGGCCACGAGCCCTGCGCGCCGCGGCGAGCGGGCGGGGAGCATCGCCAGGCACAGGCGCAGCACCTCGGCATCCTCTGCGCCCTCGACTGTGTCGGCGTAGGCGAGCAGCACGTCAACGCCGGCTTCGGCCAGGAGCGTCTCGCGGAGAGCGGCCCGCACGGAGGCCCGCAGCTCCTCAACGCCCGGCGCGACCGATTCGGGCAGCACCGCTCCGGGGTAGGCGGCGAGCGCGACGCGGTGCGCTCCGCGATCGAGCAGCGAGACGACGTGCTGCACATCGGTTTCGAGATCGATGGGCAGCCGGTACGGCCGCGAGAGCGGCACGAGGTGCGGTGCGCGCTTGTCGAGCACCTTCCGCAGCCGGACCATCTCGGGCCGGAGCGTCTCGACCGACGCGTCCCCGTAGACGAGCTCGGCGAGCGCCTCGGCCGACAGACCTTCGCGGTGGGTGGCGAGCATGAGCAGGATCTCGGCGTGCCTCGCGCTGAGCTCGACGACGGATGCCGCGGCATCCCCCGACGTCTCGAGCAGCGCGCGGTCGCGCCCGAGCACACGCAGAGCGGCGTGCGCAGGCGCCGGCCGACGGGGGGCCCGCCTCGGCGCCGCGGCACGCGAGCGGAGCCGGCCGACGAGCAGCTCGCTCTCGACCGCGCGCGCCGTGGCATCGACGAGCAGCTGCGCCTGCGGGGTCACGGCCTCCGGCCCGCCGGTCACGTCGATGACGCCGAGCAGCCGCCGCGTCTCGGGGTCGTGGACGGGCGCCGCGGTGCACGACCACGGCTGCACGAACCGGTTGAAGTGCTCGGCCTGCCGGATCTGCACCGCGCGATCGAGAGCGAGCGCGGTGCCCGGTGCCGAAGTGCCGACGGATGCCTCGGCCCAGTCGGCTCCGGCGACGAAGCCCATGTCGCCGGTTAGGGTTCGGATGCCGCGATCTCCCTCGACCCAGAGGAGGCGGCCCGAGGCATCCCCGACCGCGACGACCACCCCGGATTCCTCGGCCGATCCCGGGAGCAGGAGCGACCGCACCATCTCCATGACCGACGCCAACGGGTGCGCGCGGCGGTACGCCTCGAGCTCCTCCGCCGTCATGTCGAGTCGGGGAAGCCCCTCGGCGGCGGCGGACGAGGCCAGCGATCGACGCCAGGACTCGCGCACGAGCGGGCGGACGTCCGCCAGCCGGGCGTCCCCGGAATTGCCGGCGAGCAGCTCCTCGTGGGCGCGCTCGATGAGCAGGCGCGAGGTGGCGGGTGCGACCTCGGTCCGGGCGGACCACGGCGACGTCATGAAGCTCCGATCATCGTCGAAGGAGCGGTGCCGGTCAGTCTAGGTCGGCCTGCCGGAGAGCGACAGGGCTCAGCGACGGAGGAGGTTGCCCTCTGCCCATTCGCCGAGCTGATTCAGGATCGGCACGAGCCGACACCCCGCCTCGGTGAGCGCATAAGTGACGGCGACAGGTGGGCCCGGCGCGACCTGACGCGCGATGAGGCCGGCGTCGGAGAGTTCGGTGAGCCGGTCGGACAGGACGGCGTCGCTGATGCCCGAGACGGCACGGCGCACTCCCGAGAAGGAGAGTTCGCCCTCGCCGAGGACGTCGAGGATCATGCCGTTCCAGCGTTTGCCGAGGACCGAGAACGCGTGCGAGACCGCGGCATCGCACTGTCGCGCGTCGTGATCATCGGCCATGCCTCCATCGTAGGCGTGCTAGCGTTCCCGAAGCCGCTATGTTTTCCATAGTCACTCTGATCGGAGAAGCACATGACCCTGTTCCGCCTGGATGCCAGCATCCTGCCCGCCACGTCCGCCAGCCGCGAGCTCGGTGACCTCGTCGAAGCGGAGTGGCTCGCCGCCCACCCGTCGTCGACCGTCGTCCGACGCGACGTCGCCGCCGACCCGATCGTCGCGACCGCGTGGCGCGACTCGGTGACTTCCGGTTTCACGCCGGCCGACCAGCAGACCGACGGGCAGCGCGAGGCGATCGCGCTGCGCACGCGCCTCGCCGACGAGCTGATCGACGCCGATGCGCTGCTGTTCACCGTGCCCCTTTACAACTACGGCGTCTCGCAGCACGTGAAGACCTGGTTCGATCTCGCGTACACCGACCCGCGCATCGACCCGCAGGGAACGGCGCTCCGCGGCAAGCCGGCGACGCTGGTGACCGTCCTCGGCGGCAACTACGAGCCCGGCAGCCCGCGCGAGGGCTGGGACCACTCGACCGGGTGGCTCCGCCGGGTCTTCGAGGATGTCTGGGGTCTCGACCTCACCGTCGTCCACCGCCCGTTCACCCTGGTCGGGGTCAACCCGGCGCTCGACGCCTTCACGGACGCTGCGGCGGAGCTGAAGGCCGGCGCAGAGCAGGCCGCCGTCGACGCCGGGCGCACCCTCGCGGCATCCCGCGCTGCCTGAGTCCCGCTTCGCCTGTCACGACACGCCGTGCGGTGGCGCGCTTCGAGACGGGCGAACGGCCTCTCCGCGCCGGAGCTCCCTCATCATGGAGCCATGGCATCCGCGAAGAGCGTCACCGGCACCGTCGTCCACCGCCTGACCCGGTGGGGCACGGCATCCGTCGTCATCGGAGGCGCGCTCGCGCTGTTCCCCCGCACCCGCGCGTTCGGCGTGCAGACGTTGATGTGGGGGGCGATCGACGCCGGCCTCGCGGCGTTCACCCGCCGACAGCCGAGCGTCCCGAAGAAGCGGATGCTGCGCCGCATCCTCCTCGTCAACTCGGCCCTCGACGTCGGTTACGTCGCCACCGGTGGGCACCTCGCGGCGCGGACCCCCTCGTTCGGCGGGCGCCTGAGCCCCGCGGATGCCCGCGGACACGGTCTCGCCATCGTCATCCAGGGCGCCGCGCTCTTCGTCATCGACCTCACCGCGGCGCGACGCCTCTGACGTCGCATTTGCGCCGCCCGCCTCGGCTGTGTCAAGGTTGCTTTACAGTAAAGCGACCTTGACACCTGGGAGGGCATCATGACCGACACCGACGGAACCGCGCCGGAGCTCGACCGCACTCGGTGGGGTCGCCTCCGCGGCGGCAGCCGCACCCCCGCGATGGCGATCGCGATCCCGGCCGGCCTCGTGCTCGCCGCTGTGGTCGGCGTCATCGCCGCCGCGACGTGGGACGCTCCCACCCCGCCGTTCGTGGTGGGCATCGGCTTCACGGTCGTCACCCTCCCCGCCCTCGTCGGTCTGGTGTGGGTGTTCCTCGTCGATCGCGACACACTCCGCGGCGCGATCGACCGGCCCGAGGAGTCCATCGAGGGCGCCTGGTACGACAAGGCCGCGCAGGGCGCGTTCTCGGACACGCTGCTGATCACGGGACTCGGCACGACGTTCTTCGCCATCACCAACATCCGCGTCGACATGCTCATCGCCCTGATCGGCGTGCTCGTGGTCGCGATGGGCAGCTGCGGCATCCGCTATCTGATCGCGCGGCGCCGGGGCTGATCGTGCAGAACACCCTGTCCGCACTCCGTCAGGACCGCGGCTGGTCGCAGCAACGGCTCGCCGACGAGCTCGGCGTCTCGCGCCAGACGATCATCTCGATCGAACGCGGACGCTTCGACCCGAGCCTGCCGCTCGCGTTCCGCATCGCGCGGCTGTTCGAGACGACGATCGAGACCGTGTTCGAGCCCGACGACGCCGACTGACTCAGCCGCGCGAGTGATTCAGCCGCGCGAGGCCCACCACTCGCGGAGGCGCTGCTCGGCGGCATCCGGTCCGATGACACCCTCGTCGAGACGGATGTCGAGCAGGAACCGGTACGCCTCGCCGACCTCACGGCCGGGACGGATGCCGAGGACCTCCTGGATCCGGTTGCCGTCGAGCTCCGGGCGCATCGACTCGAGCTCCTCCTGCTCGGCGAGCTGCGCGATGCGGGCTTCGATGTCGTCGTACGCCGTGCGGAGCCGGCCGGCCTTGCGCTTGTTCCGCGTCGTGACGTCGGCGCGCGTGAGGATGTGCAGCCGCTCGAGCTGCTCGCCGGCGTCGCGCACGTACCGGCGGACGGCCGAGTCGGTCCACGCGCCCTCGGCGTAGCCGAAGAAGCGGAGGTGCTGCTCGATGAGCTGACACACGGCATCCGTCGTCGCTCCGTCGAACCGCAGCGCCTGCAGGCGCTTGCGGGCCATGCGGGCGCCCTTGACGTCGTGGTGGTGGAAGCTCACGGCGCCGCCGGGCTCGAGCTTGCGGGTCGCCGGCTTGCCGATGTCGTGCAGGAGCGCCGCGAGGCGGAGGGTCACGTCGGGCGCCTGCCCCGGGTGACGCTCGTTCTCGAGCTCGATCGCCTGTGCGAGCACGGTGAGCGAGTGCTCGTAGACGTCCTTGTGGTGGTGGTGCTCGTCGACCTCGAGGCGTAGGGCCGGCACCTCGGGCAGGAACAACTCCATGAGCCCGGTGTCGACGAGCAGACGGATGCCGCGGTCCGGCGCCTCCGTCGAGAGGAGCTTCACGAGCTCGCCCTGCACCCGCTCGGGACTCACGATCGACAGGCTCGGCGCGAGCCGGCTCATCGCCTCGAGAGTCGCGGGATGGACCTCCACGCCGAGCTGGCTGGCGAAGCGGGCGGCCCGCAGCATCCGAAGCGGGTCGTCGCCGAAGCTCACGTCGGGATCGGTGGGCGTGCGGAGCGTCTGGCCGATGAGGTCCTCGACGCCGCCGGTCGGGTCGACGAGCGACGGTCCCGGGATGCGGAGCGCCATCGCGTTCACCGTGAAGTCGCGGCGGACGAGGTCCTGCTCGAGCGTGTCGCCGAACTCGACGGTGGGCTTGCGGGTCGTGCCGTCGTAGCTGTCGGCGCGGTAGGTCGTGATCTCGACCTGCTCGCCACGGACCTTCGCGCCGATCGTGCCGAATGCGCGGCCGATGTCCCACGTCGCGGTCGACAGCGGCTTCACGATCCGCAGGATGTCGTCGGGTCGGGCGTTCGTCGTGTAGTCGAGGTCGTTCACCGCGCGGCCGAGCAGCGCGTCGCGGACGGGGCCCCCGACGATCGCGAGCTCGAACCCGGCATCGGCGAAAGCACGGGCGAGCGCGGCCGAGACGGGGGACTCCGCGAGCGCGCCCAGGCGCGCGAGACCCTCGGCCATGTTCAGCATGACAACGAGCCTACCGACGTGCGCCGAGGGCTCTGGTGGGGACGCCCCGCACTGTAGGCGGATGCAATGGATGCCGCGCGACACCCCGCGCCCCGGCATCCGTCACCGGCGTGTCGCCGCCGATCCCTTGCATCGGCGCACGCCCCGAACTCCGTCCGGTCAGCCGAGGCGCAAGAACCCGGTGAACACGAGTTCGCGGACGCGCGGGAACAGGTCGGCGCGGAGCGCGCCCGCGTCGACCTCGAGCAGATCGGCGATCGCGTCGATGAGCACGCCGAGCGGCAGGTCGCCGTCGCACGCCCCGACGAGGGCGGCGAGCGCCGGGTCGACGTTGAGCACGCGACTGAAACCGCCGCCCTGGTGCAGCTCGATCACCGAGGGCTCCTCGGCGCCCGGCCGGTGGTGGCGCGCCTCGGTGACATCCGAGCCCACGACGACGGTCACCTCGGCGAGCGCGTCGTCGTCGAGCAGCCCGAGTCGGTCCCATGCGGCGAGCGCCGTGGCGAGGTGCGTGCCGAGGGTGCCGCCCACCGGCTGGGAGATCTGCTCGTAGCGGGCGAGGGGCGGCATCCCGATCGGCGTGCGGCGCAGCAGCAGGTACCCGAACCCGACGGCGGTGACGCCGCGCGCGTCGAAGTCGGCCAGCCACGCGTCGATGAGCCGTGCGTAGTCGGGGCTCCCGGGGGTCGTGCCGCCGTCGCGCACCCACAGCTCCGCGTAGGCGAGCGGGTCGAGCCGCTCGCGTTCCACGATCCACGCGTCGAGGGGCTGAGCGGATGCCGCGACCCACTCGCGGACGCGGTCGAGACCGTCCCGGTCGCCGCGGTACTCCCAGTTCCCGAGCAGCTGCGCGGTCCCGCCGGGGGCCAGCACGTCGCCCACCCCCGAGACGAACGCCGCGACGAGGTCGTCGCCCGCGAAGCCCGCGTCGCGGTACTCGTACTCGGGAACGCCGGCGACGCGCGGCGTGATGACGAACGGCGGGTTGGAGACGACACGGTCGAACTCCTCGCCCGCAATCGGCTCGAACAGGCTGCCGTGGCGCACCTCGATCCCGTCGATCCCGTTCAGGGCGGCGTTCAGCACGGTGAGGTCCAGGGCGCGCTCCGACACGTCCGTCGCGACGACGCGGGGAGCGCTCCGCCGCGCACGCAGGGCTTGGATGCCGCATCCCGTCCCGAGGTCGAGCACGCGCTCCGCCGGGGTGTCGAGCTGCAGACCCGCGAGGGTGAGGGAGGCACCGCCGACTCCCAGGACGTGTCCGGTGGGGAGCGCGCCGCCGAGAGCCGCCTCGTCGAGGTCGCTCACGATCCACCAGTGACCCGAGCCGGCAGCATCCGTGTAGTCCTGCGGCCGCACGAGGACCGTCGGCGTGGCCGTGTCGCCGTCGATGCGCACGAGCCCGAGTTCCGCGAGTCCGGCCACGCCTGCGGACGGGAGCGCCGCGTCCAGATCGGCGCGCGAAGCCCCGTCGCCGAGGAACAGCGTGCGGCTCAGCACCGCGAGTGCATCGGTCCGTCCGGCGAGCGCACGACGGGCGGGCGCGAGCATTCCGCGACCGATCGCGTCGTCCGCCAGCGCCCCCCACGCGGCGCGCACGGCACCGGCGGTGTAGCCCGCCGCGGACAGGTCGGCGCGGAGCGCGGCAACGGTTGACGGGTCGGGATGCCGGGAGTCGCTCACCTCCCTATTCAACCGGCCCTCGCGCCCAATCAGGGGCTCTGCAGGGCGGGGACCCTAGAATCTGTCCCGATGGTGCGGTCATGGATCGCACGGGAATCGACCTCTTCATGACCTTCATCTCGCCTGATCCGGGCCGACGTCCGCCGCGCCGACCCCGTTGGCTGCGTGCGGCGACGGCCGCGGGCGCGGCCATCGCCCTGGCCGCACCGGCGCCGGCCGCCTTCGCCGCGGTCGACGACGCGGGTGACGGCGGGGCGGCCACCGTCGCTCTCGCGCCTGCGAACGACGGTGTGCTCTCGGCATCCGCCCCGCTCACCCTGACGATGTCCGCCGACAACCCCGCCGGCGATGCCCTCGCGGCGGGAGAGGCGACGTTCGAGCTCGGGACGCGCGCCCTCTCGACGCGCGCATCGCTCGACTCCTGGCTCGACAGTGGCGCGGGGGCCGTGCCGTTCGACTCGGTCGGCACGATCGACGTTCCCCAGATCGCGGCGGAGCAGTCGGCATCCGTGTCGGTCTCGGTCGCCCCCGACGATGCGGTGATCGAAGACCTGGAACCCGGCGTCTATCCCGCGCGGGTCGCGTACGAGACCGGCGAGCAGACCGTTCGCGCCCGGACGGTCATCGTGGTGCCACGGTCCGGTGAGCCCGCTCAGCGCGTCGGAGTCGTCGTTCCCGTTACGGCAGGCCCTCAGTCGACCGGCGCCCTCGGGGCGGATGCGCTCCGAGAGCTGACCGCCGACGGCGGCGCGCTCCGCGAGCAGCTCGACGCGGTGAGCGGCACTGATGCGATCCTCGCGGTCGACCCGGCGATCACAGCCTCGATCCGAGCCCTCGGCAAGTCCGCCCCCGCCGACGCCCTCGCGTGGCTCGATGAGCTGATGGCCCTGCCCAACGATCGTTTCGCGCTGCAGTACGGCGATGCCGACATCGCCGCGCAGATCGGTGCGGGCGAGGCATCTCCTGCCCGTGTGCCGTCGTACGCGGCCTACCTCGACGCCGTGAACTTCGAGGCGACGCCGGCGGACACCGACGCGACCCCCGCGCCCACTCCCACGCCCGACCAGGTGGACCTGCCCACGTTGGGCGAGCTGTTCGATGTCGGCGCCGACCGCGACGCCGTGTACTGGCCCGCGACGGGCACCGCCGGCGCCGAGACCGCGACCGCTCTCGGCGCGGTGACCGGCACCGACGATGCTCCCGTCACCCTGCTGCCGAGTTCGGTGGTGCGATCGGATGCCGGAGCCCACGCGACCGCCGGCGGGGCGGATCTGCTCGTCTACAACGAGGACTTCTCGGCTCTCCTCGCCGACGCGTCGACCACCGGTGACGCGACCGAACGGGGCAGCGCTCTCGCGGAGTACACGGCGCGTGCCGCGCTGACGACGCCCGGCGGCCCCCTCCTCGTCACCGTGGACCGAGCGAGCGGCCGCTCCGAGGCCGCCCTGCGCGACGCGATTCGCGCGGCGACGGCGCTTCCCGGGTGGACGACCACCGATCTGAGCGGCCTGCTCGCGGCCGATGCTGCTCCCGTCCAGCTCACCTCGGTGGCGCCGGATGCCGACCGCGTCGCGATGATCGCGGAGTTCCGCGACGCGCGGGCCGGACTCTCCCGCATCGCCGGGGTCCTCGACGACCCGTCGCTTCTCACCTCATCCGAGCGCGCCACGGAACTGCAATTGCTCGGCAACGCCTGGCTCGACGACCGCGACGGGTGGGATGCCGCGGTTCAGACGCAACGCGAGCGCATCGCCACCTGGACCGACGGTGTCGCGCTTGTCCCCGGGGGACCGATCACTCTGGCGGGTTCGTCGGCTCCCCTGGTCTTCACGGTCCGCAACGACCTCCCCTGGCCCGCGCGCGTGGATCTGCTCGCCTCACCGGGCGATGCGCGCCTCGTGATCGAGTCGACCACCGAGGTCGAGATCGGCGCCCAGCAGACGAGTCGCGTCGCCATCCCCGTCTCCGCGCTCGTCGGCAGCGGGGAATCCTCCGTCGACCTGCAGTTGCGCACCTCCGCGGGTGTCGAGATCGGTCCGACCGAGACGATCAAGGTGTCGGTGCGCGCCGAGTGGGAATCGGTGGCCCTCGTCATCCTGAGTGTCCTCGTGAGCGCCCTCCTCGTGTTCGGTGTCGTCCGCACGATTCGACGACGCCGACGGATGCCGGTGGACGCCTGATGGCCGGGCTCGGCCGCGCGAGCGCCACCGTCGCCGCCGGGACCATGGCATCCCGCATCACGGGGCTGATCCGCAACATCGTGCTGACGGTCGCACTCGGCACCGTCGGAGCGAAGGCCGCCGACTCCTTCGCCGTCGCGAACCAGCTTCCGAACTCCGTCTTCGCCCTCATCTCGTCGGGCCTCCTCGCCGGCGTCATCGTGCCGCAGATCGTCAAGGCGGTGAAGACCCACGACGATCGCGGCAGCGCGTTCGTCTCGAAGCTCCTGACGCTCGGCGTCCTCGCGCTGCTCGTCGTCACCGCGGTGGCGGTCGTCGCGGCCCCGCTGCTCGTCGAGATCTACGCGGGCAAGTTCACCGAAGAGGCGAAGACCCTCACGCTCGCGTTGGCGTACTGGTGCCTCCCGCAGCTGCTGTTCTACGGCCTGTACGCACTGGTGGGCGAGGTCCTCAACGCGAATCGGATCTTCGGTCCGTTCGCCTGGTCGCCCATCGTGAACAACGTCATCTCGATCGCAGGATTCGGCGTCTTCATCGCTCTGTTCGGGACGTACAAGGCAGCGACCGGCTGGACCGCCTGGATGATCGCACTGATGGGCGGCACCGCGACGCTGGGCATCGTCGTCCAGGCCGGCATCCTGTTCCTCTTCTGGCGGCGCGCGGGCCTGCACGTGCGGCCCGATTTCCACTGGCGGGGCATCGGCCTCCGGCACATCGGTCGCCTCGCCGGCTGGACGTTCCTCATGGTCGTCGCGGGGCAGATCGCCGGCGCCGTCCAGGTCAACATCGTCGGCGCCGCCTCCGGTGCCGCCGCTGCCGGCGCGACCCTGCAGAACGCCTGGCTCCTGTTCATGCTGCCGTTCTCCGTGATCGTCCTGTCGCTGGGCACGCCGTACTACACGCGGCTCAGCGAGCACGTGGCCGAGGGACGGACGGATGCCGTCACCGCCGACCTCTCTTCCCTCACCCGGACGGTGGGCATCTTCATGGTCGGCGTCCTCGCCGCGATGATCGTGGCAGCGGTGCCGCTGGCTCGCCTGTTCACCACCAATCCGAGTGAGGCCGTCGCCTTCGCGTGGGTTCTCGTCGCCTACCTCGTCGCCCTGCTGCCGCTCTCATTCCAGTTCGGTCTCCAGCGGACGTTCTACGCCCTCAAGGACACCCGCACCCCCTTCGTGTACACGCTCGTGCAGGCGGCCATCGTGATCGCCACGGCACTGACCGCATCCGTTCTCCTGGGCGCGGGGGTCCTTTCCCGGGAGTGGTTGGCTGTGGCGATCGCCCTGGGGCAGTCGGTCGCCAACATCGTGCAGTTCGCGCTCGCGATCACGCTCCTACGCCGCAAGATCGGGCCCCTCGGGCTCGGCGGCGCGTTCCGCGGCATCCTTCGCTTCCTCCTTGCGGCCATCCCTGCCGCCGCCGCCGGATGGGGCGTCTTCGCCCTCTTCGGCGGCGTGGACGGGTGGGCGGTGTCCGAGCGCCTGCCTGGCTTCGTCGGCGCCGCACTCATCGGCGGCACCACCCTCGTCGTCTACGCCGCGATCCTCGCCGCATTCCGCACCCCGGAGCTCGCCATCGCGGGCCGGGCGCTTCGCCGGTTCCTCCCCGGTCGCTGAGACACCCGCCGCGCCCAGGCGGCGTGGAATGCCACACGGCTAGCATTGGTTGGACGTGTCGGGGCGAGGGTATTCGCCCCGATTGAGAAGGGATTCATCGTGCGCAAGGTCATCATCATCGGCTCGGGCCCCGCGGGGTACACCGCGGCCATCTACGCTGCCCGCGCGAACCTGTCGCCCCTCGTGGTGGCGAGTTCGGTCGAGGCCGGCGGTGAGCTGATGAACACCACCGAGGTCGAGAACTTCCCCGGGTTCCCCGAGGGTGTCATGGGCCCGGACCTCATGGCCAAGATGCAGGAGCAGGCCGAGAAGTTCGGCGCCGAGGTCGTCTACGACGACGTCGTCTCGCTCGACGTCTCCGGCGACATCAAGAGCGTCACCCTCGGACGCGGCGAGACCCACGAGGCTGAGGCGATCGTCTTCGCCACCGGCTCCGCTCCCCGCAAGATCGGCATCGAGGGCGAGACCCGTCTGTCGGGCCGCGGCGTCTCGTACTGCGCGACGTGCGACGGCTTCTTCTTCCGCGAGAAGGTCATCGCCGTCGTCGGCGGCGGCGACTCCGCGATGGAAGAAGCGACGTTCCTCACCAAGTTCGCCTCGAAGGTCTACGTGATCCACCGTCGCGGCGAGCTCCGCGCCTCGAAGATCATGCAGGACCGCGCGAAGGCGAACGAGAAGATCGAGTTCGTCTGGAACAGCGAGGTCATCGACGTGCTGGGTGAGGATGCCGTGACCGGCGTGCGCCTCCGTGACACCGTCGACGGCTCCGAGCGCGACCTGGCCCTCGACGGCGTGTTCGTCGCCATCGGCTACGACCCCCGCACCCACCTCGTGCACAACGTCCTCGACATCACCGAGCACGGCACGGTCTGGGTCGACGGCCGCACCTCGAAGACGTCGGTCGCCGGTGTCTTCGCCGCGGGCGACGTCATCGACCCGACCTACCGCCAGGCGGTCACCGCCGCCGGCAGCGGTACGGTCGCCGCCCTCGACCTCGAGCATTACCTCGCCGCCCGCGGTGACGCCGGGGCCCCTGCCGAGGACGCCTCGATCATCGACGGCCTGCCGACCCCGGCCTGACCGCGGAACAATTCCGGCATCCGCCGCGTTTTCCCCTCATAGACACGATCGTGTCGACCACTAAGGAGACAGACATATGACCGCCAAGGCAACGAGCGAGAGCACCTGGCAGCAGGACGTCATCGACGCCGAAGGCCCCGTTCTGGTGGACTTCTGGGCCGAGTGGTGCGGACCCTGTCGCATGGTCGGGCCCATCCTCGACGAGATCCAGACCGAGAACCCCGAGAAGATCACGGTTCTGAAGCTCAACGTCGACGAGAACCCGCAGCTCGCCATGCAGTACCAGATCACCTCGATCCCGGCGATGAAGGTCTTCAACAAGGGTGAGGTCGAGAAGACGATCATCGGTGCGAAGCCGAAGTTCGCCCTCCAGCAGGACCTCGCCGACTACATCGGCTGAGACCCCCTCTCACGAAGGACCCGCGCGACTGCTGTCGCCGGGTCCTTCGTCGTTTCGGCCCTTCACCTGCGGAAAAGCCGCCGCCACCAGCCCAGCGACCGGCGCATGTCGCCGCGTCGGTGGAGCTGTTCCCACACGACGCGCCCCGCCGCCGTCCGCTCGATGTGCTGCGAACCCGGTAGGTCGTCGATCGTGATCCGTCCACGCACGAGGTCAGCGGTGTCGACCGGCAGCCCGAGCGTCGCGACGACCACATCGACGAGATGATCGTCGTTCGGCTGACCGAGGAGGCGCTCCACGGCATCCAGATCCGTCCCGAGCTCCCCCAGCGCGGTCCGCATGTTCTCCTCACCGCTCAGGAGCGTTGTGGGTATCAGCTGGGCGCGACCCAGCATCCGCTCCACCTCGCCGACCTCGCCCCCTGCCGAGAGCACCGGCCGCCACCGCGCCTGCCACCAGAGTGTGAGATCCGGGATGCCGCGCATCGAAACCCTGGCATCGACAGATTCGAGAGCCGCACGGCTGTAGACCTCGATGGTGAGCGCATCCCCGTCCGCCTTCACCGCAACGACGGGTCTCTGTGCGGGCAGCCAGTACTCCTGAACGTCCCCCCGAGACTGCAGAAGGTGGACGTCGCCGGCCGGGACCACGCTGATGGATGCTTCCAACTGCGCCGCGATGTCCTGTCGGCGCACTGGGTCGATCGGAACCGCACCGCCGATGACATAGACGGCGCGCGGCACGGGACGACCGATCTCTGCCTGCGGAAGCGCCTCCTCACGAAAGGATGCCGAGGCGAAGAAGACCGGGTTCTCCAGCGTGACGTCCGCCCGCCACTCCGCGGCCAGCGACGTCAGCATCGTCTCCGCAACCGTCGTGGTGACCCCACCGTCCTCCCGAGCGACCACGAGCCCGCCGGTTTCGTCGAGTGCGACGCGAACCACGAGTCTTCCGTTCGCGGTGCCGATCACCGCCGGAATGCGCCGTTCCTTCAGCGCGCCCTCGACAGCCTCCCCCGTCGGTCCGCTGTGGGAGCGGATGTCGAGGGACGCACTCTGGATCGATGAAGACACGTGTGGACCGTAACGCCGGTGTGTGAACGACGATGTTTCACGTGGAACAGTCAGGAGGCGCGGACCGACACGTCCCAGGCGCGATGCGGTTCGCTACCGAGAAGTCGCCACACCGCCGCACTCAGGGCGGGGTAATCCAGAGCTATCTGGCGCAGCACTCGATAGTTCCGCGCTTCGTTCGGCCGCTTTCCGCCGTCAGCAGCGATGTTCTCTGCCCGCAACGTCAGGACCACGAGCTCGTCGACCGTCGGCAGGTCTTCCATGAATGCCCAGGGGTCTTCACCCTGAAGCACGCGCTCCTCGACGATCACTGCGAGCTCATCCGACGCCTCGGCCCGCAGCACTTCAAGGCTGGCGCGACGGGGGAGATTGGGACGATCACTCACCCCACAAGCCTACGCGGGGACCCTGTGTTCAGGGTCGGAGCGACCGGGATTCAGGACGCGCCGAACTCCGTTTCGCCCAGTTCTGCCAGGATGCGATTGAGATCCTGGATCGTCGCGAAATCAATGCTGATCTGGCCTTTACGAGCAGTGAGAGCGATCTTGACTTTGGTGTTCAGGCGGTCCCCCAGCCGTTCCGCCACGTCGTCGAGATGCGCACGACGCGTCCCCGCCTTCGGCAGCGGACGCACCCGGTTGCCGATCGTCTTGGCCGCGGCCTCCGCTGCGCGCACGGAGAGATCTTCGTTGACGATCTTGTCCGCGAGCCGCTGCATGGTGTCGACGTCGTCGACCGACAGGATCGCTCGTGCGTGGCCCGCGCTGAGCACGCCGGCGGCCACGCGCTGCTGCACGGGCACCGGCAGCTTCAGCAGACGGATCGTGTTGCTGATCTGAGGACGCGAGCGTCCGATCCGCGTTGCGAGCTCCTCCTGCGTGATTCCGAAGTCCTCGAGCAGCTGCTGGTAGGCCGACGCCTCTTCGAGCGGGTTCAGCTGCGAGCGGTGGAGGTTCTCCAGCAGCGCGTCCCGCAGGAGGTGCTCATCCTCCGTCTCGCGCAGAACGGCGGGGATCGCGGTGAGACCCGCTTCGCGCGCAGCGCGGGTGCGTCGCTCACCCATGATGAGCTCGAACTCGCCCTCGTCATTGCGGCGCACGACGACGGGCTGGAGGACACCGAACTCCCGCACGCTGTGGACGAGCTCGGCGAGGTCATCCGCGTCGAAGTTCGACCGCGGCTGACGCGGGTTGGGCACGATGCTGTTCGGATCGATCTCGATCAGGCGGGTACCGGGCACAGCAACGAGATCGTCCTCTGCCGACGCGAATGCGGCGGCCGCGGCATCCGCGGACTCCATCGCGTCCGGTGAACCCTCCGACAAAGATGCGCCGGGGAAGAACACATCGACAGGACGTGCTTCCGACGTGTCCTGCGTGGGGATGAGGGCACCGATGCCCCGGCCCAGTCCGGTTCGCTTCGCCATCAGTGGGCTCCTTCTTCTGTTTTCTGCTCGTGACCGCGCCGCACGATCTCGACCGCCGCCTCGCGATACGCGACCGCGCCAGCGGACTGCCCGTCGTACGCGATAACGGTCTGACCGAAGCTCGGCGCCTCCGAGACGCGGACCGAACGGGGGATGACCGTGGTCAACACGCGTTCGGGGAAGTGGGTGCGGACCTCGTCGGCCACCTGTTGGGCCAGTCGCGTTCGACCGTCGTACATCGTCAGCAGGATCGTCGACAGGTGCAGCGACGTGTTGAGGTGCTTCTGGATCATCGTCACGCTTCCGAGCAACTGACTCAGGCCTTCGAGCGCGTAATACTCGCACTGGATGGGGATCAGGACCTCGGTCGCCGCCGTGAAGGCGTTGATGGTGAGCAGTCCCAGCGACGGCGGGCAGTCGATGAACACGAAATCGACGTGATTTTCGCTCAGATACGTGTCCAGAGCGGTCCTCAGCCGGTGTTCCCGCGCAACTCGCGACACCAACTCGATCTCCGCGCCGGCCAGATGGATCGTGGAGGGCGCACAGAGCAGGTTCTCCGACTCCGGGCTGGTCTGAATGATGTCAGCCAGCGGCTCTTCGTCGATGAGGACGTCGTAGATGCTGGCAACCTCCGCACTGTGAGGGATGCCGAGCGCGGTGGACGCGTTGCCCTGTGGGTCCAGGTCGATCACCAACACCCGGGCGCCGATCGAGGCGAGACCTGCGGCGAGGTTGACCGTCGTGGTCGTCTTCCCCACGCCGCCCTTCTGGTTCGACACCGTCACCACACGAGTCGTACCGTCGAATTCGACCTGCACACCCGCCAGTGCCTTCCGACGCGAGGTCAGATCGGCAAGTTCCCGAGCGATCGGACTGTCGTCGAATGAGAAGGGTGCGGGAGAGGTCGTGTTCTCCGAATCCGGCACCTGTTACTCCTGTCGTGTCGAGGACCATCTCACTGTAGTCGAGGCCTCCCCCAGACCCGATTCGTCACGTAGTTTCACGTGAAACACCATGTCGAGGGCACCCGCGCCGTTTCACGTGAAACAGTGCAGCAATCGACGGTCGTGGCGCACACCCTGTTTCACGTGAAACACCGGCAGCCCGCGCTAGCGAACGACGGCGCGGATGACGCGCGTGGGTTCGTCGATCACGCCGTCACCTACCGGTTCGACACGAACGTGCGTGAGGCGGAAGGTACGGATCACTTTCTGCGCAGCGGTGATCTCATTGGCTGCGTTCGCTCCCTTGAGGAGAATCAGCTCGCCGCCGTTACGCACCAGCGGCGCCGTGATCGGGATGAGCGTGCGGAATGCGCTGACGGCCCGCGCGGTCACGGCATCCAGGACCGAGCCCTCAGCCCATTCCTCGCCGCGAGCACGCACGATCTGGACGTTGTCGAGGCCGAGCTCGTCGGTCTGCTCCGTCAGCCAGGCGACACGACGCTCCATCGGCTCGATCAGCACCCAGCGCACGTCAGGACGCGCGATAGCGAGCACAAGACCTGGAAGGCCGGCCCCGGACCCGATGTCACCGACGCGTGAACCGGCCGTGAACAGCGGGGCCGCCACAGCACTGTTCAGGATGTGACGGGTCCAGATGCGGGGGAGTTCGAGTGGCCCGATGAGCCCACGCTCCTCGCCCTGCGCGATCAGCGCATCGGTGAAGCGACGTGCGAGGTCGATCCGATCGCCGAAAACAGCCGATGCGGCATCCGGTTCGGACTCGGGTGTTTCACGTGAAACGTCAGCCACGTCGAAGAACCGTGTGGCGGTCAGCACCCTCACCGTATGACTCCGACACGAGGCCGTGCTCAGCCGCGATGTCATGGATGAGCTTGCGTTCGTAGCTCGACATCGGAGGAAGGGATGCCTGTGAGGCACCCTCGTCGAGCCGCTCCACCGCACGCTCGACGAGCTTCTGCAGCTGGCCGCGTCGCGCGTCGCGCGATCCACCGACGTCCAGGATGAGGCGGGAGAACCGCCCCGTCTTGGTCTGCACGGCGATGCGAGTCAGTTCCTGGAGCGCCTGCACGGTGTCGGGGTCGGCGAGCAGTGCGAGAGCATCGGGCCGCTCGTTCTCCACGGAGACGTAGGCGCGGCCGGCGCGCACGTCGAGGGTGAGGTCGCCATCGATGTCGGCGATGTCGAGGATTCCCTCGACGAAGTCCGCGGCGATGTCGCCTTCCTGCTCGAGTTCATCGACAGTCGGCGCCGGGCGTGCGCTGGGGTTCTGTTCAGTGGTCGTCATGAGTGAATCCTTCAGTCCTCGTCAGGACGTGCCGTCCTGCTTGCCCTTCTGAGCCTGCTTCTTCGCACGGTTCTTACCGACCGGCTGCTGCCGCTTGGGGGCTTCCGCCTTGGCGCGTTCGGCCTCTTCGACCAGGCGCTGCTGCTCCGCCTCGTACTTCGCCATCGGGATCACCTTGCCACTCGAGTCGAGTGCCTTGCCCTTCTTGGCGAGGCGCTCCTCGCGGGCCTTGGCCGCCTCGGAGCCGGGGGTGGGCAGGTTACGGATGACGATGAACTGCTGGACCATGGTCCAGATGTTCGAGGTGAACCAGTACATGACGACGCCGAGCGGGAAGAAGACACCCGAGAAGATGAACGCGAGGGGCAGGACGTAGAGCATGATGCGCTGCATCTGATACGCCTGGCCGGTCTTGGCCTCGGGGGAGAGGTTCTTCGAGATGATCTGCAGCTGCGTGAAGAACTGCGACACGATCATGAGGATCACGAGGATCACGAGGATCACGACCGTGGCGGTCTGATTCGTGTTGATCGCCTCGATCATGTTGACGTGCAGCGGCGCGACACCGAACAACTCCGCGTTGTAGAACTCGCGGGTCAGGACGGGGTTCAGAAGCCCGGTGCCGCCGATGCCCCACTCCGCGTGGCGCTTGACCTCACTGAGTGTGTAGAACATGCCCAGCAGGATCGGCATCTGCACGAGGAGAGGAAGACAGCTCGACAGCGGCGACGTGCCGTGCTTCTTGTACATCGCCATGGTCTCGCGGCTCATGGCCTCGCGAGAGAGCTGATCGCGCTTGCCGCGGTAGCGTTCCTGGATCTTGCGCATCTCCGGCGCGAGTTCCATCATCTTGCGCTGGCTCTTGATCTGCCGCACGAACAGCGGGATCAGTGCGGCGCGCACCACGATGACGAGTCCGATGATCGACAAAACCCAGGTCAGACCGGCATCCGGCTGCAGTCCGATGGACGTGAAGATCCAGTGCCAGAAGACGAGGATCGCCTCGACGACGAACTTGAACGGCCAGAGGATGACGCTGAAGAAGTCCGTACCACCCGGACGCGGGGTCGTCGGGTTCGGAAGCGGCGGCAGGGTCGCCGCGGCGGCGAAGAGATCCACCAAGGATCAGTCCTTTCTGCGGGGCACGACGAAGCCGTGCGAAGTCAGGTCGTGCCGGAAGTGCGCGTGAGGGGGGACATCATCGATGCCTCCCGCTGCCCACGGGTGGCATCGGGCGAGTCGGGTGGCTGCGAGTGCCGACCCCTTGATCACACCGTGCTGCTGCACCGCGCCGAGCGCGTAGGCCGAACACGAGGGATAGTACTTGCACACATCGCCGTACACCTGGGAGATGGTGGCCCGGTATCCGTGCAGGAGGCCGATGACAGCGTTGCGGGGGAGAAGTGCGATCGCTGCCGGCAGTGACGCGGCATCCGCCACGGCATCTCCCCGTGTATACGAGGGAAGCGGTGCGGAACTCACGCGGCAGCCTTCCGCTCGAGACAGCGGACGACCTCTGCGCGCAGCGTTGCGAAGTCAGCGGATGCCGCAGCCGGCAGTGCGCGGATCACGACATCGGCTCCGACCCGGACGTCCGGGAGGGCTTCTGCGCAGATCGCCTTGAGCCGACGACGGACGGTGTTGCGCACGACAGCGCCCCCCACTTGCTTGCTCACAATGAAGCCGAAGCGTGGGGGGCGCTGCTCAGACGTGCTGACCACATGGGTCACGCTGTGCGCTGCGGCGCACCGAGAACCTCCGCGGACGACGGAACGGTAGTCCGCCCCGCGCGTGATTCGGTTCCCGCGCGCCAGCACCGTGTGGTGTCAGGCCGAGAGCTCGGTGCGCCCCTTGGCGCGACGAGCCGAAAGGATGGCGCGGCCGGCGCGGGTGTGCATACGGGCACGGAAACCGTGCTTCTTGGCGCGGCGGCGGTTGTTGGGCTGGAACGTGCGCTTGCTCATGAAGATCACTCCGGATGGGCGGGGTCACCCGAATGCTCGGCCGGGGACACAGGTACATGGGGGACTCGCGCCGGGAGGCACAAGTCAACCGACCTAGGATACGTCGAGATTCCCGAGATCCCAAACCGGGATGCCGACCGGCCATTATCCACCGACGCCGGAATCGCGCTGGCGACGACACGCGGGCCGGTTCTACAGTGGGTTTTGCCTTGCGGAGCGCCGATGACTAGCGTGATCCGGATACTTATCCACAGGCTGTGCACAGTCCTGTACACACCATTGTCCACACCCCGGGAGGGTC